>NZ_JAPDRF010000016.1:0-390 GCF_040706615.1 Lentisalinibacter sediminis | reverse complement strand
CATTAGCCGAGATAGCCAGAGACACGAAGTTGTTAACCGTGCTCGTCTGGTGACCCGGATTGGTGACCATTGGCGGCACAGGCTCCTGGCTCGGGTCGTATATACGGATTCCTGTGAAACGCGAATCGCTACCTATCCCGGCATCGTCATCATTGGCGATAGTCAGTCGCATCCCCGTGCCCGTGTAGTACTGACCAACCGGAATGACGAAGGTCTGGGCGCCTGATCCGTTGTAAGAATAATCGCGTATGCCCCAGTTCTGCGTGCCCCACAGTGTAAATATGCGTGAAGCCGCCGCACTCGTGGTGTCGCTGTCCGTAAAGCCGATCCCGTGAATCTCACCCTCCTGACTGCTCTCGAAGGTAAACTCCAGCATCGTCGTCGGCGTGA
>NZ_JAPDRF010000015.1:0-612 GCF_040706615.1 Lentisalinibacter sediminis | reverse complement strand
TCACCGTCACCGTGCGGGCAGAGGAAGCGCTGAGCACTAGCTCGAACGATGCAGTGACATTATCCGCATCTCCCTCCGTCACGCTGACCGCTTCCGAAGTGAGCGACGGCGCATCATCGTCATCCTGGATCGTGCCGGTCGCCCCGGTGTCCGCCAGTGTAACCGCATCCGGGGTGCTCAAGGTGACGGTCAGCGTCTCGTCCGCCTCGTCGAGCGTGTCCCCCAGAACCTCGACCTCGATTGTCGCCGCTGTCGCGCCCGGATCTATGCTCAGAGTGCCCGAGGCCGCCGTGTAGTCATCGCCAGCTGTGGCCGTCCCGTCCGCGCTCGCATACGCCACGGAGATCGTCCGCCCGGAAGGGACATCCAGGGTGACGTCGAAGCTCAGAACTGCAGTGCCGGCGTCTCCCTCGCCCACCGTCGCATCGGCGATAGTGAGCGAGGGCGGCGCATCGTCATCCAGAATGGTGCCTGTGCCCTCAGCATCGCCCAGATCGGCGTTGACCGGGCTGGAGACCGCGAGCGTAACCGTTTCGTCGACCTCGTCGAGCGTGTCCCCGACCACGACTACCGTGACCGTCGCGGCGGTCTCGCCGGGCGCGAAGTCGACGG
>NZ_JAPDRF010000014.1:0-983 GCF_040706615.1 Lentisalinibacter sediminis | reverse complement strand
GCATCGCCCAGATCGGCGTTGACCGGGCTGGAGACCGCGAGCGTAACCGTTTCGTCGACCTCGTCGAGCGTGTCCCCGACCACGACTACCGTGACCGTCGCGGCGGTCTCGCCGGGCGCGAAGTCGACGGTCCCGGCGACACCGGTGTAGTCCTCGCCCGCTGTGGCAGTGCCATCGACGGTGGCGTAGCCCACCGAAACCGGGCGGCCGCTGGGCGCCGAGAGCGAGACGGGGAAATCCAGGTTCACACTGCCGGTATCACCCTCCGTGACACTCGCGTCGCCCACCGCGATACGCACCGCACTATCGTTGTCGTTAATGGTCGCCGTCGCCGTTCCCACGGCGATATCCGCATTGCCGGCATTCGACAGCGTGACCGAGAAAGACTCCGTATCCTCATCCAGAGTATCGTCGACAATGGTCACTGTCACCGATCCGGCCGTCTCCCCCGCAGCGAAAGTCAGGGTTGCGGCCACGGCCTCGTAGTCCTCGCCGGCAGTGGCCGTGCCGTCAACGGTCGTGTAGTCCACGGTCACAGGATTCGCGCCCGGGTTGGAGAGCGTGACGGGGAAAGTGACAGTCGCCGCGTCCTCGACCACAGTGACGTTGCCGATGCTGATGCTGGGAGCACCGTCATTGTCCACGATGGTCGCCGTAACAGAGGTATCAACGAGAGTCGCATTCTGCGCCCCGCTCAGCTCCAGCGTGAACGTCTCGGCGCTTTCGTCGACCACGTCCCCGAGGACTGTCACTTCTACAGTCTTCAGAGTTTCGCCCGGTGCAAACGTCACATCACCAGACGCCGACTGATAATCCTCGCCGGCGGTGGCGCTGCCATCCAAGGTGGCATAGCTCACCGTCACCGTGCGGGCAGAGGAAGCGCTGAGCACTAGCTCGAACGATGCAGTGACATTATCCGCATCTCCCTCCGTCACGCTGACCGCTTCCGAAGTGAGCGACGGCGCATCATCGTCATCCTGGAT
>NZ_JAPDRF010000013.1:0-1197 GCF_040706615.1 Lentisalinibacter sediminis | reverse complement strand
ATCGGGCCTGAAGGCCCTTGTATGGTAGTCGGCGCCTGAAATCAGGAAGATGAAAGGCGCCGGGATGGGAGGGACACAAGGCCCTTCTGACCTGTCGGTACAGACTGTAGGAGACCTCGTCCCCATCCCCTCACCAAAAACGCCTATGAGGAATCCAGCTGTAGCACCAGCCGATTGATACCAAGGTTGCGTCGGTGAGTTCCCGGCTTTCACGGCATCTAACCGCGGAGGTCATTGTGGCAAAAGAAGTAGCTGAAATCACGCTGGGCGTCGACGTCTCCAAGGACACGCTCGTCATCTACGACTGGGACAGCGGTGAGCTCAACGAACTGGCCAACGACCCAGAGAGCATCCAGGGCTGGCTGAGAGGGTTAGCGGGACCGGTCAGGCTAGCGGTGGAGCCCACCTCGAGCTATCACCTGGCGATCGTCGAGGCCGCCCAGCGGCGCGGCTACACGGTGTATCTGGTCAACCCCCGCCAGCTCGCCCACTACCGCGAGGCGGTCAACGCGCGCAACAAGACCGATCCTGCCGATGCCTGGCTGCTGGCCCGTTATCTGGCGCATGAGGGCGGGCAGTTGCGCCCCTTCGAGCCCGCCTCGGGCCAGGCGCGCCAGCTCTGGGCGCTGCTCAGCCGCCGCGCGGTCGTGGTCCAGTCCCGCAACCAGCTCACCCAGAGCTTCCGCGAAGTGGGCTTCTCCGCCCGGGGGCTGATGAACGAGATCCGACGCATCCTCAAGCGTCTGGATGAGCGCCTCCTGGCTCTGGTCAGGGCGCTTGGCTGGGAGGGTGACTACCGCCGTGCCCTGTCCATCCCCGGCATCGGCCCGCTCAATGCCGTCGCCCTGGTGGCCACCTTCCACCGCGGGGCCTTCGCCAGCGCCGACGCCTTCGTCGCCTACTTAGGCTTAGACGTTCGAATCAGGGAATCCGGGATGTACGAGGGCAAGAGAAAGCTCACCAAGCGGGGACCGGCCGAACTCAGGCGCCTCCTTTACTGCGCTGCCAAGCCGGCTCGCACTTACGCTCCCTTCGCCGATTACCACCAGCGCCAGCTCGACAAAGGCCTCTCGAAGATCGCCGCCAACTGCATCCTGGCGAGAAAACTCGCCCGCATCGCCTTCACCCTGATCAACCGTCAGCAGACCTTCCAGAAACAGGAGATCGCCTATAGCCAAGCGCCATAGAATCTCCTAC
>NZ_JAPDRF010000012.1:0-1255 GCF_040706615.1 Lentisalinibacter sediminis | reverse complement strand
AAGGAACCTCTAAAAACCCCGGCGTATTCCTGTCAAAATTGCGCGCAGGAGATTTGGCGCGAGGTGACGGGGATGCAGCCGGGTTTTTTCGATTTGGAAGATCGCTACGCGCTGCTGGAGGAGCTGGGCGATCCGCTGCCGAAGATCAATGAGGTGGTGGATTTCGAGGCCTTCCGGGCGACGCTGGAGAGCACCTACGAGGTGCCGGATCCGGGCAAGGGCGGTCGTCCCCGCACCGATGCGGTGCTGATGTTCAAGGTGCTGTTCCTGCAGCAGCTCTACAACCTCTCGGATGATCAGACGGAGTACCAGATCCGGGATCGCTACTCGTTTGCGCGCTTTCTGGGCCTGGGGCCCGAAGGGCGCGTGCCGGACGCCAAGACAATCTGGCTGCATCGCGAGCAGCTGAACGAGGCGGGAGTGCTGGAGGTGTTGTTCGCCGAGCTGATGGCCCAGATCGAGGCGGCGGGCTATCACTCGCGCAAGGGCCAGATCGTCGATGCAGCGATGGTCGAGGCGCCGCGCTCTCGCAACCGCCGCGATGAGAACGAGCGCATCCGCCGCGGCGAGGTACCCGAGGACTGGGAGGAGGCGAAGCGGCGCCAGAAGGACACCCAGGCGCGCTGGGCTCGCAAGGAGGGCAAGACCTACTTCGGCTACAAGAACCACATCAATGTGGATGTGAAGTACAAGCTGATCCGGCGCTTTGGTGTCAGCGATGCTGCGCTCAATGATCGGCGCATGCTCGAGGGGTTGCTGGATGAGACCAACAGCTCCCGGGCACTCTGGGCCGATGCCAACTATCGCTCGCGGGAGTGGGAGGCGCGGCTCAGAGAGTACGGCTACCGCAGCCACATCCAGCGCCAGGGCCACGCCTCACGCCCGCTCACCGAGCGCGAGAAGCGCGCCAATCACCGGCGCTCGAAGACGCGCATCCGCGTCGAGCATGTCTTCGCCCAGCAGCGTTGGATGGGGCGCACGGTGCGCACCATCGGGCTGGAGCGGGCGCGCTTCAAGATCGGGATGATGAACTTCGTCTACAACGTCCGGCGCCTGGCATGGCTCACAGTGCACTCACCTCCGAAAGGCAGTGCGGTGCCCGGATAACCGCTTCCGGGCGAGACTAACGAGGTCCGAAGCCTTGCTCATCACGACCCGACTATCCACCCGGCCGGGCCAATCTATCGTCTCGAACGCCCGATCTCCGCAATCACAGCAACCGACGAATCCGAAACGGGGTTAATAGAGGTTCCTT
>NZ_JAPDRF010000011.1:0-1590 GCF_040706615.1 Lentisalinibacter sediminis | reverse complement strand
CAGGGTGTGTCAAAACCCTGCGGGCCGGCACTAACGACAACGCCCCGGAGCATTCCGGGGCGTTGTTTTTTTGAGGGTTGTCGATCAGGCCGCGGCGGCGGTGATCAGTCTTTGGCGAAGCTCGGTGTTGCCCAGCACCTTCATCGCTCTTTTCAGGTTATAGGCAAGGACCGCGAGCGCCATCTCCGTGCCGGCGCCCGATAGCCCGCGCATCAGGAAGCGCGGTTTCTCGAAGATCTGGTACTTCAGCGTGCCGAAGGGGTGCTCGACGATACTGGCGCGCCGGCGCATATGAGAGGGTGTCGTGCGCTCGGCCATGCCGCTCAGGGCTTGCTCGTAGACATGGCGTCCCACCAGTCGTCGTTTCCTGTCGGTACATTGCGCCTTCAGCGCGCAGGCTGCGCAGTCCTCTTCCCGGGCGCTGTAGATGATCTGATGATTACGTCTCTGCAGCTGCTTGCGGTGCAGGCGCTTGCCCGCCGGACACTCCAACGTGTCGCTGGCCTCCTCGTAACGAAACGCACGGGCCGGGAACAGCTTGCCATTGCCCTGGTTGTTCACCGCCCGGTTCGAGGCCACGTAGGGCGTGATGCCCCGCTCCTCAAGTGCTGCCGCCTGTTCACCGTTGGCATAGCCCGCATCGGCCAGCACCTGCATCGACTCGCTTCCGAGCGCGCGCTGCGCGCCCTCGGCCAGCGGGCGCAGGGAGCGGTTGTCCGTTGCCTCGTCCGTCACCGCATGAAAGACGATCAGATGATGCCCGGCGTCAACGGCACTCTGCACGTTGTAGCCAGGCCCCGTCCCACGCATCGGGCGGGCATCGGTCTCCGTAGCGGTCAGTGAGCGCCCGCCCTTCTCATCGAGTGATGCCTGAACCCGGGCCTGCTCGGCTTGTTCCGCGCGCAGCAGCTCAAGCGCCGCCCGAATGGCGCGGGCGTCCCCGGTCTCCTCGCCCTCGGAGTCATCTACCGCGTCCAGGCGTTCGAGATAATCGCCGATCTGCGCCTCCAGCCGCGCCTGTTCGCGCGCCAGGCGCTCCTCGCTCCACACCGCCTTGCGACTCGCCACCGCCTGGAACTTAGAGCCGTCGATCGCTACCCATTCCCCCGAAACCAGACCCGCGCGCCGGCACAGCTGCACGAACAGCGCACAGGTCCGGCGCAACGCCTCGCCGTTGTGCTGGCGAAACCGCGCAATGGTCTTGTGATCCGGGGCGAGCCGGTTCAATAGCCACATCACCTCCACGTTGCGAGCGCACTCGCGCTCCAGCCGCCGCGAGGAGCGCGTCTGGTGCAGATAACCGTAGATATAGAGCTTCAGCAGATCCGCCGGATCATACGGCGGGCGGCCCGTGGCACTCGGACACGCGCGAGAAAACCCCATCTCGCCCAGTTCCAACCCCTCCACGAACGCCTCGATCACGCGACAAACGTGATCATCTCCCACCAACTCGTCCAGTGAGGTCGGGAAAAGCGTCCCCTGCGTGCGCGACTCGCCCCGTACGTAGCTCATAAAAAAATACCCGCCACTTGCGTGACGGGTATTTTCTATCGCCTGCGCCTCTTTGTCAGGGGTTTTGACACACCCTGC
>NZ_JAPDRF010000010.1:0-15723 GCF_040706615.1 Lentisalinibacter sediminis | reverse complement strand
ACATCCTGACGAAGGAGGAGGGCGGTCGTCACACGCCGTTCTTCAAGGGTTATCGCCCGCAGTTCTACTTCCGCACGACGGACGTGACGGGAGCGGTGGAGCTGCCGGAGGGCACCGAGATGGTGATGCCGGGCGACAACGTGAAGATGGTGGTGGAGCTGATTGCGCCGATCGCCATGGAGGACGGACTGCGGTTCGCCATCCGCGAGGGCGGCCGCACGGTCGGCGCCGGCGTGGTGGCGAAAATCATCGATTAATTTGACAACCGGACGGATATTGCAGGCCAGTAGCTCAACTGGCAGAGCAGCGGTCTCCAAAACCGCAGGTTGGGGGTTCGAGTCCCTCCTGGCCTGCCATTCGACCCGGGTCGACGTGCAAGCATGAACGCAAAGACTGAAACACCCGAACCCGGCGCGCTGGATACGGTCAAGCTGATTCTCGCCGCCGCGATCCTGGTGGCGGGCATCTTCGGTTACTACTGGTATTCGGAGCTGGCCCTGCCGCTGCGAGTGCTCATGGTGCTGGTCGCCACGGGCGTCGGCATCGCGGTAGGCATGACGAGCACCCAGGGCCAGGCGCTCTGGAGGTTCATCCAGGGCTCGCGCATCGAGATCCGCAAGGTGGTCTGGCCGACCAAGCAGGAGACCACCCAGACGACGATCGCGGTATTCGTGTTCACGCTGATCCTCGGCCTGTTCTTCTGGGGGCTGGATTCCATCCTGCTCCTGATCACACGCTACCTGACCGGGCATGCCGGCTAGGCGGCCGGACCGTCTACTGCAGGGGTAAAGCATTGGCCAAGCGTTGGTACATCGTTCACGCATACTCGAACTTCGAGCACAAGGTGAAGTCGTCGCTCGAGGAGCGCATCAAGCTTGCCGGACTGGAGGACAAGTTCGGGGAGATCCTGGTGCCCACCGAGGAGGTGGTCGAGATGCGCGAAGGGCAGAAGCGGCGCAGCGAGCGCAAATTCTTCCCCGGCTACGTGCTCGTGAACATGGAGATGGACGACGAGACCTGGCACCTGGTGAAGGACGTACCGAAGGTGCTCGGCTTCATCGGCGGCTCCAGCGACCGGCCCGCGCCGATCAGTGACAAGGAAGCCGATGCCATCCTCCAGCGCGTGAAGGAAGGCGTCGACAAGCCGCGGCCGAAGGTGCTGTTCGAGCCCGGCGAGGTCGTACGTGTAACCGACGGGCCGTTCAACGACTTCAACGGCGTGGTCGAACACGTCAACTACGACAAGAACCGCCTGCGCGTCGCGGTCCAGATTCTGGGCCGTTCCACGCCGGTAGAACTGGACTTCGGGCAGGTCGAGAAGGCCTGATCCGTGATTGTGACGGCCGCCGCGGCGGCTGTCCGAGACTGACGACGGGGAGCCGAGAGGCGTTCGCACCCGTGAGGAAAATCTAGATGGCAAAGAAAGTAACGGGCTACATCAAGCTCCAGGTGCCTGCAGGGCAGGCCAACCCCAGTCCGCCCGTGGGCCCGGCGCTGGGTCAGCACGGCGTGAATATCATGGAGTTCTGCAAGGCATTCAATGCCGACACGCAGAACATCGAGCAGGGTCTGCCGGTGCCGGTGGTGATCACGGTCTATAACGACCGCAGTTTCACCTTCATCACCAAGACGCCGCCGGCTGCGGTGCTGCTGCGAAAGGCCGCTGGCGTCCCGAAGGGCTCCGGCACGCCGAACACGGAGAAGGTGGGCAAGGTCACCCGGGCGCAGCTCGAGGAGATCGCGAACACCAAGAATCCGGATCTGACTGCAGCCGACCTGGACGCCGCGGTACGGACCATCGCCGGCACGGCCCGCAGCATGGGCCTCGAAGTCGAGGGGGTCTGATCATGGCGAAGATGAGCAAGAGGAAGGCCGCCATCCGGGAGAAGCTGGAGCCGGGCAAGACCTATCCGCTGGACGAGGCGCTGGGCCTGCTGAAGGATCTGGCCAACGCGAAGTTCTCCGAGAGCATCGACGTGGCCGTGAACCTCGGCGTGGACCCGCGCAAGTCGGACCAGGTGGTGCGCGGCTCGACGGTGCTGCCGAACGGCACCGGCAAGACGGTTCGAGTGGCCGTGTTCGCCCAGGGCGACAACGCCGAGAAGGCGAAGGCTGCCGGTGCGGACATCGTCGGTTTCGAGGATCTCGCCGAGACTATCAAGGGTGGCGAGATGAACTTCGACGTGGTCATCGCCACGCCGGACGCCATGCGAGTGGTCGGCCAGCTGGGCCAGATACTGGGCCCCCGCGGCCTGATGCCGAACCCGAAGGTCGGCACTGTCACCGCTGACGTGGAGACGGCCGTGAATAACGCGAAGGCCGGCCAGGTGCGTTACCGCACCGACAAGTCGGGCATCATCCACTGCCCCATCGGCAAGGCGAACTTCGAGGTCCCCGCGCTGCGCGAGAATCTGAACGCGCTGCTTGCCGACCTGAGGAAAGCGAAGCCGGCTGCATCGAAGGGCGCCTACCTGAAGAAACTCACCGTTTCCTCGACCATGGGCCCGGGTATCGCAGTCGATCAGTCCTCCCTGGAGGCCTGATAGAGAGATGTGGCGGCCCGCTCGCGGGCCGCAGCATGCCGGGTCGGATGGCCCGGCGGATCGTCGAAGACCGCAGGTGTTTCTGCCAACTGGCAGTAACTTAATCACCGCAAGCCTGCGCAGATGGTGAACCCTGAGTCAGTAAGGCTGGAAGCTGCTGGCGACGGTCACCGTTTCGACAAAACGGGTGGACGGACAGGGAATGCCGTCCGAGTCAGACCGACAGCCAGGAGGAACTCTATGGCACTGAGACTGGAAGAGAAGAAAGCAGTCGTTGCCGAGGTGAATGCTGTCGCGGGCGAGGCCATCTCCGCCGTGGCGGCGGAGTATCGGGGTCTTTCCGTCAGTGAGATGACGGCGCTCAGGACCGAGGCCCGGAACGCCGGGGTGTACCTGCGTGTGGTGAAAAACACGCTGGCACGCCGGGCGATATCCGGTACCGGGTTCGAGTGTATGACGGAGACCCTGAAAGGGCCGATCCTGCTCGCATTCTCGACGGAGGATCCGGGCGCCGCGGCGCGGGTGATCAAGGACTTCGCCAAGGAGCACGAGGCACTGAAAGCCGTGTCTCTCTCCACCGGCGGAGAACTCTACCCGGGTGCGGAACTCGACCGGCTCGCGAGCCTGCCCACGATGGACGAGGCGCGCGCGATGCTGCTCGGCGTACTGCAGGCACCGGCCTCGAAGCTCGTGCGCACGCTGGCGGAACCGTCCGCCATGCTGGCACGCACGCTCGGCGCCTACAGCCAGCAGGCTGCATGAGCCTTTGCAACATTTTGATCAGATACTGATTCAGGAAACACGAGAGGAATTCGAAAATGGCAATGTCCAACGAAGAGCTGCTTAAGGAACTGAGCGCGAAGCCCATCATGGAAGTGGTGGAACTGGTGAAGATGCTGGAGGACGAGTGGGGCGTTTCCGCCGCCGCTCCGGTGGCGGTCGCAGCCGGCCCGGCAGGCGGCGGTGAAGCCGCAGCCGCCGAAGAGAAGACCGAGTTCGACGTCCACATGAGCAGCTTCGGCAGCAACAAGGTGTCCGTCATCAAGGCGGTCCGCGCCATCACCGGCCTCGGCCTGAAGGAAGCGAAGGACATGGTGGAGGGTGCGCCCACCACCGTGAAGGAAGGCGCTTCCAAGGAAGATGCCGAGGAAATCAAGAAGCAGCTGGAAGAGGCCGGCGCGAGCGTCGAGCTCAAGTAAGCGAGCGAATACTGCTTATAGCGAACGACTTGAGGGTACTCAACTGACCATGCGCGGGCCCGGCCCGTGCGAGCAGGTGCCGGCAGGCGGCGTCATTGCCGCCGGCCGGCTTTCCTGCGCCCGACAGATTCATATGTCCGTACAGAGGTAATCTCTAATGGCTTACTCCTTTACAGAGAAGAAGCGCATCCGCAAGGACTTCGGCAAGCGTCCGAGTATCCTGAACGTGCCCTATCTCCTGTCGATTCAGCTCGACTCCTACCGCAAGTTCCTGCAGACGGACAAGTCCGAGGACGCGCGGGACGAAATCGGTCTGCACGCGGCGTTCAAGACGGTCTTCCCGATCGTCAGCTATTCCGGCAACGCCGCGCTGGAGTACGTCAGCTACCGGCTCGGCGACCCGGTCTTCGACGTCAAGGAGTGCCAGTTGCGCGGCCTCACCTACGCGGCGCCTCTGCGCGTGAAGGTGCGCCTGGTCATCTACGACAAGGAGGCGTCGGGTACGCCCAAGCCGGTCAAGGACATCCGGGAGCAGGAGGTCTATCTCGGCGAGCTGCCGCTGATGACCGATAACGGCACGTTCGTCATCAACGGCACCGAGCGGGTCATCGTCTCCCAGCTGCACCGCTCGCCGGGCGTGTTCTTCGATCACGACAAGGGCAAGACCCACTCGTCGGGCAAGCTGCTGTTCTCCGCCCGCATCATCCCCTACCGGGGCTCCTGGCTCGACTTCGAGTTCGACCCGAAGGATGCCCTGTTCGCCCGTATCGACCGCCGGCGCAAGCTGCCTGTGACCATCATCCTGCGCGCGCTCGGTCTCACCAACGAGGAGATGCTGGACGTCTTCTTCGACAAGAATGACTTCTACCTGTCGAAGAAGGAGATCCGCATGGGCCTGGTGCCCCAGCGCCTGCGCGGCGAGACCGCCACCTTCGACATCAAGATCGGCCGCAAGACGATCGTCGAGGAGGGCCGCCGCATCACCGCGAAGCACGTCCGCGACCTCGAGAAGGCGGAACTGGAATCCCTGGTGGTGCCGCCGGAGTATCTGGAGGAGAAGATCCTCGCCCACGACGTCGTGGACACCGAGACCGGCGAGCTGCTGGCAGCCGCCAACGACGAGATCACCGAGGAAATGGTGCAGCTCTTCATCGAGAAGGGTATCGAGCACGTCCGCACGCTGTATGTGAACGACCTAGACCGCGGGCCCTACATTTCCAATACCCTGCGCATCGATCCGTCCACCACCAAGCTCGAGGCGCTGGTGGAGATCTACCGCATGATGCGCCCGGGCGAGCCGCCCACGAAGGAGGCGGCCGAGAACCTGTTCAGCAACCTGTTCTTCAACCCGGAGCGCTACGACCTGTCCGCCGTCGGCCGGATGAAGTTCAACCGCCGGGTCGGGCGTGACGAGATCACCGGTTCCGGCATCCTGTCCCAGGACGACATCCTGGACGTGATGAAGACGCTGATCGAGATCCGCAACGGCTACGGCACGGTGGACGACATCGATCACCTCGGCAACCGCCGGGTGCGCAGCGTCGGCGAGATGGCGGAGAACGCCTTCCGCATCGGCCTGGTCCGCGTCGAGCGCGCCGTGAAGGAGCGCCTGACCCAGGCCGAGACCGAGGGCCTGATGCCCCAGGAGATGATCAACGCCAAGCCGGTCGCGGCTGCGGTGAAGGAATTCTTCGGCTCGAGCCAGCTGTCCCAGTTCATGGACCAGAACAACCCGCTGTCCGAGGTCACGCACAAGCGGCGAGTCTCGGCACTGGGCCCGGGCGGGCTGACCCGCGAGCGGGCCGGCTTCGAGGTGCGCGACGTGCACCCCACCCATTACGGTCGGGTCTGCCCCATCGAGACCCCGGAAGGCCCGAACATCGGCCTGATCAACTCGCTGTCCGTGTATGCGCGCACCAACGAGTACGGCTTCCTGGAGACGCCCTACCGCAAGGTGGAGAACGGCCGCGTGACCGACAAGATCGAATATCTGTCGGCCATCGAGGAGAGCCAGTACGTGGTGGCCCAGGCCAACGCCGTGCTGGACGCCAAGTCCCGCTTCTCCGACGAACTGGTCTCGGTGCGTCACCGTAACGAGTTCACGCTGGCCGACCCGAGCATCATCGACTACATGGACATCTCGCCGAAGCAGATCGTCTCGGTGGCCGCATCCCTGATCCCGTTCCTGGAGCACGACGACGCCAACCGGGCGCTGATGGGCTCGAACATGCAGCGCCAGGCGGTGCCGACGCTGCGCTCCGAGGCGCCTCTCGTGGGCACCGGCATGGAGCGTGCGGTGGCGATCGACTCCGGCGTTACCGTGGTCGCCGATCGCGGCGGCGTGGTCGACTCCGTCGATGCCTCACGCATCGTGGTACGGGTGAACGACGAGGAGACCGAGGCGGGCGAGGCCGGTGTGGATATCTACAACCTCACCAAATACACCCGCTCCAACCAGAACACCTGCATCAACCAGCGTCCGCTGGTGAATGCCGGCGACGTGATCGCCGGGGGCGACGTGCTGGCCGACGGGCCCTCGACCAACCTCGGCGAGCTGGCCCTCGGGCAGAACCTGCTCGTGGCCTTCATGCCCTGGAACGGCTACAACTTCGAGGACTCCATCCTGATCTCCGAGCGGGTGGTGCACGAGGACCGCTTCACCACCATCCACATCGAGGAGCTGACCTGTGTGGCCCGCGACACCAAGCTCGGGCCCGAGGACGTCACGGCCGACATCCCGAACGTGGGCGACTCCGCGCTGGCCAACCTGGACGAGTCGGGCATCGCCTTCATCGGCGCCGAGGTCGGCGCCGGCGACATCCTGGTGGGCAAGGTCACGCCGAAGGGCGAGACCCAGCTGACTCCGGAGGAGAAGCTCCTGCGTGCCATCTTCGGCGAGAAGGCGTCCGATGTGAAGGACACGTCGCTGCGTGTGCCGCCGGGCATGGACGGCACGGTGATCGACGTGCGCGTCTTCACCCGCGACGGTGTGGAGAAGGACGCCCGCGCGCTGTCCATCGAGAAGATGGAGCTCGAGAGCGTGCGCAAGGATCTGGACGACCAGCTGCGCATCCTCGAGGACGACATCTTCGAGCGCATGGCGCGCATGCTGCTCGGGAAGGTGGCCGAGGGCGGTCCGAACAAGCTCGCCTCCGGCAGCAAGATCACGAAGGCGTATCTCGACGAGACACCCCGTGAGAAGTGGTTCGAGATCCGCCTCAAGAACGAGGAGGCCAACGAGGAGCTCGAGCGCACCGCCGAGCGCCTGAAGGCCCAGCGCGAGGAGTTCGACCGCCGCTACGAGGAGAAGAAGCAGAAGATCACCGCGGGCGACGATCTTGCCCCCGGCGTGCTGAAGATGGTCAAGGTCTACCTCGCCGTGAAGCGCCGCGTGCAGCCGGGCGACAAGATGGCCGGCCGCCACGGCAACAAGGGTGTGATCTCGACCATCGTCCCGGTCGAGGACATGCCCTACACCGAGGATGGCACTCCGGTCGATATCGTCCTGAATCCTCTCGGCGTACCTTCGCGAATGAACGTCGGGCAGGTGCTCGAGACCCATCTCGGCTGGGCCGCGAAGGGCCTCGGCAAGAAGATCGGCGACATGCTGCGGGCCCAGGAGGCCACCGCGAAGATCCGTGGCTTCCTCGAGGAGGTCTACAACAAGAGCGGCGGCAAGAAGGAGCAGCTGGAGGAGTTCTCGGACGAGGAGATCGTCGAGCTGGCCGGCAACCTGGTGAACGGCGTGCCCATGGCCACGCCGGTATTCGACGGTGCCGACGAGCCCGAGATCAAGGGTCTGCTGGAGCTGGCGGATCTGCCCACCAGCGGTCAGGCGAACCTGATCGACGGACGCACCGGCGAGCAGTTCCTGCGGCCGGTCACCGTCGGCTACATGTACATGCTGAAGCTGAACCACCTCGTGGACGACAAGATGCATGCCCGCTCCACCGGACCGTACAGCCTGGTCACCCAGCAGCCGCTGGGCGGCAAGGCCCAGTTCGGCGGCCAGCGCTTCGGCGAGATGGAGGTGTGGGCCCTGGAGGCCTATGGCGCCGCCTACACGCTGCAGGAGATGCTGACCGTCAAGTCCGACGACGTGCAGGGCCGCACCAAGATGTACAAGAACATCGTGGACGGCACGCACCAGATGCAGGCCGGCATGCCCGAGTCGTTCAACGTCCTGGTCAAGGAAATCCGCTCGCTCGGTATCAACATCGAGCTGGAGGCCGAATGATATGAAAGACCTACTGAAGCTCTTCAAGACACAGGCGCCGACCGAGGATTTCGACGCGATCCGCATCGGCCTCGCCTCGCCGGACATGATCCGTTCCTGGTCCTATGGCGAGGTGAAGAAGCCGGAGACCATCAACTACCGGACCTTCAAGCCGGAGCGCGACGGTCTGTTCTGCGCCAAGATCTTCGGCCCCATCAAGGACTACGAATGCCTGTGCGGCAAGTACAAGCGGCTGAAGCACCGGGGCGTGGTGTGCGAGAAGTGCGGCGTCGAGGTCACCCAGACCAAGGTGCGCCGGGAGCGCATGGCCCACATCGAGCTGGCCAGCCCGGTGGCCCACATCTGGTTCCTGAAGTCGCTGCCCTCGCGCATCGGCCTCATGCTGGATATGACGCTGCGCGAGATCGAGCGGGTGCTCTACTTCGAGGCCTTCACGGTCATCGACCCGGGCATGACACCGCTGGAGCGCTGCCAGCTCCTCTCCGACGAGGCGTATCTGGAGGCCATCGAGCAGTACGGTGACGAGTTCGACGCCCGCATGGGCGCCGAGGCCGTGTTCGAGATGCTGAAGACGATGGATCTCCGCGGCGAGGTCATGAAGGTGCGCGAGGAGATCGACGGCACCAACTCCGAGACCAAGATCAAGCGCCTGTCCAAGCGGCTGAAGCTGCTGGAGTCCTTCCTGGAGTCCGGCAACCGTCCCGAGTGGATGGTGCTGACCGTGCTGCCCGTGCTGCCGCCGGACCTGCGTCCGCTGGTGCCGCTCGACGGCGGTCGCTTCGCCACCTCGGACCTGAACGATCTGTACCGCCGGGTGATCAACCGCAACAACCGGCTGCGCCGCCTGCTGGAGCTGAACGCTCCCGACATCATCGTGCGCAACGAGAAGCGCATGCTGCAGGAGTCCGTGGACGCGCTGCTCGACAACGGCCGCCGCGGCCGTGCCATCACCGGCACGAACAAGCGCCCGCTGAAGTCGCTGGCCGACATGATCAAGGGCAAGCAGGGCCGCTTCCGTCAGAACCTGCTCGGCAAGCGCGTCGACTACTCGGGCCGTTCGGTCATCGTCGTGGGTCCGACGCTGAAGCTGCACCAGTGCGGCCTGCCGAAGAAGATGGCGCTGGAGCTGTTCAAGCCGTTCATCTTCTCCAAGCTGCAGCTGCGCGGCGAGGCGGCCACCATCAAGGCGGCCAAGCGCCTGGTCGAGCGGGAAGGCCCCGAGGTCTGGGACATCCTGGAGGAGGTCATCCGCGAGCATCCGGTCATGCTGAACCGTGCGCCCACGCTGCACCGCCTCGGCATCCAGGCGTTCGAGCCGGTGCTGATCGAGGGCAAGGCCATCCAGCTGCATCCGTTGGTCTGCACGGCCTTCAACGCCGACTTCGACGGCGACCAGATGGCCGTCCACGTGCCGCTGTCCATCGAGGCACAGCTCGAGGCGCGGGCGCTGATGATGTCGTCGAACAACATCCTCTCGCCCGCCAACGGCGATCCCATCATCGTGCCTTCACAGGACGTGGTGCTGGGTCTGTACTACATGACCCGCGAGCGGGTTAACGCCGCCGGCGAGGGCATCTACTTCTCCGACGTGAAAGAGGTGCACCGCGCCTACGAGGCCGGCATCGCCGACCTGCAAGCACGCGTCAAGGTGCGTCTGACGGAGACCGTTGCGGACGAGGAAGGCGAGATGATCACCCGCACGCGGCTGGTGGATACCACGGTCGGCCGCGCGCTGCTGTCGGAGATCCTGCCCAGGGGCCTGTCGTTCGACCAGGTCAACCGGGACATGAACAAGAAGGCCATCTCCAGCGTGATCAACAGCTGCTACCGCAACGTCGGCCTGAAGGAGACGGTGGTCTTCGCCGACCAGCTAATGTACATGGGCTTCCATTACGCCACCCGCGCCGGTGTCTCCATCGGCGTGAACGACATGGTCGTGCCGGAGGTCAAGACGGAAATCCTGGCCCGGGCCGAGGCCGAGGTGAAGGAGATCCAGGAGCAGTACTCCAGTGGTCTCGTGACCGACGGCGAGCGCTACAACAAGGTGGTGGACATCTGGTCGCACACGAACGATCAGGTGGCCAAGGCCATGATGGACAAGCTCGGCACCGACGAGGTGACGGCCGCCGACGGCAAGGTCGTGGAGCAGGAATCGTTCAACTCCATCTACATGATGGCCGACTCCGGCGCGCGTGGCTCCGCCGCGCAGATCCGGCAGCTCGCCGGCATGCGCGGCCTGATGGCCAAGCCCGACGGCTCCATCATCGAGACGCCCATCACCGCGAACTTCCGCGAGGGCCTGGACGTACTGCAGTACTTCATCTCCACCCACGGCGCCCGCAAGGGCCTGGCCGATACGGCGCTGAAGACCGCCAACTCGGGTTATCTCACCCGCCGGCTGGTCGACGTTGCCCAGGACCTGGTGGTCACCGAGGACGACTGCGGCACCCGCAACGGCATCGACATGATCCCGCTGGTGGAAGGCGGCGACGTCGTCGAGCCCCTGCGCGAGCGCGTGCTGGGCCGGGTGATTGCCGAGCCGGTCATGATCCCCGGCACCGAGAAGGTGGCGCTGGATGCCGGCTCCCTGCTGGACGAGACCAGCGTGCAGCTGCTCGAGGAGCTGTCCATCGACCACGTCAAGGTGCGCTCGCCCATCACCTGCGAGACCCGTTACGGGGTGTGCTCCCAGTGCTACGGGCGAGACCTGGCGCGCGGCCATCGCATCAACGTGGGCGAGGCCGTGGGCGTGATCGCAGCACAGTCCATCGGTGAGCCGGGCACCCAGCTCACGATGCGCACGTTCCACATCGGCGGTGCGGCCTCGCGTTCCGCCGCCGTGAACAGCGTCGAGATCAAGACCAAGGGCGTGGCGCGGCTCAGCAACATCAAGACCGTGCATCACGAGAAGGGCTACCTGGTGGCCGTCTCCCGCTCGGGCGAGCTCTCGGTCATGAACGAGTACGGCCGCGAGCGCGAACGCTACAAGGTGCCCTACGGCGCAACCATCTCCGTCCAGGACGGCGACGAGGTCGAGCCCGGCCAGGTGGTGGCGACGTGGGATCCGCACACCCACCCCGTGGTCAGCGAGGTCTCCGGCACCATCAAGTTCCAGGACTTCGTCGAGGGCGTCACCATCACCGAGCAGGTGGACGAGATGACCGGCCTCACGAGTACGGTGGTGGCCGATCCGAAGCAGCGCGGCGGCTCCGGCCGCGACCTGCGGCCGCTCGCCAAGCTGGTGGACGAGAGCGGCGAAGAGGTCAACTTCGCCAACACGGATATACCGGCGGTCTACGCGCTGCCGGCGGGCGCCATCGTCAACATGCGTGACGGCGACACCGTCACCGTCGGCGACGTCATTGCCCGTATCCCCCAGGAGTCCTCCAAGACCCGCGATATCACCGGCGGTCTGCCCCGCGTGGCCGACCTGTTCGAGGCCCGCAAGCCCAAGGAGGCGGCGATCCTGGCCGAATACACCGGTACGGTCAGCTTCGGCAAGGAGACCAAGGGCAAGCGCCGCCTGATCATCACCGACGAGGAGGGCGAGAGCCACGAGGAGCTGATTCCGAAGTGGCGCCACCTGAACGTCTTCGAAGGCGAGCAGATCGAGCGCGGCGAGGTCATCGCGGACGGCGAGCCCAACCCCCACGACATCCTGCGCCTGCAGGGTGTCGAGCCGCTGGCGGACTACCTGGTGCGCGAGATCCAGGACGTCTATCGGTTGCAGGGCGTGAAGATCAACGACAAGCACATCGAGGTGATCATCCGCCAGATGCTGCGCAAGGTGATCATCAGCGATCCGGGCGAGACGACCTACCTGCGCGGGGAGCAGATCGACTTCGCGCGGGCGCTGGAGGCCATCGAGCAGATGGAGGTGCAGGGCAAGGAGCCGCTCCGCTACGAGCCGCTGCTCCTCGGTATCACCAAGGCGTCGCTGGCCACCGAGTCGTTCATCTCCGCCGCCTCCTTCCAGGAGACCACCCGCGTCCTCACCGAGGCTGCGGTGCGGGGCCTGAAGGACGATCTGCGCGGCCTGAAGGAGAACGTGATCGTCGGGCGCCTGATCCCGGCCGGTACCGGCTTCGCCCATCACGCGGAGCGCCGGCGCACCCGGGAGCAGGAACTGGCCGAGCAGCTCCAGGAGCTGGAGAGCGGTGCCGCGGAGGCCGAGGCGGAGGAAGCCGAGGCCGCCAATGCCGACGCAGAGGGCGCCGAAGAGGCCGGCGTGGAGGAAGAGACCACGACCGACGAGTGACGCCTGTGGCGGGCGGGTCCCCGGCCTGTCCGGGACCCGCCCGCTGCTTGACACCCGTGGCCGGGAGTCCCTAAAATGCCCGGCCTTGCCTTGAGGCCGGCCGCTGCCGGCCTTATATTATTCTGGCGCCGGATGCCAGGGCAGGCGTCACGGTTCCACGGCACGTCTGGCGGGTCGCTCAAAACGGCACGGCAGGCGGCTTTTGCGCGTGAGTCTTGTACCTAGCGCGCTTGCCCGTTCGGAATTGGATTTTTTAAGACACAACTGGAAGGCCCATGGCCACGATCAATCAGCTAGTCAGAAACCCCCGCAAGTCGCGGGCGGAGAAGAGTGCAGTACCGGCGCTGGAGGGCAGCCCCCAGAAGCGCGGCGTTTGCACCCGCGTGTACACGACGACGCCGAAGAAGCCGAACTCGGCCATGCGCAAGGTCGCGCGTGTCCGGCTCACCAACGGCTACGAGGTGACCAGCTACATCGGCGGCGAGGGCCACAACCTGCAGGAGCACTCGGTGGTGCTGATCCGCGGTGGCCGTGTGAAGGACCTGCCCGGCGTGCGCTATCACACCGTGCGCGGCACGCTGGACTGCGCAGGGGTGAACGACCGTCGGCAGGGTCGTTCGAAGTACGGCGCCAAGCGTCCGAAGTCCTGATCCAGAACCCAACACGATACTTGTAACCCGATATCGCTGATCGAGATCGAACATGTCCAGACGTAGCCAGGCACCGAAGCGCGAGATTCTCCCCGATCCCAAGTACGGGAGCGAATTGCTCGCCAAGTTCATGAACATGGTGATGATCGACGGCAAGAAGTCCGTCGCGGAGCGCATCCTGTATGGCGCGCTGGACCGTATCGCCGATCGCAGCGGTCAGGCCGGAGACGCCTCCCTGGAGGTGCTCGAGACGGCACTCGAGAACGTAAAGCCCGTCGTCGAGGTGAAGTCCCGGCGCGTCGGCGGTGCCACCTACCAGGTGCCCGTCGAAGTCCGGCCCCAGCGCCGGCAGACCCTGGCCATGCGCTGGGTCATCGAAGCTGCGCACAAGCGCAGCGAGAAGTCCATGGCGTATCGCCTGGCTCACGAGTTGATGGACGCTGCGGACAACCGCGGCGCCGCTGTCAAGAAGAAGGAAGACACGCACCGGATGGCGGAGGCCAATAAGGCCTTCTCGCATTACCGCTGGTGATCGGCCCTCGGCGGCACTGAGTCGACTCCTTTTCTTCGAGGAATTTCCCGTGGCACGTAAGACACCTATCGAGCGCTATCGCAATATCGGCATCATGGCTCACATCGATGCCGGTAAGACGACTACGACCGAGCGCGTCCTGTTCTACACAGGCATCTCCCACAAGATGGGCGAGGTGCACGACGGTGCCGCGGTCATGGACTGGATGGAGCAGGAGCAGGAGCGGGGTATCACCATTACGTCCGCCGCCACCACCTGTTTCTGGCAGGGCATGGACCAGCAGTATCCGGAGCACCGGATCAACATCATCGACACACCCGGCCACGTCGACTTCACCATCGAGGTGGAGCGCTCGCTGCGCGTGCTCGACGGCGCCATCACGGTGCTGTGCTCGGTGGGCGGCGTCGAGCCCCAGACCGAGACCGTCTGGCGGCAGGCCAACAAGTACAAGGTGCCGCGCATGGTGTTCGTCAACAAGATGGACCGCGCCGGCGCCAACTACCTGCGCGTCGTGCAGCAGGTGAAGGACCGTCTGGGCGCGACTGCCATTCCCATCCAGCTGCCCATCGGTGCCGAGGATAACTTCAAGGGCATCATCGACCTCCTCCGGATGAAGGCGATCTACTGGGAAGAGGACAACATGGGTGCCACCTACGAGCAGACGGACATCCCGGACGAGCTCGCCGACCAGGCAGCGGAGTACCGGGAGCAGATGGTTGAGGCCGCGGCCGAGGCCAACGAGGAGCTGCTCGACAAGTTCCTGGAAGAAGGTGATCTCACGAACGAGGAGATCATAGAGGGCCTGCGTGCGCGCACGCTCGCCAACGAGATCGTGCTCACCATGTGCGGCTCCGCGTTCAAGAACAAGGGCGTTCAGGCGATGCTGGACAGCGTGATCGCGTTCATGCCTTCGCCGGTCGATGTGCCGCCGATCCACGGCATCCTGGAAGACGAGACGGAGGCGACCCGCCCGTCCAAGGACGAGGCGCCTTTCGCCGCGCTGGCTTTCAAGATCGCCACCGACCCGTTCGTCGGCAACCTGACCTTCTTCCGCGTCTACTCCGGCGTGCTGAATTCGGGCGACACCGTATTCAACCCGGTGAAGAGCAAGCGCGAGCGTATCGGCCGCCTGCTGCAGATGCACTCCAACGAGCGCCAGGAGATCAAGGAAGTGCGTGCCGGCGACATCGCTGCGGCGGTGGGCCTGAAGGACGTCACCACCGGAGATACGCTGACCGACCCCAAGGACATCATCACCCTGGAGCGCATGGAGTTCCCGGAGCCGGTGATCTCCGTGGCGGTCGAGCCAAAGACGAAGGCCGACCAGGAGAAGATGGGCATCGCCCTGCAGAAGCTGGCGAAAGAGGATCCCTCGTTCCGGGTGCACACCGACGAGGAGTCCGGTCAGACCATCATCTCCGGCATGGGCGAGCTGCATCTCGAGATCATCGTCGACCGCATGCGGCGCGAATTCAAGGTGGAGGCCAACGTGGGCAAGCCCCAGGTGGCCTACCGGGAGACGATCCGCAGCCCGGTCGAGCAGGAAGGCAAGTTCGTCCGCCAGTCCGGCGGCCGCGGCCAGTACGGTCACGTCTATATCAAGATCGAGCCGCAAGAGCCGGGCGAGGGTTACGAGTTCGTCAACGCCATCGTCGGCGGCGTGGTACCGAAGGAGTACATCCCCGCGGTCGACAAGGGCATCCGGGAGCAGATGGAGAACGGCGTGATCGCGGGTTATCCGGTGGTGGACTGCCGGGTCACGCTCTACGACGGCTCCTATCACGACGTCGACTCGAGCGAGATGGCGTTCAAGATCGCCGGCTCGATGGCCTTCAAGGAAGGCGCGGCAAAGGCGAGCCCGGTGCTGCTCGAGCCCATCATGAAGGTGGAGGTCGTCACGCCCGAGGATTACATGGGCGACGTCATGGGCGATCTGAACCGCCGGCGCGGCCTGCCTCAGGGTCTGGATGATTCCGCCATGGGCAAGATCATCCGCGCCGAGGTGCCGCTGGCGGAGATGTTCGGCTATGCGACGGAGCTGCGCTCCATGTCACAGGGTCGTGCGACTTACTCGATGGAGTTCGAGAAGTACGCCGAGGTGCCCAACAACGTCGCCGAGGCCGTGATCAAGAAGGCGGGCTGACAGTAGTCCTGAATTTTATTTAGAGCTCGATCTGAAAGGTAGGCAGAGATGTCCAAAGCGAAGTTTGAGAGAACGAAGCCCCACGTGAACGTAGGCACGATTGGCCACGTGGACCACGGTAAGACGACTTTGACGGCTGCGATGACGAAGGTGATGGCCGA
>NZ_JAPDRF010000009.1:0-182492 GCF_040706615.1 Lentisalinibacter sediminis | reverse complement strand
GGGGATGGGGACGAGGTCTCCTACAGTCTGTACCGACAGGTCAGAAGGGCCTTGTGTCCCTCCCATCCCGGCGCCTTTCATCTTCCTGATTTCAGGCGCCGACTACCATACAAGGGCCTTCAGGCCCGATCTCTTCCGACCGGCTCCCCTTCTCTTGTGGCCGCCGTGCCGGGGTATCCATCTTGCTCCCGACAAAAGGTCGCGGCGATGGATACCCCGGCATGACGGCCGCTTCGCGGTGGCGTGACGGAGCTGACAGTCAGGAGCGCCTGCTGACTGGTGCCAAGCTTCTCGGCTACGGGCTCGTCAGCGGGTAGGCAAGGGTCGCGGGGTCGTCCGGGCCGACTGGAGCCGATAGACAATATTAGGAGCGGCTTCAGCCGCGATTGATCGGGCCTGAAGGCCCTCCTACGTGGACGTTGCGGAGCGCCACCAGTCGGCGATCACACCGCCGGTGGTGCGGTTGACCAGGTAGCCGTATTCGCTGTGCACGTTCAGCTCGCCGTCCTTGCGGAAGAAGTTCAGGACCTCGTAGTCCTCGATGTCCTCGATCAGCCCCGCGGCCAACATCTCCCGGTAATCGCGGCGGAACGAGCGGTCCAGCGCCGTGAGTTCGCCGATGGCCGCCACGTTCACCCAGCGGCGGATATTGTCCGGATAGCGCTCGGTCCCGTCAGCGTCCCGGCCCTTCAGCCGATGCTGCACGAAGCGCTGGCCGAGCGGGCTGCCGAGGGTGAGGAAAAGATCCACTCTGCCGGGATGCCCGTCGACGCGTGAGAGTTCCCACAGGGCATCCCAGGCGATCACGGAACCAAGAGAGTGGCCGATCAGCAGCACCGGGCGGCCCTCCCGCCACGCCGCATCCAGACGCATCTCCAGCCGGCGCCGCACGCGCCGGCCGATCTCTCTGACGTCGTGCAGATACCGACGCACGTCCTGTAGCGTCACCTGCATGCGCTCGTCCGCGAGGTGGGGGATCAGGAAAGGCAGCAGATCGCCCAGGATATAGGCGAAACGCTTCAGCCGCTTGCCCCAGGACCGTGCCTCGGCGGCGTCCTCGTCAGTGGGGCCGGGCTTCGCCAGCAATTCCTCGATGGCGGCCAGATCCGGCTCGATGTCGGCGCGGCTGTTGTAGAAGACCCAGGTCCAGTCGGCCAGGGTCAGGCAGTCGCCGCAATCGGACATGGCATCGGCGACGTCCCCGTCGGCCCGGCGCACGCCCTCGAGCATGGTGCGCCAGATCTGCTGACGATGGCGCTCGGGCTCCGGCTTGGGCTTCATGCCGGGGACGAAGATGATGACGGGGCGCATCACGGCCCGCGCTCAGTCGGTCCCCAGCAGGTCCAGCAGGGCGCCGAAGTCCGGCACCTCCGCGTGAGGCGGCTCCAGCGACTCCGGCCATGGCTCCCCCCGGCGGTTCACCCAGACCGTCAGCATGCCTGCCCGGCGCGCGCCCTCGATATCGTGGTCGGGGTGATCGCCCACATGCAGCACCTCGGCCGGTTCGCTGCGCGCGTGCTGCATGGCCTGCGCGAAGATCTGCGGGTGAGGTTTCGGCGCCCCCGCCGACACTGCCGTCACGATACCGTGGAACAGATGGCCGACGCCGATGCGCTGCAGGTCCGCATTGCCATTGGTGACGGCCACCAGCCGATACCGGGGATGCAGACGCTCAAGCGCCGGCAGCACGTCGTCGAAGAACTCCACCTCGTTACGGTGGCGGTCGAACACCTCGAACGCCTCCTCCGCGAGCGTCTCCGCATAGCCGACCGCCAGCGCCATCTCGCGCATGACCGCGCGACGCAGGAAACGGAAGTCGTGGGCCTGCTCCGGGTTGGCTGCCACGATCTCCTTGCGCAGCGCCAGCATGTCCGCCGGCGTGTACCGCTCGGGGATGCGCGGATACCGGCTGGCCAACCATTCGCCGAGTTTCTCTTCGGCACGGCGGATCACCGGCGCCACGTCCCAGAGGGTGTCGTCGAGGTCGATGGTGAGTGCACGGATACTGCTCAGCATGGGTTCCGGATCCGATCGATGATTCGCGGCGAGCCTCGCCGCGTGGCCCGCTATAATGGGTGTTCCGCTCACCGTTTCACAAGTGACCGCCGGGGTGACGATGAAATACCTGCACACCATGGTACGCGTCAGCGATCTCGACGAATCGCTGGACTTCTACTGCAACAAGCTCGGCATGCGCGAGATCCGGCGCCACGACAGCGAACAGGGCCGATTCACGCTGGTGTTCGTCGCACCGCCCGGGAACGAGGACTGCCCGCTCGAGCTCACCTTCAACTGGGACCCGGAGGAATACGGCGAGGGCCGCAATTTCGGCCACGTCGCCTACCAGGTGGAGAACATCTACGACACCTGCCGCGAGCTCATGGACGCCGGCGTCACCATCAACCGCCCGCCCCGCGACGGCCGCATGGCCTTCGTGCGCTCGCCGGACAACATCTCCATCGAACTGCTGCAGAAAGGCGACGCGCTGCCGTCGGAGGAACCCTGGGCGTCGATGGGCAACACGGGCCACTGGTAACCCCATGTAGGAGGGCCTTCAGGCCCGACCTGCTCTGCTTTGCCGATAGGTCCTCCTCTTGGCGTTGGCCCGCCACCGGGAGCACGGCCGTCATGCGGGGGTATCCATCGCCGCGGCCTTTTGTCGGGAGCAAGATGGATACCCCCGCAGGGCGGCCACAATAGAACGGGGCCTGGCACGGCCGGATCGGGCCTGAAGGCCCTCCTACCGGTGCTTCGAGCCGGCGACGCTCGGCTGGTCCAGCGCCGCCGACGCAGGCTGGGAGGGCGAGCGCAGCGTGATCAGCAGCACGCCGCCCAGCGTCAGCAGACCGCCGAGGACGATCCTGAGCGTGAGCTGGTCATCCAGCAGCAGCACGCCGAATATCACGCCGAACAGGGTCGACATGAGCATCAGCGGCGAGATCAGCGAGACGTCGTAGCGTTGCACCAGGTAGTAGGTGGCGCCGTGGCCGAACAGGCTGGCGCCGATGGCGGAGAAGCCGACCGCAGCCCAACCCATCGTGTCCACGCCGGCAATAGCCGCCGCCTGGTTGTCCTCCAGGCCGAAGGAGGCCGCCGCCAGCAGCGGCCAGGAGATGGTCGCGAGCCAGCCCTGCAGCTCGAAGACGCTCACGCCCTCCAGCTTCTTCATCAGCAGCATGCCGCTGGCCGCCATGAGGGCACCGGCGATCACGAAGGCCAACGCGGGCAGATAGCCGAGCACCCGGGGATCGAAGCCGATGATCAACACGCCGGCGAACGATAGCGCGATGCCGGTCCAGCGTTTCCAGCGCACCTGCTCGCCGAGGAAGATGATCGACAGCACGGTGGAGAACGGCACCGCGAGCTGCAGCGCGATGGCCACGGTGGAGACGTCGTCGGCCAGCGCCAGCCCCTGGTAGATCAGTGTGAAGTGGAGCGCGCCCATGCTGAGCGCCACGCCCGTGATGAGCAGCATGCGCCCGCGGATGATCTTCAGCACCGGAAACAGCACCAGGAACAGGAGCAGGAAACGCAGTGAGGCGAACGCGAGCGGCGGCAGCTGCTCCATGACGAATTTGGCCGCCACCAGGTTGAAGCCGAAGACGAGATTGACGGCGAGGACGAGCGCGATGTGCGGCAGGGTCATTAACGGACCGGCGGCGGCGGAAAGAGGCCGCGCAGGATACCACCGGGCCGCGCGGCAGTCAGACCGCGGCGGCCTCCGATGACGGTCGGCAGCGCTCCCACGCCAGCATGGCTCGCTTGCGATCCGGGCCCCAGCGATAGCCGCCCAGTGTGCCGTTGCGCCGCAGCACACGGTGGCAGGGGATCAGCCAGGCGACCGGATTGGCGCCGACCGCATTGCCGGCCGCCCGGGACGCCCCCGGGCGGCCGGCCCGGGCGGCGAGTTCCGCATAGTCGGTGGTCTCACCGGGTGGGACGGCGAGCAGGGCGCGCCAGACCTGGTGCTGGAAGTTGGTCCCGCGGACGTGCAGCACGTGTTCGCCCGCGCCGCCGCGGAAGATCTGGTCGAGCACGGCGCCGGCCTCCGGGTCGCGGGTAATGCGCGCGCCGGGCCAGGCCTCGGCGAGCTCCGCCAGCAGCTCTGCCTCGGGCCGTTCGCCGGCGAAGCCGAGCTCCACGATGCCCCGGGAGCTGCGGGCGAGGAAGGCGCGACCGAAAGGCGTATCGCCGGTGCCTGCCCGCAGTGCCACGCCCGCACCGCCGCTCTTGAACTCGCCGGGAGACACGGCCTCGATGCTGACGAACAGGTCGTGCAGCCGGCCCGGGCCCGACAGGCCCGCTCCCCAGGCGGCCTCCTCCACACTGGCGTCGGCCAGAAGGTCGGCCTCGGCGCTCACCAGCGACAGCCGACGCAGGTAGCGCAGGGGCGAAAGCCCCGACCAGCGGCTGAACAGGCGACTGAAGTGGGCCGGGCTGACGCCGGCCACCGCTGCGATCTGCGCGAGCGTCGGGCGGTCCCGGTAATGGGCATCCATGAAGGCGATGGCCCGCTCCACGCGCGCGTAATCGGACTGTCTGAGAGGTGTCGCCATGGCAGCGAGGATAGTGGCGGCCGGCAGCCGGCACCACCCGGTTCTTGCGCGGGCCCCGGCGGGCCGGGCCCCCTCGATTCAGGCCAGGTGGTCGAGCACTTCGTCCGCCTCGCTGGCGCCGCGCCGGCCGCCGCGGGTCATCGCTTCCAGCTGCCGGCCGAGTGCCCGGCCGTCCCAGGTGCTGGTGGATCCGCCGTAGCGCGAACGGTTGAGAAACTCGACTTCTTCCGCCGCCTCCGACGGCAGGCGCTCCGCGAGTTCGCCCAGCGAGCGTGGCGGCGAATCGGGCCAGCGGATCGCTCCCCAGGCCAGCAGCGCATCGATGGCCGCGCCGGAATCGCCGCGATTGCACGCCTCTTTCACCGCCTTCAGCCGCCGCGCCTCCTGCCGGAATCTCGGCGCCTCCCCGGGCGTCCGGCGCACGCGCCGGGTGCGATGGGTGTACCACCAGCCGATCAGCGTCAGCACCCAGCCGCCGGCCAGTATCAGGCTCATCCGGTACCAGAATGCTCCCCCGGCCGCGGAGGGCGCCGGCTGCATCGCCGCGGGCATCTCGGGCGGCGGCGCCGGCGGCTGCGCAGCAGCGCCCGGCAGCACCTCGAGCACATGGGGCGGCAGCGTGGCGATCTTCCACTCGCCCGCCCGCGCGTCCCACCAAGGCACCTCCAGCGCCTGGAACCCCACCTGGCCGGCCTCGGAGGCCACCAGCGCGAAACTCTCCCGGCGAACGCCGAGCACGCCGTCGTCCACGCCGAGTGTTTCCAGTTCCGGCTGATCGGAGTAGCTGCGCACCCCGTCCGGTACGGGCAGCTCCAGCCCCGGCAGCTGATTCGCCAGCAGTCCGGTCGCCCGCAATTCGATGCGCCGTGCCACCGGCTCGCCGGCGGTCACGGGGCCGCTCGACGGCTCCCATTCGTCATCGAGACTGACGTCGATGGCGGGCAGCCAGGCCGCGTTCGGGTGCGATGCCGGCGGCGGCGGGATCGGCTGCACGTCCACGGTCACGGGTTCCGACGTGAACACCTTGCGCACGGTGCGCATGCCCTGATCGAGCAGGCGCGCCTCGAAACGGGCCCGGCCGATCTCCAGCGTGCCGCTGGCCTGGGGGAACAGCGCGTAGCGGCGCTCGAGCACCGTGTAGGTGCGGCCGCCGATCACCGAATCGTAGCGGCGGTCGTCGTCGAAGGGCTGCACCAGCACCTCCACCCCGTCGAAGGCGGGCTGCACCAGGCGCGGCTGGCGCGACGACACGCCGACGAATATCTTCACCGAGTAGATGACCTGGGCCTGCACCCAGGTCTCCCGCGCATCCACCTCCGCGACCAGAAAGATGTCTGCCTCGCCGGGGGGCGCCTCCTCGATCTCTCCCACCGTGACGGTGACGGGCTCGCTGGAAGCGCCGCCTATCGTGAACGCCGGTATGGTCAGCTCGCCCGTGCGCTTGGCCATCAGCGACACCGTCCAGGTGCGCGACCGGCTCACCTGGCGGTTCACCATCGTCGTGCTCGACGTACGGTTCTCGCTCAGGATGTCGAAATCCTCCTCCAGCACGGTCAGATCCGGTTCGCCGGTCACGTCCCCGCCCACCTGCACCGTCAGCGTGAACGACTCGTTGATGCGGACGTCGCGGCGATCCACGCTCGCCGTCACCGAGGCGAGTGCGAGCGCCGGCAGCAGCAGCGCGACTGCCCCGACGAGCGCGGCAATGGCGGAATCTGCGGCGATGAATCCGGACCTGCTCACCACGGCTGCACCTCTTCCTGTTCCGCCCACAACGGGTTGCCGTCCTGATCGCGGCCCTCGCGCTGGTACTGATCGCGGAACTTCCGTCGCAACAGACCGCCGGGGTCGTTCGGCACCCGTCGCAGCCACTGCTCCATCGCCTGCATCTGCTCCTGCCGGCTGCGCTCGTCGCCGGAGGCTGCCGCCATGCGGCGCGAGCGCTGTTCGCCGCCTTCCTCCGCCTCCGCGGCTTCGGCGGCACGGCGCATCTCCTCCCGGAGTTCCTCGATGGCCTGTTGCTCTTCCGCGTCCGCGGGACTGGACTGAC
Source organism: Lentisalinibacter sediminis (assembly GCF_040706615.1). NCBI lineage: Bacteria > Pseudomonadati > Pseudomonadota > Gammaproteobacteria > Woeseiales > Woeseiaceae > Lentisalinibacter > Lentisalinibacter sediminis. The sequence continues at coordinate 175,886 of NZ_JAPDRF010000009.1, read as the reverse complement.
CATCGGCCTCGGCCTGGCGGCTGCCGTCCGCGCCCTGCTCCCCCTCCTGCTCGTCGTCCTGCCCCGCGGCGGACTCGCCCTCCTCGCCCGACTGCTGCTGATTCTCCGCGGACTGCTGCTGGCCGTCCTCGCTCTGCTGGCCGTCCTGGCCGTCACCGGATTCGCCCTCGCCGCCGGGCTGCTGTTGCTGTTGTTGCTGGAGCTGCCGCAGCAGGTCGCGATTATAGCGGGCATCCTCGTGGTCGGGCTCGGCCGCCAGCGCCTGCTCGTAGGCCTGGATCGCGGCCTCGAACTCGCCCTGCCGGGCGAGCGCATTGCCACGATTGTAGGCGGCGTCCACGGTATCCAGTCCGGCGAAGGCCTCGGCGCTCGCAGCATAGTCGCCCGCCCGATAACGGGCGCTCGCCTCCCACGCCGGGTCCTCGAAGAGTTCGGCCGCCTCGCCGGCCCGGCCCTCTTCCAGCGCACGTGCGGCCTGCTGATTCGGGGTGAGCCACAGATCCTGCCACTCGGCCGCCCGGGCCGGCTGCGGCAGCGGCATCGCCAACACGACGAGCACGAGCACCCAGCCCCGGCGGAACGCCAGCGCGGCCAGCGGCAGCAGCGCGAGGACCAGCCAGGGCCCCCGATCGTGCCAGAGTTCCGTGAAGAACTCCCGTCCGTCGTCAGCGCGGGTGCCGGGGGCGCCCGGGCCCATCGCCGCGAGCACAGCCTCCAGGTCGCCGTCGTCCACGCTCAGCCGCCGATAGATGCCGCCGCCGGCGATCGCGATCTCCTGCAGCAGGCTCTCTTCCAGCGCCGGCAGCACCATGCGGCCCGAGGGGTCGGTGACGAAGCCGCCGTCCGGTTTCGGCAGCGGCCCGCCCTCGGCCGTACCCACACCCAGCACGGACACCCGGTAGCCTGCGTCGCGCAGCGTCGCTGCCGCGCTCACCGGTTCGCCTGCAGCGCCGTCGCCGATCAGCAGCACGTGGCCGCGGCTCGCGCCCGCCTGTTCCAGCAACTCGCGCGCCTTTGCGAGCGCCCGCGCCGGCACGCTGCCCCGGCTCGGCATGATGTCCGTGCTCAGGCTGCCGACCAGCGCGGCGATGGTGTCCACGTCGTCGGTCAGGGGCGTCACCGTGAAGGCATGGGCCGAGTAGACGATGAGTGCGGTCTGCCCCTCCTGCCGGCGCTCCAGCAGGTCGAGGAGTTTCAGCCTTGCTCGTGCCAGCCGGCTGGGCGCCACGTCCGCCGCGTCCATGGAGCGGGACAGGTCGAGCGCCACCACCAGCGAGTCGCCGCCCCGGTACAGCTCCTGCTTCTGACGCTCCCAGGCCGGCCCGGACAGGGCTACGGACGCGAGCACGCCGATGGCCGCCGCCAGCCAGTAAGGCCCGCGCCCGCGGGCGGTGGCGCCCCGGTCGTCGAGCACGTAGGGGCGCAGGCGCTCGTCGATGATCGCGCGCCAGCTGCCGGCGTCGAGGCGCCGGCTCGCAAGCCACCAGGCCAGCGCCAGCACGGCCGGAATGGCCAGCAGCCACAGCGGGCGCAGGAAGTGGAACTCAGCCGGCACGGGGCAGACTCTCCTGCGGCGAGACCGGCCGGGACGCGGCGAATGCGCCCGACAGCGCCCGCAGCACCAGGCCCGCCAGCATCAGCGCGAACGCGCCGCCGAGCGGCCAGTAGAAGATGTCGACCACCGGCCGCATCCCGCCCTCGTCCGTCGCCGCCGGCTCCAGTTCGTCCAGGATGCGATAGATCTCCTGCAGCGAGGCGGTGTCCGTGGCGCGGAAATAGCGTCCGCCGGTGGTCTCCGCGATCCGCGTCAGGGTCTCCTCGTCGAGATCCAGCGACGGATTCACCTGGCGCATGCGGTTGCCGAGCAGCGAGGGTATCTCCATGGTCTCGGCGCCGATGCCGATGGTGTAGATCTTCAGTCCCACCTGGCCGGCCAGCTCCGCGGCCTTCAGCGGGCTGATGGCGCCGGCGGTATTGGCGCCGTCGGTCAGCAGCACCAGCACCTGCTCGTCCTCGGCCACGCCGCCCTCGCTCTCGTCGTGGACGCGCTTCACCGCCAGTGTGATGGCATCGCCGATGGCCGTCTTCTCGCCGGCGAGGCCAATGACGGCTTCGAACAGCAGTGTCTTCACCGTCTCCCGATCGAAGGTCAGCGGCGCCTGCAGGTAGGCGCGCTCGCCGAACAGTATCAGGCCGAGGCGGTCGCCCTCGCGCCGGTCGATGAACTCGCCGGCGACCGCTTTCGTGGCGGAGAGCCGGTTCACCGTGCGTCCGCCCAGCGTGAAGTCGCGGGCCTCCATGCTGCCCGACAGATCCACGGCCAGCATCAGGTTGCGGCCGGTCACCGGGGCCTCCAGTGCCTCGCCCGTCACCTGCGGGCGGACCGCCGCGACCACCAGGAGCATCCACGCCAGTGCCGCCACCAGCAGCCGCGGGCCCAGCGCGAAGCCGCGCTCGGTGCCCTCCGCGCGGGGGAACAGCGCCGTGGAAGGCACCCGCAACGCCGCGCTGTCGGCACCCGGCGCGGGCGGCAGCAGCCAGCGCACGAACAGCGGCAGCGGCAGCAGCAGGAACAGCCACGGCCAGGCGAAGCGAACCTCGGTGAGCCAGGCCGGTATGTCGCCAAGCCACGTCACTCGGCGGGCTCCAGGTCTCTGAGCCGCGCGCGGCAGAGGCCGAGCAGCGCCATGGCGTCGACCACCCGCTCCTCGGGATCCGGCCGATACGGCGCGTCGGCGAGGCACCGCCCGGGGCCATCGCTGAACGGCCGGCCGGACAGACCGCCGTCGAGCCAGGCCAGCCACTCCTTCCCGGTCAGGCCGGCGACCCGGCGGCGTTCGTCCGCCGTGATCGCGGCGCGGCGCATCAGGGTGGAGAGATCTTTGGCGAGCCGCGCGACGTCGCCGTGTGCTGCATAGTCCTTCTCGATGCGCTTGAGTTCCGCCAGCGCCGCACGCCGCACCCGGGTCCGGCGCCGCCACGCCAGCCAGCCCCATGCAACCGCGCCGGCCAGCCCGAGCGCCAGCAGTGCCCACCAGCCGGGCGCCGGCGGCCACCAGCCCACCGGTTCGGGCAGGTGGATGTCTCTCAGCGGCAGTTCGGCGGGGGACATCGTCGCCTCCTCAGCGCGGCCGCTGGCCGAGCACCCGGGACAGGAGCTCCACCGGATCGTCCCCGGTGGATGCGTCCACCCAGCGCATGCGGTAGCGCTCGAACAGGGCGGTCATGTCGTCGCGACGGCGGCGAAATTCGTCGGCGTAGCGTTCCCGCAGCCGACGGCTGTCGGTCTCCAGCGTCGCCTCGCCGCGGCCGTCGCGCACGCGGTAGCGGCCCGGCGGCGGCAGCGCCTCCTCCAGGGGGTCGTGCAGGAAGAACACGATCACGTCGTTGTGCCTGCCGATGTCCGCCAGGCAGCGCCGGGCGGACTCACCGAAGTCCCGGAAGTCGCTGAACAGCACCACGAGGCTGCCGGTCTTGGCCACCTGACGCAGGCCGCCCATGGCGGACTCCACGGCGGCGGCGCTCTGTGACAGATCGAAGTCGTCCCTCTCCCAGACCGGCGCCGCGGCCGTCTCGTGCAGGAATCGCAGCACGGCCCGGCGGCCGAGCCGGGGCCGAAGCTCGCGATGGAAGCCTTCCGCGAACAGGAAGCCGCCCACCCGGTCGCCGTGCCCCGCCGCCACCCAGGCGAGCAGTGCGGCGGCGCGGGCGGCGAGCACCGACTTGAACCGCCCGCGGGTCGCAAAGTGCATCGCCGCGCGCAGATCCAGCCACAGTAGCACCGGGCGCTCGCGCTCCTCGCGGAACAGCTTCGTGAACGGCTTGCCGGTACGCGCCGTCACCCGCCAGTCGATGTTGCGCGGGTCGTCGCCGTCCTGGTAAGGCCGGGCCTCGGCGAACTCCATGCCGCGGCCCTTGAAGTGGGACAGGTACTGGCCGCCGCGGCGCGCGCGGGCACGCATCGCATCGAGGCTCAGCAGGCGGGCCGGCGCGGCGAGGCGGATCAGCTCCGCCTGGGTGACCCGCACCGGAGAATCTCCGTCCGCCGGCCGGGATACCGTTGCCTGGGATGTCTTTGCCCGGGATGCCTGCCCCATACCGCTGACGTCTCTCCCTCCGCTCAGGGCACGCCGACGCCGGCGATCAGCCCGTGGACGAAGGCATCCGGCGTCAGCCCGTCGGCCTCGGCTTCGTAACTGAGTAGCACCCGGTGGCGCAGCACGTCCGGCGTCACCGCCTGGATGTCGTCCGGTCCCACGTAGTCGCGGCCGCGCAGCCAGGCGTGGGCGCGGGCGGTGCGGTCGATGGCGATGCTCGCCCGCGGGCTCGCGCCGAACTGGACCGCGCCCGCCAGTTCACGGTCGATTCGCTCCGGGTCGCGAGTAGCCAGCACGATGTCCACGATGTAGCGCTCCAGCTCGTCGGCCAGATGCAGTCGCAGGATCTCGCCCCGGGCCGCCATCACGTCGGCCTCGGGCAGCTCGGCCGGCGGACTGAAGGGATCCGCCGCGCGGGCCTTCGCCTCCTCCCGGTTCAGCACCAGGATGCGCCGCTCGTCCTCGGCGCTCGGATAGTCCACCACCGCGTGCATCAGGAAGCGGTCGAGCTGGGCCTCGGGCAGTGGATAGGTGCCCTCCTGCTCGATCGGGTTCTGGGTCGCCATCACCATGAACAGCGGCGGCAGCGGATAGGTCTTGCTGCCGACGGTGATCTGGCGTTCCTCCATCGCCTCCAGCAGGGCGGACTGCACCTTGGCCGGCGCCCGGTTGATCTCGTCCGCGAGGATGAGGTTGTGGAACAGGGGCCCGGCGCGGAACTGGAAGGTGCCGTCCTGGGGACGGTAGATCTCGGTGCCGGTGAGGTCGGCGGGCAGCAGGTCCGGCGTGAACTGCAGGCGATGGAAATCGCCCTCGATGGACTGGGACAGCACCTTGATCGCCCGGGTCTTGGCCAGGCCGGGGGCGCCCTCCACCAGCAGGTGGCCATCACAGAGCAGGGCGATCAGCATCCGGTTGACCAGATGCTGCTGGCCGATGATCAGGCCGCTGACATGGTTCTCCAGGGCCTGGAATTTCTCGTACAGATCCACGGTTTCCTCCGCACCGAAGGGGCGCGACATTGTAGGATTGGCGGCGTCGCGCGCCAAACCCTCATCGGCCTGCGCACCGGACAGGGACTTTCGCTGCATGTTATTCCCTTTATCAGAAAGCCGTCGCCGCGGCCGGGCCGCCCCGCGCCCCGGCGGCCTTCTGTGGACCGCTGCCGGCGGCAAAAATTCGCTGCTGCCGGTGCTCTGCCTGCTGCTGGGCGCCTCCGCCTGCGCAGGTGGGGGGGAAGACACGCCTGCCGACGCCACCGCCGGGGCCCTCGCCGATGCCGCAGGGAGGTCCTGCCTCGAAGACGGCAGCGGCTACCTCGCGGGCCGGCTGTACGGCGCCATCGACGCGCCGCTGGACTGGCGCGGGCACGCCCTGGAGTGCGAGGGCATGCCGCGCCCGGAGGGGGCCGGGGCCCGGCTGCGCTTCGCCCGCCGGATCGCCCCCACGGACGCCGACCTGGTCATCATCGTCGGCATCGACGGCCTGGACCCGGACGAGACCGTCACGGGCCGTGCGGCCACCGTCACGGTGATCGACGAGCATTCCAGCCGCTTCTACTCCAACAGCGGCGAGCAGTGCTGGGCCGACGTCATCCGGCAGGAACCCGCGCACGGCCCGGAAGACACCCGCGCCGTGACCGGCCGGGTCTACTGCACGGCCGCCCTGCCCGCCCTGAACGGCCGGGGCAGCATCAGCCTGGACGAGCTCGAATTCCGCGGCCGCATCGACTGGGCGCCCGCGACGGATCCGCTGTCGCCATGAGCCGGTTCGCGCTCCTCGGGCTACTCCTCCTGCTGGCCACGGTTCGGGCAGGCGGCGAGACGCCGGAGGCAGCGTCCGTACAGGCACTGGATGCCGCTTTCCGGCGCGCCGTCATCACGGTCGAGGGCCGCCTGGCCTGCCATCGGATCGAGGTCTGGCTGGCGCTCGACGCTTCCCAGCGGGCCCGCGGCCTCATGCACGTCCGGGCGATGCCCGACGACCGGGGCATGCTGTTCCTGTACCCCGGCGCGCGGCGCGTGTCGATGTGGATGAAAAACACCCTGATCCCGCTGGACATGGTCTTCCTGAAATCCGACGGCACGGTCGCCAACGTGGCGGCACACACCGAACCGCTGTCGCTGGAGTCCGTGTACTCCCGCGGACCGGTAAGCGCGGTCCTGGAGCTGAATGCAGGCGTAGCGGCGCAGCTCGGCCTGGAGCCCGGCCGGCGCGTATATGTGGGTCAGGCCGTCCAAAACACGGGCAGATGAGGCGATGTCGACCGCCTGACAAGTGCATTGTCTCGCCTCGGAAACTTTCTTTGGCTACTATCGGTCGCAAGCCAAGAACGTAGGAGGGCCTTCAGGCCCGACAATCAATGTGGAAGCAGCTTCAGCCGCGATCCGTTATCGGGCCTGAAGGCCCTCCTACACGGTTCCAGTACGAACAAGGTCCACCAGGAGCAGATATGAAAAGGATCAGCCGATATCTCGCGGCACTGGCCGCCGCCCTCATGCTCGCAGCGCCGGCCATGGCCGTCGAAGAAATCCCGGTCGAGGACTTCTTCAAGCGCTCGCTGTTCACGAGCTTCCAGCTGTCGCCGGACGGCAAGTATCTGGCTGCCGTCACACCGCTGTTCGAGAACGAGCGCCGGAATATCGCGGTGATCGATCTCGAGACCCGCAAGGCTCGCGCGGTGACCTCCGTCAAGGACAGAGACGTCAGCGGCTATATGTGGGCAAACAACGAGCGCATCCTCTTCTTCATGGACAAGGATGGCAATGAATCCTTCGGCATCTTCGCCGTGAACAAGGACGGGACGCGGCCGAAGGTGCTCATCGAGCCGGCGGAGACGCAGATCCGTGGCGGCAGCCGCTTCGTCCGCACGGCATCGGTGATCAACCGGCTGGACGATGATAAGAGTCACGTGCTCGTGTCCACGCCGCGTATCGATGGCAACAAGGTGGTGCAGGACGTCCAGGTACTGAACATCCTGAGCGGACGCACAGCGATCGTCGAGCGTAATCCTGGCGATATCCAGGGATATCTGACGAGCGACGAGGGCGATGTGATAGGGGCGCTGCGCATCCGCGATGGCAAGCGCAGTGTCCTGTGGCGCGACGGTGAGGATGCCGAGTGGGAGACGCTGGTTACCTATGAAGCATCCAACGGGGGATTCATGCCCGTCTGGATCAGCGACGACGGCGACCGGATGTACGTGCGTTCGAATATGAACCCCGACGGCAGTGTCAGGGACAAGGCCGCGATCTACGAATACAATTTCCAGAACAAGGAGTTGGGCCGTCTCATATTCGAGCATCCGGAGGTGGACGTGGCCGGTGTGGTCGGCTCCGAAGCCAAGGACGCTCCTGTCATGGTGACGTACAATGCTGCGAAGCTTGGCTACCATTTCCTCGACGAGGAATGGGAACGGATGATGGAGTCCGTGCAAGCCGCGTTCCCGGATCGCAAGGTCTCCATTTCGAGCAGAACCGAAGACGAGGATCTCCTGGTGCTCGCCACCTGGAGCGACCGCAATCCCCCCGCGTACTATCTCTTCGACCGCGAGACGAATCGCATGGAAGAGCTGGCCACTGCCTTCGAGTGGCTCCCGGTCGACGCGCTCGCGGAGATGCAGCCTGTGGAGATCGAGGCGCGGGACGGACTCGTGCTGCCGGGCTATCTGACCCTGCCGCCCGACAGCGACGGCAAGGACCTTCCGATGGTGCTGAACGTGCATGGCGGCCCGTGGGCGAGGGACTCCTGGGGCTTCAACCAGGAGGTCCAGCTGATGGCCAATCGAGGGTACGCGGTACTGCAGGTCAACTTCCGCTCCTCGGAAGGTTACGGCCTCGAGTTCCGCAATGCCGGCCGGAAGCAGTGGGGCCTGAAGATGCAGGACGACCTCACCGACGCGGTCTATTGGGCCATAGAGCAGGGGATCGCGGACCCGGACCGTATCTGCATCTACGGGGCCAGCTATGGGGGCTATGCGGCGATGGCGGGCGCCACGTTCACGCCCGAGCTCTATCAGTGCGCGATCAACTACGTGGGCGTGACCGACATCCCGCTTCTGTTCGACTCCAATGCCGCCTGGCGCCTGCTGCGCCCCGAACTGGTCCGGGATGTAGGCGACCCGGAAGCGGATCGCGAATTGCTCGACGACAGATCACCGGTGAACCACGCCGACAAGATTCGTGTGCCCATCCTCATGGGTTACGGCAAACAGGACGTGCGTGTAACCATCGAGCACGCCCTGCGCATGGAGGAGCAGCTGAAGCTGCACGAGGTGGAACACGAACTCATCATCAAAGACGATGAAGGGCACGGCTTCCGCAAGTTCGAGAATCAGGTCGACTGGTATTCCCGTGTCATCGAATTCCTGGACGAGAACCTGAAGGCCGCCGAGGAGAACGCGACGTTGAGTTCGACGGCAGCCGCAGACTAGGCTCCACCATCCCCGTGCGGCGGCTGTCTCCCGCGCAGCCGCCCCCTTTTCTCTGCCCTACACGGCGTTTCGGCGGTTGTTGCTAACATGCAACAACCGCCGAAACTTACTTATAGACGCCATCTAGTTAGTTCTGCTAGTGTCTTCGGTACTGTGGGCTTGGTACCACACTCGTGAAGACAACAGAGATCACGCGATGAGTGATCCGATCCGAAAGGGAGGCCGCCCTGCGGCATCCTTCAGTAATCTCCTGGAGGCGGANCTACACGGCGTTTCGGCGGTTGTTGCTAACATGCAACAACCGCCGAAACTTACTTATAGACGCCATCTAGTTAGTTCTGCTAGTGTCTTCGGTACTGTGGGCTTGGTACCACACTCGTGAAGACAACAGAGATCACGCGATGAGTGATCCGATCCGAAAGGGAGGCCGCCCTGCGGCATCCTTCAGTAATCTCCTGGAGGCGGAACAAAAATGAAGATGATCGATGATGCTCGACGCATCAGCAAATTGCTGGCTGCTTGCCTTGCCATCTGTGGAATCGCAACGACACCGGCATGGGCGCAGAGTGGCGAGGACGAACTCGTCTCCGAGGACACGGGTGAAGAAGCGGCCGAACTGGACCGCGTCGTCATCACCGGGTCCCGCATCCGGCGGACGGCAATCGAGGGACCGTCGCCAGTTACAGTCATCACGGCGGAGGACATCCAGCGCGAAGGCTTCACCACTGTCTACGAGGCGCTGACCTCGCTCACACAGATTTCGGGCGACATCCAGGACGAGAGCTTTGCGGGTGGCTTCACGCAGAATGCGAACGCCATCGACCTCCGCGGACTCGGCCCTGGCCGCTTGCTCGTGCTGCTGAACGGCCGCCGCGCGACCGACTATCCGCTGCCGTTCAACGGCCAGAGCAATATCGTGAACCTCGGCTCACTGCCTACGGCCATCGTCGAGCGTATCGAGCTGCTTTCGGGCGGCGCATCGGCGATCTATGGCTCCGACGCCGTTGCCGGCGTAATCAATATCGTGCTGCGCAAGGATGTCGGCAGCAACGTGGAGATCTCCGCGCGGGTCGGCGGCACCTCGGACGGCGGAGGCAGCTCCCGACGTGTGCAGATCGTGGGCGGCTTCCTCCGCGACAAGCTGTCGATCTCCTACGCTCTGGAGGCCTTCAATCGCCACCCGATCAACGCCAAGCAGCGCGACTTCATGGATTCGACGGCGGATAACCCCACGCTCGAGCCGGGCGAGGAGCCGAATCTCTTCCCTTCGCTCGTAGCGCTGGATACCGCTGACATCGACGGCGACGGCCTGCAGTTCCTCGACCCCGCTGTCCTCGGCCGTGGCGACTGCGGCGGGATTCCGGAGCTGACCTACACCAGCGATTCGCGTGGTTTCTTCTGCGGCCAGCCGGACCTTCAGGCCTTCCAGTCGATCCGCAACAGCGACGACAACTACTCGGCGTACACCTACGGCACCTACGAGTTCAGCACGCGGGCGGAGCTGTTCGCCTCGCTCAACTACTGGAACTCCGACGCCGAATTCAACGTCGGTCTCCCCCTCTGGGTAACCAACGGCGAGGGGAGCGGTCTCATCCTCAATACGCAGACCGGAGGCCTCGTTCTCGGCCAGCGTTTCTTCCAACCGTCGGAGATCGGCTCGCCGGGCATCGTCAACAGCTTCGAAGAAGAAGCGGTTGATGTCGCATTCGGCATACGCGGCACGATTTTCAGCGACCTGGTCGAGTACGAGTTGACCTACAGCCATGCGGAATACGATGTGGAACGTGATCGCCGGTTGTTCAAGGAGGAGCTCGTCGACGACTTTTTCTACGGCCAGCCTCTGGGAGTCGTGTCCGGATTCCCCGTACACGATATGGATCTCGTGAATTTCTTCTCGCCGATCACGCCGGAGCAATACAACGAACTGAGCGGAATCAACACGACGACGGCGGACTCCTCGAACGACATCTTCACGGCCGTACTGACCGGTGATCTGTTCAGCCTGCAGCTCCCCGGCGGTCCCGTGCAGTACGCGGCCGTCGCCGAGTGGGGCAGCCAGGACTACGATATCCAGCTGGACGACCGTCTGAAGGACGGAACGCTGGCCGACCCGGACGAGCCGGGCAACGGCTGGTGGGGCTTCACGGGCTCCGGTGGCGGCGGCGAGCGGGACCGCTACGCGGCGGGCCTCGAGCTGCGGCTCCCGGTTGCCTCCACCCTCCTGGTATCCGCGGCCGCTCGCTACGACAATTACGATGACATCACCAATGTGGACGGGGCGTTGACGTACAATCTCGGCGTCGAGTACCGGCCGACGGATCGCATCCTCCTTCGGGCGAGCCGGGCCACCTCGTTCCGTGCGCCGGACATGCATTACGTGTTCGCGGACCCCAGTGGCTTCTTCACGACGATCACCGATGAATTCCTCTGTCGCCGTGACGAGCCCGATACGCCTTTCTCGCAATGTACGCAGAGCGGTTACGGCATCCAGGGCGCTCGTGAAGGCAACCCCCGTCTCGAGGAAGAAGAGGGGGATTCCTGGGGCTTTGGTTTCGTCGTCGAGCCCATCGACAACCTGACGCTGACCGCCGACTTCTACAAGATCGAACTGCAGGGTGTGGTCAACGATATCAGCCTCGGTTACCTCATCGAGACCGAGGCGGACTGCCGCCTCGGCGAGACTCTCGGCGGTGAGTCGGTCGATCCGAACTCATCAGAGTGTCAGGAAGTCTCCGCTCGGATCGAGCGGGCGCCTGTCAGCGACAGCGAGTTCAGCGAGCGGATCATCAGCATCGAGACCGGCCCGATCAACCGGACCTTCCTCGGCACGTCGGGCATCGATGCGTCTCTGCGCTACTCGTGGGATACCGATCGTTTCGGCTCGTTCGCGTTCGAGACCCAGTGGTCGCACGTCCTGGACTACGATGTACAGGAGTTCGCTGGCGACCCCGTCGAGAACATCCGCGACGATCTGCAGAACTTCCAGCAACGCAGCCGCATCCGCGGCTCGCTGACCTGGGGTTACAAGGACCTCACGACGACGCTCTTCGGGATAAGACTCGGATCGGTTCCGAACTGGGGAGAGACCGGACGCATCGGACCGCAGATGGTCTACAACCTGACGGCGAACTACCGGGTCAACAACAATTTCGATATCGACCTGGTCGTGCAGAACCTTATGGATGAGAACCCGCCCCGTGACGGTACGTTCGATACTTATCCGTACTTCTGGTTCAACTACACCGGCCTCGCCTATGGTCGTGAGTACTTCCTGCAGGCGAATTACAACTTCGACTACTGATCCGCTTTCCGGATCGGCAATTCAAAGCCCGGCTTCGGCCGGGCTTTTTTTTGTGTGTATGATTCGTCGGACAACTGTAGGAGGGCCTTCAGGCCCGATATTTCGATGAATCGGGGCTAAAGCCCCTCCTGCATAGGGATTTAACCTTCGAGGGATTTCCATGCTCGTCTTTGTCGTCGCCGTCTCGGTGGCTCTCGTCTTCTCCTTCCTTTGCTCCATCTTCGAGTCGGTGCTGCTCTCGGTGCGCTACTCGCGGGTCGAGGAGCTGGCCCAGAGCGGCAAGCGCTCGGGCCGGCTGCTGCGGCGTTTCAAGCGGGACATCGACACGCCGATCGCGGCCATCCTGATCGTCAATACCGTCGCGCACACGGTGGGCGCGTCAGTGGCCGGCGCGAGCTACTCCAACGTGTTCGACCCGCAGACGCTGTGGATCTTCACCATCGTCTTCACCATCGCCGTGCTGCTGTTCACGGAGATCATCCCGAAAACGGTGGGTGTCACGTATTCCGATCTGCTCGCGACGCCGGTCGCCTTCGGCATACAGGCTTTCACCGTGGCGCTGAAGCCGCTGGTGGCGGTAAGCGGCATGCTGTCCCGGGCCCTGCGCGGCGGCGGCGAGGAGATGCCCATCACATCGGTGGAGGAGATACGCCTGCTCGCCTCGCTCGGGCGCCGGGAGGGCAGTGTGGGCCTGCGCACGGCGTCGATGATCGTAGGCGCCACGCATCTGCGCCAGCTCCGCGCCGTGGACGTCATGGTGCCGCGCGCCTCCGTGCGTTTCCTGTCCGGCACCATGAGCCGGCAGGAACTCCTGCAGACGCTGAAAGAGGAGCGCTTCAGCCGTTTCCCCTGGTCGCCCACCGAGGACCTCGACCAGGCCGCCGGCATCGTGCTGGCCAAGGAACTGCTGATCCATCTGCAGGAACACGAGCACGAGGACGTGGACTGGGAATCGCTGGTGCGCGAGCCGCTGATCGTGCCGGAGACCAAGCCCGTGAACTCGCTGCTGCTGGCCTTCCAGGAGACCCGCACCCACATGGCGCTGGTGGTGGACGAATACGGCACCTTCCTCGGCATCGTCACCAACGAGGACCTGCTGGAGGAGATCGTCGGCGAGATCTACGACGAGACGGACCGGCCGACGGAGGAGATCTGGCGCCAGCCCGACGGCACGCTCCAGGCGCTCGGTACCGTGGATCTGCGCAAACTCTGCAGTCAGCTCGGCCTGCGCTGGGAACCGGAGGCGGACGTCGTGACCGCCGGCGGACTGGTCAGCACGCTGCTCGGCCGTCTGCCGGAGGTGGGCGACGAGGTAGAATGGCGCGGCTACCGACTGCGCGTCCTCGCAGCGGGACGGCGGCGCGCGGAACGCATCGCCGTGAGCAAGGTCGACTAGAAGACGAACAAGGAGAGGGAGAGATTCCATGCTGCGGGTGTCCGTATGGTCGATTTTTGCGGCCGTTCTGTTGGTCGTTGTGGCTGCCGAGGGAAGAGCGGAGCGATTCGGGACGGAGCAACACGACGTCGAGGTCTCTGTCGTCACCGACGGCCTGAGCCATCCCTGGGGGCTCGCGTTTGTTCCGGGCGGAGATATCCTGGTCACCGAGCGCCGCGGCAACCTGCGCGTGGTGCGCGACGGTACGCTGTTGCCCGAGCCCGTCGCGGGTCTGCCGCCCATCGACCAGCACGGTCAGGGCGGCCTGCTGGACGTGGCCCTGCATCCGGACTTCCCGGCCAACCGGACCGTTTATCTCTCCTACGCGGGACGAGGCGACGACGGCTACAGCACGGAGGTGCTGCGAGGCCGGCTGGAGGGCGACGCCCTCACCGACGTTGAAGTGATCTTCCGCGGCGTGCCGAAGGCGGACGGCAAGCGGCATTTCGGCTCCCGGCTGCTGTTCGGGCCGGACGGCAAGCTCTACGTGGCGCTCGGCGACCGTGGCGACCGCCCCTCCGCCCAGGACCTCGCTTCCCATAACGGCTCCCTGCTGCGGCTGAACCCGGACGGCAGTGTGCCCGCAGACAACCCGTTCGTCGGCCGCGACGGCGCGCAGCCGGAAATCTGGACCTACGGCAACCGCAACATGCAGGGCATGGCCCTCCGCGCCAACGGGCAGATCTGGACCCACGAGCACGGCCCCCAGGGCGGCGACGAAGTGAACCTGATGCGCGCCGGCGTGAACTACGGCTGGCCCGTCATCACCTACGGGCGCAACTACGGCATCGGCACGAAGATCGGCGAGGGCGAGGAGAAAGCCGGCATGGCCCAGCCCGTCCACACCTGGGTGCCCTCCATCGCCCCCTCGGGCATGGCCTTCTACGACGGCGACGCCTTCCCGGCATGGAAAGGCGACCTGTTCGTGGGCTCGCTGAAATTCGGCCTGCTCGTGCGCCTGACCCTGAACGGCGACGAGGTGGTGGCAGAGGAACGCATGCTCGACGATGCCTACGGCCGCATCCGCGCGGTGGCCGAGGGCCCCGACGGCCTGCTCCGGCTCCTCACCGACGAGCGCAACGGCAAGCTCCTGAAGCTCTCTCCCGCCGAATAACACGTAGGAGGGCCTTCAGGCCCGATCCTTCCTGCGCGGTCCCCTTCTATTGTGGCCGTCATGCGGGGGTATCCATCTTGCTCCCGACAAAAGGTCGCGGCGATGGATACCCCCGCATGACGGCCGTGCTCGCGGTGGCGTGGAGGCGCTGCCGGTCAGCGGCGCCTGCTGACTCGTGCCATTCCTCTCGGCTACGGGCCCGTCAGCGGGTGGGCCAATGTTGATAGAACGCGGAGTCGAGGCTGGCAGAGCGCGGTCGGGCCTGAAGGCCCTCCTACAGCTATTTTTCGAAGAACCGCTCGTACGCCGAGTGCATGACCTCCGGCGGGATCTCGAGCACTTCCGCGGCATAGTGCAGGACATCGAGTTCCGCCGATTCGCGGCGGCCGTCCGCTGCGATCAGCTCCAGCATCAGCATGGCCACCTCTTCCTTCTCCGATGGATCCAGCAGGTTCCGGAGCGCCCGCAGCTGGGCTTCGAGTTCCTCGGGTTCCGGCGCCTCGGTCAATGCGTTCGTCAGCAACTCCAGCGCCTCGGCACTGCTCAGGCGGAAGTGGCTCTCGGTGATGGCGAGCATCTGCGAGGTCTCGGCAGTCGAGATCGTGCCGTCGGTCTTCGCGATGCGCACGAGCAGCGAGGCGATCAGGAACTGGAAGTCCCGATCGGTCATGATGCCCTGGGCATCGACGGCTTCGCCGGACTTCAGCCGCAGGGTATCGCGTGGAATCGTGGCCATGGCTGTTCCCCCGCCATCCGCCCCGGACGCCGCCGGGGCACCGCCCTAGTTTATCCATCCTGCCGCGGAACGCCATCCATGCGCCGCAGGGGGACAGGACTCAGCCCGACCCGGGCGACCCCGGCGAGGACGGCTCGGCGTCTTCCGGCCGCCGACCCAGGAAGCGGATGACGAGATAAAGCACGAACGCACCCGCCGGGAGCGCCACCCACCAGGGCAGCCCGTAACCGGTCGGTAACGTCCCGACCAGCAGCGCGACGAGGCCGACGGCCATGGCATAGGGAAGCTGGGTGCGCACGTGCTCGATGTGGTCACAGCCGCTCGCCATGGACGAGAGGATGGTGGTATCGGAGATCGGCGAGCAGTGATCGCCCCAGACCGCGCCTGCCAGATTGCAGGCGATGGCCGAATACAGGATGCCGTGGTATTCGGGCCCGGTCATGCCCGCCGCGGACATCACCGCCCAGGTCAGCGGGATGATCAGCGGCATGAGGATGCCCATGGTCCCCCAGCTCGTGCCCGTGCTGAAGGCGGTCAGCGCCGAGAGCACGAATATGAGCGCCGGCAGCACCGCCGGCGGCAGGGAGTCGCCGAGCAGGCTGACCAGGTAATCCGCGGTGTGCAGTTCGCCGGCGATGCCGGCCAGCGCCCAGGCCAGCACCAGGATGATCATGGCAAACAGCATGGAACGCACGCCCGTATACCAGGCGTCGATGACTTCCTCCAGATCCAGTATGCGCTGCCCGAGCGACAGGACGGCCGCCACCACCACGCCCAGCAGAGACGCCCACATCAGTGACTTGTAGGGATCCGCGCTGCCGATGATCTGGGGCAGCGTCTCGCCCTCGCCGGTGATCAGCAGAGCGGCCAGCAACGTGCCGATGAGCACCAGGATGGGCAATACCGCGTTGACGGCGCGGACCGGCGCATCCTCCTTCGGCTCCAGCTCCTCCAGGCCCTCGCTGCTGGATGCCTCCGAGGCCTCGGAGCGCACCCGACCGCCGCGGGCGCGCACCTCCGCGGCATGCATGGCGCCGAAGTCCCGCCCCGTGATGGCCACGAGGAAGACGAAGAACAGCGCGAACAGCGGATAGAAGTTATAGGGGATAGTGCTCAGGAAGACCGAATAGGGATTCTGCGTGAACTCGGGAATGCTCTTCAGCGCATCGCCGATCAGCCCCACCTCGTAGCCGATCCAGGTGGTGGCGAGCGCCACACAGGTAATGGGGGCCGCCGTGGAATCCACGATGTAGGCGAGCTTCTCGCGGGAGATACGCAGGCGGTCGGTCACGGAGCGGGCGGTGTTGCCGACCACCAGCGAGTTGCCGTAGTCGTCGAAGAAGATGGCGATACCCATAAGCCAGACGGAGACCTGACCGCTGATCCGGTCCGTGGCCTTGCGCATGATCAGCCGCACCACGCCGTGCATGCCGCCGTTACGGGTGACGATCCCGACCATGCCGCCGATCATCAGGCTGAACAGGATGATCATCGCGTGATCGCTGTTGGCCAGCGCCCCGGCCACGTGCACCTGGAAGGCCTCGAGCAGGCCGCGAAAAGCGCCGGTCGGGCTCAGCGAGATGAGCGTGGTAGCGCCGAACCAGATGCCCAGCATCAGCGACGGGATGACGCTGCGCAGGGCCAGCGCGAGGAAGATGGCGAGCAGCGGCGGCAGGATGGACAGCCAGCCCGGGATCACCCGCAGCGCCGCTTCGGCCAGCGGCCGTGGCGGCACCACGGACAGCTCGTACACGGCCAGATCCAGTGCCTGAGGATCGTCCACCAGCACGTCGCTGAAGACCGCACCGCCCTCGGGGTCCGCGACGGACTCGAAGCGCAGCGGGCCTGCGTCCAGCTCCAGGCGGGCACCGGCGGGCGCCCCCTCCACGGTCACGTCGAAAGCGATGCCGGCGAGCGCCACGCGGGGCGGCTCCAGTCTGGCCTCGGCCATCGCGCAGGAAGGCAGCGTCGAAGAAGACAGCGCGAAAAACGTCAGTAGCGCGAGCGGTTTTCTGATTCTTCTTCTCCCCCACCACAACGACATCGCGGCGATGTTAGCACGCGCGGGAAAGCCGCCGCCGGTGGCGCCGGTGTCACGCCTCCGCGATAATGGCGCGACTTGCAGACCGATTGCGGGGCTGATCATGGCGACTGTCTCCCGGGAACAGGACATAGGCGCGACGGACCGCGAGTTCGGCAAGGCGCTGACGCCGCCAGGCTGGATATTTCACGACCGTTCGCTGTACGAACGCGAACTCGAGGAGATCTTCCGCCGCATGTGGCTGGTGGCGGGCCATCACACACGGCTATCCTCGCCCGGTGACTTCTTCGTGGTCGACGTCGGGCCGGAGTCCGTGATCGTCGCCGCCGACGGCGACGGGCGACCACGCGCCTGGCACAACTTCTGCCGTCACCGTGGTACCCGGCTCACCTCCGGCGGCGGCAACTGCCGGATGTTCCGCTGCCCGTACCACAACTGGGCCTATGGCCTGGACGGTTCGCTGGTCGCCGCCCCCGGCATGGACGAGGCGGCGGACTTCGATCGCGCCCGGTTCCCGCTGCGCGAGGTGCGCCTGGAGATCCTTGACGGATTCCTGTTCATCAACCTGGACCCCGACGCCGAACCGCTGGCCGACGCCTACGCCGAATTCCCCGACCTGTCCGGCTACGATACGGCCGGGCTCGTGCGGGTGGGACGCCACGACTACGAGGTCGCCGCGAACTGGAAGCTGATCTGCGAAAACTACAACGAGTGCTACCACTGCTCGCTGGCGCACCCCGCCCTGCATCGCGTGAGCACCTACGGCGAACTGCCCGACTACGACTTCGTCGGCCGCAACTTCAATGGCGGTCCCATGGGAATCAAGGACGGCTGCAATACACTGACCGTCTCCGGCGTCACCGCGAACCCGCCGTTGCCGGGCATCTCCGAGCAGGAGAAGCGCATGGTGCAGTACCTGAATCTGTACCCGAACTTCCTGTTCAGCCTGGCGCCCGACTACGTCATGGCCCACTACCTGTGGCCGCGGGGACCGGACTCGGTCTACATAGAGACCGAGTGGTTCTGCTCACCCGCGCAGATGGAACACCCCGACTTCGACGCCACCGATGCGATCGACTTCTGGGACATGACCAATCGCCAGGACTGGGCGCTCTGCGAGAACGCCCACCGGGGTCTGGCCTCCAGCGCCCACGTACCCGGCCCGTACCACCCCAGCGAGAGCGGCGTGCACGCCTTCGACCGCTGGTACGTACAGCGCATGTTCGCCACGATGTAGGAGGGCCTTCAGGCCCGATTTCAATTAATGAATCGGGGCTAAAGCCCCTCCTACATGCCCATTGGTGATCGGGCCTGAAGGCCCTCCTACAGGGTCTTTCGGTTCAGCCACCAGCCAATCACCAACACCGGCGCGATGCCGACGATCCCGCCCAGGGTGCCGGTGACGCCGGGATTGGCGAAGGTGAGATCCACCCAGGGCAGCAGCACGCTGCCGTAGAGATACAGCCCGATGTGCACCACCAGCGCGCCGGCCGAGGCCAGCCACAGCAGGCTCAACGGCATGTCGCGGAACAGCACGCCCGCCAGCAGCGGTGGAGCGGCCGCCACGGCCAGACCGTAGACGCCCACCTGGCCGAATATGCCCAGCAGCCGCGGCGGATCCAGGTTGACGATGAAGGCCGCCACGGCGATCGCGACCAGCACCACGTGACTGGCCCGCATGCCGAGACGCATGCGCTCCTCCGGCGTGCGCTCCCGGGGCGAGTAACGGTCCACCAGGTTCAGGACCAGGTCGTTCGCCGTGATCGTCGACAGTGACACCAGCAGTCCGTCCAGCGTGGACATGGCCGCGGCCAGCAGCACCACGCTGATGATGGTGAACACCCAGTCGGGGAACACCGTCTGCAGATACACGGTCATCACCAGGTCCTGACGGAACGCGCCGGTGGTCTCGTCGATGAGCGCACCCTCCGGTACCACCAGATGGGCCAGGAATCCGACGCTCGCGAGCAGCAGGAACAGGAAGAACACCGCCGCGAACACCAGCAGATAACGGTGCACGGCCTCGTCGGTCTTCACGTACAGCGCCTTGGTGAGTATGTGGGGCTGGCAGGCGAGCACCGCACCTATCACGAAGCCGGCGATGTAGACCGAGAAGGTATCGTTGAACAGCTGCCCGCCGGTATTCACCGGCACGAGCAGGTCCGGATCCGCAGCGGCGAGACGCTCCGCCACCGAGCCGGGCTCCGCCAGGATGATCGCGATACCCGAGCCGATCACCACCAGCGTCACGAGGATCATCAGTGATCCCTGCAGCATGTTGGTGAGCACGTGGGCGTAAGCGCCGCCGATAAACACGTAGCCGGTGACGAAAGACAGCGTGATCACCAGGGCGCTGACGTTCGAGACGCCGAGCAGGCGCTGCATGACGATGGAGATGCCGCCGACCAGCAGGACCACGAAGGCGAACGACAGCAGGTTCAGGAAAGAGAAGTACAGCGCGAAACCGGGTGCCTTGTAACGCTTGCCCACCCAGTCGGGGATGGTGAGCGCCTTCGCCTCGGCGCCGAAGCGCCGGAACTTGAATGACAGCAGATACAGCATCGTGAGGATGCCGAGCCCGGTGCCGGGGACCATGTGGATGAACGCCGACAGGCCGTCCACGTAGATGAAGCCCGGGTTGATGATGAACGTCGCCGCCGAGGCGGTGCTGGCCGCCAGCGTGACGCCGACCACCACCGGGCTGAGGTCGCCCCTGCCGATGGCAAACGCGCCGAAATCCGTCGTGCGCTTGTAACCCCGCCAGCCGAGCCACGCCGTGGCCAGCAGGTAGGCGATGAATAACAGCCATGCAAACACGGCCCGCTCCCCCGGTTGCGGATTTCAACGAGCGTTGAACTTATAGGAGAAGCCGTCGGGGCGCAACCGGCTCAGCCATCACTGTCTCCGCCCAGGAGCCGACGCTTCGCGGCCGCAGGCAGCCGGCGGATGGCGTACTCGCGTCGCTGGGCCGCGGAACGGTCGGCGGCACACTCCGCATAGACCAGCTCGGCGGGCAGTCGGCTGCGGGTATAGCGCGCGCCCCGGCCCGCGTTGTGCTCGGCGACGCGGCGCGCGAGATCCGTGGTGATCCCCGTGTACAGCGTCCCGTCGGCGCAGCGCAGCAGGTAGACCTGCCAGACGCCGCCCTCCCCTGCAGTGGCCTGCTCGCCCATGCAGCGAGTATGCCTGCGCCCTCACCAGCCGGAAACTCGCGGGATCGCCGTGAAATGCCGCAGGCTCGCCGCGCCTGTCGCGCGCAGACTGCTGTCCCGTGGTTCAACCATTGCTTCACAGGGAGGTGAGGCCATGAAGAGACTGATAATGTTCTGCGCGTTCATCGCGCTGTGCGTGGGTAGCCGCGGCGGGGTTGCGGATCCCATCCTGCCGCCGTATGAAGGAGATCCGATGGAACTGTACGGCGAGAGAATCCTGGACGACAGCATACTGTGCACCGGGAAAGGCTGCGGTCCGCTGCTGGATTCTCTCAGGGAGGATTACCAGATGGATATCTACCTGGTGCTGAATCAGCCCTCGGGTCTCGACGAAACGTCGGCCTATACGCTGGCGGTCTCGACGGAGCAGCTCTGTGACAGATTGGAGGAGTCGAGGCCGGAAGGGTGTTCTGCGTCCAGTGCGCCGTCGGTGCCGGGCTTCGACCGATACTGGCAACCGAACGGCTGCGGCGTGGGCGGCTGGCGGGACTTCCTTCTCGCACGGCTGGCAGGAGTCAGCATGCCCACGTTCACCGGCGACCTCGATGAGCCGTTTCCGGGGGTCAGTTTCGAGTCGGCCTGTGATGCCCATGACCGATGTTACGGCGTACAGCTGCCCCAGTATGAGTGCGACGATCTGTTCCACGTCGGCATGCAGAGGGCATGCGAGAGCAATACGGCAAACGCAACCCGCACCCTTTGCATGAGCACTGCTGCCATCTACTTTGGAACGGTTGCCCAGCGGGGCGGGAGTGCCTACGAGTCCGCCGGCGAGGAACGTGCCTGCGCGAGATGGCACCGCGAGATGGAAGCGAACGACTGCAAGGAATCCTGAAAACGATCAGCGAGAATGGATCATGTCCCGATATATCTTCGTGCTGCTTGGGCTGGCGATCGCGGGGGGCGCCGCCTGGTTGGTGATCGGAGGAATCCACTTGTCGGACGAACATCCGGCGACACCTCCCTGCGGTGTGACGGAGACGCCGGCGATCGAACGCGGGCGCGAGACTTCATTGCCCATGGACGGGCGCGAAGAGCCACAACCCGCGATGGCGCGCAACACGACTGCTGCCGGAGAGGCCCCGGGCCGAACCGCAAGGGCGCCCGGCACGCTGGCCGGGCGAGGTCATGCAGCCCGGGCGCCGGACTTCGAAGAATTGCTGACCGCATACGATTCCGTCTCGGCGGCAATGCTCGAGGAGTTCAATGCCCGCTATACCGGTGCCATCGCCTTCCGCGACGAGGCAGAATTCGGGTGGATGGAGGAGCAAGGGTTTCCGCTGCCGGAGGAAATACTCGCCGCTGCAGACATGCCACTGGCGGACCTGCGCACGCTCGCCGACAGCGGCGACCCGAAGGCGCAGTTCCTCTACCTCGACCGCACGCTGCAGGCGGTGCGCGAACTCAGGCAGAGCTACCTCCGCTCCGGCATATCGCCGGATGGGTTGAAGGACATTCCGGAATACGGGGACGCCCTGATCCGGGCGGCCTATGCAAAGAGTTTCCTGACGGAGAGCGATTCGCCGTTCGCCGGCTACCTCATGGCGGAATTCTCACGAGCGGCGTTCGGCAATCCGTACGGCTATATGGCCGGGTTGCTCCACGCCAGCCATCTCGGCGATCCGCGAGCCTACGGCAAGCTGCGCGAGTACGTGCGCCGGAACGACATCTCCGAGGACGCACTCAATGCAATGGGCGCCTACGCGGTCATCGTCGAAGGTCGTAGCATGCTCCGCAAGCCGGAGTGACAACGTACCGCAAACCTTTCAGTAAGTCGGATCGTACATCGTCGCCTCGATCGCCGAGCGGAGATCCTCCGGGACGGGATCGAGGCGGGCGATGCCGTCCTCCAGCGCCCGTTCCACGACGGTGGTGGCGATGGCAGCCGATATCTGGCGGATGCGGGTGAGCGGCGGATACAGCGTGCCGGCCTCCAGGTCTTTCTCGCTGATGAGGTCGGCCAGGGTTCTGGCGGCGGTCAGGAACATCGTATCCGGTATGCGCGTGGCACCGGCGAAGACCGCGCCGAGACCGATGCCGGGGAATATGTAGGCGTTGTTGCCCTGGCCCGGCCGGTAGAAGCGCCCGCCCCAGGTCACCGGCTGGAAGGGGCTGCCACTGGCGAAGATCGCCCGGCCGTTGCTCCATGCATAGGCCTCTTCGGCGGTGCACTCGGCCCGCGAGGTGGGATTGGAGAGGGCGAAAATCACCGGCCGCGGGTTGATCCGGGTCATCAGCTCGACGATCTCGCGGGTGAACGTCCGCGGCGCTCCGGTGGCTCCGATCAGAACGTGGGGGCGGTGCTCCTCCACGGCGCCGAAGAAGTCGGCAGGCGCGCTGTCGGCAGCGTAGTCCACGAGCGTTTCCGGTATATCGGTGCGCTCGCGGGTGATGAGGCCCTTGCGGTCGACGAACCGGATCCGGCTGCGCGCGTCCGCCGCGGACACACCCTCCTCCACCAGTGAGGACACCATGAGGTCAGCGATACCGGCGGCAGCGCTGCCTTTGCCCAGGAACATGACCCTCAGGTCCCGGAACGGGACGTCCGTAATCCGGGTGGAGGCGATGACGCCGGCCAGCGCCACGGCGGCCGTCCCCTGAATGTCGTCGTTGAAGCAGAGTACGTCGTCCCGGTAGCGTGCCAGCAGCGAGCGCGCATTCTCGGTGGCGAAGTCCTCGAACTGGATCAGCGCGTCCGGATACGCCTTCTGCACGGCGCGGACGAATTCCTCCAGCAATTCCATGTACTCCGGCCCGCGCAGCCGGCGGCGCCGCAGGCCGAGGTACAGCGGGTCGTCCAGCAGCGTCTCGTTCTCGGTACCCACGTCCAGCATCACCGGCAGGCACTGCTCGGGGCGGATGCCGGCGCAGGCGACGTAGAGCGAGAGTTTGCCGATGGGGATGCCGGCGCCGTTGCCGCCGAGATCCCCCAGGCCGAGCACCCGCTCGCCGTCGGTCACCACGATCACCCGAATGTCTTTCTTCTCCCAGTTGTCCAGCAGCTTCGCTATCTGTCCCTTGCCCTCCGGGGTGATGAACAGCGCACGGGTATGACGATAGATATGTGCGAACTCGAGACAGGCCTCACCCACGGTCGGCGTGTAGATGATGGGCATGATCTCCTCGATGTGGTCGATGACCGTGCGGTAGAACAACCGACGGTTCCGACCCTGCAGTGCGCGCAGGAAGATGTAGCGGTCGATGTCGCTGGACTGGCGCCGGAGGTTCTCCAGCACCCGCGTGATCTGCATCTGCTGGGTGGAGATGGCTGGCGGCAGCAGCCCGCGCAGCCCCAGCTGCTCGCGCTCCTCCGCGGTAAACGCGGTGGACTTGTTGATATCCGGATCCCGCAGGACGTCGATGCCCCGGAGGTGCGACTTGTTCTCCATACGTGCCTCGCGTTGGTGTGCTCGTCAGGTCTTGAGCGGCTGCCGTCGCCAGTATGTCAGTGATCGCCAAAGCCATTCCACGGGCCCGAAGCGGAAGTTGCGCAGCCAGATCGGGCTCAGCCAGAGCTGCAGGCCGATCACGGCGGCCACGAAGGCCATCTGCCAAAACCGCGGGACGGTCCCGTAGAGGCCGAGACCATAACCGTAGAAAACGGTGGTGAGTATCAGGGAATGCATCAGGTAGTTGGTGAGCGCCATCCGGCCCACGGCTGCGAAGCGGCGCATGAGCGCGGCAAGGGCGCCGGACTGCGCCATGCGCATCACCAGTCCGATATGGCCGAACGCCACGAGGATGCTGGCGAAATAGTTCGGAATCATGCCGACGCGGAAGGCGTACAGGCCGTCGAATTCGTGTTGCCAGAGATTCCAGCCGCTGAAAGCGGCGAGCGGCAGACCGAGACCGTAGCCGACGATCATCATGCGCCGGTAGAAAGCCGGGCTGCGCCGGGCCGAGAACACCCCGAGTTTCATGAGCGCCATGCCGATCAGCATGAGCCCGCCCACGCGCCAGAGGGCGAAAGCGATCGCGCCCTGGAACTGCATGCTGGCGACCATCGGTGCGCGATGCTCGACGATCTCGCCGTAGCTGCCACGGTAGGCCTCCAGATCCGCCTGCACGTCCTCGGCCGTGGGCGCCACGAACGAGCGCATGGCCTCCGCCGCGTCCAGCCGCGCCGCATCCTCAGCGCTGAGCGCCTCGCCGGCGTCGCGTTGCTCCTGCAGGGGCTGTGTGGCGGCCTGCTCCTGCTCCATATACTCCGCGCCGGCATAGTTCATGAGCAACGCGACCGGCAACAGCAGACAGGCGACGACGATCAGCGTGCGCGGCGCCCGGCGACGCAGCGGATACAGCAGCATGCCCACCAGTGCGTAGTGGAAAAGAATATCGCCGAACCAGAGCAGATAGCCATGGGCCACGCCGATCAGGAGCAGCCACAGCTGGCGCCGGTAGAAGATACCGGCGAAGCCGGCCCCGCGTTCCTCCGCCCGGCCGGCCATGAGCACGACACCCGCGCCGAACAGCATCGAGAAGATCGTCATGAACTTCTGATCGAACAGCAGATGGGTGAAGAACCAGGTACCGAGGTTGTACCACTCCTCGCCGCCCATGATCAGGGGGTTCGTGTAGGCGGCGAATGGCATCGCGAAGGCATAGACGTTCATGACCAGGATGCCGAGGACGGCCACGCCGCGCAGGGTGTCGATGGCCGTGATGCGCTCGGCGGCGGTGACCGGCCCCGCTGCGGGCAGCCTGGCCGGGTCGTCCATCGCCCCGCTCCGGGGTACCCACGTCTCGCTCATCATTGTCTCCCTGCCGTGCCGGACCGCCCGGACTGGCTCGCATTCTACTGCCCGGGCCCGTCCCGGGCATCCGTGGATGTGATCCCGCTCACACCCGCGATCGGGAAGCCGGTATAGCCTTCCGCTTATTCTGTTCAATTGCCCGCCCGGACGCGGGCACGGAGTGACCATGAAGACCCTGAAAATTTCCGCTCTCCTCGCACTGCTCGGCCTCGCCGCGGCAATGCCCGCCCAGGCCGACGATGACCTCTGGTTCGGCGTCCGGGCCGGCACGCTCGGCCTCGGCCTCGAGGCCACCTGGCGCCCGGTCCCGTATCTCGACCTGCGTGGCGGCCTTAACCGGTTCAGCTTCGACGACGACGGCTCCGAGGCCGGCGTCAACTACGACGGCGAGTTCGATCTGGACACGTGGTACGCCACGGTGAACCTGCGGGCACCGATGACGCCGTTCCGTCTGACGGCCGGCTACTTCTCGAACAGCAACGAGGTGAACCTGACCAGCCAGGAAGGCAGCACGATCGAGATCGGCGGCACCGTCTATCCCGTCGACCAGGTGGGCACACTCAACGCCGCCGTGACTTTCGATAGCGGCGCGCCCTATGCCGGCGTGGGCATGGATTTCCGCATCTTCGACACCGTCGGTCTGAGCCTGGATCTCGGCGTGCTGTTCCAGGGCGAACCCCAGGTGGGTTTCAACGCCAGCGGGCCGATCGCCGACGTGCCCCAGTTCCAGGCTGACCTGGAAGCCGAGCGGCAGGAGCTGGAGGCCGAACTCGAGGACTACGACATGTATCCGGTAGCCATGCTCGGCTTCCACTGGAACTTCTGATCGACACGCCGCGACGGCTTCATCAGAACGTCATCGATGCTCTCTAGCATGGACCGCCATGAAGGCAGTCAGCAGGGAGAGGGAACGATGACGGAGAGTCTTGCTCGAGACCGGCACGGCCCGGCCGTGACCGACATGCCGCTCGACCGGCGATCGGAGAGCAGCGAAGGCTACGCGCTGCGCTTCCTCGGCATCGGCGGCGGTACCAGCCAGGGCAGCCCCATCGCAGTGGTCGAACGGGGAGCGGAGCCGCTCCTGATGCTCGACTGCGGCCCCGGCGCCGTGGACGGCTATCGCGCGCAGTACGACGCGCTTCCGCACAGCGTCTATCTCACGCACACCCACATGGATCACGTGGGCGGCCTGGAGGAGCTGTTCCATGCGGCGGCGCCCTTGGTCATCGGCGGCAAGCAAGCGCCAATAAGGTTGTTCGCGCCCGCCTCGATCGTGGCCAGGCTGCAGGAACGGGTGGTGGGCAACGCCTTCGTCCGGGCCGAGGGCGGGACGAATTTCTGGGACGCATTCCAGCTCGTCCCGGTCACCGGCGGGTTCTGGCTGGATTCGCTGTGGTTCCGTGTCTTCGAGGTGCGGCACATGCAGCCGCGGTTCTGCTACGGCGTCGCGCTGCCCGGGAGCTTCCTGTTCACAGGGGATACCCGGCCCATACCCGAGGTGCTGCGCGAGTACGCCACCGAGGGCGAGACCATCTTCCACGACTGCGCGGTCCGGGCGAATCCCGCACACAGCGGCTTCGTCGACCTGTTGAACGAGTATCCCGGAGAGACGCTCGACCGCATCGTCGTCTATCACTACGGCTCGGTGGAGAACGGCCGCCGGCTGGAGAGCCACGGTTTTCGCATCGCGAAGCTCGGCCGGCGTCACGAGCTCCCGGCGCCGCTGCAGGCGGGCGCGGCGGAGACCCGGCTGGCGTCCTGACCCCGTCGCAGACAAAAAAAGCCGGGCCCCTCGCGGGACCCGGCCTTCGCATCGCCGTCGTTGAGACGGCTGGGGATCGACTCGGGCGTCCGGCCGTTCAGGCCGCCTTGCGACCGCTCAGCCACTGCTCGAGGTCGTCGGCACCGCCGATCAGCTCGCCGTCGACGAACACCTGCGGGAAGGTGGTCGCCTTGGCGACAGCGCGCAGCGTGCGGTCCGTGTAGTCGCGGTTCAGCACCAGCTCCTCGTAGTCGATGCCGGCGTCGCGCAGCCGTGCCTTTGCCTCGGCACAGAACGGGCAGCCCTTGCGCGACAGGATGGTCACGTCGTGGGGCTTCTCCGCGCTCGGCGCGATGTACTCCAGCATGGTGTCGGCGTCGGAGACCTCGTAGGGGTCGCCGGGCTTCTCCGGCTCGACGAACAGCTTCTCGATCTTGCCGTCGCGCACCAGCATGGAATAACGCCAGGAGCGCTTGCCGAAGCCGAGGTCGTCCTTGTCGACCAGCAGGCCCATCTTCGAGGTGAACTCGCCGTTGCCGTCCGGCAGAAACCGGATGTTGTAGGCCTTCTGGGCCTCCTGCCACTCGTTCATCACGAACGCGTCGTTGACGGAGACGCAGATGATCTCGTCGACGCCATGTTTGTTGAACGTCTCGGCCAGCTGGTTGTAGCGCGGTACGTGCGACGAAGAACAGGTCGGCGTGAACGCGCCCGGCAGCGAGAAGACCACCACGGTCTTGCCGTCGAACAGTTCACTCGAGGTCCTGTTGACCCACTCGTGCCCCTCGCGCGTGCGGAACGTCGCGTCGGGTACTCTTTTGCCTTCCATCGATGTATCCATTGATTTCCTCCTGGTTTCCATTCGGGTCATGTCCCGTGTTTCGAATCGGTTCGTCGCGTGTGCTTCAGGCCGCCTCATCCTTCAGCAGGCTGCGAAGCATCCACGCGTTCTTCTCGTGAATCTGCATACGCTGGGTCAGCAGGTCTGCCGTGGGCTCGTCGTTCGCCTTGTCCACGACCGGGAACACCTGCCGCGCCGTGCGCACGACGGTCTCCTGCCCCAGCACCAGTTGCCGGATCATTTCCTCGGCATCCGGGCTGCCCGTCTCCTCTTCGATGTCCGTGAGCTTCGCGAACTCGCTGTAGGAACCGGGGGCCTTGACGCCCAGGGCGCGGATGCGCTCGGCGATTTCGTCGACGGCCTGAGCGAGCTCGGTGTAATGCTCCTCGAAAAGCGTGTGGAGCGTGGCGAACATCGGCCCCGTCACGTTCCAGTGATAGTTGTGCGTCTTGAGATACAGCGTATAGCTGTCGGCGAGCAGTCGCGACAGCCCGTCTGCTATCTCCCTGCGGTCTTTTTCTTCGATTCCGATGTTTATGGTCATGATTGATCCTCCTTCGATGTTCCCTATCATAAGGATCGCCATTGATAATGAAAATGGAATATTTTTATAATAGTGATCGATTTATTGAATACAACAGCCGGATTCCCGCTCGATGGCCATTAATCTTCCCAGCGTCAAGCAGTTACGTTACTTTGTGGCACTCGCCGAGCACGGCCACTTCGGCCGTGCCGCCGACGCCTGCCACGTCTCCCAGTCCGCGTTCAGTGTCGGCATCCAGGAACTGGAGGCAGCGCTGGACGTGCAGCTGGTCGACCGCACCAACCGGCAGGTCACCATCACCGCCATCGGCCGGGAGGTGGCTGAACAGGCCCGGTTGTGCCTGAGAGATCTGGAGTCGCTCGTGCAAATGGCAAGGGTAGGCCAGAAGCCCCTGTCCGGCCCCCTGCGCCTGGGTGTCATCCCCACCATCTCGCCGTTCCTGCTGCCCAGGGTGCTGCCCCTGGTGCGGAGGAGCTTTCCGGAGCTGAAGCTGTTCCTGGTGGAGGACCTCACCGACAAGCTGCACCACAAACTCCTGGCCGGGGACATCGACCTGATGCTGTTCGCCGTCCCCTACGAGCTGCGCAACGTGGAGACCGAGCCACTGTACCGGGATCGCTTCCTGCTCGCGGCGCACCGCGAGACGCGTCTGGTGGATCCGGAGAACTACCGCTACAACCGCCTGCATGCCGACAGCGTGCTGCTGCTCGAGGAAGGCCATTGCCTGCGGGAGCACGCCATAGACGCGTGCCGCATCCGCAGCTCCGAGAAGGTGAGTCGCTTCGCCGCCACCAGCCTGCTGACCCTGATAGAGATGGTGGACGCCGACCTCGGCATCACCTTCCTGCCGGAGATGGCCAGGGACTCGGCGCTGTTGAGCGCGACAGACGTCGGACTCTGGCCCATGGGCGAACGCTCCTACAGAGAGATCGCGCTCGGCTGGCGCCGCGGCAGCGCGCGTGCCGACGAATTCCGGGAGCTGGGCGCCTTCATCACCGACAATCGGCAGCCCTGACGGCCGTCACTCGCGCCAGGACAATGCCTGCCCTTATGTCGAGTCGGGCCTCACGGGGCTGCGTGGGTCACTAGAATCCGGAGGCATAACAAGAACAACGAGGCGCAGGCATGAAGTCCAGGAACGGCCCTGTCGGGCAACGTGACTATTACCGCATACTCCACGTCCAGCCCGACGCACCGCTGGAGGTGATCCGCTCCAGCTACCGCACCCTGATGCAGCGGATGCGCGCGCACCCCGATCTGGGCGGTGACAACCGCCGGGCCGCGGCGCTGAACGAGGCCTGGTCGGTACTGCGGCACCCGGAGAAGAGGGCGTCGTATGATGCCGCCCGCAGCGCCACCAGTGCCGCCAACGCGTCCCGGCGGCATCCCCGGCACGAGCCGCGGCCGGCGGAAGCATGCCTGTTCTGCGGCACCGAACGCGGCCATACCGGCGCGCCGGAGGCCGGCGAGCGCTGCGGCGAATGCGCGAGCCCGCTCGCGCCGGCCGACCGCAGTCGCCTGGAGACCCGGGGTCAGCGGGCCATCACCCGCATCCGCCGGAGCCGGCCGATCACCTTCCTCGCCACCTGGCCGCAGCACTTCCCAATGACGGGTCGCATGCAGGACGTCTCCCTGCACGGGTTGAAATTCGTCACCCGGCAGGCGCTGTCCCCCGGCCAGATCATCCGCCTCGACAGCGACATCTGCCGGGCCGTGGCCCGCGTGGTGGCCGCGCAGCCGTCGGTGGAGTCGGGTGACAGGCAGTGGCTGGTGCGCGCCGAGTTCCTCACGCTCGATCTCGAGCGCACGGTCGGGGCTTTCGTCTGCGAGACCGCCTGAGGCCTCAGACACAGACCGTCACGAAGCCGAGAGCGAGCCAGAGCACCGCGGCCCGCCGCACGATCGCGAGCAGGGTGTCGCCGAGCCGGCGCGTGAGTCCCCCGATAGCGAGGTCGTGTACCCGGGTGTCGATCTGCTCACGGTGCAGCTCGTACGCCGCATCGGAGGAATCCAGATAGCCCTCCGGCAGGAGCACGAGCCCGTCACCGCTGAATTCCTCTTCCTCGACGGAAGGCGATGCGACCCTCTCAGCCATGCAGAAATGCTAGCGCAGGCAGCTGCTTAGCGCCGTGAGCCCGATCACAGAAGCGCTCTCGTCGGCCGGCGGGCCGCTGGACACGCTCCCCGCGAAGCGCGACAGTCGGAGCCATGGAGACCAACGACTTGCGCTGCTGGCGCTGCGGCGCCCCGCTCGCGAAGCTCACCCTGCCCCTGTCCCGGCTGGATGAGTGCCCTGAGTGCAGCATCCCGCTGCACGTGTGCCGCATGTGCGTCTATTTCGACCCCTCGGTTACCCGCCAGTGCCGGGAGGACGACGCCGAGGAGGTGAAGGAGAAGGAGCGGCCGAATTTCTGCGACTACTTCCGTCCCTCGGCCACGGCTTTCGAATCCGGCGCCATCGACGCCGAGCGGCGGGCGCAGCGGGAACTCGACAGCCTTTTCGGCGGCGCGCCGGAGCCGGACCCCGGCGAAGACGGCGGCGACGAACCCCTGGCCGACGCCGAGGCGCTGTTCCGCAAGAAGTAATACGGGGTGAAAGCGGTGCTGGTGACGGAGGCCCGTCGCCAGCCTCAGCGGCGCTTGCGCCGCTTCCTCTTGCCTTTGCCGGGCGCGTTGCGGCCCGGCTCGTCCGTGCCGCCCCACTTCTCGCGATGCGCAGCCGCCGCCTGTGACTGCACCGAGGCGTGCCGGTTGGACAGCAGCAGGGAGTCGGGCGAGCACACCCGCGCCTTGATCAGGCCGAGGTCCGCGGCTGCGTCGAACAGGCTCGGATACCACCGCTCCCACTTGGGCAGTAACGCTTCCACCTGTTCCCTGAGGCTTGCACTCATCGCAGCCATCCTCCTCGACCGTCCCCCGGAATCTATCCCAACGTTCGCGCCAGAGGAAGGGCGGACGTCGCGACACCGGGCAATGAAAAAGGGCCGCATCGCTGCGGCCCTCCGTGAGTGGGGTGTCGTCAACCCCCGGGTATCTTCCGTACCCTGGGCCTCACTGCGACAGCGAAGGCTGCTCCACTGTCACCGCGAAAACCCGGGGCTGGATCGACACTCCCAATTTCTCACTAGACATTGGATCACCTCCTTTCAGTTATGGGCCGAGCCGACAGCATCCAATAAATGCCGGCGAATTCCAAGCGCTGCGGCGAAAAACGCGGACACGGTCACGAACGCTGATTGGACAGAACCTAGTCCTCGCCCATGTCCAGCTTCGTGAACTTGGTGCCCTCGAGCGTGAGGTTGTACATGAGGCCCTTGCTGCCGAAGACGAAGCCGACCACCGGGTCGGTGATGTTTGCCGTATCGATGGTCTTGCCGGCACCCAGGTCGATCAGCGCGACGGAGCCGTCCACGCCCACCTTGAAGCCGGCGCTGCTGCGGAACTTCTTCAGCGCCTCCTGCGTCATGAAGGCGATCACGATGCTCTTGGCCTGGGCGCCGAGTTGGAAGCCGATGGAACCGGCCGCCGTGGAATAGTAGTCGACCGTCTGGCCGCCGACCCTGAGCGCACCCTTGCCATACTCGCCGCCGATGCCGATGCCGGCCTTGATGACCCGGGGGAATACCAACACTCCGGCGGCGCCGTTCAGAAACACCTCCGCGCCGTTCACCTCGGACTTGAAGGTGGCGAGCGCCTCGTTTACGTCGGCATCGATCTCGGCACCACTGTCGGCCAGCGCGGGCTGCGCGAACCAGCAGGCCGCAAGCAGCATGACAGGGAATAATTGCGGGATTCTCATGGCACAGAACTCCTCGGGAGGAAAGCGCCGGAATTCTAGCAGTAACCGGTGAATCGAGGCTGAACGGCTGTCGGCGGCAGCATACCGGGCTGTGAAGCGATTCTCAGAAATCCCGGCGCCCGAGCGGGCATAATGCAGACAATATGCGCGGGAACCGCGCGGAGTACGGCATGGCAGAGGGATCGGACAAGCCCGGCAAAGGCGACACCGTGAGGCTCGCACGGCCCGGCGGCAAGGTCGGGCTCGACGAGCGCGGCCACTCGGTCTGGGTGGGCGACGTGAAAACGGGCCGCTTCGAGCTGATGAGCACGCAGACCGTGGAAGCGCTGATCCACCAGGGCGACCCGGACCTGCGCGAGGAGATGGACCGTCTCGCGGGCGACGGCGCGGAGGGCGTGGTGGCCAGGGAGAAAGACACGGGCCACTTCCGCATCCTGGAGACCGAGAGCCTCGACGCGATGATGAACCGCCCCGTCGCGGGACGCGAATCGGTGGCAGTCGGCGGCCGCAATATCGACGAGCTCGAGCCGGATCCGGACGAGGCCGATGAGTTGCAGCTGGTCAGCACCCAGATGCTGCGCCAGATCCTCGGCAAGGACGTGACCGAGGCGGGCGACGACGATAAGGACGCCCCGGAGGCGGCCTTCTGCAACCCCTACGACAGCACGCCGAAAAAGAAATAGATCGGTCCGTTACATGGACTGATTTCATCGGCCTGTAATGCGGGCCCGCTAGTATCAATCCCGGTTCGGGAAATCACCCAGACCCGTTCCAGGCTGCGGACCCCCCCACCCGACGCCCGCAGCCGACCGTCCGGCAAGCGACAGGATGCCGCAGCGGATACCACGGAGGTAACCGGCCGGACGACGCCCCCCAGACCGGTGTGCCGGCGGCCGCAATGGTCGCCGGTCTCACCGGCACTTTCAGTCCGTGAGGTCCTCGTCGCTGAGCCGGTGGCCCCAGTCCCGCTTTGCCGCCAGGTAGCGACGGTTCCAGTCGCCCACGCCGGTTACGTGCTTGACCGCGACGATGTCCGTCAGCCCGTGCTCCGCCAGGTCGGCGACCTTCTTCGGGTTGTTGGTCAGCAGACGGAACGGCCGCGTACCGAGGAAATGATGCAGCAGGGCGGCAGCGTCGCCGAAGTCTCTGGAGTCGTCCGGCAGGCCGAGAGACCGGTTGGCCTGGTAGGTGTCCTCGCCGGCGTCCTGCAGGATGTAGGTGACCGCCTTCGCCCAGAGCCCGATGCCGCGGCCTTCGTGGCCGGCCATGTAGATGAGAACGCCACCCGCGGGGTCGGCATGGATGCGGTGCATGGCTGCGACGAACTGGGGTCCGCATTCGCAGCGCTGGGAGCCGAAGACGTCACCCGTGAGGCAGCTCGAGTGTACGCGGACGAGCGGCCGGTCGGCCGTCTCCGGTTCGCCGATCAGGAGCACGCTGTTGACCGCCATGGAAGAGGCGAGCGTGGCGAACAGCCGCTGGCCGCCCTGCTCCCGGAGCTCCCGGGCGAGGTCCTCCACCTTGGACAACTCGGTATGCCGCACCGCCGCGTACCAGCGGACCTCCATGCGCAGGCCGGCGACGTCCAGCGGCAGCGGTATGGGACCGAGCACGTTGATCGCCGGCTCGCCCGGCGGCGGCGGATTGGCCGCGTCGATGACCCGTCCGTAGCGGTCGATGCGGATCAGACGGCCCTGCTCGATCAGCCGGCCGCGGATCGTGGGATCGATGTAGGTGAACATGCGCGAAGGATAGCACCGCCGGCCGTCAGCTCCCCGGCCGCTCACGGCGGAGATAGCAGCGCTCGCCCCGGTAGCACAGGAACAGGGGAGACCGCCCGGGATCCGCGAGGCACGGACGGACCTCGGCGAGCATGGCCTCGGTCACGTCGATGAGCCCGGCAGCGAGGCTCCCCTCCGGATCCACCCAGCGCAGGTCCAGCAATTCGCCGTCGCCGCCGAGCGCGCCGTGCAGATGCCGGGCGTCGACCATGAAGAAGCGGGCATGGTATCGCCAGGGACTACCGGCGGGCGTGATGGCACGGCCGACATAGCGCAGGCGATGCAGCGGCGGTGCGACACCCAGCGCCCGGAAGATGTCCCAGCCGCCGGCACCCGGGCCCACGTGCCCCGGCACACCCAGCACCAGGCCGGTCTCCTCCGCGGTCTCGCGCACCGCCGCCATGGCGAGCGCCCGGGCGTGCGCGTGCGAGCGGAACGCCCCCCGTTGGTCGGCCGGGAGCTCGGTCGCCGGCAGCGCACGCCGGTCGTCCGGCTCGAGCCGGCCGCCGGGGAAGACGTAGACGCCCGGCGTGAACCGTGCCTCGCGGCGGCGCCGGCCCATGAGCACTTCCACGCCGCGGCCGCGCCGACGGTAGATCAGCAGGCTCGCCGCGTCCTGCGGGCGTACGGGAGATCGACGGGTCGGTGTCATGCGACCGGTCTCACTCCAGCGTCGGCAGCGCCTCCAGCGCCAGCACGTAGTAGCTGACGATGCCCACCACCGTATGCGTCTCGTCGATCACCGGCGCGTGGCCGATGCCCACACTCTCGAACAGGCGTGCGCAATAGCGGATGTCCATCTCCGGCCGCACCGAGATGACCGGTTTCGCCATGATCTCGTAGACGTTGACGCGTTCCGGCGCCCGGTCCTGACCGATGACGTGCTTGGCAATGTCCGAGAAGAGCAGCATGCCGTACTCGTCGCGCTCGTGACGCCGCTTGACGATCAGGCAGGTGGCCTGCACCTGCTTCATCGTCTTGAGCGCGTCCAGCACGGTCATGCTGCCGTCGATCTCCGTGACTTCGCGATGCATCACCTCGCTGACAGGCACCCATTTTCGTTCAGCCATGATCACTCCTCTCTGTTCGTCGGCAGCAGCACGGATTCCTTCCCCTCACAACTGCTCCTCCACTACCTCGGTCAGCTTCTGTGCCTGACTCGTGACGCCCACGGCGTCCTCGACATCGATCTGGATCGCGATACCCGTGCCGGGTTTCTCGTCGAACTCCCCCACCTCGCCGATGTGCTCCAGAATGTGGCGGCTGAGATGCTGCTCCACCAGCATCATGACCACGTCCCGCTGGGTGGAGAGCGTGAGGCCCAGGAAGGTCTTCTTCTCCTTGGAACCCTCGCCCCTCGCGTTGTTGACGACGGTGCAGCCGGTCGCCCCGGCCTCTCTGGCCGCTTCCATGATGGCGTCGGTCTTGTCGTCCTCGACGAAGGCGATGATCAGTTTAAAGTGCATTGCCGTTCTCCTTATCCCGTTTCGCGACGGTCCCGCCGTCGCGCGACTCTTGTTCGTGGCTGGACTGACTGCGGCCCCACAGCTCCGACAGCTGGGCATACGCCAGGACACAGATGATCGGGAACATGCAGGCGAAAGCCACCAGACCGAACCCGTCCAGAAGGGGGCTGCGGCCCGGCACGGATTCGGCAAGGCCGAGGCCCAGCGCCGTTATCAGCGGAACCGTTACCGTGGAGGTCGTGACGCCGCCGGAGTCGTAGGCGAGCGGCACGATCGTGCGCGGCGAGAAATACGTCTGCACCATCAGTATGACGTAGCAGGCGATGATGTAGTAATGCAGCGGCGTGCCGGTCACGATGCGCAGACAGCCGAGCGACACACCGATCGCGACACCGAGGGCCACAGCCACCCTGAGACCCCATGGATGAATGGCTCCGCCCGAGACGTCCCTCGCCTTCAGAGCGACCACCAGCAGCGCCGGCTCGGCCAGCGTGGTGCTGAAGCCGAGGCAGAAGGCGAAGGCGTAGACCCACAGATAGTCGGCCCACTGCACGCCGGAGAGCAGGTTCCCGGCCGTGCCGATGAATTCCGGGGAGGTCAGCTGCTGCGCCATGAGCCGGCCGAGCGGGAACAGGGCCTGCTCCAGCCCGATGAGAAAGCAGCCGAGACCGATGACCACGAGTACGAATCCGACCACGATGCGGTTGCGGTCCGGCATCCGGCCGCCGATGACGAACCACTGGAACAGAAACAGGAACAGTGCGATGGGCGCCACGTCGAGCGCCGTGCCGCCGAGGATCGCCAGGCTGCCCGCGATCAGATCCACTGCAGCATGATCCCGTAGCCCATGACGAAGATGATGGGCGTCAGCGATGCGAACGCGATGAGCCCGAAGCCATCCAGCATGGGGTTACGCCCCTCCAGCGACGAGGCCAGACCGACGCCCAGCGCCGCCACCAGGGGCACCGTGACGGTGGAAGTGGTGACCGCACCGGAATCGTAGGCGATGCCGACGATCTCCGCGGGTGCGAAGATCGTGGCGATCACCACGATGACGTAGCCGCCGATGATCATGGCGGGCAGCGGCCAGCCGGTGATGATGCGCATGACCCCGAGGACCAGCGCGACGCCGACCGCCAGCGCGACGGTCATCCTGAGCCCGGTGGCGTAGCGCGTCTCCGACTCCGGTGTCGCCTCGATGGCGCCCGCCATCGCGGCCACCTCACCGGCCTCGGCCGCCACGGCGATCAGTGCCGGCTCGGCGACGGTCGTGCCGAAGCCGAGCGCGAAAGCGAACGCGATCAGCCAGAAGACGCTGCCCTTGCGGGCCAGCGCGTGGGCCAGATTCTCGCCCACGGGGAAGAGCGCCAGCTTGAGCCCGTAGATGAACAGGGTGAGACCGATGACCACCAGGAGGACGCCGCCGGCGAGCGGCGCGAGCGTCGCCGCCGGCTGACGCAGCACCAGCAGCTCGAACACCGCGATGACCACGACGATGGGAGTCAGGTCGCGCAGACTGTCGCGGAGATCGCGCCCGAGCGCGCGCAGGACATCAAACATGGCGCTGTGCGTTCTCTCCCCTGTTGTCTGCCCTTCTTTCGGCCGTATCGCCGGCCGTCCTGGTTGTCCTTTTCGTCCTGGTCCTCCGGCGGGGCGGCCGCCTCAGTGATCCAGCGAGTCCGCCTCGTTGCGGATGAACTTGTACAGGCTCTCGTAGGAGGACTGCACCGAGGGACCGAAGATCGGGTCGTGGGACTGGTCCGTCTGGCCGGGCAGCGCATCCCAGTCCTCGTCCGCGAGCAGCTCGTCGGCCAGCGTGAAGAGCGCCGCCTCTTCCCAGCGCATATGGTCTCTCAGCTTGCGCACGTAGTCCGCGGCGGCCGCCGCGAGCTCGTCCCGCCGCACCACGGAGCCGGCCTCCACGGCGTCCAGCGCCTCGCGCAGCTCGATGCCGATGCGTCCCAGCTCGTCGTGCTCCGCGAGGATGCCGTCGATGCCGCTCAGCATGTCCGGCGCCACGACCTTCAGCCGATGATAGATGCGGTCCTCCCGCGGATGGTGCACGGAATCGGGATACGACGTCATGTAGCGCATGATGTCATGCGCCAGCTCGTAGTCGGGCTCGAGCCCGTCGGCGATCCGCCGCGTCTCCTTCTCCAGCAGCTGCAGCAGGACGGCGATATTGCGATGGTCGTCCCGCAGCTGGGCGAGGACCGTGGAAACTGGTGTCGGCATAGTTCGTTCCTGACGCGACTTCCCGGAGATGCGTGCGCAACCGGGCCGGCGGAGCCCTTCCCGCCCGAAAACCCATCCTGCGGAGGGCGGCAGGCACAGCCTATTCGGGAATACCACTACCGCCCTGCCGGCGCAACCGTCGGCTTGTGATAACGTCTGGCGCCGACGGGGACAACGCCGCGGAGACTAGCTGTGGAATGGATCACCATGCCGGAGGCCTGGATCGCACTGGCCTCGCTGACGGTGCTCGAGATCGTGCTCGGCATCGACAACATCATCTTCATCTCGGTGCTGGTGGGCCGGCTGCCCGTAGAGCAGCGTCAGCGCGCCCGCATCCTGGGCCTGGGGCTGGCCATGGGCATGCGCATCGTGCTCCTGCTGCTGATCACCTGGATCATGCGGCTGTCGACAGACCTGTTCGAGGTGCTGGGTACCGGCATCTCCGGCCGCGACCTGATCCTGATCGGCGGCGGGCTGTTCCTGCTCGCAAAATCAACGCTGGAGATTCACCACTCGGTGGAGGGCGTGGACGCCGACGAGAAGCAGGTAAAGGCGGCGACCTTCGGCGGAGTCCTTGCGCAGATCGCGATCGTCGACATGGTGTTCTCCCTCGACTCGGTGATCACCGCCGTCGGCATGGCCGACCACCTGGCGGTGATGGTCATCGCCGTTGTCATTGCGGTGGGCGTGATGATGTTCGCGGCCGGCGCCATCGGCCGCTTCGTGGACGAGCATCCCACGGTCAAGATGCTGGCGCTATCTTTCCTGGTGCTGATCGGCACGGCGCTGATCGCCGAAGGCATCGACCTGCACATCCCGAAGGGCTACATCTACTTCGCCATGGCCTTCTCGGTGGGCGTCGAGATGCTGAACCTGAAGGTCAGGAAGAGCCGCCGGCCGGTGGCCCTGCACAAGAGAGTGCCGAAGGAAGAGGAATTCCTGAAGCAGGAAGGCTGAAACGAAAAAGGCCGGGCGTGACAGCCCGGCCTCTTCCCGTCCGATACGTTGTGGTATCAGAACTTGTAGCCCACGTTGATACCGTACACCCAGGGGTCGATCTCGACCGTGCCCAGATCCAGAGTGCCGACGGGGTCGACCGTCAGCTCGGCATCCGTCTCGATGTTGATCCAGCGCACGTCGAAGTTGATCGTCCAGTTCTCGTTCAGGATGAAGTCGGCACCCACCTGAGCGGCGAGACCGAACGACGTGTCGAGATCGAGATCCGCGCCCGTCACGTCGAGACCCGGGTTGAGGGCTTCGACGGTATCGATCAGGGCCTGATCGACGTCTTCGCTGAAGAAGATCGTCATGTTCAGGCCGAGCCCGACGTAAGGCTGGAATGCGCCGTCCGGCAGGAAGTGATACTGCAGCGAGAAGGTCGGCGGCAGGTGATCCGTTTCGGCGATCTTGCCGATGCCCTTGATCTCGATGTCATGGTTGAACGGTGCCGCGGCGAGGACTTCCAGCCCCCAGTTCGGCGAGAAGAAATAGGTGCCGTTGAAGGTCAGCGTCGTACCGCTGTCGACCTCGATCGTCACCGGCGTCGTGCCATCACCTGCCGGCACGGCGGTGTCCAGGTTGTCCGACTTCGGGTCGACTGAGGTCACACCCACACGGAACAGCCAATCGCCTGCCTCATAGGCTTGTGCCGGCCCTGCGATGAGCAGAGACGTACCGAAGCAGACAGCCAGAATTCTTAATGAAGATGCCTTCATCACGAGTCTCCTTGGCCTGATGCAGCGGTCGCAAGCAACCAGACCGCCAATGAATGTTCACGCGACCGACACTATTGTCCGCCGGCCGCTGCAATGGGGGTATACGGATTGTCCTGATAGGACCCTCGAAAATTACTTATTGCGCTGCAGCATCCGCTGAAAGTTCGTCCGGGCGGGGGCTGCGGGTCTGACAGTGCTCCGCTCCTAAGGCCCTGATAAGCTCGCCCGATGAGTGGCGAGGCCAAGAGCTCCTTCCAGGCACTGAAGCGCCTGCTTCATTACGCGCGGGGCTACCGCCGGCGCATCTGGCTGGCCAGCGCCTGCTCCGTGCTGAACAAGCTGTTCGACGTGATGCCGGAAATCCTGATCGGCATCGCCATCGACGTGGTGGTGCGCCAGGAGGACTCCTTCGTGGCCGCGCTCGGCATCACCGAGCCCCGCTCCCAGATGCTGCTGCTCGGCGGGCTGACGCTCGTCATCTGGTTGAGCGAGTCGCTGTTCGAGTACCTGTATCTGATTCTGTGGCGGAATCTGGCCCAGGATCTCCAGCACGCCATGCGCATCGACGCCTACCGGAACGTCCAGGACCTGGACCTGGCCTATTTCGAGGACCAGAGCACGGGCAACCTGGTGGCTATCCTGAACGACGATGTGAACCAGCTCGAGCGCTTCCTGAACGGCGGCGCCAACAATCTTATTCAGGTGGCGACCACGCTGGTGGCGGTGGGCACGGTGTTCTTCGTGGTCTCGCCGCTCATCGCGGTGGTGGCGTTCACGCCCATCCCGGTCATCGTCGTCGGCGCCTTCTACTTCCAGCGCCGCGCGCAGCCCCTCTACGCGGAGGTCCGCGAGCGGGTCGGCGGGCTGGGCTCGCGCCTTGCGGCCAACATCTCGGGCATCGCCACCATCAAGAGCTTCGCCACGGAGCGGCTCGAGGCCGACCGGGTGCGGGCGGACAGCAACGCCTACGTGTCGGCCAACCGCCGCGCCATCGCCGTCAGCTCGGCGTTCATCCCCGTGATCCGCATGGCGATCCTCGCCGGCTTCCTCGCCACCTTCCTGATCGGCGGCTGGATGACCCTGTCCGGCGCCCTGGCCGTCGGCGCCTACGGTGTGCTCGTGTTCCTGACCCAGCGGCTGCTGTGGCCCCTGACCAGCCTGGCGGAGACCGTGGACCTGTACGAGCGGGCCATGGCCTCCTCCCGGCGCATCCTCGATCTGATCGAGGCGCCCGTCGGCATCCGCGATGCCCCGGGAGCCGAGGCCCTCGGGGAGGTGGAAGGCCGCATCACGTTCGAGCACGTGTGGTTCGCCTACGCCGACGGCGAACCGGTGCTCAGGGACATCGACTTCGACATTGCGCCGACCGAAACCGTCGCCTTCGTGGGCCAGACCGGCGCCGGCAAGAGCTCGCTGATCAAGCTTATGCTGCGCTTCTACGAGCCGCGGCAGGGCGAGATCCTGCTGGATGGACGGCCGATCCACGATTTCACGCTGGAGAGCCTGCGCCGGCGCATCGGGCTGGTGAGCCAGGACGTATTCCTGTTCCAGGGCACGGTGCGGGAGAACATCGCCTACGGCGCGCCGGAGGCGAGGGAGGCGGCGATCGTCGAGGCGGCCCGGGCGGCCGAAGCCATGGAATTCATCGAGCGCCTGCCACGGGGTCTGGACACCATCGTGGGCGAGCGCGGGCAGAAACTCTCCGGCGGCCAGCGCCAGCGCCTGTCGCTGGCCAGGGCCTTGGTAAAGGACCCGCCGGTGCTCATCCTGGACGAAGCCACCTCTGCCGTGGACAACGAGACCGAGGCGGCCATCCAGCGTTCGCTGGCGACCATCTCGCACTCGCGCACGACCGTTGTCATCGCCCATCGGCTTTCCACCATCGTGCACGCGGACCGTATCATCGTGCTCGAGCGGGGCCGCATCGCCGAAACCGGCGATCACGCGTCCCTGTTGGCCCGGGGCGGCATCTATGCCAGCCTCTGGGCGGTACAAACCGGACAGGAGGCAGC
Organism: Lentisalinibacter sediminis; assembly: GCF_040706615.1. Classification (NCBI taxonomy): domain Bacteria; kingdom Pseudomonadati; phylum Pseudomonadota; class Gammaproteobacteria; order Woeseiales; family Woeseiaceae; genus Lentisalinibacter; species Lentisalinibacter sediminis. The sequence continues at coordinate 134,609 of NZ_JAPDRF010000009.1, read as the reverse complement.
CGCCCCCGCCGGCCCAATGATCTGACGGAGACGGAATACGGCATGGAACTCCTGGACCGGATACGCGAACGCCAGCAGGCGCTGACCGCCTGGCGCCATCACATTCACGCACACCCGGAACTCGCCTACGAGGAGAAGGCCACCAGTGACTTCGTGGCGGAGAAACTGGCGGGTTTCGGCCTGGAGGTGCACCGCGGCCTCGGGGTGACCGGCGTGGTGGGCACACTCCGTGCCGGCAACTCGGACCGCGCCATCGGCCTCAGGGCCGACATGGATGCGCTGCCCATCCAGGAGCTGAACGAGTTCGAGCACCGCTCCCGCCACCAGGGCCTGATGCACGCCTGCGGCCACGACGGCCACACCACCATGCTGCTGGGCGCGGCGGAGCACCTCGCTGCCAACCCCGACTTCGACGGGGTGGTGCATTTCATCTTCCAGCCCGCCGAGGAAGGCCGGGCCGGCGCAAAGGCGATGATCGAAGACGGACTGTTCGAGCTGTTCCCGGTGGAATCGGTCTACGGCATGCACAACTGGCCCGGGCTGCCCGTCGGAGAGTTCGCGGTGCGCGTCGGCCCCCAGATGGCCGCCTCGGACAAGTTCGAGATCACGGTGCGGGGCCGTGGCGGCCATGCCGCCATGCCCCACCAGACCATCGATCCGGTGGTGACCGCCGCCCACATCATCACCGCGCTGCAGTCGCTGGCCAGCCGCAACACGGAGCCGACCGACTCGGTAGTGGTCTCCGTCACCGTGCTGCGGGGCGGCGAGACCTTCAACGTCATCCCGGACGAGGTGGTGCTGAAGGGCACGGCCCGCACGCTCACGCCCGATTCCCGCGACCGGATCGAACGGGACATCGCGCGCGTGGCCGCCGGCGTGGCGGAAGGCTTCAGCGCCTCGGCCGAGACGACCTACCACCGCACCTACCCGCCCACGGTGAACACGCCGGACGAGGCCGAGTTCGCCGCGCGGGCAGCGGCGGCCGTGGCGGGCGTCGGCAACGTACACCGGGACCTGCCGCCCACCATGGGCGGCGAGGACTTCGCGTTCATGCTGGAGGAGAAACCCGGCTGCTATCTGTGGATCGGCAACGGCCCCGGCGAGGGCGGCTGCATGCTGCACAACGCCCGCTACGACTTCAACGACGAGGCCCTGCCCATCGGCGTCGCCTACTGGGTCAGCCTGGTGGGCGAGTTGCTCGGCGGCAGCGAGCGCGCTTCCCGGGCCGCCTGAACCCTCAGCCCGCCTCCTGCGCGGCGCGGGCCTTGCCGGTCCGCTGGCGGTTGTAGCCCTTCAGCCGGCGCGTCGCCGCTCGGAACGAGTCGTTCACCGCCACGTACGGGTCCTCGTGGGCGTGGTTGTCTTCCTGGGCATGGCTCACGACGATCTCGCGCCCCGGCACGTTGATGTCCACGACGACGTGATAGATCCGCCCCTTGTTCTGGTGCCGGTGCGGCGCCTCCACGGTCACCCGGCACGAGATGATGTCCGAGCATACCTGCTCGAGCTTCTCTGCCTGTTCACGGATGACAGTCTCCAGTGCCGGGGAGCGCGGGATGTCCTTGAAGCGGATTTCGACGGGTATCTGCATTAAGCGACTCCTCTCCGGGTGCCTGTCTCGACTATGCGGCGGGCTCCCCCGGAGCAGCCATCAGTGGAATCCACGATCGTTCCCGCTGCCGACGACGGAGGATATTGGCTGGAGTGCCTCGTCCGGTCGGCACCCCTCTCCCGAGTATCCCGCCCGTGTTTGCCTGTGGGTCGATACTAGCAGCGGCGGTGCCCTCGCGCCCGCTGCAAAGCAGCACGGTTCGCCGGCTTTCGTCGCGCACTGGAAGACCCGGTTACAGGCGCAGCAAGCCGTGATACTATTGACATGCAGATTGTCTTGACGACAAATACTTTGTCAGGAGGCCTGACATGCAGAAACACTTCGACGACCTGTTCCACGAGGTCCGGCTGCTCTTCACCACCCTGATCCACACCGGAGAGCAACTGCACGAAGACTCCGAGATGACCCAGCCCCGCCGGGCGGTGCTCGAACACCTGCTGCGCGAGGGCCCGTCCACGGTGCCGGCCATCGCCCGGGCGCGGCGGGTATCGCGCCAGCACATCCAGGCGCTCGTCAATCCGCTGCTGCACGAGGGCCTGGTCGAGCGGGTGGAGAATCCGGCCCACCGGCGCTCCAAGCTGGTACGGCTGACGGCGGCAGGACAGAAGGTGATCGAGGACATCCGCCGCCACGAGGCCCATCACCTCGACCAGGCGGGCATCGGCGTGTCCGACGACCAGCTCCGCGGCGCAACGGAGGTGTTGCGCCACGTCCGCGAGGCGCTGGAGGCCTGAGCCGGCTCGCCGCGGACCCTACGGCAACAGACTCCCCGAAGCGCCGGGATCGAGCCCGCCGGGGGCGTCGAAGTCGCTGTCCAGCGCTCGCAGCACGGCCGCGTCCCGCTCGTAGACGTCGGGGTAGAAACCGAACTCGCCGCCGGGGCCCATGCCGGCCGTCCAGTACAGGATCATGACGGGAGCCGGGCGCGGCAGGAAGACGGTGCGCGTGAGCCCTGTCGCCACCGCGGCCTCGATCTCCCGCCCCCCCCAGTCCGGATCTCCGTCCAGCAGCAGCGCCGCCAGTTCCAGCGGCCGCTCCACCCGGATACAGCCGGAGCTGAAGCTGCGATCGGCGCTCCGGAACAGCTCCCTGCCCGGCGTGTCGTGCAGATAGACGTTGTACGGGTTGGGCAGGATGAACTTTACCCGCCCGAGGGCGTTGTCGGGGCCTGGCGGCTGGACCAGCTGATAGGGCAGAGCGCCGCTCCGGTACCGGGCCCAGTCGACCGCCTCCGGCGGTATCACACTGCCGTCCGCCGCCACCACCTGCAGGCCCCGCCGGGTCACGGCGGCCGGGTCCGCGATGGCCTCCGGGATAACGTCGTTCTTCAGTACCACCGGAGGCACCGTCCAGGTGGGATTGAAGACGAGATAGACGATCTGCGAGCCGAATACCGGGGTGCGCCGATAGGGTTGCCCGACCACCACCGGCGTCTCCCAGCGAATGTCATCGCCGCGCATCAGGAAGGCGCGGAAACCGGCGATATTCACCAGCAGGTAGTCATGCTCCGGGCGCTCCAGCACCCAGCGGGCCCGGTCCAGGTTCACCCGGAGCTGATCGATGCGGGCGGCCACCGGCACATTCATCGCCGCCAGGGTCAGGGCGCCGACCATCCCGTCCGGCTCCAGCCCGTAGCGACGCTGGAACGCCGCGACGGTGGTTTCGACCGAGTCGTCGTATTGCCAGGGATCCGGCGCGGCCGGCAGCGGGAACTCCGCGGCCAGCCGCGAGCGGACTGCGGCCACCCGCGGATGCCGCATACCGGGCTTCAGCGTCTGCCCCGCCGGGATCGCCTGCCAGCCGCCCGAGTCCGCGATGCCCCGGTAGCGGGCCAGGGCCGCGACCAGTTGCCGGTATGGCGCTCCCCGCTCGAGATTGAAGAACCCGTCCAGGGACTCGGCCGCCAGCGCCGCCTGCAGCGTGGCCACCGGGTCGCCCTCCTCGGTGTCCGGGTGAAAATTCCAGTGAGGATCGAGGCGCGAGGGCTCCACCTTGCCGTAGACGAGGTGATGGGCGAGCCGCGCCAGAGCATCGGTCATGAGCAGATCCCGGTCCGCCCTGCCGTAGGGGTCCGCCTCGGCACCGATTTCGGCGGCATGGCGCTCCAGTACGGCGAGATGATAATCGGCGGGGTTCAGCCCCTCGTCCGCGCTGGCACGCACCAGCGCCAGCAGCTCGCGGCGGCGCTCCGCCTCGAACCACAACGGCCGGAAGCGCCGGGCGGCGTAAAGATCGGGGAGCAGCGCGCGGGCCGCCAGCGGCTCCCCCTCGATCACATACAGCGTCTCCGCCTCGATCTGCTCCAGCCGCTGGCGCAGCCGCTCGCGGACGGCCTGCTCCGCGGAGCCGTGCAGCTCCTGATCCCATGGCGAGGCTCCGGTCCCCGGAGCCGCACCGATCAGCAGCAGAGCCAGCAGCAGCGCTGGCGTAACGGGGAAGCTGATCGGGACGTCGCGGCAGGACACCCCACTATTCTAAACCGGGACCGGCGACACGGAACGGGAACCGCCCGCGGCCTCAACCTGTCGATATTCTTTTCAGTCTGCGCCCGCGTCGTCCATAATCGCCCGTCAAGGCCGATCTTGTGCGAACGGAGTTTGCAGCCAGTATCGGCAACACAATGGGAGAGAGCCCGGGAGAGAACATGGCAGGAGACAGCCGAGACGATGATCATTGCGCCTCGCGGCGCCGGTTTCTGGCAGGCGCCGTAGCAGGGGCCGCGATGCTGGGGCCCTGGAGCCGCGCAGCGGCAGCGCTGGAGACCCGCAGCCTCGCCTTCTCGCACAATCATACCGGCGAGAGGCTGAAGGCCGTCTATTACGAGGGCGGCGAATACCTCCCCGACGCCCTGGAAGAGATCAACCATCTGCTGCGCGATTTCCGCACCGGCGAAGTATGGGAGATGGACGTCGGGCTACTGGACACCCTGGCCGACCTGCGGTCCCTGACGGGCAGCACGGCCGAGTTCCAGATCATCTCCGGCTACCGTTCGCCGAAGACCAACGCCATGCTGCGCAGCGCGAGCTCGGGCGTGGCGAAGCGCAGCCTGCACATGCAGGGCCGCGCCATCGACGTCCGGCTCTCCGGCTACGACACAGCGAAGCTACGCAAGGCCGCGATGAGCCTGCGCCGGGGCGGCGTTGGCTACTACGCCCGTTCGGACTTCCTGCATATGGATACCGGCCGCGTACGGAGCTGGTAGGCCGATGCGCGCGACGCTTCTGGCGGCGGCGCTCCTGCTCCTCCAGGTTGGCTGCGCGGAGCGCCCGGCTGGTGAGGCCGCAGGGGAGGCCCCCGGCGTGGAGCCCGCGGACATCGTCTTCACGGGCGGCGCCATTCATATTGCGGACGAAAATCGCAGCCGTGCCGAGGCGGTGGCCGTCCGCGGCGACACCATCGTCGCGGTGGGCGGCGTCGGGGAGGTAAGCGCCTGGATCGGTAACGCCACCCGCGTGGTGGACCTGGATGGCCGCACCGTCCTGCCCGGTTTTCACGATGCCCACATGCACCCGATCACCGGTGGCGAGATGCTGCTCGGCTGCTCCCTGTTCGGGCTCACGACCCGGGATGCCATCCTCGCGAAGGTCGCCGAGTGCGTGGCGGAGAGCGACGAGGAGTGGGTGATCGGCGAGAACTTCGACCTGGCCGCCTTCCCCGGCGGTAACCCCCACAAGTCGCTGCTGGACGAGATCGCCCCCGATCGCTACGTCTACCTGCGCGGCACCGACGGCCACAACGACCTCGCCAATTCGAAGGTCCTCGAACTGGCCGGCATCACGGCGGAGACGCCGGATCCGCCCAAAGGCGTCATCGAACGCGACCCCGAGACCGGCGCGCCGACCGGCATGCTGCGCGAGACGGCACGGGCACCGGTGGAGGCGCTGTTGCCGGAGACCACGTTCGAGGACCGCGTAGCGGCACTCGAGGCGACGCTCGCGGAGACGACCCGCTACGGCATCACCTCCCTCGTCGACGCCTGGACGGGCGTGCCCGACTGGGAGGTGTATCGGGCGGTCGCCGAGGCAGGCGGGCTCGATGCCCGGGTGAAGGCCTCGCTCACCTACGGCGTCAACGCCAAACACCAGGGCGAGGAATGGGAGTCCGCTCTCGCCAGACGGGACGAGTTCACCGGCGAGCGCTTCTCGGTGAGTTCGGTGAAATTCTTCGTCGACGGCGTGCTGGAGGGCGAGACCGCCGCCCTGGTCGAGCCCTACACGGGGATGGACCATCGCGGCGTCCTCAATTTCGAGAGCGACGAACTCAAGGAGGCGGTCACGCGCTTCGATGCCATGGGTCTGCAGATCCACATGCACGCCATCGGCGACCTGGCCGTGCGCGAGGGGCTGGACGCCATCGAGGCCGCGCGCAAGACCAACGGCGACACCGGCAACCGCCATCACATCACACACCTGCAGCTGGTCCACCCCGACGATATACCCCGCTTCGCAGAACTCGGCGTCGCCGCCAGTTTCCAGGCGCTGTGGGCGTATCCGGACGCGTGGATCATGGAGATCAACCTGCCGGTCGTTGGCCCGCAACGCGTGCAGCGCATGTATCCCATCGGCAGCATCCACCGCGCCGGTGGCACGATCGTCGGCTCGAGCGACTGGGCCGTGTCCTCGATGAACCCGCTGGAGGCCATCGAGACCGCGATCACCCGGCAGGATGCCTCCGGCCAGGTCGAAGGCACGCTGAACGCGGACGAAGCCGTGGATCTCGCCACAATGCTCGACGCGTACACCCGCAACGCCGCGCGGTTGCTGGGCCACGACGACATCACCGGCTCCATCGAAACCGGCAAGCGGGCGGACATCGTGGTACTCGACCGGGATATCTTCGCGATCCCGGCGGAGGAGCTGAGCGAGGTCCGGGTGGACATGACGCTGCTCGACGGCAGGATCGTCTACGAGCGCGAGGAAGCGCCGGTCGCAGGCGCGCTGGCGGAGAACGGCAACTGAGCACGAGGGTCCGCAACCATGGCTGAGAGCAGCCGCTCCGGCATCGCCGCGCCGCGGGCCACGTTTCACCAGGCCATCCGGTTGCTGAACGGCGGCGACGCCGAAGGCGCGATTGCGGTCTGCCGGGAAGCGCTGGCGGAGGACCCGGACAACATCAACTTCACCGCCCTCATGGGCGCGATCCTGCTGAAGGCACGTCGTGTCGACGAGGCCGAGGAGCAGCTGCGCCGCGCCATCGCTCTCGCGCCGTCGTTCGCCAAGCCCCACGAGGATCTCGGCCTGTTGCTGCTCCAGCAGCGGCGCAATGAGGAGGCCGAGGAGATGTTGCGCCGTGCCGTCACTCTCGACCCCGACCTGGAGCAGGCGCATTTCCATCTCGGCCGTGCGCTGCTCGCGAATGGCAAGAGTGGCGAGGCCGACGAGGCGTTCGAGCGCTGTTTCGCGCTGAACCCGGAGAAGCGGCGCCTCGCGGAGGCTGCCCGTCTGCACCGCTCGGGCAAGGTGGAGGAAGCCGAACGGCTGTATCGCCGCGTGCTGAAGGACAACCCGGAGAGCGTCACGGCGCTGCGGCTGCTGGGCGTGATAGCGATGCAATCCGGTCACCCGGAGAATGCCGAAGAACTGCTGTCGAAGGCGGTACGGCTGGCGCCGGACTTCACTGGCGCGATCATCGACCTGGGGCGCCTGCACCAGGACCAGCACCGCCTCGCCGAGGCCATCGAGTGCTTCGAGAAGGCCGTCGAGACGGATCCGCGCAGCTCCCACGCCCACTTCCTGCTGGCGGCCGCGCTGGCGCCCGCGGCCCGCACTGCCGCGGCCGCTGCGGCCTACCGGCGCGCGATCGAGCTGAAGCCCGAACATGCGGGCGCGTGGCTCGGCCTCGGCCACACGCTGAAGACCCTGGGCCGCCAGCCCGAAGCGATCGAGGCTTATCGGGAGTGCATCCGTCTGAAGCCCGCCAACGGCGAGTCCTGGTGGAGCCTGGCCAACCTGAAGACCTATCCGCTGGGAGACGAGGACATACAGGCGATGGAAGCGGCGCTGGAGACGCCGGAGCTGAACGAGCAATCCGAGGTCAACTTCCTCTTCGCCCTGGCCAAGGCCTGGGAGGACCGCGAAGACTACGACCGTGCCTGGCATTACTACGACAAGGGCAACCGCCGCCAGCGCATGCGGGAGAACTACGACCCCGTGCAGACCGAGGTGAACAACGACGCGATCGCCGAGGTCTTCTCGGAGGAGTTCCTGGCCGTCAACGAGGGCATCGGCTGCGAGGACCCGGCGCCAATCTTCATCGTCGGCCTGCCGCGCTCCGGCTCCACGTTGATCGAGCAGATACTGGCGAGCCACAGTCAGGTGGAAGGCACGGCGGAGCTGCCCTATCTCGGCCGCGTCGCCACGAGCCTGAATCGCAACCGCGCCGACGGCGTGAATTACCCCCAGGCCGTGCGCGAACTGAAGGGTCCGAACTTCGAGGCCCTGGGCCGCCGTTATCTGGCGCATGCCTCGCTGCATCGGGTGGAGGGCCTGCCCCGCTTCATCGACAAAATGCCGAACAACTTCCCGAACGTCGGCTTCGCGCAGCTGATCCTGCCGCGGGCGAAGATCATCGATGCCCGGCGCCACCCCATGGACTCCTGTCTGAGCTGCTATCGCCAGCTGTTCGCCCGCGGTCAGACTTTCACCTACGATCTCACCGAGATCGGCGAATATTTCCTGCAGTATCAGCGCATGATGGACCACTGGCACGCCGTCCTGCCCGGGCGCGTGCTCACGGTCCAGTACGAGGAGCTGGTGAGCGACTTCGACAACCAGGTGCGCCGCCTGCTCGACTTTTGCGAGCTGCCGTGGGAAGACGCCTGCCTGAACTTCCACGAGACGGACCGCCCGGTCCGTACCGCGAGCTCCGAACAGGTCCGTCAGCCAATCTATCGGGGCGCCGTCGGTTTCTGGCGCCGCTACGAGCAGCACCTCGACGAGCTGGCCGAGGTACTGGAGCCGGTCCTCGGACGCTACGAGGATTACGCCGGCTGAGATGGCCGGCCGGCCCCACCCGCCGGCGCCTCAGTACGGCCAGACCTCCAGACCATGGACCGCGTTGCGGATGTCCTTCGTGAGCGTCACCACCGTACGCGTGCGGCCGGCAGCCAGATCGTGTATCGCGACGGTCGACGGCGAGGACCCGGCCGCGATGCGATGGTCGTCGATGACGGCCAGCCCCCGACCGAAGGCCTGACGCGCGATGCGCGAATCGTCGAGATCGGTGTGGGTGAGCTCCGCCGGGTCGTACACCGGCACGCGGAACGCCTGCTCGCGCTCCGGGGTGGCGTGGCGAACGACATCGGCCTGAGTATCGTTGAACAGCACACCGTCCAGGAAAGGCCTCGCATTGTGCACGCCCCGGGGCAGGCCGACCCGCGCGGCGATGCGCCGACCGTCGTAGGTGAGCAGCGCCCCGGTCCGCAATCCGCTGAAATGCATGCCGCGGTCGTCACAGTGGATCATATTCAGGTGCAGGCGATTGCCGGGCTCGGGACCAGGACCCTCGACGGGATCGAAAGGGGTGCCGCGGAAATCGCCGTGACCGCGCACGACGTGCAGACCCCAGCAGAAACGCTCGGCGTCCAGATCGAACCCGAGCAGCACGTCGTAGCCGGTGGAGGTGAGATAGAGCCGACGCTCGTACACCGCGATCTCGTGGCAGTGCCTGAGATACGGGTTGCGCCAGGAGTCGATGAGCCGGAAGTCGGGCGTATAGGCGAACAGCTCATCGCTCGCCGCAACGTAGACACGCTCGCCGTCGAAGGCGATGCCCCTGAGCCCGCGGTCCCAGCCGCGCCCCTGCCAGTCGATGTCAGCCGTGTTCCAGTCGACGGTCTGCACCACACGCTCGCGCTCGAGGTCTATCAGGTAGATGCCACCGTGACTCTCGCCCTGGTGGCTGCCGCGCACCACGGAGGTGGCAACGAGAATAGTCACGCCGCGCGCACGGCGCCGGGCGGCAGGTAATCGAAGATGAACGTGATGCGGTCCTCGGCGCCCTTGTTCATGACGCTGTGCAACAACTGGTTGTTGAGCTCGTAGACCTTGCCCACCTCGAGCCGGTGCGGGCGACCGTCGATCATGAAACGCACCCGCGTGTTGGTGGTAATCGGAATATGGATCCGGTGGCTGGCATGGAACGACGGGTGGGAGTCCCTGTGCGGATCGATACGCGCTCCGGCAGCCAGCCGCGCCGCCATGGCGCGGATGATGGTACCGCCGGGCGGGTAATAGCGGGCGATGATGTCCTGCATCAGTGGCAGCGCGGCGTCGGCCAGACGGTCCCAGCCGGGCTCCTTGCGCACCGCGATCTCCGGCCAGTTCTTGCCGTCCGTGAATATCATCACGATCGAAGTGGTGCGCTTGTGGACCTCGTACTCCTGCTGGCGGTATTCCTGCTCGTTCCACGCCGAATCGTCCTGGCCGAGGATCGCGGCACGCAGCGGTTCGACGTCGATGTCACCGAGTTCTTTCAGGGGCTGATCGATTTTCATGGCTACCGCCTGTTGCGATTCGTCTTGTGGCGAACAGCCAACATATGACGCTTTTCGGTATAGCAATCAAGCTGTCACGACAGATACAGCTGTAAACATCATTTGCTCTTTCGCCACGCTTGAGTAGTATTAAGCAAAACTGGGAGAGACAGCAATGGCCGATAATCAACACTTCGGTGCTGCCGCGTACAGCGGAAGTGCCATCGCCGCCGCAGTATCTGCGGCACTCGCTGGACCCAGCGCCTACGCGCAGACCCAGGGCGACGCCATCGAGGAAATCGTCGTCACCGCGACGAAACGCGAGGAGAGTCTCGCCGACATCCCGATGTCGATCCGGGCCTTCACCACGGATGACATCGTCCGCCAGGGTCTCCAGAGCCTCGACGATTACGTCGGCAAGATCCCGAGTCTCGCGCTGGCGCGCAGGGAGCCGGCGGGCAACAACGTGGTCTTCCGCGGCGTTGCAGCATCGGGCATCGATTTCGGCACCGGCCCATCCAGTAGCGTGTATCTCGACGAACAGCCGATCACGGCCTCCGGCCTGAACCCGGACCCGCGCCTCGTCGACATTGCCCGCCTGGAAGCGCTGAGCGGCCCCCAGGGCACGCTGTTCGGCGACGCATCCCAGTCCGGCACGCTGCGCATTATCACCAACAAGCCGGACCCGACCGCCTTCGATGCCTGGGTGGAGCTCGAGGCGAATCAGGTCGCCGACGGCGACACCGGTTACGACGTCAGCGGCATGCTCAACATCCCGCTGGCGGATAACAAGCTCGCACTGCGGCTCGTCGGCTTCACCGCGGAGGAAGCGGGCTTCATCGACAACGTACTCGGCACCAGCCCCGGCGGCACGTACACGAACGAGGAGTTCGTGGAAGACGACATCAATACCACGACCATTTCGGGCGGCCGCGCCGCACTGCGCTGGTTCCCGAACGACCGCTGGACCGTCGATACCACTGCCATCTTCCAGTCGACCGAGGCGGACGGTTTCGGCGACAAGGACTTCGACCAATCCGATCTCGAACAGGTGCGCTTCTTCGACGAACGATTCGAGGAGGACTGGTACCAGTTGGCGCTGACCCTGGAAGGATCCACCGGCATCGGCGACTTCATGTTCAGCGTGTCCTACTTCGACCGCGAGGTGGACTACGAAGCGGATGGCACCGAGTACATGTTCGCATTTCAGGAACTGAGCGACGCGGACGAAGCCTATTTCAACGATGTCTATGGCACGGACTACGACTTCTATTTCTACGACTTCGGCGGCGAAGTGGTCCGCGGGTACAACCTGGATAACCTTCAGTCCGAGCGCTTCAGCATCGAGGCACGCTGGTCCACGCCCGAAGTCGATGACAGCCGCTGGCGCGGCATCGTGGGGCTCTTCTACCAGAGCTTCGAGGATACCGATATCTACAAGGCGGGCGCGGAGAACTTCGCAGGTTCACCGGCCTTCTATTACCTCGCGTATAACGCTTACAACCCGTCGCTGAACGGCCTGCCACCGGGTAGCTGGGACTTCTCCGATCCCTCGGTGCGACCCGGCGACTGGTTCTTCGGCATCTACGACTCGGAGATCGACCAGTTCGCGCTGTTCGGCGAGGCCACGTTCTACCTCACGGACAGCCTGACCGTTACGGCCGGCGGCCGCTGGTATCAGGTGGACCGCAAGGAGAGGCAGGTGCTCGGCGCACTGCAGCAGGGTCCCGTGCCGAACCCGGAGACCGATTTCGTGTTTACCGATGGCAGCGGTGACGAGAGCGACGACGGTTTCGTGCCTAAGGTCAATGTGACATACAACTTCAGCGATCGGAGCCTGGCGTATCTCACCTACTCCGAGGGCTTCCGCAGCGGCGGCGCCAACGCGCTGCGCCCGAACTCGGTCTTGCCGCGGAAGTACGACTCCGACATGGTCCAGAACTACGAGGTGGGCTACAAGACGACGACGGCCGGCGGCCGGCTGTTCCTGAGCGTCGTCGGCTATCACATGATCTGGGACGACATCCAGCTCCAGGTGAACGATCCGCAGCAGGGCGTCTTCCAGCTCGGCGTGGTCAACTTCCCGGAGGCGACGATCGACGGCGTGGAGGTGCAGACCTCCTTTGTGCCGGCCCCGGGCTGGTCGCTGGATGCAACGCTCGCCTGGAACGAGGCGGAGATCTCGGAGAGTGCGACGCTGTTCCCGGGCACGGGTGCGGCCGTGGAGGCCGTGGACGGCACCCGCCTGCCCATCACGCCGGACTGGAAAGGTTCGCTCTCCATCGAACGAACCTTCCAGGACACGACGCTGTTCGGCGGTACGCCGTTCCTTCGCGCGGATTACACCTACACGGGCGAGTCCATCAATGCGCTGGCCGGGCTAGAGGCCACGGTAGTATCGCCGCCGCCGACCATCCAGGATTCCTACAGCGTGCTGGACCTGCGTGCCGGTATCGATGCCGACAAGTGGAGCGTCGGTGCCTACATCGCGAACGTGTTCGACGAGCAGGGCGATCAATTCATCAACAACCGCTACGCGAAGCGTCGGGTCACGGTGAATCAGCCGCTCACCTTCGGCGTGACCTACCGCCGCAACTTCCGCTGACTACGGGGCAGTCCGGCGACCGGAAACCGGGCCCGAGCGGCCCGGTTTTTTTATGCGCGTGCGCCGTGCCCTAGAATCCGGCCCATGAACACGCGCGGGAAACACCGGGGGCGGCCGTGAGGCAGCGGCGCGCCATCTCTATCGCCATCACGATTGCCATCGCCATTGGCGTGGCCGCCCTGGCCGCGCTCGCGTTCTGGGTCGCCGACATGCGCAGCGAGCAGCGGGACCGATTGATCGCCCGGCACGGCACACTGGTAGCGACCACCGTGGACACCGCCGACCCCGCCGCTGCGGCGCCGGGCGGCTACCTGGACGAGATCCTGTCCCTCGCCGCCGACACCGGGCTCCGCGTCGACCTGCGCGTACGGTGGCCGGATGTCGCGCCGGGAGAGCGCGTGCCCGTGCTGCTGCTGCTGGGCGGCCACCGCACGGGCAAGGACGCGGTGGAGCTGGCCGGCGTGCCGGACGGGGTCGCCTACGCGGCCATCGACTATCCCTACGAGGGCAGTCATCGCCTCCGCGGCCTGGGGCAGATCCTGAGTGCCATCCCGTCTATCCAGCAGGCCTTCCTGGACACGCCGCCGGCCCTGTCGCTCGCGCTCGACTGGCTGCTCGCACAGCCCTGGGCGGATCCGGCCCGCACGGAGCTCGTGGGCGTCAGCCTGGGCGTCCCCTTCGCCGCGGCCGCCGGCGCGCTGGACGAGCGCTTCCGGCGGGTCTGGCTGATCCACGGCGCCGGCGACAACCACGCCTGGCTGGCCCACAACCTGCGCGAGGACTTCCCCGCCGACTGGCGGCGGGCGGTGATGACCGAGCTCTTCTACACGCTGATCTACGCCGAGAGCTTCCGCACGGCGCGCTGGGTGGAGGCCATACCGCCGCGCCCGGCGGTCATTATCGCGGCGCGGGAAGACGAGCGCCTGCCGCCGGAAGCCCTCGCGCCGCTGCCCGCCATCGCCGCGCGGGAGCCCGCCGTCGACCTGCTCTGGACCGACGGGCTGCACATCGAGCCGGACCGCCCGGAGGTCATCCGACAGCTGCTCGATCTGGTGCTGGTGCGGGTGCGCCAGGACCCGCCGTCGGCGACCCCGGCGGCCGGCCCCGAGTCACGCTAGTCGCACTGGTCGCGCTAGTCGCGCACGTCCACCTCGCCGCCGATATCGTCGAAACGCAGGCTGCCGCTGCCGGCATCCATCACCGTGAGATCGCCCGCCACACCGGTGACGGTGATGCCCCCGGAACCGTCGTCCACGGTGACGCTGCCCGCCACGTCGCGCACGGACAGGCTGCCCGAGCCGTCGTCGATCACGACGTCGCCGCCGGCGTCCTGGACGGCCAGGGAACCGGAACCGTCGTCGATCTCCACGGTGCCGCCCACCCGGGTGAGCACCAGCGAGCCCGAGCCGTCCTCCACGTCGATGTCGCCGCGGACGTCGCTGATGGCGAGCGAGCCGCTGCCGTCCTCCACCTCCAGCGCGAAGCGCTCGGGCACGCGCACGTCCACGCTCATGGTGGGATGCTCGCCCCAGAACGAGCTCCAGCCGGTCTGCCGCAGTTCGGCGACGAGCTCAGCCGCCGCGACACCCCGCTCCAGGGTGAGGCGGACCTGCTCGGCGAGGATCTCCGCGGCCTCTTCGGCATCGGCATCCGGGAAGTGGATCTCCGCCCGCACCCGTATGCGGTCCGCGCCCGGCACGCCGGTGATCTCCATCGGCCCCGCGCCGGTCTCGATCTCCAGCCGGTCGAGGCCCTCGGCCTCCAGCTCGAGCTCGATGACTTCCGTATGTTCCGCCGCAGCCGGCAGCGCAGCCAGCAGTGCGACGGCTGCCGCGGTCGTCACTGTCCTCACTGTCCGCATGGTCGTCTCCTTTGTCGCGAATGATCATGCTGCATCACCCATGGATGCAATGAGCAGGGCATTCGGTTTAAATTCGGACCCGGGGGGGACGCATGATGACCAGCGAGAACGAGACGCGGCAACCCGCCGGGGGGAAGCCGGAAGAACTGCCGTTCGTGGCGCCGTGCCGGGACCTGCCTCCGCTGGCGGCGTTCGGCTGGCTGCGACGGGGCTGGCACGATCTCCGCGCCGCGCCGCGGCAGAGCCTGTGCTACGGGGTCGTCGTCATGTTCGCGAGTTACGCGGCCGGCCTCGTCGCCTGGAAGCTCGGCGGCGTCTGGCTGCTGCTGGCGATGGCCTCGGGCTTTCTGTTCGTCGGCCCGCTCATGGCCATCGGCGTGTACGAGATCTCCCGCCAGCTGGAACGGGGCACACGGCCGACGCTCGCCGAGGGCATCCGGGAGACCTCCCAGCACGTCGGCAACGCCCTGGTCTACGCCATCGTCGTGCTGGTGGTCTTCCTCGTCTGGGCCCGGGCCGCCTCGATGGTGCACATATTCTTCCCGGTGGAGACGAACCACTCCTGGCGCGACCTCGTCCCCTTCCTCGGCATCGGCAGCGCGGTGGGCGCCATCTTCGCGAGTATTGTCTTTGCCGCCAGCGCCTTCTCGCTGCCGATGATCGCGGACCGCCGGACGGACACCGTCACGGCGGTCGTCACCAGTGTGAACGCCGTGCTGCGGAACAAGGCGGCGATGGTCGTGTGGGCGGCCCTCGTGGTGAGCTGCATCCTGCTCGGTTTCGCCACCGCTTTCCTCGGCCTGGCGGTGGTGATGCCGCTGCTCGGCCACGCCACCTTCCACGCCTACCGGGAGACCATCGACGCGAGTGCCTGGCCGCCCGCCGACTAGTGTCCTGCCAGCGAGCGCCGGGCCCCGGCTCCGTCAGCCGGTGCGCACCCGCTCCGCGACCCGCAGCATGGCCGCCAGGCTGCGCTCCACGTCCGCCTCGCCGGTCGACCAGCCGCTCACGCTGATGCGCATGGCCGTGCGGCCCTGCCACACCGTCCTGCCGCACCAGCAGGTGCCGTCGGCCTGGATGCCCTCGATCACCGCAAGCGTCGTCGCCGCATCGCCGAAACTCACCAGTACCTGGTTCAGCACGACGTCGTTCAGTATCTCGTAGCCGGCCGCGGCGAGTCCCTCGGCGAAGCGCCGCGCATGCCCGCAGCAGCGCTGCACCAGTTCCGCGACCCCTGCCCTGCCCAGCTGCCGCAGCGCCGCCCACACCTCGACGCCGCGGCCGCGGCGGGAGAGCTCCGGGGTGTAGTCGGCCGGGCTGCGATGGGCGCCGGGAGGCGGCAGGTACTCGGCCGTGATCGCCATCGCCGCACGCAGCGCCTCGCCGTCCCGCACGAAGGCGACGCCGCTGTCGTAGGGCACGTTCAGCCACTTGTGCGCGTCCGTCGCCCAGGAATCGGCGGCCGCCATACCCTCGACCAGATGGCGGTGCGCCGGCGAGGCCGCCGCCCACAGACCGAAGGCCCCGTCCACGTGCACCCAGGCACCGGCCGGCTGCATCCGTTCGCACACGCGGGCCACGGGATCGCAGGCGCCGGTATTCACGTTGCCCAGCTGGGTGCAGACGATGGTGGGCCCGTCCGGTTCAGGGAGTCTCTCCGGCAGCAGACTCCCCTGATCGTTCACGGGGACGGCCACCACCCGGTTACGGCCCAGACCGAGGACGCCGAGGGATTTGCTCACGGAGGGGTGCACCTCCTCGCCGACCACGACGGTGACCGGCGGCGCGCCGATCAGGCCGTCGGCCTCGACGTTCCAGCCGGCGTCGCGCAGCACCGCGTTGCGGGCCGCCGCCAGGGCCACGAGGTTGGCCACGGTGGCACCGGTCACGAAGGAGCCGACGCAGCCCTCGGGCAGGCCGAGGACGTCCAGCAGCCAGCGCAGCGCCACCGCCTCCAGGGTGGCGGTGCCGGGGGTCGGCTCGTACATGGCGCTGTTCTGATCCCAGGCGGTGTTCAGCCAGCTGGCGGCCAGTGAGGCGGGCAGCGAGCCGCCGATCACGAAGCCGAAGAAGCGCGGCCCGGCCATCGCCGTGGTGGCGGGGGAGCCGAGCTCGTCGAGCAGCGCGAGCACCTCGCGCGGATCGCTGCCGTTCTCCGGCAGCGGCTCCTCGAGCCGTTCCAGAGCCGCGACGGCTTGCGCCGACGGCGCCACCGACCGCTCGTCCAGCCCTTCCAGATAGCGCAGCGCCCGCGCGCTCGCGTCCTCCAGCAGGTCCTTCATCGGGCTACCTCGTCCTGTCGTGCCGCCGCCGCGTTCCTCGACAATGTCTCTGCAGGGATTGACGGCAGCTGGATATCCATACAGTCTTAGTGGGCATAACAACAGTAGTCCGCCATGCCCCGCCTGACGACCATCGACAAGCTCGCGATCCTGGCCGACGCCGCCAAGTACGACGCATCCTGCGCCTCCAGTTCGGCCCGGCGCAAGGACTCGCGCGCCACCGGCGGCATCGGCTCCACCGGCGGCGCCGGCATCTGTCACTCCTACGCTCCGGACGGACGCTGCATCTCGCTGCTGAAGGTGCTGCTGACCAACTACTGCCAGTACGACTGCCAGTACTGCGTGAACCGCATCTCCAGCGACGTGCAGCGGGCGCGCTTCGGCGTGCAGGAGCTCGTGCAGCTGACCCTCGAATTCTACAAGCGCAACTACATCGAGGGGCTGTTCCTGTCCTCCGGCATCATGGTGAGTCCGGACTACACGATGGAGCGCCTGATCGAGGTGGCCCGCCGGCTGCGCGTGGAGCATCGGTTCCGCGGCTACATCCACCTGAAGACCATCCCGGACGCCGACGCCGCGCTGATCGAGGCGGCCGGCCGCTACGCCGACCGCCTCTCCATCAACATCCAACTGCCCACGAGCCGCGGGCTCGCGAGGCTGGCGCCGGAGAAAGACGCCGGCCGCATCCGCACCGCCATGGGCCGGGTGCGGCTGCGGCTGGAGGAGAGCCAGCCGGACTGCCGCGGCCGGCGGGACCCGAAGGGACTCACCGCCACGGGCCAGAGCACGCAGATGATCGTCGGCGCCGACGACGCGGACGACCGGGCGATACTGACGACCAGCGCCTCGCTCTACGCGGGCTACCGCCTGAAGCGCGTGTACTACTCGGCCTTCAGCCCCATCCCCTACCCCAGCGCTTCCCTGCCGGCGGCGCCGGCACCGCTGCTGCGCGAACACCGCCTCTACCAGGCGGACTGGCTGTACCGGTTCTACGGCTTCGGCGTGGAGGAGATTCTCGCCGGCGGCGACGGCAGCATGCTGGACCCCGCCGTGGACCCGAAGCTCGCCTGGGCGGTGCACCACCGGGAGCGCTTCCCGGCGGACGTGAATCGCGCGGACCGGGAGACCCTGCTGCGGGTACCCGGCCTCGGCACCCGGGCGGTCGCCCGCATACTGAAGGCACGGCGCCACCGCAGGCTCAGCCTCGAGGACCTGCAGCGTATGACCGTGTCGCTGCAGAAGGTACGCCCGTTCGTCGTCGCCCGGGGATGGCAGCCCGGCCCGCTGCTGGACAGTCCCGCCCTCGCCGGCCTGCTCGCACCCCCGCCCCGCCAGCAGAGCCTGCCGCTGTGAGTCGTGCCGGGGGCCGCGGCAGCATCGAGATCGTTCTCGATGCGACGGACGGCTACGAGGCCTGGCGCGACCAGGCACGCCGGCTGATCGCGGCCGCCGTGCCGCCGGAGACCACCGCCTGGCGCGAGCGGCACGCGACCCCGGACCTGTTCGCCGGCGAGCCGGCCGCGCTGCCCCGCACCCGGCGGGCCATTCTGGTGCCGAAGGACTTCCCCGCTCTGGCCGAACGGGTCGCCTGCCACCGCGACCCGCGGCGCTTCGAACTGCTCTATCGTCTGCTCTGGCGGCTGCAGGCGGAACGCTCGTTGCTGGAGGTGAGCTCCGACGCCGACGTGGCGCTGGCCGGCGACATGGCTCGCGCGGTACGCCGCGACATGCACAAGTTGAAGGCCTTCGTGCGCTTCCGCCGCGTGCGTCACACCACGGTCGAGGCTTATGTGGCCTGGTTCGAGCCGGAACATCACATCCTCAAGGCCGTGGCGCCGTTCTTCATGCGCCGCTACACGGGCATGCGCTGGTCCATCCTCACGCCGGAGGCGAGCGCGCACTGGGACGGCGACGCGCTCACCTACGGTCCGGGCGCGAACCGCGCCGACTGCCCCGACGGCGACGCACTGGAGGCATACTGGTCCACCTATTACGCCAGCATCTTCAACCCGGCGCGGCTGAAAGTGGATGCCATGCGGGCGGAGATGCCGCGCAAGTACTGGCGTAATCTGCCCGAGGCCCGGCTGATCCCGGGGCTGATCAGGGACGGCGAGAAGGCGCAGCGCTCGCCGCCGCCGGGGCGGCGGCCGGCAGCCGGCCGGGCACGGCAATGGATCAGGATGGACATGGCGGAAGAGAAGACACCGCGGACGCTGGATGAACTCGCGGCGTGCCTGCAGGCGTGCCGGCGCTGCCCCATCGGCGAGCAGGCCACCCGGGCGGTGGCCGGCGAAGGCCCTGCGGACGCCGGGCTGATGCTGGTCGGCGAGCAGCCCGGCGACCGGGAGGACCTCAACGGCCGCCCGTTCGTCGGCCCGGCGGGACGGCTGCTGGACGAGGCACTGGCGGCAGCCGGCATCGAGCGCGAGCGCATCTTCCTGACCAACGCCGTGAAACACTTCAAGTTCCGGCTGCAGGGCAAGCGCCGGCTGCACCAGAAACCGGATGCAGGCGAGATCGATCATTGCCGCAGGTGGCTCGGGCTGGAGCTCGCGATGGTGGCACCTCGGGCCGTCGTCGCGCTGGGGGCCACGGCGGCGCGCAGCCTGCTCGGCCGTCCCGTGGCCGTCGGCGAGTACCGGGGCAGCGCTCTCTCGCTGGAGGACGGCACGCCCGTGTGGATCACCGTCCACCCGTCGTATGTTCTGCGCCAGCGGGACGACCGGACCCGAGAGCGCGAACTGCGCCGCCTGGTCGCGGACCTTCGCAAAGCGGCGGGGTAGACAGTAGGTATTGCGCGAAATTGACAGGGATACCCTCGGGTCTACGATGAAACGGTGACCGAGCAAGCCGCCCATCCGGCGGCAACGCACAAGGGGGCAACCATGGGCAGATTCGTGGACACGGTTCGGGGACTCAGGATCAGGCCGCTCGCCATCGCCGCCCTCGTCACTCCGGGCATGACCCTCCTGTCGGGCTGCGAGCAGCAGGTCAGCTTCGCGGAGGACGTCCAGCCGCTCCTGGCAGCCAACTGCGCCGGCTGCCACAGCGGCTACGCGGAAGGCGAGACCAGCACCGGTCTGAACGTGACCGATTACGCGAGCCTCATGCACGGCACACGCCTCGGCGAGGTGGTGGTGCCCGGCAGCGCCGCCTCCAGCACGCTGTACCTCGTGGTCTCCGGCGAGAGCGCCCCGCAGATACAGATGCCGCCGCACCACGAGGAATCGCTCGCGGAAGGGCGCGGCGCCCCGCTGGACAAAGACGAGGTGCAGCTGATCAAAGACTGGATCGACCAGGGCGCGAAGAACAACTGATCCGCAGCCGCTCGGCCGGATAAGCGGGCGGGCGCGTCAGCCGCCGGGCGCGATCCGCGGCAGGATGCTCTCCAGCGTGTTCAGCAGCACGTCGAGTTCCTTGATGCTGTTGTAGTGCACCGGGCCCACCCGGATGACGCCGCCCGCCTCCATCAGGCCCAGCGCCCGCACCACCTCCAGCGCGTAATTGTGACCGTTCCAGACGAAGATGCGCCGCTGTCCGAGCTCGCGGGCGATCATCGCCGGCGCGACGCCCTCGACGGTGAAGGCCAGCGTCGGCAGACGCCGCGAGGAGGCGCCCGGATCCGTAATACCGTGCACCCTGACGCCGGGCAGCGCCTGCAACCCGTCGATCAGGTGACGCGAGAGTGTCTCCTCGTAGTCGAACAGCCAGGCGAGCGCGGTGTGGACGTGCAGGGCGCGGCCGCTCATGCCGGGGAAGCGCCCGGCATAGTCCGCGGCCCAGGCCTCGCCCAGGGATGCGAAGTAATCCACCGCGGCGGCCGTCCCGGCCATGCCCTCGTGGCTCTGGGTGCCCGTCTCGAAGCGCCCCGGGAGGGTATCCGGAGCGGGCCGCACCTTGTACGCCTCCAGTGACTCCAGCAACTCACCCCGGCCCCACAGGATGCCCTGATGGGGACCGAAGAACTTGTAGGCTGAGCAGGCCAGGAAATCGCAGCCGAGCGCCTGCACGTCGGTGGGCACGTGCGGCACGGACTGCACCGCATCCACGAATGTCCAGGCACCGGCCTCGCGCGCCTTCGCCGCGATGGCGGCGACGTCGTTCACCGTGCCCAGCAGGTTGCTGGCACCTGCGACGCAGACCAGGCGGGTGCGATCGCCCAGCAGGCGATCCAGTTCGGCCGGATCGAACTCGAAGGTCTCCGTATCGAACGGCAGCCACTTCACCTCCAGACCGTGGTCCCGCGCCATCAGCACCCAGGGCCAGATGTTGGCGTCGTGGTCCATCTGCGTGACGATCACCTCGTCACCCGGCGATAGTGCCGCGCCGATGGAGCGGGAGAGATGGAAGGTGAGGCTCGTCATGTTCTGCCCGAACACGATCTCGTCGGCCGAAGGCGCGTTCAGGAAGTCCGCCATGGCCTGGTGGGCGTCGGCGACGATCTCGTCGGCCAGCCGGGAACTCTCGAAGGGCCCGCCCAGGTTCGCGTTGGCCTCCAGCAGGCAACGGCTCATCCTGTCGACGACGGTCGCGGGAACCTGCGTTCCCGCCGGATTGTCCAGATAAATGCGCCCGCCGATGTCCCCGTCCAGGGCCAGGGCGGGGAAGCGCTCGCGGATTTTCTCGAGGGGGTAGTCCTGTACGGCCATGGGGCCTCCCGGGGTCACGAGGGGCGCATGATGAAGGGCAGGGTCCGTCGCGGCAAGCCGCCGCCTTCGGCTAATGCCTATGCAGGCGGTCGCGGCGTTCGGGTACGGTTAGCCTCGGGCCGGGGAGCGAACCTCTTACCATAATCTTTATGGTTCAATGACATGTGGCCGCCGCGCGGCGGTATCGGGATTCAGATTCAGGGATTCAGGAATATCGGCATGCAGCCAATCAATTTCGACGAGGCGCTGATCAGGCGCTACGGAGGCCGCGGGCCCCGCTACACCTCCTACCCCACGGCGGTGCAGTTCCACGAGTTCGACGAAGCGCAGTACAAGCGCCAGTGCGTCCTCAGCAACGAGCGCAACGACGGACCCCTGTCGCTGTACCTGCACATCCCCTACTGCCACACGCTCTGCTACTACTGCGGCTGCAACAAGGTGGTGACCCGCAACCGGGACCGTGCCGGCGAGTACCTAGGCCACCTCTTCCGCGAGGTGGAACTCCAGTCCGCCCTGTTCGACGACGACCGGGTGGTGGAGCAACTGCATCTCGGCGGCGGTACGCCGACCTATCTCAGCGAGGAACAGCTCTCCTCGGTCATGGCCAAGCTGGGCGAGCACTTCCGGCTGCGCGGCGACGGCCGGCAGGAGTTCTCCATCGAGATCGATCCGCGCAGCATCCGCCCCGGCATGGTCTCCGCGCTGGCCGGAATGGGCTTCAACCGCCTCAGCATGGGCGTGCAGGACTTCGACCCGGAGGTGCAGAAGGCGGTCAACCGCATCCAGCCGCCGGAGGAGACCCTGCCCCTCATCCAGCAGGCGCGGGACGCCGGCTTCCGCTCCGTCTCCATCGACCTGATCTACGGCCTGCCCATGCAGACCCCGGAGCGCTTCGACCGCACGCTGGACACCGTTCTGGAGGCCCGGCCGGACCGCATCTCGGTCTACAGCTACGCCCACCTGCCGCAGATGTTCCGCGCACAGCGTCTGATCCGCCAGGAGGACCTGCCCAGCGACGACGTCAAGCTCGCCCTGCTCGGCCACACCATCCAGCGGCTCTGCGCGGAGGGCTACGAGTACATCGGCATGGATCACTTCGCCCGCAAGGACGACGAACTCGCCATTGCGCGCGAGAACGGCACCATGCAGCGCAACTTCCAGGGCTATTCCACCCACGCGGACACCGAGCTGATCGCCCTCGGCGCGAGCTCCATCGGCCGTATCGCCGACTGCTACAGCCAGCACACCCGGCACGACCACGACTACGGCCGGCGTATCGAGGAAGGCCACCTGCCTGTCGAGCGCGGACTCATCATGAGCGAGGAGGACAAGCTCCGCGGCAAGGTGATCCAGTCCCTCATGTGCCGGGACCGGCTGATCTTCAGCGAGATCGAGGAGCGCTTCGACATCGACTTCCGGAGCCGCTTCGCCGACGAGCTGGCGGACCTGGCGCCGCTGCAGGAGGACGGCCTGGTAGAAGTGGACGATGCGTCCATCCGCGTTACGCCAACGGGCCGGCTGCTGCTGCGGGCCATCGCGATGGTGTTCGACGGCTACCTGCGGGCGCAGGCCGAGCCGCAGCGCTACTCCAAGATCATCTAGGCGGGTACGCGGCTAGCGCCGACGAATGACCATCACCTCGTAGCGTCCGCTCGGGCCGATATACCAGGAGGTCAGCGTGCTCGTGAGGCTGACCACGAGCGAGCCGAACAGGGCGGCCCAGAAACCCGATACCGCGAAGTCCGCCAGCAGCCACGCGACCAGCCCGAACATCATCGCGTTCACGACGAACAGGAACAGTCCCAGCGTGACAAGCGTGAGCGGCAGGGTCGCGACGATGGCGATGGGCCGCACCAGCGCGTTCACCACTCCCAGCAGGATGGCGGCGAGGATGAACGTCCCCACGCCGCTGATGTGCACGCCCGGGACGATCGCGGCGGCCACCCACAGACCGAGCATATTGATCAGCAGTCGGACGACGAGTCCGGGCATGGCTCTCCTCCTTCAGGCTCAGTAGATGGGCGCGTACTGGTACTCGGGGTACTCATAGCGCGGCACGACGACGTCATAATGGGGCTGCAGGAACGCCACCAGGTTGATGAGCTGGCGCACGGTCATGCGGTCGTTGAAGGCGGGCATCAGCGACTTGCCATCGTCGGAGACCTCTTCCTCCGGATACCAGCGGACCAGTTTGTGCGAGGGGTTGATGATGGAGGTCACCAGCTCCCCGTAGGTCTTCACCCGGGTCACCTCGCCGCCGAGCGTGACCTGCACCGGGCCCTTTTCCGCCGGCGGCGGCAGCTCGTAATTGCTGATCACGTGGCAGGAATTGCACTGCAGCGCCAGAAACGCTGCCTGGCCGGCCTCAGGATCACCGTCAGGCAGGCGGAATCCCGCGGCGGACTTCGGGCCGGCCTCGCAGCCGGCCAGTAGTGCGACGCTCATCGTCGCGACCATTACCGTCACCAGCCTGGTCATCCTGATAACGCCGGGCCGAAGCCTGGTTTTCCTCATGCCGTCTTCCTCATCCGGGGCTTCATCCCCGCAACGAAAGGCCGCGGTTAATCGAGCGACGCGGCCACAGTTGTACAGGTTCACTCTAGGCGATCCGGCCAGACCCGGCCAGTAGTGACATGTGCCTAGGATTTCCGATTGCGCAATACTGTCGGCATACCGCCGTCGCGGAGACCGATCGATGAGGACAAGACTGACCGCCCTCGTTTTCCTGGCCGCCCTCGCAGCCCTGGCCGCCCCGCCGGCAGGCGCCGGGGAACGGGACACCCGCCTGCAGGCTGTCGACCGCGCCCACTACCACCGCCTCGCACCGGACGAGCCCGAGGGCGTCTACCACGTCCATGTGCGCCTGCCCGAGAGCCACGAGACGGGAGCGGAGCGGCGTTATCCCGTGGTCTATCTGCTGGACGGCGGCAACATGTTTCCCCTCCTGGCCGGCTACTACCGCTACCTGGAACTGGGCGAGGAAGTCCCCGAACTGATACTGGTGGGCATCTCCTACGGCACCGACTACTTCCGGGAAGGCAACCAGCGCAGCCGGGACTACACCGCAGAGGCGCCGGAGCCGGAGTTCTGGGGCGGTGCCGGCGCCTTCCTGCGCTTTCTCCGCGATGTGCTGATCCCGATGGTCGAGTCCCGCTATCCCGCCGACCCCGAACGTCGGGTGATACTGGGACAGTCGCTCGGCGGACAGTTCGTCCTCTACAGCGCGCTGCAGCCCGACGGCCCGTTCTGGGGGCATATCGCCATCAACCCGGCGCTGCACCGTAACCTGCCGCTGTTCCTCGCGGCGCCCGGGGAAACCCCGGCCGGCCCGCGGCGGCGCCTGTACGTGGCCTCCGGCGCCGACGACCTGCCGCACTTCCGCGGTGCCGCGCTGTCCTGGATCGGTCACTGGACGGCGCAGGACGCGACACCCTGGGATCTCGAGGCCGAGATCCTGCCCGGCGAGAGTCATTTCTCCGCGGCGCCTGTCGCCTTCCGCCGCGGTATCCGCTGGCTGTTCGGCATGAAAGACGACCCGACCGGCGCCGGCCTGTAACCCATCGCGCAGTACGGCCCTATAACAGGGCAGGGAACATCAAAAACGGAGCCCGCCATGCGCTTTCCGAGACTGCACGCCATCCTTATCGTCGCCATCCTCGCCGTACCCGGGCTCGCCGTTGCCGCGGTCACGCCCGGCGAACTGCCCGGCAACGCCCGCTGGTACCTGCATGCCGACCTCGTCGAGATGCGCGGCTCGGAAGTCGGGCGCCAGCTCTACGGCTGGCTGGACAAGGAGCTGTTCGCCGACCTTCGCAACGACCTCGGCGTCGACCTGGGCGCCGAGACCGACCGGGTCACGGTGTTCAGTCAGGGCGACGACGACGCCGTGCTCGCCATCCGCGGCCGTTTCTCGGACCAGACCCGGGAGAAGGTGCTGGCACTGGCGAAGCGCAAGGCACAGGTGGACGCACACGAGACCGATGGCAACCGCTACTACCAGCTGGGCCAGATGGATGACGCGGAATTCGACGGCTACTTCACGTTCGCCGTCGACGGAATGCTGCTGTTCACGTCCGAGGCCGCGACCATGGAGAAGCTGCTGGCCGACGGCGGTCGCATGCAGGAGCGCGAGGCAGAGGACGGCACGCTGTTCCTGCTCACCGCGGACCGGAACCTGATGCAGGGCGGGATCCGCCCCCAGGCGGGCACCGGTGGCTCCTGGGAGTCCCGCATCCTCGAACACACCCGGGAGGCGACGTTCTTCGTCGCCGACCGTGACGGGCTTGCGTCCATCGAGGCGAAGATCGTGGCCAGCGATCCGGGCATGGCGCTGGCCGTCGGCGGCATTGTCGGCGGCCTGATCGGATTGCAGGCCGTGGCCGCGGAGGAAGAGCCCGCGCTGGCCGAGCTGCTGAGCAAGACGAAGGTGACGGTGAACGAAGGTACGGTCGGCATCTCCGCCCTGGTGGGGCCGGAGCTGATGACGAGACTGCTCGCCCGTTGAGACGGGCTCCGGCCACCGACGCGCCGGACCACCAATGACCAGCGAGGACGAACTCATCGCGGCGGCGAAGGCAGGCTCCCACACCGCCTTCGCCGCGCTCGTCGAGCGCTACCGGGATGGCCTGTATCGCTTCCTGTGCGTGCGCTGCGCCCGGGTCTGCGACGCGGAAGATGCGTTGCAGGACACGTTCGTCGGCGCCTGGCGCTACCTCGCGAGCTACGATCCGCGCTGGCGCTTCAGCACCTGGCTGTACCGCATCGCACTGCGGCAGGCAGCGGGCCGGCCGGCAGCCTGGGAATCGCTGGCCGCGGAGCCGGTCGATCCGGCCGCCGATCCGCTGGCCGACTGCATCGCGGACGACGGGCGGCGCAACATCTGGCTGACCGCCCGGCAGCGGCTCACGCCGGACGGCTACACCGCGCTGTGGCTCCGTTACGGCGAGGACATGGCGGTGCGCGACGTGGCACACGCCATGGGACGGAGCGTATCGTGGGTCAAGGTGAACCTCTTCCGGGCCCGTCGGCGGCTGGCCCGGGAACTCGAGACGGAGGACGGGGAATGACGGAACTGGAAGAGCGTCTGCGTCGCGATGCGGCGAGGATCCGCGCGGAGACCACGCCGGAGCTGAGGGCCCGCCTGCAGGCATCGCTGCAGGCTGCGGACCCGGCGGCATCCGCGGCACGGCGCCGGCGGTGGCCGCGCCTGATGCCCTCGCCGCAGTTGCTCGGCGGCGCCGCGCTGGCGGCCGCCGTTGCGGTGGCGGGAGTGCTGGCCCTGCGCCCCGAGGCACCCGAGCCGGAGTCCTGGCCTGCAACGCCGACGGCACAGACGCAGACCGCCCCACCCGCGTCACTACCGGTCGCACTGCAGGCGGAATTCGTCCTGCTGGAGCTGGAGCAGCGGGCCACGCAACCGCTGACGGAGGAACAGGAGCGCCTCGAGGCCGATCTGCGCCGGATAGAGGAGGAGCTGCGGCGGGCCTTCTGAGGGCGTGTCTGCCGGGGAAAGGGGCGCGATAACGCTCGCCGCAAAAAAGTGAGGGGACGACGCCGTCGCGTCATCCCCTCGGTTTTTAAGCCAGCGCGGCGTCCGATTCGATCGATCCGGCAGCTTGCGCCACCCCCTCGGACCTGCCTGACTCCGGCCTGTGGCTCGTCCGCTCGGCTTGCGCCTTGCGGAACCTCGTCTCAGGCTCCTCACGAGGACTTTCTCGTCCCCGATGTTTGTTTAAAGACGCCTGGCTACGTCCCCCGCGAACTCCATGCCGGTCATGCGAGTCACGAGTACAGACAGTTTCCGCCCTCCAATGGTCGCCAGATGCTCTCGCTCCGGCTTCCTCAACGCGCGGCCTCTCGGCGTTGCGACTTGGTCAGCTTCCGCTGCCCTTGACCACTTTGGCGAGTGGCCCTGCCCCTGCCAATCGGGGCCCGGTTTCAGGATCGCGCTCCTTTACCGTGGAAGTCAGGTTACGCCTGCCGATTCGCCCTGTCAGCAGAATATCCTGTGCCTCTCGTGTGTTTATTCTGTGGATAAGCGGTGGAAATTGGAAAGCCTATATTTCTCAGTGTTTTGTGAGTAAAAGTCGATCGCACCACCAGGTGTTTCGCACAGGTTGCTAAAACAGCGCCAGATTCCCGCCACCATCCTTCGCCGTGAACAGCCAGGTCAGCAACCAGTGGGTCGGCAGATAGACGCAGAGCGGGAAGAACAGCATTACGAACCCGAGATACAGCCGGCCGTCGATCCGCCGCTGGGGACGCTCGCCCGGTCCGAACACCCAGTTGATGTTCTTGTCACGATCCGTAACCAGCCAGGTGACCGGCAACACCGCCCAGGCCAGCAGCGTCTGCAGCAGCAGGGCGCGGCTGTCGTAACCGAACCGCCAGACGCCCCAGATCAGCAGTGGCGGCAGGATCAGGTGGAATAAGGACAACCCGCGCAGCCAGCGGGGCAGGGCCGGGTCGAACATGTAACCGGCGAGGCCCGTGACCGGCCGCCGGAAGACCAGTCCGCCGACATAGCTGATCGTCCATACGGCCTCGGGCAACAGCACCCCGACCGCCATCATGCTGAACAGCAGCGCACTCTCGAGCCACAGCGCCGGCACCAGCAGGATCAGCGCGATGTCCGAGAACCAGAGGAAATTCTTCGGGCCGTGGCGGTAGCAGTAGATCGGCAGGATGATTGCGACGACGGCCGTGTAGGCGATCTTCAGCCAGAGCGGGATCATGCCTCCACGGCGGCGGCGCCCGCGCCGGTGAGTTCACGGGCCGCGGCGATGCAGCCCTGCACGGCCTCGTCCGGCATCGCGAACGAGGTGACCAGCCGGTAGACGCCGGCACCGCTGTGGGGCCACGGATGAAACTCGAAGTCGCGGGCGTGCAGACCCTCCGCGAGCGCATCCGGCAGGCGCATGAAGATCTCGTTGGACTGCACCGGGTGCAGCAGCTCGGTGCCCGGACAGGCGGCGAGCCCGTCGGCCAGTGTCCGGGCACGGCGGTTGGCGGCGGCGGCCAGGCGCAGCCAGAGTTCGTCAGCGAGATAGGCCTCGAGCTGCGCCGAGACATAGCGCATCTTGCTCAGCAGGTGACCGGCCTGCTTGCGCCGTCGCGGCAGCTCCACCGTGTCCGCCGGATCGAACACCACCAGCGCCTCGGCCAGCATCGCACCGTTCTTGGTCGCGCCGAACGAGACCAGGTCGACGCCGGCGCGCCAGGTGATGTCCGCGGGCGAACAATCGAGCGTGACCAGCGCGTTCGCGAGCCGCGCGCCGTCCATGTGCACACGCAACCCCTCCCGATGCGCGGCGGCGGCGAGTGTGGACACCTCGTCCGGCGTGTAGACGGTGCCCAGTTCCGTCGCCTGGGTCAGGCTCAGCAACCGGGGGCGGCTCGCATGTTCGCCCATCGCGAGAGACGCGGCGACGGTCTCCTCCACGGCCGCCGGTACCAGCTTGCCGTCCGCACCGTCCAGCGCCAGCAGCTTGGCCCCGCCGCTGAAGAACTCGGGAGCGCCGCACTCATCCGTATTGAGGTGCGCGTCCCGGTGACAGACCACCGCGCCGACGGAACCGCAGGTCTGGGCGACCGCGAGCGAGTTGGCTGCCGTGCCGGAGGCCAGCGGATAGATCTCGACCTCCCGCTCGAACAGCTCGCGGAAGCGCTGCCGCAAACGGCCGGTGGCGGCGTCCGCGCCGTAGGCGTGGGCGGGGCCGTCGTTCACTTCGGCCAGGGCCGCCATGATCTCCGGTGCCACGGGATACTCGTTGTCGCTGCGGAAATTGCCCGGCATGGCCTGCTCTGCTCCTTCGTTCCGACCGATGGGAGCGCAGCCGGCGCTCCCGGAGCGCCAATGCTACAGCCGCGGCGCGGAATGTTCGACGCCGCTCAGGTGTCTTCGCGGGCCTCAGGTCTCGTCCCGGTCCATCCACTTGGCCGTGTAGTGCGGCGTGTAGCCGGCCATGAGATCCAGCAGCGCCGCCGCCTCGCCGGCCGCGAGAATCATGTCCCGATGCTCCCCGCGCACGAAACCTTCGCTGACGGTCTGATCCAGGAACCGGAGCATGTCGTCATAGTAGCCGCCGGCGTTCAGCACACCGCAGGGCCTGGCGTGGATGCCGAGCTGCGCCCAGGTGAGAATCTCGAACAGCTCCTCCAGGGTGCCGAGACCGCCGGGCAGCGCCACCACGCCGTCCGAGAGCTCCGACATCAGTGCCTTGCGCTGATGCATGGTCTGCACGACGCGCAGGTCGGTGAGTCCCTGGTGGCCCACCTCCTTGCGCAGCAGCGCCTCCGGGATCACGCCGATGACCTCGCCGCCGGCCGCCAGCGCCGCATCGGCGAGCACGCCCATCAGCCCGACGCGGCCGCCACCGTACACCACCCGCCAACCCCGCTCGGCGATGACGCGCCCGAGTGCTTCGGCAGCGGCCGCGTAGGCCGGGCGGGTACCGCTGCTGGATCCCGCGAATACGCAGATCGATTCCATACGCGCCATCAGTTGCTGCTTCCCCTGGATGCTGACCCGGCTGCCATCGGCCCTGCGGCCGTGCAGGCAATGGTCCCCGCAATGGTCCGGTCGATAGCCGGCCGAACTGTGTCAGATTCGACCGGTCGTGCAAAGGCCTTCCCTTGAATCGGCCTGCGGCCACACGCATGTCTACCGCAAAGACGCGGCACCCGTTCGCCGCGGCAAGGAGGATCGATGAACAGGACAGTCAGGATGATCTTGCCGGTGGCAGCCGTCGCCCTGCTGGCCGGCTGCGCCACACAGACCTCGCCGAACGAGCCGCCGGCCGGCCCGAGCGCGGTACTGCACTTCGCCGATCTGGGCGGTCTCCGTAACTGGCGCTCCGTCGAGAATGGCAGGGCCATACTGATCGAGGGACGCCGCGGCCAGTGGTACCGGGCGACATTCTTCAGTCCGTGCACCAGCCTGCCGTTCGCCAGCACCATCGCCTTCGCGACCGACACCACCGGCGATCTGGATAAATTCAGCTCGATTCTCACCCGGAACGAACGCTGCTACTTCCGTACCTTCGAGCGGTTACCGGATCCCGACGAGGAGGAATGAGCGGGGGTCGGGCCTGAAGGCAAATCGGGCCTTAACTCAGATCGGGCCTGAAGGCCCTCCTACAATTCGATGTTGATGCTCGCCGGGTCTGCGATCAGATCGCGGCCGTAGGTGTGGACGGTGATCGCGACGTCGTCGCTCGCGTTGTGGACCCGGTGCGGATAATCGATGCCCCGCTGTACGCAGGTCACGTCGCCCGGCGCGCAGACCGCCTCGCAGGCGAGTTCGACGGCGCCGTCGCGCACGAGGCGATAGTTGGCGACGCTCGGCCTGCCGCTGTAGACGCCTACGGCTCCCCATGCCGTGTGACCATGCACCGGGGTGCCCTGGCCCGGCCGCCACACGACGGACAGCACGGTGAAGCGTCCCAGCGGATCGGCGTAGAGCACGTGACGGCGATAAGTCTCGGCACCCGTTTGCCGGCATTCGGCCGGCAGCCATTCGGCCGCAGCCATCAGGCGCCGCATCTCGCGGCCGACCCGGCTCGCCAGCCGGTCGTCGCCGCAGGCCTCGCACAGCGCGCCCACGCGGCGGACGTACTCGTCGAAATCGATGGCCTCCGAGGCCGTGCAGGCCGAGCGTCCGGCGCCGCGGCGCCCCTCATGCATCCTGTCTGCTGAAACCGCCATGGACTCTCTCCCTGCTCCCCGCGTTCACGTGTACGGAAAGGTAGCAGCACGATGGGAGCCTTCGGGTGCAAAATTTGCCGTAAATGTGAAACGTGTTAGGTTATTTGCCTAACGATGGTCCGATTCGGGGGATGAGGTTCCGTGGACAAGAAAGACAAGCAGATCCTCGCGCTGCTGCAGGAGGACGCTTCACTGCCGGTGGCCGAGATCGCGGAGCAGGTGGGGCTCTCGCGCACCCCCTGCTGGCGGCGTATCCAGCAGCTGGAAGAGAAAGGGATTATCCGCAAGCGGGTCGCCCTGCTCGACCGGCACAAGCTCCACGTTCCCATCACCGTATTCGTCGCCGTGCGCACCAACCAGCATAACGCCGCCTGGACCGAGCGCTTCCGGGAGATGGTCCAGAGCATCCCGCAGATCGTGGAGGTGCACCGGCTGAGCGGCGATATCGACTATCTGCTGCGGGTACTCGTGCGCGACATCAACGACTTCGACGCCGTCTACAAGCAGATGATCGAGATGGTGGACTTCTCCGACGTCAGCTCCAGCTTCTCGATGGAGGAGTTCAAGTTCACGACGGCGATCCCGCTCGACTGAATCGGAACCGGATCGTCGGCGTAACGAAAAACGGCCGCCCGAAGGCGGCCGTCGTTCACCACTGACGAACAGCGGGCCTCAGGCCTTCGGCGCGTAGGCGCTGCACCAGCCCGCGGTGTTCACCAGCTTGCCCGGGAAGATGGAGCAGCCGGCCCACTCCTCGTCGCCCTTGGCCTGGAACAGCTGACAGTTGCTGCAGGCCTGGCCCGGCTGATAGCGGGCGTACTTGCTCTGGTCGACGTCGGTGGCGTCGTGCACGTAGCCGAGTGCCTTCGCCTGCGGGTCGTCCTCCGACAGCTTCGGCCGGCCGTCTGCGCCTGCCGCCGCCTCGCCGGCCTGGCTCTGGGCGGTGTCTGCCGCAGCCTGGACGGACTCCTGAGCGGACTCCTGGCTCATGCCCGTTTCTTTGGCCATGTCGGCCCCGCCGCCGGAACCTTCGTCGGCAGAAGGCTCCGCGCCACCCGTGCTCGCAGGAGCGGAGTCGCCGCCGCCCGAGCATGCCGCCAGCCCTGCGAGGGGCACCAGCACGACCGTGCCGCCCACCAGCTTCAGGAATTTCCGGCGTCCTGCCGGATCGGAATATTCGCTCATAACAACTCTCCGCTAGCGTCGGCTCATGCCGACGGGTTCAAGAATGGGTCTGGATCCGCGCGCGCACATTCTCGGCAACGACCCGGGCCAATGCAAATGAAACGCGCGGGGCCGGCGGCCGGCTGCAACATTTCTGCCACACATTGCTGTCACGATGCCGTTACGAAACAGATCAGCCATCAGGTCGCGCCTGCCCCGACATGACAGCGACGCCGTTCAGCATCGCAGCGAGGATCGCCGGACTCTGCCGCCAGATCCTCGCCCCCTCCCGCTTCCCGGGGCCGCTCCGCTATGTCCGCCGCCTCGCGGCAGGTGCCGTGTTCCTGCCGGGGCTCCTGCTCCTGCAGGCCGTGCACTGGATCGGATTCCTGCTGGACGAGGTGTTTTTCCGCGGTTATCGGCGAGTCGCGATCCGTGAGCCCGTATTCGTGCTCGGCGCACCGCGCAGCGGCACGACCTGCCTGCACCGCCTGCTGGCGGCCGATGAACGTTACACGACCTTCGCCACGTGGGAGTGCCTGTTCGCCCCGAGCATCACGGAGCGCAAGTTCTGGTCCGGCCTCGCCGCGGCCGACCGGCTGGTCGGATCTCCGGTGGCCCGCTCGCTCACGGCCGCGGGCCGCACCGCCTTGCGCTGGATCGACGACAAGCACCCGCTCGGACTCGCCGAGCCCGAGGAGGACTATTTCTGCTTCCTGCCGCTGCTGTGCTGCTTCATCCTCGTCGTGCCCTTCCCCGAGGCACGCTGGGTATGGCGCATGGGCACATTCGATCGGGATATGCCGGCAGCGCAGCGTCGGCGGCTGCTGACCTGGTACCGGCGCTGCCTGCAGCGCCACCTCTACGCCCACGGCCCGGACCGGACACTGCTGTCGAAGAATGCCGCTTTCGCGGGCATGGCACGGAGCCTGGCGCGCGAATTCCCGGATGCCCGCATCGTGATCTGCGAGCGGGACGCCGTCGAGGTGATCGCCTCGCAGTTCAATTCGGTCACGGACGGCCTGCGTCTGTTCGGCGTACCGACCGATGACCCGCTGTTCCGCCGGCGGCTGCTCGACTGCCTGGATTACTACTACCGGAACCTGGAGGACCTGCGCGCGGAACTGCCGCCGGAGCGCATCGCGGCCGCCCCGATGGAGGAACTCGCCGCCGACCCTGCCGGGCTCGTACGCCGCCTCTACGACCGCCTGGGACTCCCGGTGACCGGCACGCTGGAGGCACGTCTCGGGCAGCTCGAACAGCACCGACCCCATGTACCGGCCCAGGCGCCGCCGCTGTCGTCCTGGGGCATCGACATGGCAGAGGTGCTCCGGCGCTTCGCCGCCTGGACACGCAAGGAGGAGCCGCAGACATGATGGCCACACAAGCGCTGCAGACCCGACTGCGCGAAGACGCGCGGGCCCGATCCCGTTGCGAGCGCCTGCGCGTCGCCGTCGTCTCCGACGCGGTGGCCGAACGCAACGGCGTGGGCTCCTATTACAGCGACCTGGTCGGCCAGCTCGGCTCCCGCGTCGGACGCGCGGAGCTGTTCTGCCCGCAGGACAGCCTGCAGGGGTGGCGGCGCCGGCTGGTGCCGCCGCTGCCCGGGGACCGCACCCAGCGCCTGTGGTTTCCGCGCCCGTTCCGGCTCTGGCGCCAGTTGACCGCCATGGCACCCCATGCGATCGTGGTGCCCACCCCGGGCCCGTTCGGCCTCATGGGTCTGCTGGCGGCGCGGCGTCTCGGCATCCCCCTGATCACCGGCTTCCACACCCACTTCGAGCAGCTGGCGGACATCTACTGGAGAGACACTTTCGGCCGGCTGAGCCGCGGCTACCTGGAGCGTTGTCACGCGCTGCTGTTCCGCCACAGCGCACTGGTGCTGGCCAACTCCCCCGAGATGGCCCGCCTGGCCAATCGTCTCGGTGCCCGCGGCACGCGGCTTATGGGCACCTCGGTGCCGCGGGAGTTCCTGGACCGTCCGCTCACCGCGCCCGCCCCCGAAATCCGCCGCCTGCTGTTCGCCGGCCGGCTGGCCGAGGAGAAAAACCTGCCCGCGGTCCTGGACGTGGCCGAACGACTGCCGGGCCTGCGGGTCAGCATCGCGGGCGACGGGCCCATGCGCCCCGCCGTCGCGGCCGCGGCCGCGCGGCTGCCCAACCTGGACTACCTGGGCTGGGTGCCCCGGAAGCGGCTGGTCGACACGCTGGACGCCCACGACATGCTGCTGCTGCCGTCCCGGGTCGAGTCGTTCGGCACCGTGGCGCTCGAAGGCATGGCCCGCGGCCGGCCGGTCATCGTCTCCGGCGACTGCGGCATCGCCGAGTGGCCCGAACTCGACGCCGGGCTGTTCCGCATCGGCGCAGACGAGAGTGTCGTGCAGGCCGTCACGCGCGCCTGCACAGTCGCACCGGGCGTGCGCGCCGAAATGGGCCGTCGCGCCCATCTGGCTGCGCGCCGGCTGAACGACTGGAATCTGCGCACCTGGATCGGCTGGCTGCAGGGAGACAGCGACGGTGGCTGAGGCCGCGCCCGAAGTCCTGGTCTCGGTGCACGACGTGATGCCGGATACCCTCGACCGGGTGGCCGGCATCCTCGCCGCACTCGAGGCCGCCGGCGCCGGTAGCGCCAGCCTGCTCGTCGTCCCCGGTGTCGGCTGGACAGGCGAGACGCTGGACCGGCTGCACGGCCTGCTGGCCCGGGGCCATACCCTGGCGGGACACGGGTGGCTGCATCGCTGCCTCCGCATCCGTGGGCTACGGCATCGCCTGCACAGCGCGCTCATCTCCCGCGACGTGGCAGAACATCTGTGCCTGGACGCGGCCGACATCGAGGCGCTGATCCGCCGCTGCGGCGAGTGGTTCCCGCGCCACGGGCTGCCGCAGCCCGACACCTACGTGCCACCGGCCTGGGCGATGGGCCGCATCGAGCGGTGGCGCCTGCACGGCCTCGGTTTCCGCTACTTCGAGACCCTTACCGGGTCCTACGACGCAGGGACCGGACGCTTCCGCCCCCTGCCACTCGCCGGCTTCGAGGCGGACACACGCTTCCGGGCACTGGTGCTGCGCGCGCTCAACCGGACGGCCGTGGCGCTGGCAGCAGCGGGGAGACCGCTGCGGCTCGCCATCCACCCCCATGACCCCGAGCTGCTGCTGGCGCGCGATCTGGAGCGCCTCATCGCCACGGCGGCAGGCAGCACCCGCCGGGTCACCGCCCGCGCCGGAGCCGGCTGAGCGCCCGACGGGCTGGCGAACCTCCGTCCCGGCGGGTAGCTTATGCGCCGGTTCCGGTCACCACGGCAGACAAGATGAGGCCACGACAACCTTCGGCGGCCGAAGTCAGGCAGCTCCCCGCACTCATGACTCACGTCATCCCGCCAGACTGGGAGGATCAGAACGGCCACGTGAACATCCGGTTCTATATGATCCTGTTCGAGCGCGGCGGCTGGCCCATGGTGCAGGAGATGGGCATGGAGGACTCCTACTTCAGCGACCGCCGGCAGGGCCTGTTCGACCTGGAGCACCACCTCTATTACCTGAACGAGATTCACGTCGGTGAATCCGTCAGCATCCATGCCCGCATGGTGGACCGCAGCGAGAAACGCTTCCACGGCGTGATGTTCATTGTCAACGACAGCCGCGACAACCTGGCGGCCACCCTCGAGTACATCACCAGCGGCGCCGACCTGGCGCACCGGCGCACGGCGCCGTTCCCGGCGGACATCGCCGCGCAACTGGACCGGCTGGTGGCCGAGCACCGCCGGCTGACGTGGCAGCCGCCGCTGTGCGGCGTGATGTCGGCCTGAGGCCCAGGGCGAAACCCTAGAGCGTGGGAGGCGTCTCGCCGATCTGACCCACGTCCAGCACCGGGGAGGCGTCCAGCTTCTCGGCACCCATCAGATCCGCCACCCGCTGCAGGGCCGCGACGATGGAGTGGCGCTGCCAGTCCGGCAGTGCGGAGTACTCTTCCAGGAAGCGGGTCTGCAGCGCCGTCGGCGCCCTGGCCACGAGCTCCCGGCCCTCCGGCGTCAGGCTGACCTTGACCTGTCGCCGATCCGCGCTGCCGCGCCGGCGCGCGACGAGGCCGCCCTGCTGGAGCTTGTCGATCATCGAAGTCACCGTGCCCTGGGTGAGACCGACCTTGTAGGCAATCCCGCCCACCGTGAGCTCGCCCGCCATCGACAGCAATTCCAGCACGAGCAACTGGGAGGTCGTGAGGCCGGTCTGCCGCGCGAGAGACTTGGCGTCCAGGTCCGTCGCCCGCAGCACCCGGCGCAGCGCGGTCAGCACCTCTTTCTCCAGCATCTCGTCCTTTTCACTCATCGCCCTGTCACTCTCGTCCTCATCCGCCGGCATCGGCCGCAGGGTCTGCAGGTCCCTGATCCCAGTGATGTTTGTGCCCGTCGGGCATCCATTCACTTGAAAGGAGTACTTTGAGCCTCAAATCAAAGTTGCGCCGCTAATCGCTATTTTCTAAAATTGTAGCGCTATTCGATCAGCTTTTTTAATTGAATATCGAAATATCTGTCAACCGAAACACGCCGGGCACCCAGTAGACCTGCGATAGGATTAATATCGGCCTATCGGGTCTGCTCCCGCCTCATCGGACATACGCCCCACGCGACAGATCCCCCGACCAGGCAAAACATGCAAGCTAAGAGAATCCAGAAAGATTCTGCTATCTCCATACGTGCGCCGGTATCGACCGACGGCGCCGCCGTCCACGCCCTCATCGGGCGCTGCCCGCCGCTGGACACCAACTCCATGTACTGCAACCTGCTGCAGTGCACCCACTTCGGCGCGACCAGCGCGCTGGCCGAGGCGGAAGGCGATGCCGTGGGCTTCGTCTCCGGCTACAGCCCGCCGCCGCACCCGGACGCGCTGTTCGTCTGGCAGGTGGCCGTCGACGAGCGGGCCCGCGGCCACGGCCTGGCCAAGCGGCTGATACTGGACATCCTGCAGCGGCCGGGCAACGAGCACCTGCACTACATCCGCACGACCATCACGGCCCGGAACGAAGCCTCCTGGGCCATGTTCCACGGCCTCGCCCGCAAGCTCGGCGCACCCACCGAAGAGCAGGTGCTGTTCGATCAGGACGAGCACTTCGGCGGCGAGCACAAGAGCGAGCACGAACTGATCATCGGCCCTTTTGAAATTGAGAGAAACTGAGAGCAATCGAGAAACGTCATGAAAACCACCGTTGAGAAGATCGACCTTTCCAGTAACGCACACACGGGCGGCGTATTCGCGCGCCTCGAGTCGGACGTGCGCTCCTACTGCCGCTCGATCCCGGTCCTGTTCGAAAAGGCCATCGGCACCGAACTCGTCGATGCCGACGGCAACGTATACCTGGACTTCCTGGCCGGCGCCGGCAGCCTGAACTACGGCCATAACAACCCGGTGCTGAAAGAGGCGCTGATGGAGTACATCGGCGGCGACGGCATCGCCCACAGCCTGGACATGCACACGGCGGCGAAGAAGCGCTTCCTGGAGACCTTCCACGAGCGCATCCTGAAGCCGCGCCACCTGGACTACGTGGCCCAGTTCACCGGCCCGACCGGCGCAAACGCCGTCGAGGCCGCCATGAAGCTGGCACGCAAGGTTACCGGCCGCGAGACCATCGTCGCCTTCACGAACGGCTTCCACGGCGTCACGCTCGGCGCGCTGTCTCTCACCGGCAATCGCCATCACCGGGACGCCGCGGGCGTGTCGATGAGCGGCGTCGTGCGCATGCCCTTCGACGGTTACCTGGGCGAGGGCGTGGACACGCTCGACTACTTCGAGAAGACGCTGGACGACCCGAGCAGCGGCGTGGGTCATCCTGCCGCCGTCATCGTGGAAGCGGTGCAGGGCGAAGGCGGCCTGAACGTCGCCAGCGAGGCCTGGCTGAAGCGCCTCGAGGCGATCTGCCGCGCCCGCGACATCCTGCTCGTGCTGGACGATATCCAGGCCGGCTGCGGCCGCACCGGCAACTTCTTCAGCTTCGAGCCGTCCGGCATCCGGCCGCACATGGTGACGCTGTCGAAGTCACTGAGCGCGATGGGCCTGCCGTTCGCGGTTCTGCTCATCGAGTCGGACCTGGACGAGTGGGAGCCCGGCGAGCATATCGGCACGTTCCGCGGTAACAACCACGCGTTCGTGACCGCGGCCGCCGCACTGGAACACTTCTGGTCGACGCCGCGCTTCGAACAGGACGTCAGGCGCAAGGCCGGCATCCTCCGCTCACGGCTGGAGGAGATCGCCGCCGCGTCGCCCCTCGGACTCACCGTCAAGGGCCGCGGTCTCATGAGCGGCATCGCATGCCCGGACGGCGAGACGGCCGGCAGGGTATGCCGCGCCGCGCTGGAGCGCGGTCTCGTGATCGAGACGAGCGGCTCCTTCGACGAGGTGGTCAAGTGCCTGCCGCCGCTCACGATCAGCGACGACGAACTCGAGCGGGGGCTGACGGCGCTCGCGGAGAGCTTCGCCGTCGCCGCCAGCGACAGCGCCTGAACGGCGCCAGGAGCACAGCGAGGATGAGTCACACCGTAGAAAAGATAGGCGGCACCTCGATCGCCGACAGCGAAGCGGCGCTGAACAACGTATTCCTGCCGAGGAGCGGGAAGGGCGACCCCTACAACCGCATCTTCGTGGTCTCCGCCTACGCGGGCATGACCAACGAGTTGCTGGAGGATAAGAAGACCAAGGATCCCGGGGTCTACACGCTGTACAGCCACAGCGAGTCCGACTGGGCCTGGGGCGATGCCCTGACGAAGGTCTGCCGGAAGATGATCGAGAAGAACGAGGAGATCTTCACCGATCCGGGCGTGCGCGAGCCGGCCAACCAGTTCGTGCTCGAGCGCATCGAGGGCGTGCGCAGCTGTCTCATCGACCTGCAGCGGCTTTGCTCCTACGGCCACTTCCATCTCGGCGAGCACATGATGACCGTGCGCGAGATGCTCTCGGCCCTGGGCGAGGCCCATAGCGCCTTCAACACGACCCTCCTGCTGCGCATGCACGGCGTGGAGGCCCGCTTCGTCGACCTCACCGGCTGGCGCGACGACAAGCCGCGCACGCTCGAGGAGCGCATCGACATCGGCCTGAAAGGCATCGACTTCGAAGCCGAGCTGCCGATCGTCACAGGCTACACCCAGTGCCACAGCGGCCTGTTCCGCGAGTACGGCCGGGGCTACACGGAGGTGACCTTCAGCCACGTCGCCGCCCGCACCGGCGCCAGCGAGGCGATCATCCACAAGGAGTATCACCTCAGCAGCGCCGACCCCCTGATCGTGGGCGAGGACAAGGTAGAGAAGATCGGCAACACCAATTACGACGTCGCCGACCAGCTCTCAAACATGGGTATGGAGGCCGTCCATCCCCGGGCGGCGAAAGTGCTGCGCCAGGCCGAGATCCCGCTGCGCATCCGCAATACTTTCGACCCTGAAGACCCGGGTACGGTGATCCGGCAGGACTACGTTAGCGACGAGCCCTGCGTCGAGATCGTA
This sequence comes from Lentisalinibacter sediminis, assembly GCF_040706615.1. Lineage (NCBI taxonomy): Bacteria > Pseudomonadati > Pseudomonadota > Gammaproteobacteria > Woeseiales > Woeseiaceae > Lentisalinibacter > Lentisalinibacter sediminis. The sequence continues at coordinate 94,775 of NZ_JAPDRF010000009.1, read as the reverse complement.
ACCGGCTGCCGTGCCGTGCTGGCGATCAAGCTGTTCGACCAGGACATCGTCGGACTAAAGGGCACGGACCGCCGCATCATCCAGGCTCTGGAGGACACCCGGCTGCGCATCGTGACGAAGGACATGAACGCGAACACCGTGACCCACTTCGTCACCGGGACGCTGAGCCGTGCCAAGCACGCCATCGCGGAGCTGGAGCGGCTGTTTCCGCATGCCGATATCGATCTGCGCCGCGTGGGCCTCGTCTCCGTGATCGGCAGTGATCTGAACCGGCCCGGCCTGCTTGCGGACACGGTCGGCTGCCTGCACGAGGGCGGCGTCGACGTGATCGCGCTGCACCAGGGCATGCGCCAGGTGGACATCCAGATCATCGTGGACGAGGGCGACTACGACGCGGCCATCAGGGTGCTGCACGAGCGGCTGGTCGAGAATCGGGACACCGTGGGCGACCGTAACGCGGCCTGAGCCGCGGTCCGCCTCCGGACGGTAACGAGCCCGATCGCAGCAACAGCAGATGCTGACCAGCTTCATCGCAGCCATGGCGATCTTCGTGCTCATCGGGCTCGCCTCGGTGATGCGCAGCCGCGGCACCAAGGACGACTACTACCTGGCCAGCCGTGACGTCTCGCCAGCCTTCGCGGGCCTGTCCGCGATCGCCACCAACAACTCGGGCTTCATGTTCATCGGCCTCATGGGCTACACCTATGCGGCCGGCGTCGCGTCGCTGTGGGTAATGGTCGGCTGGATCGTCGGCGACTTCCTGATGTCGCTGGTCATCCATCGCCGTCTGCGGGAATCCACCGAGAAGCACAACGAGGTGACCTTCGCCGGCGTGCTGGCCCGCTGGCACGACACGGACTTCCGCATCCTGCGCATCGTGGTGGCGCTGCTGACCCTTGCCTTCCTCGGTGCCTACGCGGCCGCCCAGCTCACGGCCGGCGGCAAGGCGCTGCAGGCGATGTTCGGCTGGACGCCGAGCAGCGGCGCCATCCTGGTGGCGACCATGGTGGCCCTGTACTGCCTGGCCGGCGGTATCCGGGCTTCGATCTGGACCGACGTGGCCCAGTCCGTGGTCATGCTGTTCGCCATGGCCATCATGCTCGTGGTGGCACTGGTGAGTGTCGGCGGCGTGGGCGCCGCCGTGGAGGAACTCTCCACCGTCCCCGGTTTCCTCGCACCCTTCCCCGACGAACTGAAGCTGCCGGCACCGAGCGGACCGGCGCTGTTCGTCATCGGCTGGATGTTCGCGGGCATGAGCGTCATCGGCCAGCCCCACATCATGGTCCGGTTCATGGCACTGGAGAACGCCGGCAAGCTGCGCCGCACGCGCATGTATTACTACGGCTTCTTCACCGTGTTCTACACCTTCGCCGCCGGCGTCGGCCTGCTCTCCCGCCTGCTGCTGCCCGACCTCGGCAGCATGGACCCCGAGCTCGCGCTGCCCACCATGGCGATGGAACTGCTGCCGGGTATCTTCGCCGGCGTCGTGATCGCCGGTCTGTTCGCGGCCACCATCTCCACCGCCGACTCGCTGGTGCTCAGCTGCTCCTCGGCCCTCACCCACGATCTGCTGCCGCAGAAGATCGAGAAACCGCTGGAGCTGAAGGCCGGCACGCTGTTGATCGTGGTGCTGGCCCTCGTCATCGCCCTGAACGGGACCCAGAGTGTGTTCGCGCTGGTGATCTTCTCCTGGTCGGCGCTAGCCAGTGCCTTCGGGCCGCTGCTCTACGTCTACTCCCGCGGCCTGCGGGTGGCCGAGAGCCAGGCGTTACTGATGATCGGAGTGGGAGTCGCGGTGGCCATCGGCTGGCGCTGGCTCGGCTGGCACAACGACGTCTACGAGGGCATGCCCGGCATGCTCGCCGGCTGGCTCACCTACCACGCCACGCGGCCGATGCTCTCCCCTACCGGCGATACGGCGGACGCCAAGGCAAGCCAGGAAGCCTGACCCGGCAACAAGTTCAGAAACGCAAGAATCGGGTGCCGGACACCTTTTTCCTTACAGTTTGAACTTTCCGCCGCCGCCCTGCAGACGGGGATCCGGCATACCGCCGGCGCCTTCCGAACCCGGCACCACGATGGAAGAGGCCGCATCCCGGCGCATCTCCTCCAGCCGCTTGATCGTATCCTCGGCCGCCTCCGCGGCGCCGGCGCCGAACTTCCGCGCGGCCTCCCCCAGGGAGCTCGCCTCGATCTCGAACGAGAGGGGCAGCGCGCCCGCCGGCGTCAGCAGCTGGGTCTGCCCCACGTACTGCACGGCCCGGGAGCCGTCCTCCGCGCCCTCCGCGGTGACCGGGGTCATCCGCCGGATCGTCCCCACCCGCTGATCGGTGAAGACATCCTCCCGATACAGGTCGTCGACGGACATCTCCATCTCTTTCTCGTCGGGGCCCTCGGCCATGTCGCTCATCCTTTCTGGCTGTGGATACGGAACGGAAGGCTAACAAGTTTGCGTCGCCGCAGCATCTGCGGCGGCCATGGCCAGGCAAAAGTCACCGCAAAAAAAGCCGGCACGGCGCGTCGGGGCCGTGCCGGCCCTCGAGCCGGTTACAGACCGGCGCCGTCCATGGCACCGATCCGGTTCAGCTCATCCGTCTCACTCGGGCAGGATGACCTGATCGATCACGTGGATCACACCATTACTGGCCGCGATATCCACGGCAGTAATCGTGGCACCGTCAACCGTCACCTTGCCGCCGCTCGCCTCGATCGCGACCGACTGGCCGTTCACGGTGGTGGCGCTGTCCAGCTTGACGACGTCGACGGAGGTCACCTTGCCGGGCACCACGTGGTAGGTGAGGATGGAGACCAGCTGCTCCTTGTTCTCGGGCTTCAAAAGGCTCTCCACCGTGCCCTCCGGCAGCGCGGCGAACGCGGCATCCGTCGGCGCGAAGACCGTGAAGGGACCGTCGCCTTTCAGCGTGCCCACCAGGCCTGCCGCGTCCAGTGCGGCCGCCAGTGTGGTGAAATCGCCCGCGGCCACTGCGGTGTCCACGATATCCTTATCGGCCTTCTTCTCCATGTTCTTGTGATGGCCCGCGACCGCGGTGGTGGTCGCCGCCAGCAGCAGCAGTCCCATCGCCAGCACCGTGCGGATGTTGGAAGGGCTCGTCGTCCTTGTCAGGGTCGTCCTTGTCATGTCGCTCTCTCCTCTGGGGTTGTCGAAAGACTCGCGACTGTGTTCGCGACCCCGTGAATAACAGATGAGCGGCAGGGTAGACAGAACCTCGACGCGGCCTACGACACCTCAGAGCAGGAAGCCGAGGTCGCGCTGGACGAAATTGTCGATGTGGGGCGCCACCTGCGCGAGATCGGCCTCCGGTATGCCGAACCAGCGGGCGAGCGTCGCGGCATACTGATCCGCCGAGACCGACGGGATCATGCGCCCGCCACCGACGTCCTCGGGCCCGTCGATCGCCAGCAGCGGATACGTTCCGTACAGCTCCCGACCCCTCACGGCATCGCCGACCACCAGCTGGATGCCGCCCCAGCCGTGATCCGTGCCGTCACCGTTGGAGGTCAGCGTGCGGCCGAAGTCCGATTGGGTGAACGTGGTGACGCTGTTGCCGACGCCGAGCTCCACCGTGGCCGCGTGGAAGGCGGAGATCGCCTGACTGACACCGGCCAGCAGGCCCGGCTGCAGCTCCGCCTGATCGTCGTGGGTATCGAAGCCCCCGGCTGCCACGAAGAAGATCTGGCGTTCCATGGCCAGTTCGTCGCGGACGGCGATCAGCCGCGCGACGGTGCGCAGCTGCTCGCCCAGCTGGGAGGCCGGAAACGCCGTTGCGAGCTCCGGCGCGGACGCTATGGCGCCGCTGACCCGGTCCGCGGCATCGACCGCGCGCCGCTGCACCTCGGCGAACCCGCGCTCGTAGATGGAGCCGTAGTCGCCGCCGATGATGCGCTCGAACGCCCGGCGCTGCTCCAGGAAGATGCCGCTGTCGCCGAAACCCTCGAAGGGCACGGGGCCCTGGGGCCCCATTACGTAGGCCACGGTCTCGCTGGCCGACTGGAACAGGGTGTTACCGAAGAGCGAAGCGTTGGTGGCGAGCTGCTGGCCGGAGACCTGCAGGCGAATCAGATCGGCGATGCGCCCGGCCCAGCCTGTCGCGGTCTGGTTCGTGCCCTTCAGCGAGTGCCACTGGTCCTGCTGGTCGTTGTGGGAGAACAGCTGGGGCGGCAGCTCTGCCGAGCCGGCCTGGAATCCGGCCTTCGTCACCGGCCGGATCAGCGGTCCCACGTTGGTCACGAACGCAGCCCGCCCGCTCTCGAACAGGCTCTGCACCTCGGGCATGGACGGATGCAGGCCGTAGTCCGTGCCGTCGGAGGCCAGTGGCTGTATCGGCAGCAGATCGTCCTGCGGGATGGCCAGATTCTGGCGCGAGGCCGCATACACGCCGTACTCGGCGTCGCTCACCGGCACCAGCATGTTGAACGAGTCGTTGCCGCCGAACAGGAACACGCAGACCAGCGCCCGGTAGTCGTCGAACGGACCGGGCGCGGCGGCCACGTGCAGGCCGGGGCAGGCGGCCAGCGCGGCGCCGGCGCCGCTCAGCTTCAGGAAATCGCGTCGATTGATGGCTGCCATAATGTCCTCCCCCTCAGCGCTGGTACGCGTATTCCGGCGACGAGGCGACCAGGTAGATCGCCTCGGCCGCCCGGGCTATCGGGTCGGCGGCCGGGATGCGTTCCACCATCCCGACCGCCTCGTCCGCGAGCAGCGGAGAGATTTCGCCCGCCAGCAGCTTGTCCGCCACCCGGGCCACGAGCGCCTCCGCATCGCCGGCCAGCGCCACCTCCTCGCCGATGTCGATGAATACATCGTCCGGACCCAGGTCAGGGTTCTCTGAATGATTCACGAATGCCTGCGCCAGCATCAGGTTCGTGATCAACGTGTTCTGGTACTCCGTGGCGATCTGCAGCTCGGGTGCCACCAGTCCGCGGTCGCGGATCTCGCCGGGCGGCGCATAGAACGGGCTGTAGAAGTTGAACACGGACGGTGACTGCAGCGGCCCCTGGCCCAGCAGGATGTAGGCGAAACCGAACGGGAAGGCCCCGGCCTCGCTGCGAGCGTCGTACGCGCGCCAGAGCTGGGTCAGGCGGAGCAGCGGTTCCTTCAGCTTGCCGTCGGTGTCCAGCGCGTCGTCCGGCCGCGCCTCGGGGTCGAGCAGGATCGCCCGCACCACCGCCGCGAGGTCGCCGCGCACCCCGGCGCCGTTGTCGTTGAAGGTCTCGGCCACCCGGCGCACGTAGGCCGGCGACGGATTGCTGGTGGTCAGGCGCTCGATCAGCCGCGTCGCGATGAACGGCCCCACGTTCGGGTGCTCGAAGACGTTGTCCAGCGCCGCACGCAGATCGTCCCCGCCGGACTGGCCGGCCGGCAGCTCGACGCCGCCGAGCAACTGCTTCGCCCCGGTGTCGTGGAACGCCTCGTACAGCGCCATCGGCTGCGTCTGGTTGAAGGGCGTGATGCGCGCCTGCTCGAAGCTCGGCGCGCCGGCGAAGTGCCAGCCCGTGTAGACGTGGGCGAAACCCTCGATGACGGACTGGTCGTAGGTGGGGATCGGCTGGCCGGCGCCGTCGGTCTTCACCGTGCCGTCCACGTTCAGCTCCACGAGACCGATGGTGAACAGCTGCATGAGCTCGCGGGCATAGTTCTCGTCCGGACGGATGTTCAGCGCCGGGTTCGGCTTCTCGTTGCCGAGCATGCTGAGATAGATACCCATGGCCGGATGCAGCGTGACCGCTTCCATCAGGTCGCGGAAATTGCCGAAGGCGTGTTCGGCCAGGGTGTCGTAATAGTCCGCCAGCGCCCAGGGGGCGCCCTCGAGAGCGCCGAGCTGGGAGACGACCATGATCTGGGACAGCGCAAAGGCCACTCGCTGGCGGAGCTGATCCTCGCCGTCCACCGCGTTGCGGAACCACACGTCCACCCGGTCGGGCTGCAGCTGGCCCGGGAAATCCGGCCGCGGCAGCGAGCGCAGATAGGGCAGCTGCAGCGAGGCCGGCGTATTCATCTGGGTGTCGATCCAGGCCTCGATGCCACTGTCGACCACCGCGTCGGCCCCGGCCTCGGTGGCGCCGAAGGTCGCCTGGTTCAGGAAGCGGAACGCCTCGGTCTTGCTGAGCGTCGGCGGCGGGGGCGGCGGAGGCGGGGGCGGTTCGGAGCCGCCCCCGGAGGAGCCGCCGCCACCGCAGGCCGTGAGTGCCAGCGAGGCCGCCAGGAGGAGCGCGGCCCTCGACCCCGATGCGTATACCCTCAACTGTCCCGTCATCCTGCTACCCCGCGTTCCGTCTGATCGGCACGAACAACAACAACGTTTTCGCGCCGGCCGGGTTGACAAGCACCTTGCCCGCCGCCGGACGCAAAAGCCGTGACCCAGGCCACATCCCGCGCCGCTACTCGGCCGCCTTCAGGTTCTCGGCCAGCCCCTTGCGCAGCAGCTCGATGGCCTCGGCGGAGCGTCCGGTCTCCTTCAGGGTGTCGCTCATCAGCACGTAAGCCGCGTTACGAATGGCCTGGTTGCTGCTGTTCTCGAGCACCCGGCTCAGCTCCTCCACCACCCGCGCCTTCTCGCCCCGCTCCTCGTAGATCTCCTTCATCTTCTGCATCTGCAGGATGGCGGCCTTCTCGGGCTCGGCGCTGATCTCGTGGGTGGTCTCGATGATGGCCATGTAGTCCGTCATGATGCCGAGGAAGGTCTGCATCCTCGCGAGCTCGTCCATCGATTGCGCCGGCACCGACGGCGCCGCCGCGATCAGACCCGCCGCCGCGATGAGCGCGCATACCCGTGCCGTTGATCCCCGTCTAGCTGTTCGCATGGTCCTTCTCCTCTTCGTCCCGCGAGTGATTCCGCAGGTCTTCCAGTTCCGTGTCGGTCGGCGACGGCGCGACGGCGCCCGCGCCGGTGGCCGGGCCCGGCGGCGCCGGCAGGCTCATGCCGCGGACGGAGGACAGGCCCGGCACGGCGCCGGCCGGCTTGCTGCCCGCCGCCAGCGAGAGCACTGTCAGGGAGGTCGGCCGTACCTCCGCCTCGCCGCGCTCGATCCGGGGCAGCGCCAGCAGCAACGCGGCCACAGCCAGCGTGGCGGCCAGCGCCGCCCCGGCGGCAGGCAGGGTGAGATGCCGCGGCCGTGCCTCGGGGAGCCGCGCGTGCACCCGGCGCAGCGTGTGCTCCGGCGCCTTCAGGCGCCGGTACTCTTGCCTGATGGCCTCGATGTCCGTCTCGATGTCCATTCCTTCGCCGTTCACGCGCCGGCTCATCCGCCGGGTCCCTCCATGCCGTTTTGCCGCAATCGCCGGACGGCCTTGTGCAGCAGGGCCTTCACGGTGCCCTGCCGGCACCCCATCGCCTTTGCCGTATCGGCCACCGACAGCTCCTCGAATATCCTCAGCATCACCACCTCCCGCTGCCGGCCGGGCAGCGCGGCCACGAGCTGGCGCACGCGCCGCGCCGCCTCCAGCTCGCCCGCGCGCCGCTCCGGGCCGACGGCCGGGTCGGCGGGCTCGCCGTCCAGAGCCTCGCCCGTGCGCCGGCGGTTGTATTCGTTGCACACATGCCGCGCCGTGCGGTACAGCCAGGTAAACGGCGCCGCGCGGAAACGGAAGCGCCGCAGCCCGCGCCAGGCCCGCAGGAACACCTCCTGCACTGCGTCCTCCGCATGCTGCGGGTCGTGCAGCCAGACGCTCGCGAGCCGGTAGAGCGGATCCTGATAGCGCCGCACGATGGCATCGAAGGCCTCCGGATCCCCGGAGCGGAAACGCTGCACCAACTCGACATCGGACGGCTCGGTCAAAACATGCAATCCCTCTTCGACCGGTTAGTGCAGCCGGGGCCGGCGAGGTTTACCCGCCGTGACGAAAAAGTCGGCCGCGGGCCGGCGGCGGCCGCTCGCTCAGGCCGGGCCGAAACCCGGCGGCGGCGTGAACCCGCCGAGCCGCCGGTACAGATGGTCGGCCAGACGCAGGCAGGTGCGGTCCTCGAGGAAGGGCCCGATGATCTGCAGTCCCACCGGCAGGCCGTCGTCCGCGACCCCCACCGGGATAACCGTCGCCGGCAGGAACGAGGCGCCGGCCAGGCCCATCCAGCTGAACTGCTCCTGATAGTGCCGCCGCTCGCCGTTCACCGTGATGCTGCGCCGGCTCATCGGTTCGGAATGATCGTGGGCGATGGCGGTCGTGGGCAACACCGGCGCCAGCACGGCGTCCCAGTGGCCGAAGAACTCGTGCCAGCGTGCCCTGAGCTGCAGCCGCCGCTCGTTCGCCGACAGCCACTCCCGGTGCCGCTGGGAGGTGTAGCGCGCCGCCAGCGCATGGCCCTCCCCGGCCTCGGCTGCCCTCACCGCCATCGCCTCCACCTCGTCCCGGCTGAAGCCGCCGGAGAGGGCCGCATTCAACAGCTGGTTGAATACCATGAGCGCCTTGTCGAAAGTGAACGCCGGCCGTGCCTCGTAGTCCACCCGGGCGCCGGCGTCCGCCAGTGCGTCGGCCGCCGCACCGAGCAGACCGCGCACCGATGCATCCACCGGCGCCGACGGCTCGTCGAACCAGACCGCCACCCGGTAGTCGGCGAGTTCCCGGTGGCGCGGCGGCGGCAGATCGAGCGACCAGGCCTTCGCGTACCACTCGTTCGGACCTGCGAGGACTTCGAGTGCGAGTTCCAGGTCGGCCACGTCCCGGGCCAGCGGCCCCGCCACGGCGATGTCCGCCTCGGTCAGCGTGCCCGGAGGACCGGGGATCTGGCCCCGCCCCGGCACGATGCCGAAGCTCGGCTTGTGGCCGGTGACGCCGCAGCAGGATGCGGGCCCGCGGATGGAGCCGCCGATATCGCTGCCCAGCTCCAGCGGCGTGAAACCCGCGGCCAGCGCCCCGGCCGCGCCGCCCGAGGAACCACCCACGGTGCGGCTCGTATCCCAGGGGTTGCTGCTCTGCCCGAAGAGCGCGTTGTAGCTCTGCAGGTCCGCGGCGTAGAGCGGCAGGTTGGTCTTGCCGGCAATCACCGCACCCGCGCCGCGCAGGCGCGCCACGGCCGCCGCGTCTTCTCCCGGCACGAACTCCGCCAGCTCCGGTGCACCCGAGGTGGTGCGCAGCCCGGCGGTCTGGAAGGAGTCCTTGATGGTCATGGCGACGCCGTGCAGTGGCCCGCGCCAGCGGCCGCGCGCGGCCTCCCGGTCGGCCTCGTCGGCGGCGCGGCGCGTGCGCTCGTCGTCCCGGGTGACCACCAGGTTAAGAGGCCCGTCCAGGCGATCGATGCGGGCCAGCATCGCCTCCAGGTACTCGCGGCTGGTGAGTTCGCCGGCACGGATGGCCGCCGCCGCCGCCCGCGCGCTCATCCAGGCTATGCGCGCCTCGTCCACGGCCTGCTCAGAACTGCCCGGCGATATAGCTCTGCAGCTGCTCGATGGTGTGCTCCTGGTCGGCGATCTTCGTCTTCACCAGGTCGCCGATCGAGACCAGGCCCACGACACCGCTGGCATCGCGCACCGGCAGGTGGCGGATACGCTTGTCGGTCATCAGTGCCAGGCACTCGTCCACGGAGCGCTCCGGCGCCACGCAGACCACCTCGGTGGTCATGATCTCGCTCACCGGCAACTCCCGCGAAGCGCGGCCGGCCAGCACCACCTTCCTGGCGTAGTCGCGCTCGGTGAAGATGCCGGCGAGGCGGCCGTCGTCCAGCACCACGACGGCACCGACGCCCTTCGCGGCCATCATCTCGAGGCTCTCCAGCACGGTCGCGCTCGGCGATACCGACCACAGCTCGCCGCCCTTCGACTTCAGGATATCGCTGACCTGTGCCATGGATGCCTCCCTCCCGCTGTCGTTGACAGCTCAGAAACTACCACAGTCCCCTGCGCGGGTGCGCCGCGGCAAGCCGTCGTGCTTTTGCCCTCGTCCGGCCCTTGGCCTATGCTGCCGGGAATTTTTCATAGATGAGGGAGCGAGCATGGCACCGTCGGACGGCACGCCCGCCACCAATACGGGCATACTCGGCTGGATCGAGCGCACCGGCAACCGGCTGCCCGATCCGGTATTCATTTTCCTGTACCTGATCGCCGCCCTGATCGCGTTCAGCATCTTCGCGGCCTGGGTGGACATGTCGGCGCTGCATCCCACCGCGAAGGGCGAAGACGGCATGCCGCTGGTGCTCACCGCGGAGAGCCTGCTCTCGGCCGACAACATCCGGCGGCTGTGGGTCGAGATGCCCACCACGTTCACCCACTTTCATCCGCTGGGCTACGTGCTGGTGGTGATGCTGGGCGCCGGTGTCGCCGAACGCTCAGGCCTGTTCGCCTCCGCCATGCACGCCGGCGTCAGGAACGCGCCCCGTTTCCTGCTCACGCCGGCGGTCGCGCTGGTGGCGATGCTGGGCAACCTGGCGGCCGACGCCGCCTATGTCGTGCTGATCCCGCTGGCCGGCGTGCTCTATGCCGCGGCCGGCCGGCATCCCGTTGCCGGCATCACCGCATCGTTCGCCGGCGTCTCGGGCGGCTTCTCGGCGAATCTCTTCCCCGGGCAGCTCGACGCGCTGCTGTTCGGCATCACCGAGGCCGCGGCCGAGAGCATCGTGCCCACGTGGGACGCGAACATCGCCGGCAACTGGTATTTCATCGCCGTCATGACGTTTCTGTTCCTGCCGGTCATCTGGTACGTCACGGACCGCATCATCGAGCCGCGTCTCGGCACCTACAAGGCCGAGGGCGAGGCGGCCAAATCCATCCACGAGGACAAGCCCCTGACTCCCGAAGAGCGCCGCGGCCTGAAATGGGCCGGACTGGCGGTGCTCGGCGTTGTGGGACTGTGGATATTCTTCACCATAGGGCCCGGCACGCCGCTCTATGACGAGACGGCGCAGCCGAAATTCCGCCTGGATCCATTCTACAAGTCTCTCGTGGCCGGCTTCTTTGTTTTGTTCCTGGCCGCGGGCTGGGCATACGGCGCCGCCGCAGGCACCGTAAAAGACCACCGGGACATCGTCACCATGATGTCGGAGTCCATGGCGGACCTGGCCTACTACCTCGTGCTCGCCTTCGTCGCGGCCCACTTCGTGGCCATGTTCACCTGGTCCAACCTTGGCCTCATCTTCGCCGTGCAGGGAGCGGACGTCATCAAGTCGTCGAACCTGCCGATGCCGGTGCTGCTTGGTCTGCTCGTGCTTTTCACCGGCGCCATCAACCTGCTGGTGGGCTCCGCCAGCGCGAAGTGGGCCCTGCTCGCGCCGGTCTTGATCCCGATGATGATGCTGCTCGGCGTCAGCGCCGAGATGACCACCGCCGCCTACCGGGTGGGCGACAGCGCGACCAACATCATCACACCGTTGATGGTCTACTTCCCCCTGATCCTCACCTTCTGCCAGCGCTGGACGCCGGACTTCGGCCTCGGCAGCCTGATGGCAGCCATGATCCCGTACTCGATCTGGCTGATGGTCTCGGGTCTGGTGATAACCATGATCTGGGTGGGACTGGGTCTGCCGCTGGGTCCCGGGGCCTCGGTGGGCTATCAGCTCCCCGGCTGACACCGGCATCACGGCGCCGCCGCTCGGCGAGGCGGCGCCGCGGGACCTGTGCACCGACTGCGGCATCTCGCGGACGGCGGAGCCGAAGCGATGCGGCCGCGCCTGCCAGTTCATAAAGCCGGACTACCCCGGCCTCGAGCGGCAGGTGCATGGCCGGGCCCGCGATCCGGCGCGGCCCGACGAGCTGCACTTCGGCCCGTTCCGGCGCATGCTGCGCGCCCGGCTCGCCGAGCCGCGGGCAGGCGCCCAGTGGACGGGCATCACAACGCGCATCGGCGAGCGACTGCTCGAGGACGGGCTGGTCGATGCCGTGCTCACGATGGCGCCGGACCCGGAGGACCGCTGGAAGCCCGTGCCCGTGCTGGTCACCGACTCGCGGCAGATGGCCGCCTGCCGCGGCATGCGCATGGGCTACGCGCCGCTGCTGGCCCTGCTCGAACCGGCCGTCGAGGCCGGGCATCGGCGTATCGCGGTAATCGGCATCCCCTGCCAGGTCTACGCCCTGCGGGCACTGGAGCGGGAACTCGGGCTGGAGCGCCTGTACGTCATCGGCACGCCCTGCTCCGACAACACCACCACCGAGCGCTTCCACCAGTTCCTCGCCCTGCTCTCCGACGAACCGGAGACCATCGAGTACCTGGAGTTCCGCGCCGACTACCGGGTGGAGCTGCGCTACACCGACGGCCGACGCCGCGAGATCCCGTTCCTGAAGCTGCCCATATCGCAGCTGCCGTCGGACTTCTTCCCGCTGACCTGCCGCACCTGCGTCGACTACACCAACGTGCTGGCCGACATCACCGTCGGCTACATGGGAGGCGAAGGCGAGCAGTGGCTGCTGGTTCGCAACCACCGTGGCGAGGAACTCCTGGGACTGCTGGGCGCCGAGGTGGTCACGAGCGAACCCGGCAGCGCCGGCAAGCGCAAGAGCCACGTGGCCGGCTTCCTGAAGAACACGGAACGCGCCGCCGGCGGGCTGCCGGTGCGGGGCATGCCGGACTGGCTCCGGCCCCTGGTCGGGTGGCTCATGCCGCGCATCGGCCCACGGGGTCTGGAGTTCGCCCGCGCCCGGGTGGAGATGAAGGCGGTGGAGACGGTGCTGCACCTGGCCCGGCAGGCACCGCAGCGCATGCGCCACATGGTGCCGGCGCACGTGTGGAAACTGGTCGCGCCCTACGGGCTCACACGGGACGATTCGAAGCCCAAGCGCGACAGCAGCTCCCGGTAGCGGGGATCGCCCTGCAGCGGCTCGAGGAGCGGGTCGACCTTGAGATCCGTCATGCCCGGGTCGCGCGCCTCCCACGCCCGCTCGAGCCAGCGGAAGGCGAGGTCGGTCTCGCCCAGCCAGGCGTAGACTTCCGCGATCTGGTACGGCGCGGTATCCGCATGGTCCCGCTCCAGGATCGACACGGCCCCCAGCGCCCGCTCTCTGTCGCCGCGGGCCTCCGCGATCAGTGCATCGGCCACCGCCCCGAGTATGGGGTTCGGCTCCACCCGGCTCCCCGCCAGCGCGACGTTGCCGCGCTCGAGGTCGATCTGGACCCGTAACAGGCCGGCGCGGGGGTAGCCCGGCACCAGTTCCTCGGCGCGGTCGAGGGCGCGCTCGGCACCTTCGAGATCGCCGGCGGTATAACGGAAGTACGCGAGGTTGTAATAGGGACTGGCCCGCAACGGGTCGCGCTCGGCTGCCATGGCGGCGAGCCGCACCGCCCGATCGAACTCCCCGAGGTGGAAGTTCAGCGCGGCGTTGGCCATCAGCACGAAGCCGTCGCCGGGGGCCAGTTGCAGGGCCCGCTCCAGCGAGCGTCCGGCCGCCTCCCAGTCCCAGTCGTGATAGAGGTGCATCCAGCCCAGCAGCAGGTGCGCTTCCGCCAGGTCGGGCGCGAGTTCGAGAGCCCGCCGCGCGTGAGTGCCGCCGCGCCCGTAGCCCTCGTCTGCCGGGATGGCGCCGATATCGGCGAGCCGCATCCATGCACCGGCAAGCGCCGAGTAGACCGGCGCGAATTCACGGTCGGCCTCCAGCGCCTCCCCGAGGTAACGGATGGCTTCGCGCAAACCCGCCTCGTCCCGCGCGGTCTCGAACAGGTAGCGCCCGTGCAGGTACGCGATATAGGCATCCCCGTCCGGCACCTCGGCGGCCGGCACCGCGGTGCCGGCCGCCAGCTTGACGCTGAGCTGACTCGCAATGGCGCGGGCAATCTCCGTCTGCAGCAGAAAGGTGTCGCCGATACGACGGTCGTAGGTCTGCGCCCACAGGTTATAGCCGCTGGCCACGTCCACCAGCTGCACGTTCACGCGGATGCGGTCACGGTCCCGGCGGATGGTACCGTCGAGCACAGCGTCCACCTGCAGACTGTCCCTGATGGCCATGAGGTCGTCGGCGCGATCCCGGAATTCGAACGCCGAATGGCGGGCGACGACCCGGAGCTCGCCGATGGTGGACAGCGTGGTCAGAATCTCCTGGGCGAGACCGTCGCCGAAGTACATGTCCGCCTCCGCGCCGCCCTGCACCGCGAATGGCAGCACGGCGATGGAGCCGGGTGCCGCGGAGACCTCATCGCCGCCGTAGCGCAACAGTGTGAGCGCCGCCGCCCCCAGAACCAACAGGACACCCGCCGCAATTATCCACGTCCGCCGGCCCGTGCCATCAGCGACCGTTACCGGTCCGGGGGATGCGACAGTGTCCTCCGTCAGCGGCTGCGCAGCCGATTCCGAGACTTCCGCCACCAGCCGGTAACCCCGCTTCGGGATGGTCTCCACGTACCGGTAGTCGCCTCTGCGGTCGCCGAGCACGCGCCGCAGCTCGCCGATGGTGGCCGTGAGCGGCTCGTCGGTCACCGCCGTGCGGCCCCAGACCTCGCCCAGGATGGTATCGCGCTCCACCGCCTCGCCGGGACTCGCGGCCAGCAGGCACAGCACGTCCATGGCCTTCGGCCGAAGGCGTTCGAATCTTCCGTCACGGACGATGCGGCCTTCGAGAGGGAACACCTCCCAGTCGCCGACGATGAACGGCTGCCTGCGCATCACGCTGCGTCTCTCCCTGGTTCTCGCCAATTCTAGACCGCGGCAGCGGGCCCGAGACACGTCCCGGCGCGGTCCCGCAGCCGCCTGCGGACAAATTTCGGTTTTTCTTCGGAATTAAAGCGTTTCTATTTCAGTTAGTTAGCGCGCGACCTGCTCATCATTCGCTTCGTCGGCAGCGCGTTTGCCGCCGACGAGCAACGAGGAGGAATCGTCATGAAGACACGCAAGCAATGGCAGGAACGCGCGATCTCGCAGGCCATCGGCTGGCTCGTGCTTGCCGCACTGGTCACCGGCTACGGCTACAGCGTCGCGCAATTCGCCGGCGTGGCGGGCTGACACGGTGCCATCCGTGGACACGACCCGCCACCCGCAACATTCCCGCCCCGGCCGCGAGCGCACCGCACGCAGCCGGGGCGAGGAGCTGGAGCCGGCGGTGATCGCACTGCTGGTGTTCTACGGCCTGGCCATCCTGTGCGCAAACGTCGCGCTGGTGGCCGGCTTCTGAGAGAGGAAAAAGAGATGATCGAAATACTGGGCGTTATCGGCCTCGCCTTCATCCCCGCCTTCATGGCGCTGGACCTGGTCTACGAGGCGAGAGAGTTCGAGGCACCGCGCTGGTACCGGCTGCGCATGCTCGCCGCCACCATCGCCGTGTTGGGAGGCTCCATCGCCATCACCACCTTCTGGGGCACCGTGTTCGAGGGCGCGAGCCTGCTGGACGGATCGGTCCTCGGCACCTGGGGCGGCGTGGCGGCGGGGATCCTCGTCTACGAGCTGATCCATTACGCGTATCACCGCTCGGCACACCGCTTCGACTGGCTGTGGCTGGCCGGACACCAGGTGCACCACAGCGCGGAGAAGCTGGACGCTTTCGGGGCGAACTACCTGCACCCGATCGACCTGTTCTTCTTCACCTCGTGGAGCTCGCTGGTGTTCTTCCCCCTGCTGGGGCTCACGCCGGAGGCAGGTGCCGTCTGCGCAACCTGGCTCGCGTTCAACGCGATGTTCCAGCACGCCAACATCCGCACGCCGCACTGGCTCGGTTACCTGATCCAGCGGCCGGAGAGCCACCTGGTGCACCACGCCCGCGGCCGGCACGAGTTCAATTACGCGAACCTGCCGCTCTGGGACATGGTGTTCGGCACCTTCGCGAACCCCCGCAGCGTGGAGGGTATGGAGGCCGGCTTCTGGAACGGCGCATCGACGCGCATCGTGGACCTGCTGCGTTTCCGCGACGTCTCCAAGGCGCCGGCAGCGATGGCGACGAAGTCGGATGCCGATGAACCGGAATCCCGTCCGCTGCAGGAGGCCGCGTGAATCCACCCCGCCCCGCCTAGGGGTCTTTGCCCGGGCACTTCGGCACCGCGGTGCCCGGGCTTTTTTTCCACCGGGTGTCCTGACCGGGTTTTCCCGCCGGTTTTCTGTTCAGCGGCTGAACAGCCGGCAGACCGGTGCCACAGCGGACGCGAGCTGTGGAACAATGCGCGCCATGCGCATCACCCTCGAACAGGTCAGCAAACACTACCGGGCCGGCGAGCACCGCCAGACCGTGCTCGAGGGTGTCAGCGCCGAGTTCACGAGCGGCCGCTTCGTCGCGCTGCTGGGACGCAGCGGCTCGGGCAAGTCCACGCTGCTGAATCTGATCGCCGGTTTCGACGAGCCCAGCGCCGGTCTCATCCGTATCGGCGATCAACCGGTGAGCAGCGTAACGGACCGGGAGCGCACCCTGTTCCGCCGCCGCCACCTCGGCTTCGTGTTCCAGTTCTTCAACCTGCTGCCGACGCTGACAGCGGGCGAGAACGTCCGTCTGCCGCTGGAGCTGCTCGACGTGCCCGCCGCCGAGGGCCGCGAGCGGGCGGAAGCCGCGCTGGCCGGTGTGGGCATGGCCGGCTTCCGCGACCGCTTCCCGGAGGAGCTGTCCGGCGGCGAGCAGCAGCGGGTGGCGATCGCCCGGGCGCTGATCCACGAACCCGCGATCGTCCTGGCGGACGAGCCCACCGGCAATCTGGATCTGTCCACGGCGCAGCAGGTGGTCGAACTGCTGGACGATGCCTGCCGGCGCCAGGGCACCACGCTGATCATGGCCACTCACAGCACCGAGGTCATCGGCTACGCCGACGAGGTCTGCGAGGTGCGCGAGGGCGGCCTGGAGCGCCAGTGACCAGCCTCCGGCGCCAGTCCGCCATCCGCTTCTACCTGCGCCACCCCGGCCAGCTGGCGCTCGCCGTCGCGGGCATCGCGCTGGGCGTCGCGGTGGTGGTGGCCATCGACCTCGCCAATGCTGCCTCGCTGCGGGCGTTCGAGCTCTCGCGGGAGCTCACCTCGAACCGGGCCAGCCATTACGTGGAGGCAGCGGGCGGCGCGCTGGACGAGTCCGTCTACACGCGGATCAAGACCGGGCTCGGGCTCGACCTCGCCGCGCCGGTGGTGGAAGGCCGGGTACTCCTGCCCGGCCACGACGACCGCTCGGTGCGCCTGCTGGGCGTCGATCCGGTCGCGGAGCTCGCGTTCGACGACGCGCTCCGGTTGGTACAGCGCCAGGCCGATGGCGGCGGGCTGGACGTCCGGCCGCTGATCGCCGAGCCGGGCGCGGTCCTGCTCCCGGAGGCGTTCGCCGCGTCCCTCGGGCTCGCCGCCGGAGACGAGTTCACCGTCACGGCCAGGGAGGCAGTCCATACGCTGCACGTGCGCGGCGTCGTCGTGCTGGAGGCCGGACGCGGCTCCGGGGCATCGGGACCGGTCATCGCCGACATCAGCACCGCCCAGGAGGTGCTGGGCCGGATGGGCGAACTGAGCCGCGTCGAGCTGGCCCTGCCGGGCGAGGCGGCCGACGACATCGCGGGACGGGTGGCCGCCGCCCTGCCGCCGGGGGCGGCGCTGGTGCCGGCCGGCTCGAGCGACGACGTGACCGGCGAGATGCTGCGCGCCTTCCGCATCAATCTGACCGCGCTCAGCCTGCTGGCGCTGGTGGTCGGCATGTTGCTGATCTACGCCACGATGTCCTTCGCGGTGGTGCGCCGCCGGCGCAGCCTCGGCACGCTGCGCGCCATCGGCGCAACACGGGCCGACGTGGCAGGGGACGTGCTGGCGGAAAGCCTCGTGCTCGGCCTGGTCGCCACAGCCGCAGGCCTCGCTCTCGGCTGGGCACTGTCCCGCTCTCTCACCGACCTGGTACTGGCCACCATCAACGACCTGTACTTCACCGCCCGGGTAAGCCCCGACGGCATCGCCTGGTTCCCCTTCGTGAAGGCGGGCGTGCTTGGGGTCGGGGCCACGGTGATCGCCGCCCTGCGCCCGGCGATGGAGGCGGCGGGCGAGCCGCCGCGCACCGCCATGACCGAGATCGCCCGGGAGCGCAGCATGCAGCAGCGCTTCAGGGCCGGTCCCGCCGTGGCGGTCGTCGCTTTCCTGGGGGCAGCGGCGCTGATCGCCTGGCCCGGCGCCGGACTGGTGCCGGCCTTCGCGGGTCTGTTCCTGGTACTGGCGGGCTATGCCCTGCTGGTACCGCCGGCCACCGGCCGACTGCTGGCCGGCGCACAGGCGGCCGGAGGCCGGCGCCTCGGCCTGCCGGTGCGGATGGCGATACGGGGCGCGGCCGCCTCGCTGTCACGGACCGGCATCGCAGTGACGGCACTCGCGGTGGCCGTGGCCACGGTGGTGGGCATCGGCGTCATGATCGACAGCTTCCGGGGCAGCGTCACGCGCTGGCTGGACGAGTCGCTCATCGCCGATTACTACCTGATCACCGAGGGCGCCGGCGAGCAGGGATTCAGCAGGGCGGAGATCGGGCGGCTGGCCGGCATCGACGGTGTAGCCGGCACCAGCCTGTCGCGCACCATCACCCTGCCGACCGCGGAGGGCGAGGTCGCAGTGCGCGCCGCGAAGGCGGGCCCGCGAGGCTATGGGGAGACGCTGGTCGCCGGCGATCCGGAGACTGCCTTCCCGGCGATGGAGGCGGGCGAAGGCATCCTGCTGGCCGAGGCCTTCGCCGGCCTGCGCGGGCTGGAGGTGGGCGACATCCTGACGCTGCCGACGGGGCGGGGACAACGCGAATTCGCCGTGCTCGGCATCTTCCGGGACTATCGCACCGCCGGCAGCTCGGCCATGCTGTCCTACGACGTGGCGGCCGACCTGTGGGGCTACAAGAAACCCTACGGTGTCGGCATCTACCGCAAGCCCGACGCGGACCGTCACACCATCGAACAGGCGCTGGGCGCCTTCGCGGTCGAGCGCGGCGACGTGAGCCTCGCGGCCAACGAAGAAATCCGCAAGATCACCCTGAATGTGTTCGACCGCACCTTCGAGATCACCGGCGTGCTGCGTCTGCTGGCCGGCATCATCGCCTTCTTCGGCATCCTCAGCGCCCTGCTGGCCCTGCAGCTGGAGCGCAGCCGGGAAGTGGCGACGCTGCGCGCCATCGGCTATACGCGCCGGCAGACCGGGGCCAATTCCCTGGCCCAGACGACGCTGCTGGGCCTGGTCTCGGGACTGCTCGCGCTGCCCCTCGGCGTGGTGCTGGCCGCGCTGCTGATCTACGTCATCAACCAGCGCTCCTTCGGCTGGACCATGGGCTTCGTGGTGGCGCCGGGACAGCTCGTTACCGGTATCGTGCTCGCGGTGGCCGCCGCCTTCCTCGCCGGACTCTATCCGGCCCGACGCCTGGCCGGCCAGCCCATCGCGGCCAATCTGCGGGGGGAATGAGCATGGCGGCAGCGCGTCACCTCGCCCTCTCCATCGTCCTCGCCGGCGCGCTGCTGGCAGGCGGCTGCGACTCCTCGCCCACCGAAACTGCGGCCGACGACAGCTCGAACGTCACCACCTTCCTCGGCAGCGCGGAAGACGACGCCCGCTTTGCCCGCGCGGATGCGCCCCGGGAGTTCCGCTTCCCGGAAGATCACGGCGCTCATCCCGATTACCGCACCGAGTGGTGGTACCTCACCGGCAACCTGGAGACCACGCCGGGCCGGCATTTCGGCTTCCAGATGACCTTCTTCCGTTTCGGCATCGACGCGGCGCCGCCCGACCGGCCGTCGGCGTGGGCCACCGACCAGCTCTGGATGGCGCATTTCGCGGTGACCGACACCGACGCCGGCGAATTCCATGCGGACGAGAAATTCGAGCGCCAGGCGCTCGGACTGGCGGGCGCGCAGAGGATGCCGTTCCGCGTCTGGCTCGACGACTGGGAGCTGGCCAGCGCCGATGATACGGGCTGGTTCCCGCTGCGGCTCGTGGCGGACGGCGACGGCTTCGCGCTCGACCTGGCCATCGACGACGGCAAGCCGCTGGTCCTGCAGGGCGAGGACGGGCTGGACCCGAAGGGCCCCGAAGCGGGCAATGCGTCTTACTACTACTCCTTCACCCGGCTGCCCGCCGAAGGCCGGGTGCGCGTCGGCGACACCGAACACGCCGTCAGCGGTCTCGTGTGGTTCGATCGGGAATGGAGCACCAGCGTGCTCGGCCCCGGCGTGGAGGGCTGGAACTGGTTCGCGATCCAGCTCGACGACGGCTACGACCTCATGTACTACCGGCTGCGCCAGACCGACGGCGGCACCGCGCCCTACTCCGGCGGCATCCTGGTGGATCCGGACGGCGGGGTGGCCGCTCGCTACGGCGCCGCGCAGGCCCGGCTCGAGGCGACCGGATACTGGACGAGCCCGGAGACCGGCATCCGCTACACCGTCGCCTGGCGCCTGCAGGTGCCGCACCTCGGCATCGATCTGGCCGTGACCCCGCGCATGCCCGGGCAGGAGCTGGATCTGTCCGTCCGCTACTGGGAGGGCGCCATCACCGTCGACGGCGAACGTGACGGCACCCGGGTCAGTGGCGTAGGGTACGCAGAACACGCCGGCGTCTCTGCTCGGGGGGAGTAAGCGCCGGCGGCAGGAGGGGAAACAACCGAACCGGGACGCAGTTCACAGGCTGCGGCCTGTACCCGGCGTAGGTTGACGTAATGACTGTCGGCAAAGCCATGACCGTCGTATGCTGCCTCGCCCTGGCGGGCTGTGCGGGCGGGAACGCCTGGACGCATTCCACCACGGCGAGGACGGCCGCCGCCTGTCCCGGCGGCACCGTGAAGTACTGCGAGAGCCTGTTCGACAAGCCGGGCTCCGGACCGCGCGGCTGCGGCTGCGCGGAGATGCCGGGCGGCCGCTGAGCGGCGACGACGAGGGGGAGAGAGACCGCCGGATACGGTGGTCGCGGGACTCTGCGGCCGACCGATAGACCCGCCCCCGGCCACTCGCGCGGAGCGCCGCGCGGATTTGTGCCGTCTCGTCGCCGACGTTATCGTAGCGATCCTGTTTGACGCCCGTTAACGCCCGCGGCCATCCGGCCGGCGCCCGCACGCATCCGCACGGACCGTTATGAAATTTTCTGGTAACACTCCCGGCGAGAACTTCAGAACCATCTGGCTGCACCCGGACGACCCCGCCGTCGTGCAGATCATCGACCAGCGCCGCCTGCCTCACCGCTACGAGGTCTTCGACCTGCGCACCCATGCCGACGGCGCCTTCGCCATCCGCGAGATGCTGGTGCGCGGCGCGCCGCTGATCGGTGCCACCGCGGCCTGGAGCCTGTATCTGGCCGCGCTGGAAGCAGACCGGGCGGGCCTCGAAGGCGACGCCGCACGGTCGTTCCTCCGCGAGGCGGCGGAGACGTTGGCCGCCACCCGGCCGACGGCGGTGAATCTGCGCTGGGGCATCGAGCGTATGCTGGCGACCCTGCGCAACGCCGGCGACGACGAGCTCGCGCACCGGCTGCGCGCCGAGGCCGAGGCCATCTGCGAGGAGGACGTGGAAATCTCGCGGCGCATCGGCGAGCAGGGCGTGGAACTGCTGGCGGCGATAGCCGAGCGGAAAGGCGGTGCGCCGGTGAACATACTCACCCACTGCAATGCCGGCTCGCTGGCCACCATCAACTGGGGTACCGCCACCGCACCGATGTATCTCGCAAAGGAGCGTGGCATCCCCATCCACGTCTGGGTGGACGAGACCCGGCCCCGCAACCAGGGCTCCCAGCTCACGGCCTGGGAACTGGCGGCGAGCGGCATTGAGCACACCGTGATCGTGGACAATGCCGGCGGCCACCTCATGCAGCACGGCAGGGTGGACATCTGCATCACGGGCACCGACCGCACCACCCGCGCCGGCGACGTCGCCAACAAGATCGGCACCTACCTGAAAGCGCTCGCCGCCCGGGACAACGGCATCCCGTTCTACGTCGCACTGCCCTCCACCACCATCGACTGGGACATCGCCGACGGACTCGCGAACATCCCCATCGAGGAACGCAGCCCGGAGGAAGTCACCCATATCGCCGGGCTGCTCGGCGGCGAGATACGCGCGGTGCAGACGGTTGCGGAAGATTCACCGGCCGCCAACTACGCCTTCGACGTGACGCCCGCACGCCTGGTGACGGGCCTCATCACCGAACGCGGTATCTGCGACGCCAGCGAGGAAGGCCTGGCGGCGCTGTTCCCGGATCGGGCCGGCGCGGCCGCCTGAGGTCCGGCACGATGACGGCGCCCGGCCCCATCGACGAGGGCTATACCAAATACGAGGTCTACTGGCGCCCGGCGCCCGCACTGCGCGCCGACGCCGTCCAGGCGCTGAACGACTGCCGCAACCGCCTCCACGACGCGGGCCTCGTGGGCTACTACGCCGAGCACGGCGTCGGCTATGGCAACCTGAGCATCCGCGGCCGGGAACCCGGCACGTTCATCGTCAGTGGCACCCAGACCGGCCACATCCCGCGCACCGAAGCGAGCCACTACGCCCTGGTGACCGGCTACGACATCGACGCCAACCGGGTCGCCTGCGAGGGTCCGATCCAGGCCTCCTCCGAAGCCCTCACCCACGCTGCCATCTACGAACTGGACCCGGCCATCCGCGCCATCGCCCACGTGCACAGCGGCGAACTGTGGCGGCGGTTGAGGGACCGCATCCCGACCACCGCGCCGGACGTGCCCTACGGCACACCGGAGATGGCCAGGGAGTTCCGCCGCCTGTACGAGGAGACCGACTTCGCCCGCTCGGGCGTGGCGGTAATGGCCGGCCATGAGGAAGGCCTGGTCGCCGTCGGCGCCACCATCGAGGAAGCCGCCGACTGCCTGCTGGCCCTGACCCCCACGTAGGAGGGCCTTCAGGCCCGACCGGGCTTTGTGCCGAGGGTGGTGGCGATGACGCGCCAGACCGCCGGGTTGAAGCCGAGGCCGAGGTGAGAGCCCGGTACGCGGACATTGCGGGCCTGGGGGTTGTAGCGGTCGATGGAGGCGCGCCAGGAGACGACGCCGTCGGTCTTGCTGTAGATCGAGGTGACCGGGCACTGGATGCCTTCCATGTTGCGTTCGTGCACGGCGATCTCGAACCGGTCCAGGTCCAGGTTTTCCCGCTTCGCGAACTCTTCGCCGACCCGGGTGTACTTCGGCCCGCCCACGATCGGCGTACCCATGGTGATGACCTCGCGCACGAGTTCGGGGGCCTCGCGGGCGATCTCGCGCATCACCACGCCGCCGAGGCTCCAGCCGATCAGCGTCACGGTCTCGCCGGTGGACTCGTGCAGTTCCCGCACATGCTCCTTCAGCGTGGCGACATACTTCGAAACCTTGCCGCGGTTGCGGCCGAGCCCCCAGTGGTGCACGTCGTAGCCGAGACACTTCAGGTAGCGGTACAGCGGGTACATCGAGACGTCGCTGGCGCCATAACCCGGCGCGAGCACCACCGGCCGGCCGTCGCCGCGGGGCACGAACGTGATCCAGGGCCAGAAGGCCGCGAGGCCGAGCCCCTCCAGCGGCGCGCGGGCCTCGAGCAGGCTCAGCAGGGGCGGCGGCGGCGAGATGGTGGTCTGATTCATGGGACGGTTCTCCTTGGCAGGCTGCTCGGCGGCGCCTGCCGGGAAATCATATCGCGTCTGCTCGGCCGGCACCGGTCATCCGGCTGCCCAGCGCCTTCAGTGCCTGGACGATAATCCACAGGAAGGCCAGCGGCAGGAGGATGGTCTGCAGCACGAAGATCACGATGAGGTTGACGATGTGCTCGCTGGCGTTCGAGACGCGCAGCCGCAGGTCGTCCAGCCGCTGCTTCACGTTCATCGACTCCAGCGATTCGTCCAGCATGGCACCCAGCCGACCCATCATGGTCTCGCTCTCCGGCGCGGGCGGCGCGGCCTGCTCGTTCAGCTCCTCGATCTCCTCCCGGGTGGTTTCCAGCGCCAGGGTCGCCGCCTCCTGCTCCGCCGCGAGGAAGGTGTCGAACACCGCGTTTGTGCCGAGTACGAGCAGCGGCACGGCGAAGCGCAGGAACAGCAGGATCAGCAGCAGGCGGACCGCCGGACCGTCCCAGCGCCGCGCCCGCTCGGACGGCCACCAGATCACCGCCAGCGCCAGGGCGACGGCGGCCACCAGCGCCGCCGTGGTCCCCCACCAGCCGGTCATGCCGAGCAGCACGTTCTGTATGCCGAGGGACGAGGAGGCCACCAGCATCACACCGGCGAACTGTTCCACGAGGTCGTTGATCGGATCCAGGATCTGCCCGACGCCGAATGTCACGCCGACGCCGGCGGGCTCCACCGCCACCTCCGTGCCCTGAGCCACGGAGATGACCCCGTTCAGCGTCCTGGCCACGGCGAAGGTGACCAGCGCCCGTTTGAAAGCGGCCTGTGCCTGCTCGTTGCCCACCTCGTCCAGCGTCCCGCTGAGGGCGGCGAACACGGCGAGCGCGGCGAGCAAAGTGAGGAAAAGATTCCGTCTGAGCATGGATGCGTGTCCCCGGGGGCCTCGACCGGCGGAAGCCCGGCCGACGGCCGGCGTCCAGTGTAGGGAGCCGGACCGTAAAAATACAGCGTGCGGCGGGGCGCCATCCTGCCCTTTCCGGGTCGGGCCTTCTGCTATTCTCGCCCCATGGCCGCGTTCACAGAACTGCCCTGCCGCGCCGCGGACGGGGCCACGTCCATGCTCGTCGCTCATGAGCCCGGCGTCCTCGCGGCCGAGGCGCCGGTCTTCCTGGTCACGCCGGCGATGGCCCTGCCCGGCAGGTTCTACCAGCCGCTCGCCACGCCCATGGCCGCCGCCGGGCTGCGCCTGGTCACCATGGATCTGCGCGGGCACGGCACCAGCAGCGTCCGTCCGGACCGCCGCACCGACTTCGGCTACCGGGAATTGCTGGAACTGGACTGGCCCGCCGCCATCACCACGGTGCGCGAGCGCTATCCGGCAGCGCCGCTCGTTCTGCTGGGCCATAGCCTGGGCGGGCAGGTGAGCCTGCTCTACGCCGGCGCCAATCCGGGCAGCGTGACCGCCGTGGTCACGGTGGCTACCGGCTCCATCTGGTGGCGAGCGTTCCCGGCGCCGCGGCGCTACGTTTTCCTGCTGGCCACCCAGTTCATCGCGGCAGCGGGCAAGGTGCTGGGCAGTTACCCGGGGCATCGGCTGGGTTTCGGCGGCCGGGAAGCCCGCAGCCTGGTGGCCGACTGGGCCCATCAGGCCCGCACCGGCCGCTATAGGGCCAGGGGCTCGGACACGGACTACGAGGCGGCGCTGGACCGGATGCGGGAGCCGGCGCTCCTGATCTCCGTCGCCGGCGACGACTTCGCGCCGGCTTCGGCCGCCGATCACCTCGCCTCCAAACTGCCGCCGGAGCAGACAACCCGGCTGCACCTGGACGACGCGCTCTTTCGTGAGTCGAGTAATGCCCACTTCGGCTGGGTGAAGCGGCCCGGTCCCGTCGTGGATGCGATTACAGGCTGGATGGCAGACAGCGGAATGACCCGGCCGTGAACCTGGAAATCGCACTGCTGTTCGCGCTGATGGCCGGCGTCCTCGTGATGCTGATCTGGGGACGCTGGCGCTACGACATCGTCGCCTTCGCCGCCCTGGTGATCGGGGTCATCGCCGGACTGGTGCCGAGCGACGAAGCGTTCTCCGGCTTCGGACATCCAGCGACCATCGTCATCGCCCTGGTGCTGGTGCTGAGCCGCGCCCTGTCGAACGCCGGCGTCGTCGACCTCGTGGTGTACTACCTGGTAGACAAGTCCCGCCGCCTCGGCGGCCACATCGCGGTGATGGCCTCCCTGTCGGCCACCCTCTCCACGCTGATGAACAACGTGGCGGCGCTGGCGCTCCTGATGCCCGTGGACATGGAGGCTGCGAGGAAGGCGAAACGCACCGCCGCCCGCACGCTGATGCCGATGTCCTTCGCCAGCATCCTGGGTGGCATGGTGACGCTGATCGGCACGCCCCCCAACATCGTCATCGCCGAGTATCGTGCGGCTGCGCTCGGCGAGCCCTACCAGATGTTCGACTTCACGCCGGTGGGTCTCGCCTGCGCCGTCGTCGGCGTCGCCTTCGTGGTGCTCGCAGGCTGGCGGCTGCTGCCCGAGGGTGAGATGCAGCCGCAGTCCGAGGACGACGTGCTCACCGGCTACATCGCCGAACTCGAGGTGCCCGAGGATTCTGAGGTGATCGGCAAGCGCGTGCGCGAGCTGGACGAGCTGGCCGAGGAGAACGACGCCGCCGTCATCGGCCTGGTACGGCAGGGCAAGCGCATGCCGGGCTTCGCCCGCATCGTCGAGATACGCAAGGGCGACGTGCTGGTGGTGGAGGCGAACCCCGAGGGCATCGACAAACTCGCCGACAAGCTGGAACTGGAACTCAGCGGCAAGCCGAAGACCGAGGATGCCGAGAAGCCGGAGGACCTCGCCCTCATGGAAGTGGCGGTACCCGTCGGCGCCCGCATCGCCGGGCGCTCGGCCAATTCCCTGCGGCTCCTGTATCGCCACGGCGTCGCACTCATGGGCGTCGCCCGCCAGGGCCGGCGCTTCCGCGACCGGGTGCGCAAGGTGGACATCGAGCCCGGCGATGTGCTGCTGCTGATGGGTCCGGCCGAGCAGCTTCCCACCGTCGCCCAGTGGATGGGCTGCCTGCCGCTGGCCGAGAAGGACCTGCCGTCGCTGCAGCGACGGAAGTCGGGCATTGCGGTAGCCATCTTCGCTGCGGCGATCGTCCTGGCCAGCACCGGCGTGCTGGACCTCACCGTGGCGCTGGCCGCGGCGGTGGTGGGCATGGTGGCGGCCGGCGTCATGCCGCTGCGCCAGCTCTACGACTCCATCGAATGGCCGGTCATCGTGCTGCTGGGCTCGCTGATCCCCCTCGGCGAGGCGCTGGAGACCACCGGCGGCACCGGGCTCATCGCAGACACGGTGGTGCAGCATTCCGAGGCGCTGTCACCCGTGGTGATCCTGGTGCTGCTGATGGTGGTCACCATGACTCTCTCCGACGTGCTGAACAACGTCGCCACCGCGGTCATCGCCGCGCCGGTGGCGGTGGAGATCGCCCACCGGCTGGGGGTGAACCCGGATACCTATCTCATGGCCGTGGCCGTCGGCGCCTCCTGTGCGTTCCTGACGCCCATCGGCCACAAGAACAACACCCTGATCCTCGGGCCCGGCGGCTACCGCTTCGGCGATTACTGGCGCATGGGCTTGCCGCTGGAAGTACTGATCGTGCTGGTCGGCACGCCGATGCTGCTGTGGGTCTGGCCGCTCTGAGCGGCGGCGTTGGGAACCCCGCGGGCCTCTGGTAGTCTGCTGTCCTTTCCACCGAAAGACTGGAAACCCTCATGAAATCAGACTATCGCGCAGCCAGACGCGGCCCGACGGTTGCGGTCATGGCCCTGCTGCTGGCGGCCTGCCAACCGGGCGGCGCGCCGCAGACCCCCGCCGCGGGCGCCGATGCGCCCGAGGAATCCGCCGAGACCCGGGACACCGATGCGGCCGATGCCGGCTCCGGCTACCAGGTACCGGTGCGTTACCACACGCTGGACAACGGCCTGAAGGTGGCGATGTCCCGGGACACCACCGCCCCCATCGTCACGGTGGCCGTCTACTACAACATCGGCTTCCGCATCGAGCCCCGGGACCGCACCGGCTTCGCCCACCTGTTCGAACACATGATGTTCCAGGGCTCGGCGAACCTCGGCAAGATGGAGTTCGTGCAGCTCGTGCAGCGCAACGGCGGCGTGCTGAACGGCTCGACCCGATTCGACTACACCAACTACTTCGAGATCGTGCCGGCCCACAAGCTCGAGACCGTGCTCTGGGCCGAGGCCGATCGCATGGCGAGCCTGAAGATCACCCAGGAGAACCTGACCAACCAGCAGGCGGTGGTGAAGAACGAGGTCAAGGTGAATGTCCTCAACACGCCCTACGGCGGCTTCCCCTGGCTGGACATGCCCCAGGCGGCCAACGAGAACTGGTACAACGCCCATAATTTCTACGGCGACCTGGAGGACCTTGACGCCGCCACCCTCGACGACGTGGCCGACTTCTTCGAAAAGTACTACGCGCCGAATAACGCGGCCGTGGCCATCGTGGGCGACATCGACTATGACGAGGCCATGGCCCTCGTCGAGAAGCACTTCGGCGATATCCCGCGCACGGAGGAAGAGATCGTGCTGCCGGATATCAGCGAGCCGCGCCAGGAAAGCGAGAAGCGCGAGAGCCGGGTCGATCCGCTCGCCACGCGGCCGGGCTACGCCTTCGCCTACCACGTGCCGCCGCGCCTCACCCCCGAGTGGTACGCCATGGGGCTCATCGACCAGATCCTGGTACAGGGCGAGGACAGCCTCCTGCACCAGGCGCTGGTGAAGGATGCCGGCATCACCTCGTCGGTGTCCGGCGGCATCAACGCCTTCCTGGGCAACATGCTGAACTACAACGGCCCGATGCTCTGGCAGGCCTACCTCATCCACGACAACGACGTCGCCGCCGAGCGCATCACCGGCATCGTCGACGAGGTGATCGGGCGGCTGCGCACGGAACCGGTGGACGCAGACACGCTGGAGCGCGCGACGGTGAAGTGGCGCTCCTCGTTCTACGACTACCTGGGCAGCATGTACGGCTTCGGCCGTGCCGACGTCCTGGCATCGCTCTCGCTGTTCGACGACGATCCCTCACTCATCAACGAATTCGAACAGCGCATCCTGGCAGTCACGCCGGATCTGGTACTGCGGACGGCGAAGGAATACCTCAGGCCGACGAACCGCACGGTATTCGTGCTGGAAGCCGGCGCGGCGGCAGGCGAACAGGAGGAGGCAAGCGATGAGCAGTAAGACAGCAAGGCTGACCGCCGCAGGGGCATTGACCGTCCTCCTGCTGGCTGCGGCGGCCGGCGCGCAGGAGGCAGAGCCTGCGAAAGAGACGCCGCCGCCGGGCGGCGAACCCAGAGACTTCTCGCTGCCGCAGAAGGAGAGCTTCGGCCTGGAGAACGGGCTCGAGGCCACGCTGGTCGGCTTCGGCACGCTGCCGAAGGCCACTGTCAGCGTGGTCGTGCGGGCCGGCAACCTCAACGAGGGCGGGCAGACCTGGCTCGCCGACCTGGCCGGCGACTTCCTGCTGGAGGGCACGCCCAGCCGCAGCGCCGCCGCGATCGCGCGCCAGGCCGCCGCCATGGGGGGCCAGGTGAGCGTCGAGGTCGGCGCCGACCGCACCATCGTCGCGAGCGATGTGCTGGCGGAATACGCGCCGCAGATGACGCGGCTGCTCGCGGACATCGTCCGTAACGCGGCCTTCCCGGCCTCCGAGCTGGAACGGCTGAAGCGCGACCGCCAGCGCCGGCTGAGCATCGCCGGTACCCAGCCCCAGCAGATGGCTCTGGCCGCGTTCCGTAACGCACTGTACGGCGACCACCCCTACGGCAACGTGCTGCCGGACGCAGACCAGCTCGCCGCCTACACGCTGGAGCACGCCCGCGGTTTCTACGAGGACAACTACGGCGCTCGGCGCACCCACGTCTACGTGGCCGGGCAGTTCGACCGGCAGGCGGTGAGCGCCGCCATCCGCGAGTCCTTCGGCGACTGGGCGGGGGGCCCGGATATCCTGATCGACGTGCCCGAGCCCGCCGAGGGCAAGGTGGCGGTGGACGTCATCGACCGGCCCGGCGCCTCCCAGTCGAACCTGTATCTGGGGCTGGCGGTGCCGGACCCGTCCAGTGCGGACTGGATCCCGCTGCAGGTGACCAACACGCTGCTGGGCGGGTTCTTTTCCTCGCGCATCATCCGCAACATCCGCGAAGACAAGGGTTACTCCTATTCGCCCTTCAGCACGCTGTCCAGCCGCTACCGGGACGCCTACTGGGCCGAAGTGGCCGCCGTGACCACGGAGGTTACCGGCCCCGCCATCGAGGAGATCATGGGCGAGGTCGAGCGCCTGCAGTCGACGGCACCGCCGGGGGACGAGCTGGACGGCGTGAAGAACTACACGGCCGGCACCTTCGTCCTGCAGAACTCCACCCGCGGCGGCATCATCAACCTGCTCGCGTTCCAGCAACTGCACGAGCTGCCGGACTCCTACCTGACCGACTACGTGAGCAACGTCTTCGCCGTGACGCCGGAGGAGGTGTCGGAGACGGCCGAGCTCTACCTCCGCGAGGAGGACATGACGGTGGTCGTGGTCGGCGACCGCAGCCAGATCGCCGAGCAGGTCGCACCCTGGATCGGCGACGGCGAGGAAGACTGAACAAGACCCCGACGAATTAGTCTGTCATGCGGCGCGGCGGCGTCACCAGCGCGCCGCCGCGCTCATCCCCCCGTCCACGACCAGGTTCGCACCGCTGACCCAGCGGGCCGCCGGGCTCAACAGATAGACGATGGCATCGGCCACGTCCGTGCCCGTGCCGAGCGTACCCAGCGGCACCTTCTCCCGCCATCGGGCGACGCCTTCCGGCCAGGCCTCCGCCAGGCCCTCCCGGTCGATCAGCCCCGGCGAGACCGCGTTGACCCGGATGCCCGCCGGGCCCAGCTCCATGGCGCTCGCCCGGGTCAGCATGAGCAGACCCGCCTTGCTCGCCGCGTAATGGGCGTGATTCGGTGCCGGGTCCAGGCCCTCGATGGAGGCCACGTTGACGACGGCGCCGTCGCGCCCGGCCGCCTGCCACCCGGCGGCCATCTCGCGGGTGATCAGGAAAACGCCGTCCAGGTTGGTGGCCATGAGCCCGCGCCATTCGTCCGCGCCGATCTCCGCGAATGCCGTGACGTCCTGGCGTGCCGCCATGTTGACCACGCCGTCCGGCAGGCCGTCCCGCCGCTCGAGTTCGCCGAGCAGCGCGCGGATACCTTCCTCCCGCGACAGGTCGGCGCCGACGGTAGAGGCACGGCCGCCCTGGTCGCCGATACGCCGGGCCAGGGCATCGGCGCGCTCGCCTGCCGTGTGGTAATGCACGATGACGTCCGCCCCGGCTTCGGCCAGGCGCAGTGCGGTCGCGGCGCCGATGCCGCCGGCGCCCCCGGTCACCAGCACGATCTTTCCGGCGAGGGAGAAGACTCCGAGGCTCACGCCCGTCCTACTCCTGCGGCCAGTCGAGATCGAAGGGGAACGGGCGTTCCTCGGTGTTGAAGGTGAGATAGCGCACGATCTGGTAGGTATAGGTGGCGAGTTGCTGACCGAAGCGCTTCAGGTTGCCGTTGGTCTCGGCGGTGAACAGCACCCAGAAGAACTGGACGACCACGACGGCGCCGAGCACGAAGCGCGAGACGCCGTAGAGGAAGGCGATCACCAGCATGAAGAACAGCCGCAGCCAGGTGGACCGCGACTTCACGTTCTCTTCGAGGGGGCGCTGCGCCCGGGGGTCCGTCCTGTCGTCGCTCATGTCGGCTCCTCCGCTACTCCGCCGGATTCTACTACCCGGCGGCGGATTCGCCAGTCGACCTCTCGTCCGGATACCCGTCGGCACCGGCCGCGCGGAAGTCGTAGAGCGCCGCATCCCGGTCCGCCCGCCAGCGTTCGTGCACCGCCTCGAGGCCGCCGGCAGCCCGGACCGCCTCCGGTACGTCGCCGGGCCCGATCGCGCCGATGTCCATGAGGCCGAGCGACCAGCCGATCGCCGACTCGTAGCACGCGCGGCGTGACGACCGCAGGTCGGGCCACAGCAGCCGCGCGAGCGCCGCGATGGGTTTGCTCTCGGCGCTGCCCAGCAGCCCCGCCTCGTCCAGCAGCGCGGCCCACTCCGCCGGCTGCTCGCGGGCGCTGACGTAGAGCGCCACCGCGCGCGCCACGTCCTGCACGGCCCTGCTCTCACGGGCGGCGCGTTCACCGGCAACAATCCGGCGCGGATCCTGCGCACCGCCGGGGATCCGCCGATCCGCCGGGATAAGATCGAAGATGAGATGGATGCGGTCCGATGCGGAGTCGTTGCAGGCGTCGTGCACGGCCTTGTTGTCGAACCACCAGAGTTCGCCCTCACGCATGCGCACGCTCTCTCCGCCGGCGCGGAGCAGGCTGCCTTTCTCGCTGCGGATCACGAGGTGATAGCGGTCACGGTAGCGGTAGTACTCTCCACGGTCCGTGTGCGGCAGCACCGTCTTGCCGGGCGGCAGCCGGGCATAGCGGGCACGGCCCAGGCTGCCGTTGCGCTCGGCGGCGAAGGCCTCGATGAACGCCACGGTGGCGGGGAAGCTGGCGGACAGCGACGTGTAGCGGCTCTCGTGCACGTCCCGGCGCCGGCGGCCGCGGATACGCGAGCGGCGCAGGCCGCGGATCGGGATGGCGTTGGTATGGCGCTGCGCGGGCGCGGTGAGCTGGCGGCCAGGCTGCGCGGCCCAGAGCGCATCGTGCTCCGCCAGCTCCGCCAGCAGTGGCGCGAGGTCGACGTGATCCCTGACGCGGCGAAAGTGCTGCATGGCGCGACTCCTACAACGCCGCCTGGAAGCGGAACATCAGAATGGAGCCGTCCTCGTCGATGCCGTCGGTGTTCGGCGCGGCATCGTAGCGGCTGTAGTTGACGGAGACCCGCAGCTGCTCGTTGAGATAGAGCGAGACAGCCGCGGTGATCTGGGACTGCTCGCCGCCGGTCACCGGGCCATCCTCGAGATTCAGCGTGCTGTAGCGGGCCGAGAGTTCCAGCGCACCCCAGTCCCCTCTCGGCCGCACGGACGTGGGCACACCCCGGGAACGACTGTAGCGGTAACGCTCGCCGGTGACGATCCAGCCGGCCTGCACGTAGCCGCCGGTGAAGTCGGCCTCGCTGGGGCCGCCGCTGAGCCCCATGCGCATGAACTCCGACTGCAGGCGGACGTTGTCGAGGATGCCCATGAACTCGAGCCCCGTCGTCCAGAGGGTATCCACGCCCGCGAGACGGTCGGTGTTGACCAGGCGCTCGTCAGTCAGGCGGGACTCGGGGCGCGCGCGGATGCGCACGTCCTCGTTGGAATCCACGGAGCGGTACTCCTGGGCCAGTCCGAGGTGCAGCACCCGGCGCTTCTTGCGGATGGGCGCCCAGGTCACTCGCCCGATCACCGAGGTGCCGTCGACGGTGCGCCGGTCGAGATCGCTGAGCTCGTCGCCGAACACGCCGGCAGTGGCGCTCCAGTCGTCGCCCCAGGCCCGCAGCGAGACACCGGTGAGCATGCCGGGGCTGAGAGCCGAGGCCAGCGAGCGCTCCATGAAAGTGAGATCGTTGCTGCTGGCCAGATCGTCCAGGGAGAACGGCGCCACCTGATTGCCGATGGTGAGCCGCTTGCGGCTCCAGCCCCGGTAGCGCACATACAGATTGCGCCAGCCCTCGACGATGCCGACGTCGTAATCCGCCCGGAACTGCCAGTCGTCATAGCGGGCCCGCAGGATGGCGCGGGCGCGGCGGAAGTCCTGCTCGTCCTCGAGCACCGTCACGTCGTCGTCGTAGCGGGCGACATCGTAGTGTATGCGCCCGCCCACGCGGAGATAACGGTCGTCGTCCCACTCGATCTCGGCGCCGTCGTCCAGGCTGAACGACGTCTCCGCGGCCGCGGCGGTAAATATCGGCGCCGCCCCGGCCAGGATTCCGAACAACAGCAAGCGGCACGGTAACGTGTGCATGATTCTCTCCATGGTCAATCGAAAGGCGTATAAGCGCCCGCCGCAGCAACGCGGGGGCAAGGCGAGTCGGGGGTTGCCGAGGCCTGCGGCTGCAGCCCGTCGAAGAAGTCGGTGACGCGGCGGGCGAGTCCGCCGCTGGCATAGCACTCGTTCCAGTCGTGGCCCGCGTCGGGCATGATCACGAGTTCGCAGGCGGGGGCTCCCGGCGTCCTGCGAGCCTGCCGGTTCACGGCCTCCACCCAGGCCGTGGCGCGCGTGAGCCGGTTGTCGCCCTGCTCGCTGTCCAGGCGGCGGTTCGAGCGCAGGGAGTCGTCCCGCTCCACGTCGCGGTCGCCCACCAGCACGCATTTCGGCAGGCCGAGGAAGCCCGGGTAGTCGATGGCGAGCGATCCCGGCAGGCGGCCGGACGCGAGACCGTAAGGGAAGCTCGCGGCGCGGCTCGGGAAGGTATACCAACCGGCAGCGGCCATCGCCAGGGCGGCCACCCTGCCGGGCCGCACCAGCGCGTAACGGTGCGCGAATTGCGCCCCGCCGGAGAAGCCGAACAGCAGGCACGGACGGTCCATGACGGTTTCGTTGAGGATCGCGTCCAGCGCCGCGGCGGCATGCAGGCGCCGGTTGGACGACCGCAGGCGCTGGTAGCCGCGATAGCGCCGGCGGTCGTACAGCGGCGCGATCAGCTCCGTGCCGGTGCTCTCGGCCCAGGGCACGAAGGCCTCCAGATGACCCCGCGCATGACGGCTGATGCCATGGACGCAGATCATGGGCAGCCGCGCCGGATCCGGATCACGCGGCAGGAAGCGCAGATAGCGGGTGCGGGGCTCGCACACCAGCTTCCGTTTCACGATGAGGCCGCCGCCGGCGGTATGACGCGTCATGGCCGGCGCTCAGGCGACGTCTGCGGCGGCGTGCGCCCGGTCGGAACCCACCGAGCCGTCTGCGGCCAGTTCGATGACCCGGCCCGCCGCCTCCAGCAGCCGCGGATCGTGCGTGACGACGACGACGGTGCCGGGGAAACCCGCGATGATGTTCTTCACCACCCGGAGCGTCTCGGCATCCAGGTGGGCATCGATCTCGTCCAGCAGCAGGACGCTGGGCTCGGGCCACAGCGCGCGCGCCAGAGCGAGTCGCTGGCGCTCGCCGCTGGAGAGATTCAGTCCGGCCTCGGCGATGCGGTCCGGGGAGTCGCCGCCCTCCTCCAGGAGGTGTTCCAGGCGGCAGCGGCGCATCAGGCTGCGGAACGCCTGTGGCGTCATGCCGCGGCTGCGGTAGCTGGCGTTGCGGCGCACGGACCCGCGGATGAGCGGCAGATCCGGCCCGACGATGGCGACGTGGCGGCGTATGTCCCGGTTGCGTACCCGGGCCAGATCCTGACCGTCGAGGAACACTCTGCCGGCGACCGGAGCCTGCAGCCGGGCGGTGGCGGCGAGCACCGAACTCTTGCCACAGCCGTTCGGACCGGTGATCGCGATGACGCTGCCGGCCTCGATCGCGAGATCCAGCGGAGCGGCACCCGGGCAGGCAACCACCGCCTCGTAGCGCAGCTCGCCGGCGGCCCGGCGCAGACGGCGGCCGCTGCGGTTGCGGGGCAGCCGCGGCCAGCGCAGGAAGGCGCGAATGCGCTCGCGCGCCACGTCGGCTGCCTGCCAGTACTCGAACACCCGGCCGAGATCACGGATCGGCGTGGTGAGCCAGGCGACCACGGTCAGGGCAGCCACCATTTCCGCGGCGTCGAGCCGGCCGGCTCCGCCGACCAGTACGGCGAGCAGGGCACCCGAGCCCAGCAGCTGCACCAGGCTGCGGACCCGGCCCACCAGGCGCGCGCGATCGCCGGCGGCGTGGATCAGCTTTTCACCGCGGCTGTCGAGCCTGCGCCGCTCCCGGGACTCCTTGCCGTGGGCCTGGACCGAGGGCACCGCCTGCATCATCTCGGTGACGAAGCGGGCCAGCTGACCACGGCGGTTACGCAGACGCCGATTGGCATCCGCGAGCGGACCGGCGAGAAGTGCGGCGCCGAAGCCTCCGACGACGACGAGGCCCGCGGCCATCGCGCCGAGCAACGCGTCCATCCATGCGAGGACGGCGACCGCCGCTACGAGCAGCGGCAGCGCCACCAGTAACTGGGCGAGCCCCCGGCTCACCCAGGTCTTGATCGCCTGCAGGTCACCGACGAAGCGCACCAGGGCACCACCTTTCGGCTTGCCCGCCAGCGTGCGCGACGGCACGCCGAGGAGATGCTCGAACAGCCGCAGGCGCAGCCCGTGCACGAAGACCTGACCCAGCTCCTCCGCGTCCACACGCTCTCGTCCGCGCAGCCACGCGCCGGCCAGCGCGGCCGCCACCAGCACCGCCAGCATGACGCCACCGGCGCCACCGCCAACGACCGCCTTCGCGCCCAGTGCCAGGGCGACCGTGCAGGCCGCCTGCCCCAGCGCATTCGCCAGCAGCGCGGCGAAGCGGGCAGGCGCCGCCCGGGCCGCGGCGCGGACGTCCAGGGCGAGGCTTTCAGCCTGCGACGGCATCGCGCAGTTCCGTGCCGCCGTGCTCACAGGCGAGCAGCGAGCGGGAGACATAGCGGTCGGACAGGCCGTCCAGGCCAACCACCGGCGGTTCCACCAGGTCGGCGGTCTCGCGCATGGCCAGCGGTGCGGCCGTCAGCAGACCGGAGACGGCAATAACGCCGTGGCCGCGCTCACGCAACCAGTCCACACCCGCCCTCGCGCCCATCGCGTCCTGCGCACAGAAGACGACGCCGTCGATCGCCCGTCGCAGCCAGTCAGCGCCGAGCAGCGCCGCGGTCTCGGACTGGACCAGGCCGTCGGCCACCTCGACCACCGCTACGTCGACACCGCTGCGGCCGAGTTCGGCGATCAGGGTCTCCGAGATGCGCCGGATTGCGGCCTCGCCAACGCGGTAGGTGGAGACGTAGCCGGCGTCGGTGAAATCGAGCACCGGCTCCGCACCGGCATCCTTCATCAGGAAGTAGTCGTTGCAGGCGCCGGTACCGGTGATCTTCGCGGCACCCACGCGCAGGCCTGCCCGGGTCAGCCCGCGCACCAGGTGGGCGCCGGCCGTGGTCTTGCCGGAATCCATGGAGGTACCGGCCACGACGATCACGCGCGGCGGCGCCTCGCCGCCGGAGCCCGCCGGCAGCGTGTAGCGGCGCAGGTTGAGCGTATTACCGTGCTCGTCGGCCAGGATGCCCAGTGCCTCGATCTCGGTGGGTCCGCGGTGGATGCGCTGATGCCAGTTGACGGCCTGGGCAGCGACGCCGCCGGAGGCCACCAGGTGGCAATGGCCGATGGTTCGCGGCACGTAGGCCTCGAACTGCTGGGGCGCATAGCGATCGCCGTAGCAGACCACGATCTCGTCGCCGTGGAACAGCTGCACGCGCCGCCCGCGCGCGCACTGCAGCTTGCCGTGGTGGCGGATGCGCTTGACCCGGGCCAGCACCAGGTCGCCGGCAGTGGGGCAGGCGTCCGTGACCAGCGTCTTCGCGTCTTCCAGCGGCACCCGCCGGGTCACGAACGCCGAGCGTGCCGCCCGCAGGCGGCCGGCTTCCAGCGGACGCACCGAGCCGGCGGGCAGAGCCGAGGGAGCCGGGCCGACCCGGAGATCCGCAGTTCTTTTCGTCGTCATCGCATCAGTCCTCCACCTCGAACTCGACTTCATCGGCCGTCAGCACGCTGCCGTCCCAGGTGCCTTCGACATCCACGATCCGGCCGACCGCATTGGCGAAGAACTCCGCCGCCGTGATCTCCGTGTCACCGTCTTCGAACTCTGTCTCGCCGTTCGTGCGCACGGTAACGCCGAGCAGCGTAAAGTCGGGCTCGCCGACCGATTGCACCCGGGCCTGCAGCTTGACGCCGTCGTCGCCGTCGTCGTCGCGCTTCAGCAGCACCGCTGTCGCCTCGGAGGTGCCGGATTCGCTGCCGCCGATCTCCACGAAGTCACCCACGCTGATGTCGGCGAGCGAGAAGCGGCGCAGGTCGAGGTCGCTGTCGTCCTCCAACCGGGTGCCGTCCTCGATGGCTACGGTGATGCCGAGGGTCTGCAGCGTGCCTGCGGCGGCATTCACCGCCTCCACGGTAGCCTCGATCTCCACGACCTTCTCGGGTTCGAATTCCACCTTCGTGGCAAGCAGGGTGCCACCGGCCTGTGCCACGGCATCCACCTCAACGCGCGCGCCTTCGACGATGTCGGCGGGGCCGCCACCCTCGTACACGGTGGCGCCATCGGTGCCGACGGCGATGCCGTTCACCTCGAACTCGTCGCCGGAAATGACCGCGGTGACGATGCCCTCGATTTCGGCCAGGTCGTCGTCGTCGGCGCCGAGGTCGTCGGTGATCCGCTCGACCTTCGTCGCCGGCAGCTCGCCACCGGCGTTCAGCGCATTGCCCTCGACCTCCACCACCTGACCGTCAGCCAGATCGGCGCCGTCGAAGTCCTCGAACGTCGCCGCCGAATAATCGATGAGCAGGGCGCCGATGGTGAACGTCAGCGCCGAGTCGTCGAGATTGCCGACGACACCGACCACCTGCAGGTCGTCGCCGTCGTCGCGTTCCACGCGGGTGGCGATGATGCGTCCGTCGGGGGAGAGGAAGCCGTCCACGCGCACCGCCTGATCTACGCTCAGGCCATCGATGGCGTTGTTGGGCACCGAATCGTCGAACGCCGTGTCGACCTCCACCTTCACGGTCTGACCCAGCACCACGAACGTGCCGGCGACGAGGTCGATGCTCCCGATCGGCCCACGCAACAGATCGTCGGTAGCCACGGTAGCCGCCGTGGCATTGCCGTCATCGTCGATCTCGCCGGCGACGAATACGATCTCGCCGGTCTTCAGATCAGCTTCCGTGGCCGGCTCGTCATCCACCTCGATCGTGGCAGCGGACGTATCGAAGCTCACGCCGTCCACGATGACGCTGCCGAACCCGCTGATGGAGCCGAGCACGAAGATGCCGCTGCGGTCGATGCCCCCGGTGTCGCCGCCGTCGTCCGGCGGCGGTGGCGGGGCGATGCTGCCGGAGTCGCCGCCACCGCCGCCGCAGGCGGCAAGAGCGAGCGCTGCGAGGAGTGTAGCGAGCAGTTTCGGGGAGGGGGATGCCATGGGAATCTTCCTTGCGTTGAATGCTTCAGTGAGTGTCTTGCGGATGTTCGAAAAGGTAGACGCCGACGCCGATGCGGCTGACGGGTTCTGTTCCGTTCCTGTTGCTGTTGCCGTTGCCCGTGCCGTGCGGCGCGTCGAGCTCGTGCTCGCTCAGCCAGGCATCGACCCGCTCGAGGAAGGCCTGACCGTCCTGCTGCAGGAGAGCATTGAGCTTCTCGGCGGCGCCTCGGGGCATGTGATCGTTGGAGGCGAAGCCCTCGAACCAGCCTTCGCTGCGCTCGGGGTTCAGGTTGTGCGCGAGTGAGACCCCGTGGTCATGCAGCGCCTGGCCCATGTGGCGGACGATGTCGGCGTCTGCTGCGTCACGCAGGTAGTCGCGCCGCACCACCCGGTAGCGGCCCGCCGCCGCGGCTTCCATCAGCCCGAGGGCCAGCATCTCCTTGGTGATGGCCCGGTCCGGGATGTCCCCGGCATAGCGGTGCGTCAGCCGGTGGAACTCGGCCTCGTCGAGTTCCCTGGGCCGCCCGCCTGCGGAGAACTCGGGGTCCTTGTACCACCCTGTCAGCACCCGCGAGATGCGGCTCTTCGGTTCGATCGCCAGCGGGGTCTCGCTGTCGAGACGCTTGCGGATCTCGCCGACCTCGCGGCGGCTGAGCCCCGTCATGAGAGCGACGCGGGAAGCGTTGGTGGGCCTGCCGTGTACGCCGTAGTCCTCTCTGGCGATCTCGACGAATACCAATTTCGCTATCTCCGCAAACTCTTTCCAGCTGATGCCGAGTCTGAGCAGCATCCGGATCACCGGCCGCAGGAGGCGGCGGCAGGCACTTCGGGTGATTTCGCTCAGCTGGGAACTCATGTGTGCAGTTTACGCACACATTAGAGGCCCATGCAACCCCAACCCGGGATATCGGCTGCAAGTCCGGGGCCGGGCCGCCGTGCCTCGCAACCCGGAGCAGCGGGATTTTTCGCGCACCGCGACGCGGAGGCCGCCGCGAACAGGGCTGCAGAATTGACATAAGAGGCCGCGAGCCCGGCTAACTGCATGATTCGAGGGTCCCGGGAGCCGCCTGGACCTGTCGCCGGTTTGCGACAGGTTGATTCCTGCGCATATAGGACGAAAATGCCCAATACATTCACTCGATAACCGAACGAGAGCGAATCATGATGAACACGACTGACTGGCGGCGCGGCATCGCCGCGCTTTCCGTACTCTTCCTCCTCGCCGGTTGCGGTGGCGGAGGCGGAGGCAGCCCCGCGGGAACCGAGCCCGACCCGGATCCGACGCCGCCGCCGAGTTCGTCGGCGAAGACCGGCACCGTCGGCATCATGTTCACCGACGGTCCCACGGATCGCTTCGACAAGTTCCTGGCCGAGATCCGAGAGATCCGCCTGCTCGGCGACAGCGGCGACGTGACCATCTTCTCGATACCCGACGGCGAACCCGCCGAGGTGGTCGACTTCCTGCAACTGGGCAGCTTCAACGAGTTGTTCACCGTTGCCGAGGACGTCCCCGCCGGCGACTACGACAAGATCCGCCTGATCCTCGACGACCTGACCATCGTGGATCTCGACACGGACCCGGTGGAGGAGTACTCGGTCAAGCTGCCGGGCAACGGCAAGGTCGACCTGAATCCCCGCGGCACCTTCTTCGTTACGCCGGGCTCGACACTGCTGGTCGAGATCGACGTGGATGCGAAGAAATCGCTGAAGGTGGTCGAGACCGGCAACGGCGAGAAATTCCAGTTCCGGCCTGTGGTCTTCGTGAAGATCAGCGACGAGGGTTCGATGGAACCGGGCACGAAACTCACGCGCATCTTCGGTTCCGTAGACTCCGTCAGCGATACCGAGGACAGCTTCGTCCTGTGTCAGCAGGGTCGGGCCTCTGACGACAGCGACGACGACAGCGACTCCGATCGTGGCGGTGATGACAGCGACAACAACAAGTGTGTCACCGTCCTCGCTAGCGGCGAGACCGGCATCTTCGGCACCGACGGTACGCCGGCCCTGTTCGGCGACATCGTCGTCGGCGAGCCGCTGACCGCGATCGGCCGGCTGCGGGCCAGCGACGAGACGCCGGCCGACGACGGCGACACCGACGGCGATTCGGACACCGATACGGACAGCGATACGGACAACGGCTCCGGCAACGGGGGCGACGACAATGGTGACAGCGACAGCGACACCGACGGCTCCGAAGACTCGGCCGACTCCGATTCCGACACGGACAGCGACAGCGACTCTTCCTTCGACGACGACGATCTGATTCTCGAGGCCTACGTCATCGAGCTCGGCGACATGGGCACCTTCGAGCGCCTGAACGGCGAGATCACCGAAGACATCAACGTCGACGACGAGTTCGGGCTGGCCATCGCGCCGGGACAGGGCTTCGGCGACGATACCGTCCTCACCGGTCTCTACCAGGACGGCACCGGCGTGTTCACGAAGGCCGGCGAGCGACTCACGCGGGAAGACCTCCTGCGCGGCCAGATCGGCCACTTCGAGGGCGTGATCGCGCTCTCCAATGACGAGCCGGATGCGCTGCGCACCTCGTTCATCGTGCTGGATCCGGACGCCGCGGTCGGCGAGACCATCACCGGCATCATCCAGAGCGTGGACACCGAGGCCGATCAGTTCATCCTGACCACGGCCGAAACCGGCGACCGCCAGGTGTGCGTCGACGACGACACGACCATCACCCTGGTCACGCTCACGGACGAGGGCAGCGAGTCGGCCGAAGCCGGGCTCGGCGATCTCGAAGCCGGTCTGGACGCGGAAGTGTTCGGTGCAGAGGGCACCGACGGCTGCTTCGAAGCCGAGACGGTGCGCGCCGAGGACGACCAGCGCACGCCCAGCACCAACACGCCGCCGATCGCCGACGCAGGCCCGGATGACTCCGTAGCGGTTGGCGTCGCCTACATGCTGGACGGAACGGGCAGTTCCGACCCGGACGGCGACATGCTCACCTACAGTTGGAGCCTGCAGGTGCCGGAAGGCAGCGCGGCGTCACTCGACGACGCGACGCTGGCGGATCCGTCGTTCACGCCCGACGTGGCCGGCGACTACATCGCCGAGCTGGTCGTCAACGACGGCACCGAGGACAGTGCTCCAGACAGCGTCACCATCACGGCAACGGATGGTTCGACCGGCGGGGGCTCCGAGGCGCCCGACGGTGAGGCGCTGTATGCTGCCAACTGCGCTGAAGCTTGCCATGGCGCGCTTGCGGAGACTGACGTCGGCGGCGCCACGGCAGACGAGATCGAGGCAGCCATCGACGGCAACCGCGGCGGCATGGGCACCGAGGCCCTGCAGGCCCTGACCCGCGAAGAGATCGAGGCGATCGCCTCCGTGCTCTGAGCGCTAACGACGAACCGGAAGCCGGCGGAATGCCGGTATCATCGAAGGGCAGGCTCCTCCGGGACCTGCCCTTCGTTTTTCTGGAGAGACCCATGCGTCCGGCGCGCTGGCTCATCGCCAACCTGATCGTTGCTTCTCCGGCTGCTCTGGCCTGGTATCTGGACGCGCGTCATGCCGAGCTCTACTACCGCATCGTCCAGGAGGACCACTGGCTCGAATGGGCCACCGTGTGGGCCTTCCTGCTGGCCGCCGCCGCGGCCGCCTGGGCTGCGCATCACCAGTGGTGGCGCCATCGCCGGGTGCCCTGGTTCGTGCTCGGCCTCGGACTGTTCTGCGTCTTCGTCGCCGGCGAGGAAATCTCCTGGGGCCAGCGGCTGCTCGGCTTCACGCCGCCCGAGTACTTCCTCACCGACAACTTCCAGCAGGAGCTGAACCTCCACAACGTGGTGGCCAGCGACCTGCGCCAGCTCGCCTTCCAGCTCATCGTGCTCGGCTACGGCGTGGCGCTGCCGCTCGCCGCCGCCATACCGGCCACCGGCCGCCTGCTGTCGAAGCTGGCCATCGTCGCGCCGCACCCCGCCCTGATGCCCGCCTTCGCCGCCACTGCCGCCTTCTACGCCGCCTATCCCCTCGAGTATGCCGGCGAATGGGCCGAGCTCATGCTGGGCCTGGGAATGTTGACGGCGATCGCCGCCAACGCGCAGGAACTCGGCGGCGGCGCAGGGAATGCCGGCGCCGCGATCGCGCTCGGTGGGGCCGTGCTCACGGCCGCTCTGGGTTTCGGCACGCTGCGGGCTACGACCCTGCTGCACGGCGACCCGGGCAAACTCCGGCGCGCCGCCGAGACGGAGCTCCGGGCGCTCGCCGCCGACTTCACCCACGAGCGCGTGCGCACCCGCTGCGGCGTGCACAAGCGCGTGTATACCTTCCGCGTGGAGTGGGGCCAGAGCTACCTCAGCGAGGGCCGGTTCGCGAACCTCACGACGGACGGGCTGGATGCCACCCGGGCGCGCTACTTCCTGGACCCCTGGGGCCTGCCCTACTGGGTGCGCCACGAATGCGCCGGCGACGAGGAGGTGAGCTTCGTCTACTCCTTCGGGCCCAACCGCCGGCGAGACTCGGCGCCGCGGGAGATCCGGGGTGACGATATCGGCGTACTCGTTCAGGGCAATCGCTGAGCGGTGACAAGTCCCTATTGCGGCGAGTCCGCCGCCCGAAGGAATCTGCACGAACAAGCATGCCGCGGCCGCGGATGCGTACAGGGATGAGTCGCATCGCCGTCGCAAGCGGAGGAAAGCGACATGAAATTCCCGAAATGGTTCTTACTGCTGTTCACAGCGGCGCTTCTGTTCCTGGCCGGCGTCGGCAGCGTCGATGCCGGGGACTTCCGTAAGTTCCGGGCCGGCCAGCTCACGGTCATGACACAGAACCTCTACGTGGGCGGCGACATACTGCTGCCGCTGTCGGTGCCACCCGAGGACTTCGCGGAGGCGGCAGCGCTGGTCGTGCGCCAGATCCTCGCCACGGACTACCCCCAGCGCGCGATGAAGCTGGCCGAGCTGATCCGGGAGGAACGCCCGCACCTCGTCGGTCTGCAGGAGGTCTACGTGATCCGGCTGTGCCTGGACGCGGCACTCACGCAGTGTCCCGTCGATCTCGACTACCTCGACATCCTGCTGGCCAACCTGAACGCCAGAGGCACGCTTTACCGGGAAGCCGCGTCGGTCACGAATATCGATCTGGCCGGACTGCCGGCCAGCCTGCCGGACGGGACTCCGGTCTACGTCGTTCTGACCGACCGGGACGTCACGATCGCGCGCAAGGATGTCGAGACCCGCAATCCGGTGGCGAAGAACTTCGACGCAGGACTTCCGGTGGACAATCCGCTGCTGCCAGGCTTCGACAAGGTGCTGCGCGGCTATACCGCGGTCGAAGCGACGGTACGCGGTCGCGACTACCGCTTCGTGAACACCCACCTGGAGGTCAGTGGCGGCGGTGAGCTGGGACCCTTCTTCCGCGCCATCCAGGCGGCACAGACAACCGAACTCGTCCAGTTCCTGTACGCGGACGACC
Organism: Lentisalinibacter sediminis; assembly: GCF_040706615.1. Lineage (NCBI taxonomy): Bacteria > Pseudomonadati > Pseudomonadota > Gammaproteobacteria > Woeseiales > Woeseiaceae > Lentisalinibacter > Lentisalinibacter sediminis. Next base: position 50,864 of record NZ_JAPDRF010000009.1, on the reverse strand, counting down.
ACGTCCAGGTCGTGGTCGGCGACTTCAACTCCAGTCCGGATGACGGTCCGCACGTAGACTGTCTCGTGCCGGACGGCGGCGGCGGGTTCATCCCCACGTCCTGTCCGACGCCCTATTCCGTCATGACCCACGCCACCTACATCGATGTCTGGAACGAACGCGGCGGACGCTGGAGCCCCGGCTACACCTGCTGCCAGGACACCCTGCTCGACAACCCGGTCTCGCAGCTCGAGGAACGGATCGACCTCATCTGGGTGCGCCAGGCGCCTGACCATTACGGCGGCCCCATCGTGCGTGGCGTGCGTGCCGACGTTATCGGCGAGGAGCCCGAAGACAAGACGATCTCAGGCCTCTGGCCCTCGGACCACGCCGGCGTCTCGGCCGGCATGACACTGCGCGTCCCCCGCGAGCGCCGTTGATGGAACGCTTCGACTCCCAGGGCTTCAGCATCGCCTATGACGACGTCGGTGAGGGCGACCCCGTCATTCTGCTGCACGGCTTCGCGGCCGACCGCATCACCAACTGGAAGGCCACCGGCTGGTACCGGGTGCTGCGCGACGCGGGCTTCCGGGTCATCGCCCCGGATGCCCGCGGCCACGGCCGCAGCGACAAGCCCTCCGAGCCGGAGGACTACGCGCCGGAGGGCATCGCAGGCGACGTGATCCGCCTGATGGATCACCTGGAAATCGACCAGGCGGACCTGTTCGGCTACTCGATGGGCGGGCGAAATGCCGGCTGGCTGCTCGCCCACCATGGCGAGCGCTTCCACTCCGTCGTGATCGGCGGCACCGGCATTAATCTGCTGGAGCTGGAGGATCCCGAATACTGGACTTCCCGCGGCTTCAAGCTGACGGCAGACAACAAGAAGACCGATTCGCTGGCCATCCCGGCGATGGTGCCGCTGTACGAGAAGATGACGAAGATCGGCGGACGGCCGGGCGCGCTGTCCGCATGCCTGCTCGGTTCGTTCGCCGGTCTGCGCGAGACCGCGTTCGAGGAAGTGGAGACCCCGGCGCTGGTCATCGCCGGGTCCCGGGACACCGTGGCCGGCAGCCCGATCCCGTTGGCGGAGGCGATCCCGGGCGGCAAGGCCGTCATCGTGCCCGGCAAGTCGCACCTGTCCTGCGTCACGGATTCCTTTTTCCGCGGGGCGGTACTCGGCTTCCTCGGCTTTCGCTGGGAGCGGGAATGAAAAAGGGAGCCGGCTGACTCAGCACGGCTCCCCTGGTTCGAGGTTGTCTAGAGGATGATTGGGCGGCTGCCGGTCAGGCGGCTACCGCGCACTCCCTCAGCAGCGAGTTCCAGTCGGCACGCGCCTCCTGGAAGCGGGCCTTGGCCTCAGCAACCCGGCGGCGGGTGGACTCGCGGATGTCGTCAGAATAGTTCGACACCTGGCCTTGCAGCACCTTGCTGTGCTCCTTCGCCGCAGCCTCCCAGTCGACCAGGCGCTTGCGCAGCCGCTCGTAGCGCCTTGCGGCCTGCTCACCGAAGTTGGCACGCAGGCGATGCGACGCATCCGCAGTCTCCTCCAGCCAGCTGTCCAGCCGTGTCTTCTCGCCGTCCAGCCGGGCGGCCATGATGCGGAAGTCGGACACCCGCTTGAGGTCCCACGCGAGACCCAGCTTCTCGAGCAGGGCGATGGTCCACTTGCTCGGGTCGAACTGATACCAGCGCACGCCGTTGCGGTAGTCGCCGCCGAAACGGTGGTGAAAGTTGTGATAGCCCTCGCCGAAGGTCAGGAACGCCACCAGCCAGTTGTCCTTCGCTGTGGCATCCACGTCGTAGGTGGCTTTGCCGAAGGTGTGGCAGACGGAATTGATGAAGAACGTGGCATGATAGACCAGCGTCAGGCGCAGGCAGACGGCGATCAGCAGCGCGCCCAGCAGGTGTCCTGTCATCCAGCCGATGGCCGCCGGGGTCAGGATGCCTGCCACCGTCGCCCACAGAACGTAGTAGCGGTGCTGGTGCATGATCATCGGATCGTTCGAGAGGTTCTTCACGTTGCTGAAGTCGTTCTCACGCTTCCAGAAGATCAGCCAGCCGATATGGGCGTAGAAGAAGCCCTTCTTGATACTGTAGGGGTCCTTGTCCGTATCCACGTACTTGTGATGATCCCGGTGCTGCGATGACCACTCGAGGGCCGACTGCTCGAAGGCCGCCGCGCCGAAGAACAGCATCAGGAACCTCACCACGCGGTTGGTCTTGAACGTGGCGTGGGCGAATAACCGATGATAGCCGACGGTAATGCCGAGGCCGCTCAGCACGAAGAACGCCAGCGCCAGCCAGATTTCCGCCGCGGCGATGCCGTTGTAATAGATATAGAGCGGCGCGCCGACGACGCCGCCGAGCGTCGTCACGGCGAAGAAGATGATGTTGACCCACTGGAGCCCCGGGGTCGATCTGGATTCGGTCGTCATAGCGGATGATATACCTGGTCTTGATGGAGTTTCGGCGCTAATTATACGGATCGGACCGCGGCGCACACTGTGGAATGCCGCAAATTTCAGCCGATCTTCAGCCAAGAAACGCCAGGACAGATTCAGACCACTCCCGCGGCCGCTCGTTCAACATGAATATGCCGCTGCCGATGGTCGCCAGGCGGCAATCGGGGAGAACTTCTGCAAATACCTGATTCTTATGGGGTTGACTGAAGGGATCGTCAACGCCCGAGAGCACCAGCGCCGGCGCTTTCACCCGCGGCAGGCGCTCCTCCATCGGGTATTCCGCCACCGCGAAATGGCCCCATTCGCTGGTCTCGCCGGCCCGGAACAGGTCCAGCACGCAGCGCTGGGTAAGCGCCGGATCGTCGATCCAGCCGGCCATCCGGTGCCATTTCTCCGCCAGATGAGACCCGTCCGGCTGCACGTGCCACTGCTCGAACACGGCGCCGAGCTCCCGTCGCGCCGCCTCGTCCATGTAGACCGGACCCGACAGGACCAGGTGCGATACCCGCTCCGGCCACGCGGCGGCCGCCTCGATGGAGACGATGGCGCCGGTATGGTGGCCGCCGAGCGCGGCGCGCGGGAGACCCAGGTGATCGAGCAGCGCGACCGCCACCTCGGCGTACTGCGCAATATCCGGCTGCGACGGCGGACGATCGGAGCAGCCGTAGCCGGGCAGGTCCATGGCGATCACGCGCAGGTGCTCGTCCAGCAGCGGGATGACCTCGGCGAACTCGTCCACCGACCGGGGCACCTGGTGCATCAGCAGCAGGGGCCGGGCCGCCGGGTCGCCGCTGTCCACGAAGTGGACCTGGCCCAGGGGGCTGTCGAAGAGGTGTCGTCTCATGGAGCTGCGTTCCCTGACTCTGCGGTGAACCCAGTGTAAGACACCCCGTGGGGCTCGGCGAAAGCTCCATTACAATGTGTCGATGCTCCAGCTCTCTGACGTCGCGCTCCGCCGCGGGCCGAGGCTCCTGTTCGAACACGCCGGCGCCCAGATCCACCCCGGGCAGAAGGTGGGCGTGACCGGCGCCAACGGCACGGGCAAGACCAGCCTGCTGCGGATGATCCTCGGCGAACTGGCTCCCGATGCCGGCGAGTGCCGGCTGCCGCCGGACTGGGTCATCGCCCACGTCGACCAGGCCACGCCCTCCGATACCAGGCCCGCCATCGAATACGTCCTGGACGGTGATGCCGACCTCCGTGCGATCGAGGCCGACCTGGCGGACGCCGAGGCGGCCGGCGACGGCACGGCCATTGCGAAAGCTCATGCCCGCATCGAATCCGCAGACGGCTATACCGCCCGCAGCCGTGCATCACGCCTGCTGCACGGCCTCGGCTTCCTGCCCGGCCAGGAGGAGCGTCCCGTCGACACCTTCTCCGGCGGCTGGCGCATGCGCCTGAACCTGGCCCGTGCGCTGATGTGCCGCTCGGACCTCCTGCTGCTGGACGAGCCCACGAATCACCTGGATCTGGATGCGGTCATCTGGCTGGAGGGCTGGCTGCGGGAGTACCCGGGCACTCTGCTGCTGATCTCCCACGATCGCGACTTTCTGGACGGCGTGGCGGAGTACATCCTGAATATCGAGCGCGGGCAGCTCACCCTGTACACCGGCAACTACACCACCTTCGAGACCGTGCGCGCGGCGCGTCTCGCCCACCAGCAGGCCCAGTACGAGAAACAGCAGCGCGAGATCGCCCACATGCGCTCCTTCGTGGAGCGCTTCCGCTACAAGGCAACGAAGGCCCGGCAGGCCCAGAGCCGGCTGAAGGCGCTCGAGCGTATGGAGACCATCGCGCCGGCGCACGTCGACTCCCCGTTCCGCTTCTCGCTGCTCCCGCCGGTGAAGACGCCGCGCCCTCTTCTCACGCTGGAGCGGGTGTCGGCCGGCTACGGCAACGTCACCGTCTTCTCCGGCGTGCAGCTCGCCTTCGCCCCCGGCGACCGCATCGGGCTGCTGGGGCCGAACGGCGCCGGCAAGTCCACGCTGATCAAACTCGCCGCCGGCATGCTGGAGCCCCGTGACGGGGAACGGCTGCCGGCAAAGGACCTCGCTGTCGGCTACTTCGCCCAGCACCAGGTGGAGCAGCTCGACCCCGCGCGCTCGGCCATCGAGCATCTGGCAGACGTCGACCCGGACGCCCGCGAGGAGGCGCTCAGGAACTTCCTCGGCGGCTTCGGCTTCTCCGGAGACACGGTGTTCATGCCCACCGGCCCGTTCTCCGGCGGCGAAAAATCCCGGCTGGCACTCGCGCTGCTGGTCTACCGCCGCCCCAACCTGCTGCTGCTGGACGAGCCGACCAACCACCTGGACATCGAGATGCGCCAGGCCCTGGCCGTCGCGCTGCAGGATTTCGAGGGCGCCATGCTGATCGTCTCCCACGACCGGCATCTGCTGCGCGTCACCTGCGACACCCTGCTGCTGGTGCACAGCGGCACCGTGGACGAGTTTGCCGGCAGCCTGGACGACTACCCCCGCTGGCTCGCCGAGCACAACCGGGGCGACCGGCGCACGGACGAAGAGGTCAGCGGCAACGAAGATACGACCAACACGGCCGCGGCGCGGCGCGAGCGCAAACGCCGGGAAGCCGAGCGGCGCCGGCAGCTGACACCCGTGAAGAAACGGCTGGCCCGCGCGGAGGAATCGCTGGCGGCGCTGGAGGCTCGCCGCGGCAAGCTGCAGTCGGAGCTGGCCGACGAGAACCTGTACGATGAGGCGAACCGGGACCGCCTGAAAGCTCTGCTGGCCGATCAGGCGGACCTGGAACGCGAACTGGCGGCCGCCGAGGCGGAATGGCTTGCAGCCGCACACGAAATGGAATCGCTGAAGGAGCCCGAGGCATGAAACCCCCACGTAGGAGGGCCTTCAGGCCCGATTGCGAATCGTCCAGAGAATCGGCCACACAGTCGGCGACGGAATCGGGCCTGAAGGCCCTCCTGCCGGCGGCCATTAGCCGCCGCGACGTCCTCGCCGGCCTCGGCTCCCTCGCCCTCCTGCCTCTCACCCACCGTGCACGCGCCGACGACGACGCTCCCCGCTACTCCGCCCTCGCGCTGCAGACCCTGTGCGACGCGGTCAACCAGGACGCCACCCCGGAGGCGGCTCGCGCCCGCATGATGGCCTCCATCCGCCGCATCGCCGGCCAGGTCGCATCCGCCAAGCGGTTCCTGAAGACCTTCAACGGCAGCGAGCTGCGCCTGGTGGTGCTACCCGAGTACTACCTCACCGGCTTCCCCCTGCGCGAGAGCCGGGAGGAATGGAAGGCCAAGGCCGCCGTCGACATCGGCGGGCCGGAGTACGAGGCGCTGGCGGGCATCGCGGAGCGCTTCGGCGTGTATCTCGCGGGCAACCTCTACGAGAACGACCCCGCCTTCCCGGAGCTCTATTTCCAGACCAACACCGTGATCGCGCCGAACGGCGACACCATCCTGCGCTACCGGCGCATGATATCTCTGTACACGCCGACGCCCTGGGACGTGTGGGACGACTATCTGGCTCGCTACGGCGCGGACGCCGTCTTCCCCGTGGCCCGCACCGGGATCGGCACGCTGGGCACCATCGCCTCCGAGGAGATCCTGTACCCGGAGATCGCCCGCATGACCGCGATGAAGGGCGCGGAGATCCTGCTGCATCACACCTCCGAGGTCGGCTCGCCGCTGCAGACGAAGAAGGACGTCATGAAGCGTGCCCGCGCCATCGAGAACATGGCCTACGTGGTCTCGGCGAACACGGCCGGCATCGCCGGCACGCCCCTGCCCTCCGCCTCCGCCGACGCGATGTCCAAAGTGGTGGACTGGGAGGGCAGGATACTGGGCGAGGCCGAGAGCGGCGAGAGCGTGAACGCCAATGCCATCCTCGATCTGCCGGCCCTGCGCGCGGCCCGCCGGCGCACCGGCATGGCGAACCTCCTCTCGCGCCAGCCCTTCGGCGCCTACGAATCCGCCTACGCGGATACCGACTGGGCGCCGCACGGCGCCATGGCGCAAGGCCGCATGCTGTCGCAGCACGCCGTGATCGAGCGCCAGCGTGCAATCATCGAACGTCTGCGCGAGGACGGCGTGCTGCGCTGAGACGGACATTTCGCCCCGGGCGCGGATCTTCACCGGCTCGCGCAGCGCATGGTCGTGCACCGCGGCGGCGTTGCCGGAGTTTCCCGAATACCCGGAGTAAGCTAGGGTCCACAACATTCCCATCAGACAAGACCGTTACACGGAGAGAGAGAGTCAACGCATGAGCGACAAGAAAGAATTCGACCTGGTCCTGTACGGCGCCACCGGTTTCACCGGACGGCTGGTCGCCGAATATCTCGTCCAGCAGTATGGCGACGACCCGGATCTCGCGTGGGCCATGGCGGGCCGCAGCGAGGACAAGCTCGCCGCCGTACGTGACGAGATCGGCGCGCCAAAGGACACCCCGTTACTCGTCGCCGATGCGAGCGATCCGGCCTCGTTGCAGGCGATGGCGGAACGCACCCGTCTCGTGCTGACTACCGTCGGCCCCTACCAGCTTTACGGCTCCGACCTGGTCGCCGTGTGCGCGAAGACCGGCACCGACTACGTGGATCTCTGCGGCGAGCCCGCCTGGATGCGCCACATGATCGACCAGCACGAGGAGCAGGCCACCGAGAGCGGCGCCCGCATCGTCTTCTCCTGCGGCTTCGATTCCATCCCCTTCGACCTGGGCGTGTACTTCCTGCAACAGGCGGCAAAGAAGGAGTTCGGCGCGACGGCACCACGCGTAAAAGGCCGGGTCCGCAAGATGAAGGGCGGCTTCTCCGGCGGCACGGCGGCAAGCCTGAAGGCCACGCTGGCCGCCGCGCAGAACAATCCGAGCGTGCTGGCCCTGCTGCGCGATCCTTTTGCGCTCACACCCGGTTTCAGCGGTCCGGAACAGCCACGGGGCACGAAGCCGGCATACGACGAGTCCATGGACGTGTGGTGCGCCCCCTTCATCATGGCGCCCATCAATACGCGCAACGTGCACCGCTCGAACGCACTGCTGGGGCATGCCTACGGCGAGGAGTTCGTCTACGACGAGATGCTGGTGGTCGGCCCCGGCGAGGAAGGCGAGGCGAAGGCGAAGGCAATCGCCAAGGCGGATTCCCTCGGCGGCGACAACGCCCCGCAGCCCGGCGAAGGGCCCAGCAAGGAGGAACGCGAAGCCGGCTCCTACGATGTGCTGTTCATCGGCGAGATGCCGGACGGCCGCGAGATCCGGGCCAGCGTCGGCGGCGATCTCGATCCCGGTTACGGCTCCACCTCGCGCATGATTGCCGAGAGCGCTGTCTGCCTGCTGCGCGATGCCACCGACATGCCCGGCGGCATCTGGACGACGGCGCCGGCCATGGGCGAGAAGCTCATCCGCCGCCTGGTCGACAACGCCGGCCTGCACTTCACCGTGGAGACTTGATCGGCACCGGGCTGCGGCGCACACTTTCGCCTCATAAGAACAGACAAAAGGGGGAGATCATGACCGAGCTGGACAACAAACCGCCCGGCCTGTACTGGACCGTTGCCTGGGTAGCGCTGCTCTGGAATCTGATCGGCGTGGCCACCTATCTCGGCCACGTGATGAGCGAGGCCGGCGCCGCACCGCCGGTGCCCGCGTGGGTCACCGGGGCCTACGCACTGGCGGTATTCGGCGGCACCTTCGGCGCCGTAGGACTGCTCCTGCGCAAGGCCTGGGCCGTACCGACGTTCGCGGTGTCGCTCATCGCCGTATTCGGCTGGGCGGGCTACGCCTTCACGGCCTTCGAGGGCACCGCCGCCGACCTGGTGCTGCCCGTCCTGATCCTCGTCATCGCCGCCTACCTCATGTGGGCCTCGGTAACCGCAAAGAAGAAGGGCTGGATCACCTGATGTAGGAGGGCCTTCAGGCCCGATTCTTTAATGGGTCGGGGCTAAAGCCCCTCCTACGCGCATCAGGCGCGCTATGGCCTCGTCCACCTCGCTATCCGCCATCTCCCGGCCGCCGGCCAGCGAGGCGCACAGGTTCGCCCCCGCCACCGGCTCGGGGCTGCGCGCGCGGAACAGCTCGAGGCACGGCCCGCCGCCCGCAGCAAGGTCCCGGATCACCGGCGGGCTCAGCATGCCGGCGCGCTCGGCCACAGGGAAACCGACGATGTTCTGCAGTGCAGTCAGCAGCTTCGGGCCGGCGAACTGGGGCGGGTAAGGGCTCGGGTGGGCGGCCAGCAGGCGCAGGACGGCGTCGATAACGAAATCCAGAAACGGATTGCCGCGGCGGAAGAGCAGGAAAGCATTGTGCACCTTCACCCGGGCGCGGGGCGTGCGCCCGGCGCCGCGCTCCTCTATCCAGACTTCCCGGCCGACGGCATACGACTCGGCCGGCAGCGCCAGGCGCTCCGGATCGAACACGAGAAAATCGGCATCGCACCAGACGACCGCCTCGAAACCCTCGTCGAGAGCGGCACGCAGGGCGATCAGCCGGGCGAGATCGCTGGCCACCACCGGCTGGCCGCGGAGACGCTCACGCAGGTGGTCGGGGACGGGGTCGAAGAGTTCGTCGCCGATGTAGCGGTAAACGTAGCCGGCCGCGCCGGCCCAGGACTGCACGGAAGCCAGGCAGCGGGTCAGCCATGGGGCCGGCAGGGGGTCTCGGTGGGATTGGAGGACGAGGGTGCGCCTCATCATGTAGGAGGGCTTGTAGGAGGGGCTTGTAGGAGGGGCTTTAGCCCCGATTCATTAAACCATCGGGCCTGAAGGCCCTCCTACATCAGCCGGCACCTATTTCTTCGACATGGAGAGATGGACCCGGCCGGAACGGCCCATGCGGCGCTCGTTCATGCGCTGCACGATGTCCTTCACGGCTTCCCGCACCTTCTTCTTCGTCCCGCGGCGGTGACCCACGATGGACTGGCCGCCCTGGCTGATCACGTAGCGGTACCAGCGGCCGTCGTCGCTGCCGTCCGGCGCCTCCACCTGCTCCAGTTCCACGAACTCGAAGGGCTGCTGATAATCCTGCGCCGGGGCCGCGCTCTCGCGTTTAGTGTTGCTCATCCCGCCCACCTTACCGGATCGGGCGGACGGCGCAACCCGGCCGAGTCCCCGCCTGCCCGATTCCGGGGGTAAAATCAAGAGGATAGGGCTGCTGACGGGGCGGCGGCGGGGGTCGTAATTGCCCGGATACAGGGCGGACTCACGCAGGGGGTAAGCTAGGCTCCCAGACATCCCCTCGAAATATAAAGACACCTCGATAAGGGAGGAATCCATGGCGTATCAGACGGCTGACATCCGTAACGTGTGCCTGGCGGGGCCCAGTAACGCGGGTAAAACGACGCTCGTGGAGGCCCTGCTGAAGGCAGGCGGCTCCATCCAGAGCTGCGGTGAAGTGGAGCGCGGTAACACTGTCTCGGATTTCCATCCCCGGGAACGCGAATTCGGCCATTCGCTGCATCCGGCGGTGTGCCATCTCGACCACGAAGGCATCCACGTCAACGTGGTGGATACGCCGGGATACCCGGACTTCTACGGCCGCGCGCTGGCCGTCCTCCCCGCGGTAGAGACCGCCGCCATCGTGGTGGATGCGCAGAACGGCGTCGACCTGACGGCCCGACGCATGATGGAAGCCGCGGCGAAACAGCGCCTGTGCCGGATGATCATCGTCAACAAGATCGACGCCGACGGCGTGGACCACGCCCGCATCATGGAGGAAATCCAGACCGCGTTCGGCGCCCAGTGCCTGCCCATCAACCTGCCGTCCGCCTCCGGCGAGGCCGTCGTCGACTGCTTCTTCCAGCTGGAGGGCGATGAGACGGCCTTCAGCGACGTGGCCACTGCCCACGAGAAGATCATCGACCAGGTCGTCGAACTGGACGAGGAACTGATGGAGGTCTACCTGGAGCAGGGCCAGGAACTCGCGCCCGAGCAGCTGCACGACCCCTTCGAGGAGGCGCTCCGGGAGGGTCATCTCGTTCCCGTCTGCTTCGTCTCGGCGAAGAGCGGCGCCGGCGTGCGCCAGCTGCTGCGCATCTTCGAGCGTCTGATGCCGAACCCCACGGAGGGTAATCCCGCGGTCTACTTCCGGGGCGAGGGTGACAGCGCCGAAGAGGTCGTCGCGACGCCGGACGCAGACGCCCACGTGGTCGCCCACGTGTTCATGGTGAACATCGACCCGTTCAAGGGCCGCCTCGCCGTGTTCCGTATCCACCAGGGCACCATCCGCCCGGGCATGCAGCTGTTCGTGGGCGACGCCCGCAAGCCCGTGAAGGTCAGCCAGCTGCTGAAACTGAACGGCGCCGAGCACGTGAAGGCCGAGCGTGGAATCCCCGGCGACATCTGCGCCATCCCGCGGCTGGAGGAGGCCCACTACGACGCGGTGCTGCACGACTCCCACGACGAGGATCACTACCACCTGAAGTCCCTGCGCAACGCCAGGCCGATGTACGGACTGGCCATCAAGCTCTCCGACGACGCGGACGTGCAGAAAATCTCCGACGCCCTGCACTCGGTGGAGGCCGAGGACCCGTCGCTGCATCTCGAGCACGTCCCGGCGCTGAACGAGATCGTGCTGAACGGTCTCGGCGACCTGCATCTCAGGACCGTGCTCGAGGAGATCAGTGACCGTTACGGCATCGAAGTGGAGACGGCACCGCCCTCCATCGCCTACCGGGAGACCGTCACCGCCCCGGCGGAGGGTCATCACCGGCACAAGAAACAGACCGGCGGTGCGGGTCAGTTCGGCGAGGTGTATCTGCGCATCGAGCCGCTCGAACCCGGCGAGGGCTTCGAGTTCAGGAGCGAGGTCGTCGGCGGCGCCATCCCGTCCGGGCTCATCCCGGCGGTGGAGACCGGCGTGCGGCAGGTGATGGAGTCCGGCGCGGTCGCCGGCTTCCCGATGCAGGACGTCCGGGTGGTCGTCTACGATGGCAAGTACCACACGGTGGACTCGAAGGAGATCGCTTTCGTCCAGGCCGGCAAGAAAGCCTTCATGGATGCCGTGGACAAGGCCTCGCCGGTGATCATGGAGCCCATCGTCGACGTGGTGTTCCGGGTGCCGGCCGACTGCGTCGGCGCGGTGACCGGCGACCTCTCCGGCATGCGCGGCATCGTCAGCGGCACCGCCGTGCTGGGCGAGAACCGCATGGAGATCTCCGGCCAGGCCCCGCTGGAGGAGATTCAGGGCTACCACTCGCGGCTGAAGTCCATCTCGGGCGGCGCGGGCCGCCTGGCGATGGAGTTCAGCCACTACGCCCGGGTGCCGCACAACATCCAGGAGCGGCTGGTCGCCGCGCACAAGGACGACTAGCCGGGATTGCCGGAATGGCCGGCGAGGACGGCTAGATCCCGGGGTGACGGTTGTGCCAGGCGGTCGCGCCTTCGTAGGCGTGGCCGATGCGGCACAGCATGGCCTCGCCGCCCGGCGCCGCCATGTATTGCATCCCCAGCGGGACGCCGTCCTCCGTGAAACCGCAGGGCAGCGTCAGCGCCGGCGCGCCCGAGAAGTTGGCGGGCACCGCGAAATACTGGTGCAGGTGCCCGGCCAGGGGCTCGATACCCTCCATGCCGCCGCGCTGGATTTCCTCGGTGACGGGGATAGTCGGATTGCCGGCCGGCATGGCGATGGCATCCACTTTGCCCAGCAGCTCGTTCATCCTCGCCGCGTAATCGGCCCGGAAGGCCCGCGCCGCGGCCAGCTGCTCGTCCGTCAGCGCGGCCCCGGCCTGCAGGAACTCGCGGAAGAAGGGCCCGAACTCGTCGGCCCGCTCCGGGTAGAACTCGCCGTGCGCCTCCAGGGCCTCGGCCGCGGCGATGGCGGACCAGGGATCGGCGAGGCCGGTGCTACCGGCGGGCATGGTCACGTCCACGATCTCGGCGCCCATCGCCGCCAGCTGGCCCAGCGCATCCTGGATGGCGCTCGCCAGGCGCGGGTCGACGCCCTCGGTGGCGAAGGCCTCGTCGTAGCCGATGCGCAGCCCCTTCACGCCGGCGTCGATATCGGCGAAGAGGTCCGGCACCGGCTCCCCCAGCGTGGTGGGATCATTCGGGTCGGGGCCGCCGATCACCTGCAGCATGGCCGCCGCATCGGCCACCCGCCTTGTCATGGGGCCGACGTGGTCCAGCGATTCCGCCAGCGGGATGACGCCGTATCGGCTGACCCGGCCGTAAGTCGGCTTCAGGCCCACGATGCCGTTGGCCTGGGACGGAAAGCGGATGGAGCCGCCGGTGTCGCTGCCGAGCGAGCCGAAGCACAGGCCCGCCGCCGTCGCCACACCCGAACCACTGGAGGAAACACCCGGCCAGAGGTCCGGATCCCAGGGATTCTTCGGCACCTCGAAGGACGGGTGGTAGCCGGCCATCGCACCCTCGGTGAGATTGAGCTTGCCGAGCAGGACGGCGCCGGCTGCCTTCAGCCGCGCGACCACGGTGGCATCGTGATCCGGCACGAAATCGCGGTAGACCGCCATGCCACCCATGGTGGGCACCGCCTTCGTGTAGCAGAGGTCCTTCACCGCCACGGGGACGCCATGCAGCGGGCCGCGATGGTTGCCGGCGGCGATCTCGACCTCGGCCCGCTCGGCCGCCTCGAGCGCCGCGACGCTCATGACCGTGGCGTAGGCCCTGAGCGAGGGCTCCAGGTCTTCGATGCGGCCGAGCATCGCCTCGGTCAGCGCAACGGGCGAAATCTCCTGCGCCTGGATGCGCGCGGCGAGCGACAGCAGACTCTCGTAATGCAACGGCGCCGTCGCTCGGCCGGCCGGAGTGACCGCAGATCCGGGGCCGCCGCCATTGCCACCGCTGCCGCCATTGCCACAGCCGCCCGCGGCCACGGCCACGCCCGCCCCGCCGATGAGCGTCAGCACCTGGCGTCTCGTCAATCCCGCCCTGCCGGTCGTCATGATGACGTCTCTCCTCAAATTATCGGACTTCCCGGCGACACAGTGTAGCGGACCAGGCGAACGACAATTCACCCCATGTCGCCGCATAGCGACAGTTGTTCGCCCGAGCAGGCGCGTGCTAGAACCGCTCGACCGGCAACCGCATCGACCGGATCAACGAAATCGACACGACGAGGGGACAGTAATGTTTGAACGTGGCAGGAAAGACGGCGGCGAGACCGCTCCCAATACCGGCGAGAGCCGCAGCACCGGCACACCCGCAGCGAAGCCGGCCCATACCGCGGGCAGCGGCAGCGGCGAGATGGCGGTGATCGGACGCTCCATCCGCATCGACGGCGACCTCCAGGGGGAGGAGGATCTGCGCATCGAGGGGCGAGTGACCGGTACGGTCAAGCTCGTCAACAACAGCCTGACCATCGGCAAGGAAGGCGAGATCCATGCCGACGTCTACGCCAAGGCCATCACCGTGGACGGTGTCATGGAGGGCGATCTGTTCGGCGCCGAGCAGGTGGCCATCCGCCGCAACGCCAGGGTGAAGGGCAATATCACCGCCCCCCGGGTAAGCCTCGAGGACGGCGCTCATTTCAAGGGTTCCATCGAGATGGACTCCGAGGCCGTCGAGACCGCGCTGGGCAAGCAGGGCGGGACACGCAAACCGGCGTCGGTAGCCTCCACGGCTTCGACCGCGAAGAAAGAGGAATCGGCAGCCTGACATGGCCGGCGCAGCCGCGCAGGCGCTGCCGGGGGCAACGGGGCCGGTACGGGCCCCGCTGTTCCGCTCCCTGGTGGAGCGGATGGAGGACGGCGGTCGCTGGGTGATACTGGATCTCGGACCGGCCCGCCCCGAGAGCATCGATCTGTTCGGCCGCTTCCGCTGCCGCCTCGAGATCGCCGACCTCGCGGACGATCTCGACGCGCTCGTGCCGCCCGACGAGGCGGGCGAGGAGCTGCTGCGCGAGCGCATGGAAAACGCGCTGCCGCCGCGCAACCCGGAGCCGGTGGACGTCGTCCTCTGCTGGGACCTGCTCAATTACCTGCAGCCGGCCGCGCTGCCTGCGCTGTCCTCCCGGCTGGCCGCGCGGGGGCTGCCCGGCACGCTGGTGCATGCCCTGGTTGCCTACCGGGACCCGCTGATGCCGGCGCTGCCGGGCGGCTTCTTTCCGGTGGACGGCGAGCACTTGGTGCGGCGCAATGGCGCCCCGGACGAGCGCCCGGCCCCCCGCTACTCGCCGGAGGAGCTCGGCAAGGCCTTCCGGGAGTTCTCCATCGAGCGCGCTATCCTGCTCGGCAACGGCATGCAGGAGTTTCTGTTCCGCCTCTGAAGCCTGCCGGACACAACGGCAGTTGACTCGATCCGGAATTTTGTTGACTGTCCCCGTGATCCCACTGACAGGCTCTGCCATGACTGCAACCGTTCCCCGTCTTCCGCGGCCCGCCATCCTCCCGGCGGACGTCTTCGCGACCCTGTTCACGATCCTCTTCGCCGCGCTCGCACTGAGCGGCTGCGCCGCCGGCCCGCAGCCTGCGGAGTACCCCGTCGTCTTCGCTGACGTGGAGACCGATCCGGTGCCGGACGAAGGAGACGCCGCCGACGACCCGGCCGTCTGGCCGCGCCCCGCGCAGGACGGCGGGGCACTGGTACTCGGCAGCAACAAGCTCCGGGCAATCCATCTTTACGGACTCGATGGCCGGGAAATCCAGTCCATCGAGTCCGGACGCCTCAATAACGTGGATCTGCGCCCGCTGCCGGGCGGCGACGCCGTGGCCGTCGCCTCCAACCGGACTAGCGGCAGCATCGACGTCTTTCTGCTCGACGCCGCGACGGGCAGGGCACGCTCCCTGCCCGGCTCGGCCGTCGCCACCGGGCTCGACGAGATCTACGGCATCTGCCTCGGCTCGGCGGGCGGCGACGGCTTCCACGTATTCGTGAACGACAAGGACGGCCGCTATCAGCAGTGGATGCTCTCGCGCACCGGTCCGGCGGCCTTCTCGGCCCGGCTCGCCCGGGAATTCCGCCTGGCAGGTCAGCCCGAGGGCTGTGTGGTCGACGAGGCCGCCGGGCATGTCTACGTGGGCGAGGAGCCCCGCGGCATCTGGCGCGGCGCGCTCGACCCGGCGGCCGCCTGGGCGCCGGAACTCGTCGACAGCGTCGACGGCCCGGCCCTGGTGGCCGACGTGGAGGGACTCACCATCTACTCGCCCGCCGCGGGCCCGCGCTATCTGCTCGCCTCCAGCCAGGGCGACAACAGCTACGCCGTCTACTGCCTCGGCGAAGAAGTCCGCTACCTGGTCTCCTTCCGCGTGGCCGACAACGAGGACGCCGGCATCGACGGCACCGAGGAGACCGACGGCATCGACGTGACCGCCGCCGACCTGGGTCCCCGCTTCCCCCGCGGCATCTTCGTCGCCCAGGACGGGCGCAACGAAGGCGCCGACAGCCAGAACTTCAAGATCGTGGACTGGCGGCGGATAGAACGCGTGATCCCGAAGGACAGCTGCCGCTAGCGGAACATGCCGGAGGGCCTTCAGGCCCGACCCGGCATGCGTTTCCTTGCGCGATCCGGCCTGAGCCGGGCTGAAGCCCCTCCTACATCGTCAGGGCGGCGACGCCGATCATCACCAGCGTCGCCAGCACCGGGATGACCACCGTGATGATGCCCACGTCGCGGTACGCCTGCTTGTGGGTCAGGCCGGTGATGGTGAGCATGGCGACCACCGCGCCGCAGTGGGGCAGCGAGTCGAAACCGCCGCTGGCCATGGTGGCCAGGCGATGCAGCGTGCCGGGCTCGACGCCCATCTCCAGATAGGCCGGCGCCATGGTCTGCATGAAGATCTGCAGGCCGCCGGAGGCCGACCCCGTGATTCCGGCCACCAGGCTGACTGACCCGAACATGGAGACGAGCGGCGGCAGGCCCGACTCCAGCATCAGGCGGGTGAAATGCTCGAAGCCCGCCGTCTGCGTCACGACGCCGCCGAAGCCGATGACCGCAGCGGTGTTTATCAGCGGCATTATCGAGTCCTGTGTGCCGTGGCCCACCACCTCGAGCGCCCGACCGCGCACCAGCGGAAACATCAGCACCGCCAGCAGGGTGCCGGCGAGCAGCGCGATGCTGGGCCAGACCACGGGCTGGCCGTCGGCGAAACGCAGTAGCTCGAAATACCATCCCGGCTGCGCCAGCGTGGCCTGGTCCAGTGACATGATGATGAGCCTCGGAGCCACGATCGTGCCCAGCACCAGCGCCAGCGGCAGCGCCGCCGGCAGCCAGTGGGGATAGCCCGGATCGCCGGCCTCGACCGTCGAGACCGGGTCGTTCGGGGCCGGCTGGAAGTGCTCGCCGTTGGCGGCCGCGATCCTGCGCTGGCGCTCGAGATACCACATGCCGCCGGCGAACATCAGCGCCCCGCCTCCGACGCCGTACCAGCCGCCGGCGAACAGCGTCGTATCCAGGGCCGCCGCCGAGATCACGTTGTGGATGGACGGCGTGCCCGGCATCGCGGTCAGCGTGAAGGTACCGGCCCCCAGCGCCAGCGCGCCGCAGAACAGCCGCTTCGGAATGTCCGCCTGCTGCAGCAGCTTCAGCCCGAGCGGATACATCGCGAAGATCACGACGAAGACGACCACGCCGCCGTAGGTCAGGAGGGCGCAGGCCAGTACCGTGATCCACAGCGCCCGGTGGGCGCCCAGCCGCTCCACCAGCGCCAGCGCGATGCTGGCGGCCGCGTGGCTCTCGCCCATGACCCGCCCGAACATGGCGCCGGCGGCGAACAGCAGGAAGAACCGTCCCGCGAAGGTGAACGCGCCCAGCGGTCCGAACGAGAAGTACTCGGTGAGGCCAGCGGCGACCGGCAGCTGGTTGGTGGCGATGACCACCACCGAGCACAGCAACGCCGCGAAGACGATGTTGATGCCCCTGAGCGCCAGCCAGATGAGCAGCGCGACGCTGCCGATGAGACCGATGTATTCCATGCTCCCCCCGAAGCGGTTTCCGGCCCGGGGCAGTATACGCACTCATCGGCAGCGCCGGCGACGTCAGTGCCTGGACGCCCGGTGATGGCTCCGGTGATGGCTCCGGCGATGGCTCCGGCGATGGCGATCGCGGTACTCGCGCTCGTCAGCCGCCACGACCTGCAGCGACTTCAGGAACTCGATCACCGCATCCTGCCCGCGCTCCGGCAGCGCCTCGTAGGCCTGCCGCGACGCGCGTGCCTCGCCGTCGTGGGCCAGCGTCGCCTCGCGCAGCGTGGTGTAGCGGCCGTGGTGGAAGTACGGCGGCTCGCTGGCCGCGCCCCACAGCCGCTTCGTCAGGAACCGGCGGTTGCCGGCGAAGAACGCCGCCGAACCCGCCGGCTGATTGATGTCGATGGCTTCGCCGCCGGGGGCGTCCGGGCCCGCCGTGATGTCGTGCAGCTTCAGGTCGGTGAACGCGGGCACCCACACCACGCCGTCGCGGGGCTGGAGCCTGCGGCCGGGCAGGTCGCTCCGGGTGAGATCCACGCGCACCGGGCGCGCATCGCCGGGCTGGAGATTGCCGGGCGGATTGTAGGGATTCGGCTCCGTGAACACCCAACCCTCGTCCACCAGCGGCAGGGCCGGCACGTGGCAGTCGGCGCAGCCGATGCGCCGGAACAACTGCCCGCCACGGCGCGCGGCCCGCCGGGCCTCCCGGTCGCGGGGCAGTACCTGGCGCGGCGGCGGCAGCGTCGCCTGGAACAGGGTCGCCGCGGTGATGTCCGCGCGGGTCAGCTCGTCGGCGATGCCGTCACCGTCGGCATCGACGCCGTCGCCGAAACGCTCCGCCGCCTGCATGCCGTGATGGTGATTGAACGCATTGCTGGTGAACTGACGGATGGACACTGCGCTGCCCGACTGGTGGAACGGATGGATGACCAGGCTCGGCGGGTCTTCGGCGCCCGCGCTCGCCACGCTCTGGGGCGGCAGACCTTCCACCGCGGAGACGTCCCAGGCGCCGTCGGCATCGCGGCGGATCACTCCGAAGGATACCCCCTTGGTCTCCAGCGCGAGAGCGCCGCCGGGCGGCGTGGCATCCCGGATGGTCTGCAGCTCGGCAGTCATCCGGCGGGCCAGCATCTCGATGTACCCGGAGCCGTACATGCCGGGCGTCGCGCGGAAATTGCCGATGCTCTGCAGCGTGATGAAGCCGCCCGCCTCGTCCCGCGAGCCCTTGAGCGGCACGGTGTCGTCCACGTCGAAGCTGGCGAAGTCGAAACGCTGGGCGGCGACGAACACGCCGGTGACGAAGTCGCCGCCGCCACCGGGTCGGCCCGCCGGCACATTGTGGCAGCCGGCGCAGCTGTTGGCGTCCCGCCCCGACACCCGGTTGAAGCTGCGGGGAAAGACCAGCGGTGCCGTGGCATCGGCGAGCGGGCCGCCGGTGCCGTCGCTGAGCGGCCGCCCGGCGCCGTCCGCGGGTGTCCAGCGGGCCGTGAACGCGGCCTCGCCGCGGCGCAGCAGCTCGTGCAGCGGCAGCCGATGCTCCTCGCCGTCCTCGAGCCGCCGGTAGCCCGAGTGCTCTGCGCCGATCCGCTCGGCAGAAACTGCAGCGATTCGTTCGGCCAGTGGTCCGGCGACCGGTTCCGCGGCGGGCCCCGCCGCCACGTCTACACTCATCAGCAGCGCGACGACGAGAGCCCCTGCGACCGGCCCGGCGCCGACGCCCTTCCCTTCCTGGCTCGTGTCCATGACCCACCTCCCCGGTTCGGTTGCGAAGGGCGCCGACACTGGGCCCGGGCGGCGGCGCGGGCCACCCGGATAACTGCGGCTGCGGGCGGGATTCGGTAGACTGGCGCCGTGTCTCTTGGGGGAGCACCGCCATGCCGATCCGTTATCTGAAGATCATCCTGGTCGTGTTTCTGGGCCTGATGGCCCTTTTCTATGGCCTGCAGAACATCGTCAACCTGAAGGCCGCGCACCAGGTGGTCGCCGCCGTCCTCGCCATGGCCGATCACGAGTACTACGCGTCGTCGCTGGGTCCGCCGGTGACGAGCCCGCTCCTCTCGGGCCTGGCGCTGGCCGTCATCATCGCCGGCGAACTCGCAGCGGGTGTGGTGGCGCTGAAGGGCGCATGGGACCTGTGGGCGAACCGCAGGGCCCCGGCGGCCGCGTTCAACGGCGCGAAGACCTGGGCGCTGATGGGCGCCGGCATCGGCATGATCGTGTGGTTCGGCTTCTTCCTGTCCGTCGGCGGGTCATGGTTCCAGATGTGGCAGACCCAGCTCGGCGCGCAATCCCTGGACGGCGCGCTGCAGTACTTCCTCTGCTGCGCCATCGTCTTCGTCATCGTCAACATGGACGACGCCTGACACTTGGACGACGCACCGAGCCGCACCGCCTTCGGCACTGCATTCGCCCGCGCGGTGCACGGGCGCATCGACGATGCGCCCGCCGTCCTCGACGACGCCGTCGCAGAACGCCTGCTGCCTGCCTATCAGCAGCGCTACATCCGCCGCCTCGGCCGGCTGTCCCGATTCTGGCGCCGCTACTACGTGGGCCAGGCCGATGCCTTCACGGCGTTGCGCTCACAGGTCGTCGTGCGCTGCCGCTACGCCGAAGACGCCCTCGCCGAGGCGCGCGCCGACGGGGCCGGGCGCTACGTCATACTCGCCGCGGGCCTCGATACCTTCGCCTTGCGACAGTCGCCGCCGCCGATCGAGGTGCTGGAGATCGACCATCCCGCCACCCAGCGCTGGAAGCAGGACCTGCTCGAGGACCGGGGCATGGATCTGCCGTCGCAACTCGCCTTCCTGCCGGTCGATTTCGAGACCGTGGGCCTGGGCGACGTCTGGCCCGTCCGCCCGGCGCCCGACTTCGTCTCCTGGCTCGGCGCCACCTACTACCTCAGCCGCGACGCGATACGGAACACACTGGCGACGCTCGCCGCCTGCACCGCGCCCGGCTCCCGCATCGTCTTCGACTACTGGAGCGCGCATCCGCCCACCGCCGCCGGCAACCTGCTGCTGTGGGGCACGCGGCTGGCCGTCGCCCTGCAGCAGGAACCCATGCTGAGCTTCTTCGACCCCGACAAGATCGAGCACCTGGCGGAGGATGCCGGCTGGAGCGTGACGGAGCACCTGACGCCCGCGGCGCAGAACGAACGTTACCTCGCCGGGCGCCACGACGGACTCGTCGTTCCCTCCTTCGCCCATCTGCTGCAGCTCACGAACGCGGCCGGGGGCTGAAGCCGAGCTGCATCGGCTGCGGCCGCCGGTACGAATCTCCGGTCATGAGCGCCGCCACAACCACCGCCAACGCCGACGTCACCGTCTGGTACGACAGCGAGTGTCCGCTGTGCCTGCGCGAGATCGCGCTCATGCGGCGGCTCGACCGGCGCGGCGCCATCCGCTTCGTCGCCGTCCAGGACGGCGGCGACTGCCCGCTCGACCGGCCCACCCTCCTCGAGCGCTTCCACGCACAGGAGGACGGCCGGCCCATCGTCTCCGGCGCCGCGGCCTTCGCGGCCATGTGGCGGGCCATCCCGCTGCTTCGCCCCGTCGGCCTGCTGGCGCGATTCCGGCCGGTGCTGTGGGTGCTCGAACGGCTCTACCGGGGATTCCTGCGCATCCGGCCGTGGTTGCAGCGGCGTTTCAGGAGCAGGGATCGGGCCTGAAGGCCCTCCTACGCGGGACGCCTGCCGTAGGAGGGCCTTCAGGCCCGACCCGCGTCCCCATCCGATAGCACCCCCCAAAGCAGCGTCTCCCGCCCGCCCAGCCGCAGCCTCTGACGCAGGCCGAATCCCATCTTCTCCAGCACCCGGATGGACGCCACGTTATGCGGCGAGACCAGCGCCACGATGTCGGCGATGCCGAGGCCGCGTCCGTACTCCAGCACGACCTGCGCCGCCTCCACCGCATAACCGCGCCCCCGCGCCTCGGGCAGGAATGCGAAGCCGACGTCGGTGACGTCGAGCTCCTCCCGGTACAGGAGCCCGCAGACGCCCAGCGCCTCGCCGCTCTCCCGACTGCCCACGAAGAACTGGCCGTAGCCCGGCTTCGGCTGGCAGGTCCATGCGCCTTCGCGGATGAAGCGGCGGGCCTCCTCTGCCGTGGTCAGATTCTTGTCGCCGATGTGGGTTCGGAACGCCTCTTCGTTCACCAGACGGAGCAGAAATCCGGCGTCGTCCTCCCGCAGGCGGCGCAGCAAAAGCCGCGGGGTCTGCGCAACCGGCCGGCCGTCGTCGGCCCCGGGGCTGTTCACCGTGCTGCCCGCGGGGGTATCGCCTTCAGTACTTCGCGTGTGAGAGCCCAGCGGTCAAAGCCCTGACCGCCGTAATCGAGGCCGCGCCTGACGATGACCACGTCGTGCGAGGGCACGATGATCACGAACTGCCCGCGATTGCCGGCGGTGGCATACGCATCGGGCGGCACGTCATCGCCAGGGATGCGATCGTCGGGCACCAGCCAGAACTGCCCGCCGTAGAAGCTGCCCCGCTGGCGGGTGGCCGGCGCCGGCGTGCGCACGAACTCGATCCAGTCCTCGGAGAGCAGCCGCTCGCCGTTCCAAATGCCGTCCTGCAGGTACAGCAGGCCGAAGCGCCCCAGATCCCGTGCATTGGTGTAAACCTGACTGGAGAGGATGAAGTCGCCGTAGCGGTCCGTGCTCAGCAGCGTATTGCGCATACCGATGCGGTCGAGCAGCGCCTGCCGCGGATAGCGCAGGTAAGCGTCCTCTCCGAGGGCTCTTTTCATGGCGTACACGGCCAACAGGGTGTCGTAGTTTTCGTAGTCCCAGAATGTGCCGGGGTCCCGGATAAGGCCCCGCCGACGCGCTCCGTCCACGGAGCTCGCCCCCGCCCAGTACGCGAGGCCGGATCCCGTCGCGTACTCCATGCCGAAGCTGTCCACCGGATACAGCCCGCTGGACATGTGCAGCACGTGGCGCAGCGTGATGGCGTCGCGGGGATCGTGTTCTGCGCCTTCCACCTCGGGCAGCCAGTCGAGGCCGAGGGGCTCGTCGAGGTCCAGTCGGCCCTCGTCGACCAGCATGCCGATCAGTGTGGCCGCAATGCTCTTGGCTGTGGACCAGGTACGAGTGCGGGTATCGCGATCCACCCCCTCGGCATAGCGCTCGTGGATGATGCGACCGTCGTGCACGACGAGCAGGCTGAGCGTGTCCTGCTCCGGTGTGGGGCGGTCGAAAGCCCAGTCCGAGGCCGCCTGCAGCGCCGCCGCATCCACCCGGTCGGGTAGCGGGGCAGGCTCGACCCGGTCGCCGTCGGGCCACGGTATCTCGTCCGGATCGCCGGGGGGCGACGGTGTATCCAGCACCGGCAGGCGATCGATGTCACCGAAGTCCTGGTTCGGGGCCATGACGACGCAGCCGATCCCCTCCCGGAACGCCGCCCGTATGACCGGGCCCGAAGACGGACCACCCACCGCGACCGCACGACGCTCCCGGTCAACCAGGTACTCGCCACCTTCGGCGCTGCCGATCCGGTCCGGCAGATAGGCGAGTTCCTGCCCGAACACCTGCTCCAGGCTGCGGCCGGACGTGAACAGCCCATTGCACGTCAACACGGCCTGCACGCCGTTGCGGATCATCTCCCGGTTGGCCTGGAAGTAGTCGTAGTCCTGCCCAGCGGCAGCCGGCCCGGCGGACAGCATTGCTGCCGCCATCGCGAGCGCCGAGGCGGCCCTCTTCGAGCTCCGGCGACTCAATCCCCGGCTCCTCTCATACCGCGGGACCACGCTTCCTTCAGCACCGGGTACTGCTCGATCTTCAGCATCTGCTTGCCGGCGGCGCGCCGCGCAGCGGCACTACCGGTCCGCTCCTCCGTGATGCGCTTCTGTTCGGCATAGGGCAGCTGGGGCATCGCATTGATACGGGCTGCCAGACGCTGCAGCTCGCCGCTCAGCTCCTCGATCCTGGGGGCCGCGGCGGCAGCCGACTCCTCATCGGTGACGCCTTCCAGCACACCGGTGATCTCGGTAACCAGCTCGCGCTCGGCCTCCATGGCCTGCTCATAGGCCGCCACGGCATCGCCGGGCCCGGCGTCGACGACGGCATCGGTATTGGTATCGATATCGGTATCGGTATCGGTATCGGTTTCCGGCTCGTTGCCGCAGGCGGCAATGGCGAGCACCGAGGCCAGTATCAGCAGCGATCGAATCATGGATGAACTCCCGGATGGCACGCCGCCAGATTCTACATGCAGGAGGGGCTTCAGCCCCGATCCCGGCCGGGCCCGATCCCGCCCGGGGCCCCGGTCCCGACCCCGGGCGGCAATTCGGATCGGGCCTGAAGGCCCTCCTACCGGTCAACCGAAGCGTTGCCCGCGCGTTGATGGATTACGTCAACAGCATCTGCAGGAGCAGCATCATGCGACAGGAATGGTTGGGGATTACGGTTCTGGGCGCCCTCGTCTCCCTTTCGGGACCGGCGCTGGCGGACCACAACAGCAAATGGGGCGAAGGCACGGCCAACATGCCGAACGACATCCATAACACCCGCATCGAGACGAAGGGCGACAACGAGACGTTCCGCGAGTTCGTGCAGAAGGGTAACGGCGCCGACTCGATCAACCGCTATGCCTCGGAAGAGGACGAGACGCAGCCGGCCGCGGGCGCCCGCGCGAAGGGTGCCGACCGCAAGGCCGCCGAAGCCGGCGATGGCGGCGATGGCGTGCGCGCGAATACCCGGGCGCAGAAACAGGAGCACCGGGCGGCCGAAGCCGGGCCGACCGGGCCCGAGGCGCGCAGCATGGAGCGCGTCCGTGCCGAGCGGCGCATCGAGACCCGCTCGCGCGACGGGCTGAGAGGCAACGCGCGCGCCGCGAACCGCGCCGGCGGCCGCGGTCGCTGACGCCAACCCGGCACCTCAGGCGCCCCGCCCCCGGGGCGCATGCTTGCCGGCGGATCCAAGGAAGGATCCGCCGGCCTTTTCCTGAACAGCCGGTCCAATTCCGGGTTAGTCGGGTTTCAGATGCAAGGATCGCATCCGCACCAGGAACGACATCAATAACGACAATCGACCAAATATAAAAAGATAACCAGGGGGATACATCATTAAGTCACAACTCACGACGCTGTTCGTGGCCGGCTCGGCGCAGGACGCCTCACCGCAGATACGGCCCGCCGAGTTCTTTCCCTGCACCTTCAACGAGGGCAAGGACATGGGCGACCTGGAGAAGGTCATCGCCCGCTGGAACGCTTTCACGGACGACAATGACGCCGACACCGGTTATCAGGCCTGGCTGCTCATGCCGGATTTCGTCAGCGGCGATCATGCCGGCTGGGACATCGGCTGGCTCGGCGGACGGCCGAGCGGCGCGGACATGGGCAAGAGCCTGGATATCTGGCACACGAAAGGCGGCGAGCTGCAGCGCGCGTTCGCCGACGTGGTCACCTGCGCGGCGCACATGAACTACGCCGTCATGCCGATGAGAGAGGCCGGCGGCGAGCCGCCGCACTGGGTCTTCGTCCCCGCCTACGGCGCGCCGGTGGATGCCGACTACGACTTCAAATGGGTGACCGGCTATCGCGACTACGCGGCCTTCGGCGAGGACTGGGACGCCTACGCCAACGAGGGCGGCTGAATGCGACGGCCCTCCCGATCAGGCCCGTATTCCAGATGCTCGCGGCGGTGGCGGTGCCGCTGACGCGGCTCTCGCGCTCCCGGTCCCAGGCCACCTCCATCGGAGGGATGGGAAGCCGGAGCCCCCCGACATGGCATTTACGTCCGGGTCTATACGCCCATCAGACCGGCGACGCCCACCAGGATGAGGTAGCCGGCGACGACGTAGTTCAACAGCCGGGGCACCACCAGGATCAGGATGCCCGCGAGGAGCGCGATCAGGGGCTGGAAAGCGAGGTGTATGGTCATATCTGTCCCGCCGGCCGCGCCGGGCCGGCGACTCTCTTCAGCTTCGTCCCGCGAGAAGATGCAGGGAACATGCCAGCCGCAAACTGCCGGGTCGGAGGCCCGCGGACACGCCGCGCCGGGCTGTGGGTGGCAAGGCCTGCGCAGAACCTTGCAGAAATTGCACCTTCCGACCGGCCCGGCCGCTACGCGGACGAACCTCGACAGGAGCTGAAGCCTGCTGCAGCCCGTACGGGCCCGGTGCTAATCTGTTCGCATGGACGGGCTGTTCAACAGACTGCACGATCGGAGGGAGCCGCCCGGCATCGAGCTGGACATCCTGCGGCGCATGCCGCGGATATTCCTGCTCGGCACCGCCGCCCCGTTCGTCCTCTCCGGCCTGATCCGGCTCTGGCTCGCCGGCGACCCCGGATTCGACGTGGCGAAGGGCATCGCCAGCGTGGACATATTCGCGATCGCGCTGGTGGTGACCTTCTGGACGGCAGCGCTCACCGTCTCCATCGCGTGCTTCATCATCTTCGTGATGAAGGGCCCGGGCTACGTGGCCGACGCCTATCACCTCAATGATGCGCCGGAGCCGGCCGCACGGCCGGACAGACTCCGGTCCTGACCCGGACGGACCGGTCAGACCGGCGCGTAGACCTCCCGCATCACCTCCCCCACCTCGGTCATCGCCTGCGCACCGTCGCCCTCGTAGGCCGCGCCATGCATCGTAGCGCAGACCCGTGGGCGCAACGCGGCGAGCCTTGCCAGGTGCGTGCCGGTATCCGGCGTCCAGGGCATGTAACCGGTCATCGGGCCCTGCTGGTAGGTGGTCAGCGTCTCGCGGAAGCGCTCCGTGACGCTGTTGCCGGTAGCCGCCTCCACGTCGCCGAGCTGGTGCAGCAGATCCGAGCAGAACAACACCCGTTCGGTCTCCTCGAACAGCATGGCGGCGTCCCAGCCATGCGGCAGATGAGGCGTCGCGCAGAAATGGAACCGGCGCGCGCCGGTTGCGAAGGTCTCGCCGTCTTCCAGTATGCGCGGCGCTCGCTCCGCATAGTCGCCCAGGAAGACCATCGCGCCCACGTGGCTGCTCACGGCGGCCGCGGCCGGCGCCGCCTCTAACCAGCGGTTCAGCGATCCGCACTCGTCGGGCTCGAAGTGGCTGAAGCCGATCCAGCGCAGGCTCCCCGGGTCGATCACCTTGCCGACTGCCTCGTAGACCGCCGGGAAGATCGACTGCATGCCCGTGTGGTACAGCAGGGGTTCCTCGTCGCGGACGAGGAACTGGTTGAACTGGATGCCAGCCTCGGGCACGAAGGTGGAGATGCGGAACACATCCGCGGCGATTTCGGTGATGGTGGTCATACCGCTCCCCTGATCTGACGGCCAGTCCGGAGCATACGCCGTTTGCGACGCGGCAGCACCGGCCACTACCGGGCCATATCCGGGCCGTATCCGGGCCGTATCCGTGCCCATATAACAGTATGGAATACCGCAGTAACAAAGCTCTATTTCACGCCGGACGCCCCGGCCGGTAGCCTTCGGAGCCCTGTACCCACCAGCCGGGAGAGAGATCATGTCTGCAACCGAAGAATTCCTTGCCGCGAACGAACGCTACGCGGAGACCTTCGACAAGGGCGACAAGCCCATGCCGCCGGGCAAGAAGGTGGCCGTGGTCGCGTGCATGGATGCGCGGCTGGAGACCGGGCGCCTGCTCGGCCTGGAAGAAGGCGATGCCCACGTGATCCGCAACGCCGGGGGCGTGGTCACGGACGACGTGATCCGCTCCCTGGCCATCTCCCAGCGTCTGCTCGGCACCCGGGAGATCGTGCTGATCCACCACACCGACTGCGGCATGCTCACCTTCACGGACGATGCCGTGAAAGCGGAGATCGAGGAGGAGACCGGCGTGCGGCCGCACTTCGCCCTGGAGGCGTTCCCGGACCCGGCCGAGGACGTCGTGCAGTCCATCCGTCGCATCCGTAACAGCCCCTTCGTGCCGCACAAGGGAAACGTGCGCGGATTCGTCTACGACGTGAAGACCGGGCGGCTGAACGAGGTGGAGGCGGCCTGAGGCTCGGGCTGAAGGGCTTTGAGAATCGGGCCTGAAGGCCCTCCTGCCGGTCGGCTGCTTGACCCGGGGCGGCGGGGATGCAAGCCTGAAGGGGTGATCTAACCCGGCGTGCACCGCCGGAACGGAGCCTGCATGCCCAACGAGACTTGGAGGTTCTTCCAGGCCTTCATGAAGTCCCCGATGGTCGTGGCCTCGGTCGTACCGAGTTCCGCTTTCCTGAAACGCCGCATCGTCGAGGCGGCCGATCTGGCGAACGCCGACGTCGTCGTGGAACTCGGTGCCGGCACCGGCGGCACCACCCGGGCATTGCTCGAGGCCATGGGCAGCCGTGGCCGGCTGATCGCCATCGAGCGCACCGCCGACTTCGTACCCGGGCTGGAGGCCATCGAGGACGAGCGCTTCGAAGTCGTGCATGGCTGCGCGAGCGCCATCGGCAAAGTCCTGGCGGAGCGAGGCCACGCCGGCGCAGATGTCGTCGTCTCCGGCATTCCCTTCTCCACCATGCCGGAGACACTCTCGGCGGAGATCATCACGGCTGTGCACGACGCCCTCAACCCGGGCGGGCACTTCGTCGCCTATCAGTTCAGCGGCCGCGTGGCCGACTACACCCGACCGGTGATGGGCCGGCCGACGATCCAGCGCGAAATACTGAACGTTCCGCCCATGCGCGTGTACACGTGGGAGAAGAAGCAGGTCAGCCTCGACGCTGCCGCCAACGCGGCGTAGTCTGGGCGAGGCGCGGGTATCCGCGCGTGCCCGGAGTGCCCACCGTGAAGCGACTATCCTTCTCCGTCATCGCCATCGTGACCGTGACAACCCTGGCGCTCGGCCTGGGCGCCTGCACGGGTCTGCGGCCGGGTTTCGAGACGCCCACGGTCACGGTGAGTTCCTTCCGGCCGCTGCCCGGCGATGGCGCCGTGCCCCGCTTCGAGATCGGACTGCACATCGTGAATCCCAACCGGGAGGCACTGAAGCTGGAAGGCCTCGCCTATACCGTCAGCCTGGAAGGCAGGGAACTGGTGAAGGGCGTGGACAACGACCTGCCCGTGATCGAGGGCTACGGCGAGGGGGACGTGACGCTGGTGGCCGCCCCGAACCTCCTCGGCGGCATCCGTCTGGTCACAGACCTGATGGCGAGCCCGCGCGACCGCTTCTCCTACGCGCTGGAGGCAAAGCTCGATGTCGGCCGGTTCGCGCCGGCGATACGGGTAAGGGACGAGGGCGAGATCGCGCTACGGTAACACGGCAATCATCGCAGCACCCGGCCGCGCTCAAAAGAGGAATGCCTCCTCGCAGGTCTCCTGGCCAAATTCGGTCAGCAGGGCGAGCCGGTAGGTCTTGTCCTCCCCGCTATCGAGCTTGCCCGTGATCGTGTATACCGGCTCACTGTTCTCGGTCAGGCAGAACCCGTCGCGCAGCGAGCGCAGACCGTAGGTGCAGGCGCCCTCGGAACTCGGGACGTCGCAACGCACGTACACTTTTCGAACTTCCGCATCCACGCCCACGGGCTCGTCCGTGGCCGGGTCCAGCGTATCGTCCCAGACCTCGCCGTACACATAGCTTCCCGGGTCGGCCCGCGGGTTCGTCTCGTTGGTCGGCAGATCCCATGCGAGCGGCCGCGGGCTGGTGACGTTCTGCAGGAAGACGACCGAGTCGTTGGTGTTCCGCAGCTCGAAACGCATTCGGTCATCCTTGACCAGTCCCTGGTCCGCCGAGACGACTAGGGGCAATACTCTTCCGACCACCAGCAGCGCCGTCTCGGTCTTGAGCGGCTGCAGCCCGGGCACGGAGGCGTCGGTGCCCGGCTCGACGACGATGTCGTAGACACCTTCCAGCGTGTTGCCAGGTACCGTCAGCGTGACTTCGGTGCCGGACGACTGGTCCTTGACCGGCAGAGGCGTATTGGGCCAGTTGCCGCCCCTCTCCTCCAGACGCCATTTCGCAGACTCACCATAGACCGCGAGGTTGCTGCCGATCACGGTGATGTCTTCACCCGCTACCGCGAGCGGCGGATTCGTGGCTATCAGCTTCGCCCGCGTGGTCAGCTCGAGTTCGGCGTCCGGTACCGGAATGCGCAGCTTGCGCAGCGGGTAGCTGCCGTACGAGCCGTCGGCAATGGCGAGCTCCATCTGCACCGGTCCGCTGACCAGCTCCTGCAGCTCATCGGCGAAATCCGTGTAGGGGATCGCGAGTTCGACACACGCCGGCAGGCAGGCGGAGGAACCCGCATTCACGTGGCTCTCGTCCAGCGGGACGACGGCGGTCTGGCCGAACTGATCCCTGACGACGAGTTCCGGACACCAGCCATCGCCGCCACAGGGGGTGGTCGCGTTCGGGTCAAGCCGGGCCAGCCAGTCGCCGCCGATGAAGAGCGTGGCGTCCGTGTCATAGAGATCGATCTCGACAGGGAAGACGCTCTTCACCTCGGCGCGGGGCCGCACCCGGAACACGAACTTCTCCGGTGTGAGAACGGCGCTGCCCAGGTTACTCACAAAGGAGAAGATCGCCGTGAAGGTGGAGAGGCCGCTCTTCTCGAGGATCGCATCCTTGACTCGACTTTCGATGATGCCCACCGGATCGCCGATCTTGGCAGCACATTCGAGAAATTTCGGCCCGAATCGGCCTTGGACGTAGCCCCGCGCCCAGGTCGCCAGCTCCGCATCGATGGCAGAGCCCAGGCCCCCTTTGGGGTCCGCCTCGATCGCATCCTCCTCCACCTTGATCCGTCTGGCGAGACTGGCCAGTGCCGCCTTCAGATCGGCGTCCTGCATGAGGTCGTCCCGGAGGCAGTTGATGACGTTCTCGTCGTCGCCGATGCCCGCCAGTCCCAGCATCCAGGGAATCAGCGTCTCGGTCCACATGCGCTGGCGCAGGAACGCGACCAGGTCTTTCTGCTTCTCCGTCAGCTCGACGTAATAGTAGGCGCCGTAGCCGCTGGTGATCACCTCGATATAGCACTGCTCCATGTGGCAGAGCGGTGCATTCCCGTCATCCTTGAGGTAGTAGCCGCCCGGTGTCAGCTGATAGTCGCTGTCCTTGTAATCCACCTCCGCATGGCGCCGGACCCGCTCGCGTGGCATCTCCGCCGGCCGCGTGGCCCTGTCGATGGCATCGAAGATGGGCGCCGGATTACGGAGCCCGGGCTTGACCACGGAGGCGCTGACGATCACGAGGCCGTCGATCTGGATGCACAGATCGGACTTCCAGACGTTCGCATACTCGTCGTCGAGGTCCTGACGTATGGCGAACCAACCGTTTTCATCCGGCGAGTATTCACAACCCTGGAAGCCGGTCCAGCTGAGCCGTTCGGTGCTGGTATCTTCGTGCCGCAGGATGATGATCTGAGAATAGGCATTGCCGATTGTCTCGTCCTTCGGCGGATAGCGCTCGCCCGCCTCGGTACCCTCGGCGTTCTTGTCTTCCGGCGCCTGTCCGAGAGACACCAGCGTCGAGGTCACGATACCGTCCAGGTCGCCCCATGGTGTCGTCGGTTTGGCGAGGGCGGGCGGCTCGCCGGAGGGATTCGCCTTCGCGCTCACCTCTGTTGTCGCGGCCGGAGCGCTCCATTGCTCGACCACCGCATTCAGCAACTCATCGTCGGGCCGGCCGGCGCGTCCCGCCACATGCTCGTTCACCGACATCAGGTAGTCCTGCGCCGCGCTCGTAGCGAGTACGTCTTCCAGGGCCGTCCTCGCCCGGATCCAGTCCGTGCCGTCGGCACCGGGCAGATAGCGCCGCAGGGAGGCGAGCCGGCCGGTCAGCGTACTCGCGGCGGATAGCTCGGCCTCACTGACGCCCGGCCAGACCACGCCGCGCAGCGGACCATAGGAGCGGATCTCGTCGCCGGCAGCGATATCCACGGCCAGCACGGTCGGTTTCCAAGCCGGGAGTTGTACCGCCACGGACTCTCCGGGGCGCAGCCTGTGTTCGGTTCCCTCCAGCCGGAAAAGGAGGCTCTCCCCCTGGGCCAGCGGCAGGTCCGGCGCGACTCGCAGTGTGACCTCCTGACGCAGGTCGACCGCCAGCGTATTCGACCGCTCTGTGGCCGTCCGTGCAACGAGCCGATTCCCGCCGCCCGATGACGGCAGCTGGACCGTGACCGAGTCCGCGTCACGGTCGGCAATAGTGAGAGGCTCGCCGGCGAGCAGCACACTGCTTACCCGGTCGAGATTGCGACCCGTCAGCATCACGGCCGTGCCCGCGATCAGCGGCCCGCCGGGAGCAATCAGCATCGGCTGGTCCAGGCGTAACGTCTCGGTGGCATGAGAAGCACCGCGCATTTCTCCGGCGATGACGTGGATATCCGTCGCACCCGCTTCCGGCATCACCTCGAGCTGACCGTCGCCGGATAGGCGCGCGATGACCGCACGGAATCCCGCCGCGGTTTCGAACGACACCCAGACCCGGGTGGCTCCCGCAGCGGGTAGCCCCGCGACTTCGAGATGGAGGGGATGCCCTTCCAGGGCCACGTCATCCAGTTCGCGGCCGTCCAGGGAGGTCCACGCGCGGGTCACGGCCAGTGAGCCGTCCGCCGCGGAATCGGCAAGGGCAGGCGGCTGGTCGGGCCAGGGGTCGGAGGCGTCGCGGATGCCGTCACGGTCTGCATCCCGGAACCGGAGGCCCTCGTTCGCCCAGAATTCATAGCTGAGGGCGGAGCTGATCTTCTCGAAATCCAGCCCACCGGTTCCGGTGTCGTCGCCACCACCGTCGCCGTCCTCGTCCGTACCGGCGTCGGTGTCCTCGTCGTCCGACTGGCCGCCTTCGTCTCCGCCACCCTCGTCCGGCTGACCGTCACCGCCACCGTCGGCAACCGGCGGCGGAGACGGATCGGCAGTCGTGCCACCGCCGC
This sequence comes from Lentisalinibacter sediminis, assembly GCF_040706615.1. Classification (NCBI taxonomy): domain Bacteria; kingdom Pseudomonadati; phylum Pseudomonadota; class Gammaproteobacteria; order Woeseiales; family Woeseiaceae; genus Lentisalinibacter; species Lentisalinibacter sediminis. Next base: position 18,825 of record NZ_JAPDRF010000009.1, on the reverse strand, counting down.
CTCCACCCCCGCAAGCGGTGAGCCCCGTGCAGAGCAGCGCCGCCAGACAGAGTGCAAACAGCCGGGTTGTGCGATTCTCGATACTCATCACGGTGCCACCACTTCGATCTCCACCGGCAGTTCGATCACGAACTCGCCGTCTGTCACCTCGATGCCGAACGAGGTCTCGCCTGTCGTCGCATTACCTGTGCCGAACAGATACAGGCTGTCCGGAGCCGGGTCGCCGTCGCCGTCCTCGGCCTCATAGAGCGCGCCGGCCTCCACGCTGGCGAACGGCCGGCAGCCGACGCCCTCCTGTGCCACGTCGAGCGAGGGCACCAGCAACACGTCGCACACTCCCGGCGTCGCCGTACTCACGAAGGCGCCGAAAGTGTCGGGCGCCGCCACCAGCAAGTCGTAGGGGGCGCTCTCCGAAGTCTCGACGGGCCAGCGGCGGTCGAAACTGCCCGGCACAGTGGCATAGAGCTCCAGCGCCGGGTCCACGCCGGCGGCCGGTTTCACCCGGTAGACGAAACGCTCCGCATTCGTGTCGTGGTCCTGTACCTGCCAGTACAGCTGGCCGCCGATCACTCGCAGCGCACCCGTGTGGTTGCTCAAGGCCGGGAACACGCCGATGTTCAGCTCGGCCACCGTGCCGTCTGCCGGATCGCCCGACCAGGTCAGCATGGACAGCGGATCGCCGTTGTTCCCCTTCCGTGCGGACGGCGAGACGATCATGACCACCCGGCCGTCCGGCATGACTGCCGTCTCGGGCGCCACGTCGATGGGTGCCAGCGTCTCGATCAGTGCGGCCGGCTCCAGCAGAGGCTCGCCAGTGGAATCGTCCACCACGAACGCTCCCGGCGCGATGAGGAAGGTGGCGAAGCCGATCGGCTCACCGCCCGCCTCCTCGAGGCTCGCGAACAGCAGCGCGGTAGCGCCCGTCTGCTCGATGCCGAGCAGGGTGTCGTCCGTGACGGAGGCGCCGAAATCGGTGGTCGTGAACGCGGCGGTGAACTGGTCGCCGCCCGGCTCGGTGCACGAGAGCCCGGACTCGCCCAGCAGCGCGCAATAGCGCTGGTCGACCACGACGCTCTTCATCGGCGCACTGCCGCCGCAACTGCCGTACGGCGAGGACACCGTGCCGTCGGCCGCGTCCACGCGGTACCAACGGTTCTCCCCGGCAGCCGGATCCGGGCCGCAATAATGCAGGTCGCCGGTACGCGGGTCGACGGCCGTATCGTCGGCCAGCACGCCCGTCAGGGTTTCCGGCGACGCCACGGAAATCAGCGTCTCGGCCGCCGCCGGGTCATAGCGGAACAGCTCGCCGCCGGCAAGGAACCAGGCGGCCGGCGCCCCGCGGGTCGTGCTGAAGCCATCCGCCGCGGCATCGAGTACCAGGCTGCGCGTGCGGGTCGCGAGATCGTATGCCACAACCCGATCGGTGCCGGCGAAGTCCTCGGCCGCGCCGGTCTCAGACAGGATCACCCGGTCGCCGTCGGCGAACACCTCCCAGCTCACGATCTGCGGATCGGACAGACGGCCGGCCAGCAGGTTGGCAGGCGTGAAAGCGGCGTCGTAATAGGTGGTGAACAGCAGGTCCACGCCGCCATTGAAGAGGTTACCGCCGCCCTCGATGACCGCGCCATCGGGATACTGTCCAGGCACGACGGCGCCCATCACCAGCGCGTCGGCGATGATGAACTCCATGGCGTACTCGGTGCCCGGGACGACGGGCACCGCGTCGAAACGGAACTGCATCAGTGTGCTGCGCGGAACGTCCGGCAGGGTGGCGGTGACGATCGGCTCGCCGACGCGCAGCGCAGCCCGCGGCCAGACGTTGACGGTGACGTCGGAGGAGAACGCGCCCGTGCCGCTCAGGAACGCGTCGATGCCCGTCAGCGACGTCTGCTGCGGCACGAAGGTCTGCACGACCGGGTCGCCCAGGCCGCCGCTAATGGTGCCTCCGCTCACCTGGTCCGCGAGCGGCACGGACGGCACGAAGGCCTCGTCGTAATAGGTGCGGAAGAACACGTCCGAACCGGTGCGGCCCACGACCTCACCATCCGGGTAGCTGTCGCCGGTGGTACCGATCAGCAGCGTGGAGAACCGGAACTCCAGCGCATAGGGCTGACCCGGCACGACCGGTATCGGATCGAAACGGAACGGGATCTCGGTCAGGCGCGGATGATCCGTGATGGTCGCGGTCGCCAGCGGCTCGCCGACGCCGACGGCACCCGCGAACCAGACGTTGACCGTGACGTCCGCCGTCAGCTGGGACGTCCCGTTGAGGTAGGCGTCCACGCCGGCGAGATTGGTCTGCTGCGGCACGAAGGTCTGCACGACCGGCGTCCCGATGCCCCCGCTCACGCCGGGGTCGTTCACCTGATCGAGCGCCAGCACGGGCTCGGTCGACGACGAATAGAGGAAGCTCGTGCCGGTATCCTCTACGCGACCGATGGATGGCTGGCGCAGGATCGCACCCGTCGTCAGGATGTCTTCGTCCGGGTCCTCGACGAACGCCAGCAGCTGCTCATAAGTCCATTCGAAGGTGTCGCCGCTCGCCACCTGGGCGAAGGGCACGGCCGCGACGAACGGCGGATCGTTGACCGGATTCACCGTCACGGTGACCTGACCCAGGTCGGCGAGGCCGGACTGGTTGGTGACCGCCACCTCGAACTCGAGATCCAGCGACTGCAGGGTGACGGGCGCCGTGAAGGTCGCCTGGCTCGTGTCGCTCCCCTGCAGGGCGACGGTGGGCGCGCCGGTATCGATCTGCACCCAGGAGTAGCTGAGCGTCTCGCCGTTCGGGTCGGTACTGCCGGAGGCATCCAGGGTGACCGGATCGCGCTCGGCGGCGACGATGGCATTGCTCGCCAGCAGCACATCGGGCGGCAGCGCAGAGGCCTCCGTGTCGTTCAGGGTTACGAGCACGATCCCGTCGTCCGCCACGGTGGCATTATCCGCGCTGGTGATGCGTACCGAGAACGACTCCGCGCCCTCGGCCGCGCCGTCGGCAAAGATCGGCACCTCGATGAGCGCGCTCATCTGGCCGGGCTCGATGGTGAAGCAGCCGGTGACGGCCTGGAAGTCCTCGCCGGCCGTGGCCGTATCCGCCGCGTCGACGAAGGCTTCGTAGCAAACGGTGACCGCTTCGTCGTACATACGGTTCAACTGTACGGCGACCAGCGCGCTACCCGAGGCTCCGGCCGGCTCGAAGACGACGAAGTCGGCTTCGACGGTAACGGTCGGCAGAACCGGGTTACTGCTGCACTCGTTGAAGGCATCGTTGGGGCACTGGTCATCGCCGTCGGCAATGCCGTCGCCGTCGCTGTCGGTCACCCAGGGCAGCGTGAGCCGCCCCACGGGCACGCCGACCTCGCTCATGTTCAGGTAGCCGTCCGCATCGGAATCCGCATTGCGGTCGAGCAGCGTCGCATCGGCCACGATCTCCGGCGCCGCGCCCGGCAGGAGATTCAGGCGCACCTGATAGCGGCGCTCCCGGTCGGCCTCCAGCCGCGCATCGAGCCCGGCCTCGTCGAACCACTCCGGGCAGCGGTCGAGGAAGGCGTTCCATTCCCCGGTCTCGGCCTGCAGCACGGGCAGGAGATCACTGCGCTGGAAACATGAACCGTCGAAACTGCGCCGCAGTTGGCCGGCCATGTATTCGTCCGATCGGCTCCCCGGAACTCCGGCATAGAAACGCGTTCTCAGCCAGTCGCCCAGAGCTGCGAGTGGATTGCCCGCGGTCAGCGCGGCCACCACTTCCGCATGGCTGTCGTCGAGGGTGAAGTCGTCGGCACCGAGTGCGCGGAGGGCATCCTCCCATTCGCTCACGTAGGGTGAAGGCTCCCCGGACAGGCCGCCGAATACCGGCTCCGCGGGCAGCCATTCGTAGACCGGCAGCCCCGGCTGGAATACACGCGTGAGAATCTGCAGATCCTCTTCACCGTCGAGCCGGGCCTCTTCGCTGAGCGCGGACTCGATCACGGCCACTTGCAGGGTGCCGGCTTCGTCCAGCGTCGGCGTCGCAGGCAGCACCAGCCGGCTGGCGAGGAAGTCCACGAATGCCGCCCGCCACTCGTCCGGGGTGGTCCAGGTACCCTCGCCCCGATCCGTGAGCATGTCCACCGGCGTGACGTCCGACTCCCGCGGCAGCCACAGCTTGTAGACGCGGCTGTAGCCGAGCGGCGGCTCCCACGCCGTATCGGTCGGTCCCATGTAGCGGTGCACCGCGCCCAGGACCAGGCTGTCGCCGGCGGGCAGCCGCATCTCCGGCAGATCGTCGGCTGCCAGGGCCGCGCCCACGCCGCTCATGCGGCGGCGCGGTGCAATCTGGTCGGGCGTCAGTCCGGCCGCAACGATCTCGTCATCGCGCAGCAGGGTGGCGGCGTCGAAGGCTACCCTGCCGGTCAGGTCCGCGGCCGCCACGTTCCACCAGCGCATGCCCTGGCGGGTGCCGCCGATGCCGTCGGCGAATGCCGTGTCGTTGAACAGGGTTAGTACCAGGTCGGTGTCGCCGGCCGCCGGCGTGCCGTCGATCTCCGTGACGCCGCCGCCGGTCAACGTGTCGGTGCCCGTCGTCTGCAGCGCGGCCGCCGCCTTGCGGAACTCCAGGTAGACCGGCTGTCCGGGCTGCAGGGCCACCGGCTCGAAACGGAAGCCCACGGGCAACGCCGTGCCAGGTTCGATCGGCACGTTCTTCAGCGTGTGCGATACCAGCAGCTCGCCATCGCGCAGCGAGCCCTGCCAGACGTTCAGCGTGATGTCGTCCCGCGTGCGAGTCTCTCCTGCCAGGGCGGTCACGACGACATCCACGCCGGCCAGATTGTCGGCGGCCGCCGTGAAACTCTGCACGACGATGCCGGGATACGGATCGCCGGCCGCCGCACCGGTGCTCTGCTGGCCGGCGGTGACGGCGGCCGGCGGCGGTGTCACCAGGCTGCCGGCGCCCGGTGCCACCGTGCGTTCCACTTCGTACAGTCGGCTGGCCGCCGGGTAGTCCTTGAAGCGCAGACGCTGCTGCTCATCGAATTCGGTCGCGAGGCTGCCGTCCGGCTCGGGAGACGTGACCTGACCGGTGCAGTCCGCCGGATCGGCCGAGACGACATAGTTGCCTCCGCTCGCACTGCCGCTGACGAAGGCACGCAGTGCGAACGTGGACACCGTATCGCCCGGCGCGAACGGCTCGGTGCCCACCGGAACGCTACCGTGGACCCGCCAGTTCGACCCCGAGATCGGCTCGATATTGAAATCGGCGATGGGGCCGTCCAGCCAGCGGTCGGGCGGGAACTCGCCGGTGTCCTTCGCCGAGCTGCGGACGATGGGTTCCTGGCGGGTGATCTGGGTCTGCTCACCGAAATTCGCCCGGATGGCCTCCTCGCCGGAGCGGAAAGGGAAGCCGTCTGCGCCGACCCCGACGATGATGTCGTAGCCCTCCACGTCATCGGCCTCGGCGAAGAAGCGCAGATCGAAGTAGAAGATGTCGCCGTCGGTGCAGAACTGTGCATCCTGGACCGTCGTAGGGCTGCCCGGATCGAGCAGCGGGTAATCGGTGCCTGTCGAGCCGCCGCCGTTGCCACTGGAGCCGTCGCCGAGATCGATACCGGTCACCGGCTCGCCCAGCTGCGGCTCCGGGTCGAGGTGGTTGGTGCCGCGCAGGATCTCGTCGAAGTCGGACCAGTTGTCGGCGTCGGAGTCGAGCGGCAGGCCCGCCGCGTCGAGGCAGTTCGTGTCGCCGGCGACCGGCGCGCCCGTGGCCGGGTCGAGGCAGTAACGGCGCAGCCACTCGTCGAACTCGCTCCAGCCGTCGCTGTCCGTATCGGCGGTCCAGTCGTCCTCCAGGGGATTGAGACCCATGTCGATCTCGACCGCGTCGGGTATGCCGTCGCCGTCGGTGTCGCGGCGCTGCTGCGAAGGATCGATGACCAGCGTAAAGTTCGCCTGGTCCGTAGCGACCACGCTGCCGCCGGAGCTCAGCCGGGCGGACACCGAGTAGCTGCCGTTGTCCACCAGGTAGAGCACTTCCTGGTAGTAGCCGTTCTCGCCGTCCACGTCGGCGCTGCGGGCCAGCGTCACGGTATCGCTCCGGACGACGGCGGTTGTCGCCGTATCGGTGATGCTCCAGCTGAGAGCGTGATCGGCGGCGGCCAGGCGCTCGGCGCTCACACCAATGGTTACGGCGACGGTGCCGGTGAAGTCGCCGCCGTCCGGGTCGATCACGAGGTCGCGGTGACCGCCGGCATCGCCCGCACCGAGTGCAAGGGCGGCGTCGCCGATGCCGATGAACGAGACAGCCGGCTGGCCGGGCGTCATGGGTACGGTACTCGACGGCAGAGCGTTGATCAGCACCGGGTCCGCGACGCCTATCCCGAGCAGACTCGCGTAGTCCTTCGTGACCTGGTTCAGCCAGGCGCCGTCGCTGTAGCCGGTCACCTGACCTGTCTCCGGGTCCACTAGCCACAGATTCGCGGTATCGCCGCTGAACAGCGGACTCGGCGCCTCCTGGGCCACGGCCGGCCCGGCCAGGCCGGCGAACAGGAGCGCGACAGCGGCCGAAGCCTGCGCGATGGTCCTTGACCCGAGCATCAGTTGGCCCCTCCCACCCAGTCGCTGACCCGCCACTCGACCGGCGCCTGGTTCTCGTCGAAATAGACGGCCTGATAACGCCACTCGTAGGGTTCGGCGCCGGCGTTATCCCGCGACAGTCGGAACGGGTAGCGGTCGACGAACCAGACGGCGACACCGGCACCCGTGAAATCGCTTTCATCCACCAGTTCGACGTAGGGGTCGTTGAGTGTCCAGATGGATATATTCCGATCCGAGACCTCGATCACCTCACGGTCGAAATGCACGTAGTCGATCAGCGGCGAGACCTGGATCCAGTCCGACGGCACGCCGCCGGCCACCCGGCTCTGGCGGTACAGGATGAATTTCAGGGACTCCCTGATGGCCTGCCGACTGCGCGCGAGACCGCCCGACAGGCACTGGTAGGTATCGAAGTTACGTTCGGCGATCTCGGGCACGACCGGGTCGGTGACGTTGGCCTGCCCCGGCCGGAGCATCTGGCAGTCCGGGAAGTCCTGGATGCCGTTCGGCGCCGGAAGCAGGGCCGGACTCTGGGCGAGCTCCAGCGCCAGGAAAGGCTGCAGCTGGCGGAAGCCGGTGACGAGTGCCGCTGCCAGCGGCTCACCCTGAGGCACGCCGGCCACCAACGGCCAGGGCAGATATTCCGGCAGATCCTCACCGCTCGCCGTCCGCGTGAAACAGCGCTCGGCGCTCCAGTCCGAAGTCCGCGCACGGCCATTGCCGTCCTCCCGGCCGACTGACAGCATGCTGAGGCAGTAGCGGTCCTTCGTGCCCTGGCGCGGGTCCACGGCCACGTTGAAGCTGACGCTCGTCCCCGGCTCCTCGCCGATCACCGGGATACTCTCCACGGAGCGCGAACTCTCACCGCCGGCGGGTTCGTAGACCAGTCGGGCCAGCGCGGTGGCCACCTGCTCGGCCGGCAGGCGGAAGGTGAACCGGGCCAGCTCGTCGTCTACGTCGAAGCTCAATATCTGCGGCGGCGCCGGCGGCTTCGGATTCGACGGCGACAGCGTGCAGGGGATGTGCACCACCGCGGAGAGGTTGTTGTTCTCGTCGCTCACGATGGCATAGCCGCAGAACTGGCCGCCCCGGGGGCGGTAGTTGATGAGGCCGTCCGGATCGCAGGTGCTGCCGACGCGGGTGGCCGTGCCGTCCATATTCTCGAACAGCGCGATGCAGGTGCGGCTGGTCGGGTCGTCGGGGTGATTCACCGTGACCGTCACGCCGCCGGGCACCAGGTCGCCGGGCTCGGCGGCAACCTGGCCGTCGACCAAGTCGGGCACGATGCGCACGCTGCCCGACTGGCAGAAACGGATCTCGTCCGGCAGCGTCACCGAACACTGGACGCCGCCGGTAGTGCCGGTCAGGCCGTTGAAGGTGACTGACACGTCGGTGGCCTTGCCGCAGACGTTGCGGATGCCTTCACAGGCAGTGTCGTCGAACTCGTCGACGAACGCCTCCGAATAGGAGCCGTCCGCGCAGCTCACCGTGAACTGGACGTCTTTCTCGTTCGTCTGCTCCGAATTGATGTCTTCCTCGAAGCTCCAGGGAACGTTCGCCTCGGTCTCTGCGCGGCAGCCATTCGGCACTTCCCCGGGCTTGGTGACATCCACGACGGGCGGAGGCGGCGGATCCCGGTCCGGGAAGATGCCGCGCTGGGGCGAGCTCAGATGACTCAGGCGTCCAACCGGCACGGCCGGCGTCGTCGCCTCCGAAGCGATGCGGTACCAGTACACGGCATCCCGGTTGTCCGTGATGATGTTGCCCTGGGAGTCCCGCTCGACGAAGGCGGGCACGCGGTCGCGCAACCGCACCACCGGTCGGGCGTTCGAATTCAACTGACGCGGAATCGAGAGCTCCGCGCCGCTGTTGTTGGCCGGCCAGACCAGGTAGTTAGGCGCATCTTCCGGCCACTGGCCGCCGTCGCACTGGGTACCGAGGCTGCGCTCGAACAGGTCGTAGCGCTTGTTGCCATCGAGATCCGGGATCTCCGCCTTGTCCTCGACGCCGTCGCCGTCGCTGTCGCGGAAGCGGCCGGCCACGTCAAAGTCGGTGAACCGGTAGACCCGATAGCGATTCACGTCCAGCCGGACGCTGTTATTGCGGCCAGCCCCACAGTTGCCGCCGAGCGGCGCGTACTCCAGCAGGCCGGTGGTGGTCGCCTCGACCACGTTGCAAAACAGCCGCGTGCCGGTATAGGCCGCCGCGTAAGTGTCGACGTTCACCTCGTCCCAGGTCAGCGCGAGGGTCTCCGGGCCGCCGGTCAGATCGGGGCTGGTGCGATCCGGGAAGGTGCGCACGTTCCAGGGCGCCGGCGGCCGGGTCAGGTAGGGCACCTCCACGATCGTCGCGGCCGTGGGGCCGTAATTGCCGGTGAAATCCCTGGGCACCAGATAGTAGGCACGCCGATCGCCCGGCCGCACCCCCGCTCGCGCCAGCGTGTCCCGGGCTTCCAGCCACTTCGGTTCGACCGGCACGTCTTCCGCGGGCACGTCCGGCAGGGCGACACCGGCCTCGCGCAGACGATCGCGGGCTGCCACCCAGTCCGCATCGGCCACACGCTTGCCGGGATCGACGATCAGCGAGACGTTGACCTTCTCCAGGCCCGGAATCTGCGGCCGGCCGCGGCTGTCCACGCCGGCGCCAGCCGCGAGCGCGGCGATATCGCGGGCCGGCGGGTCCATCACGGAGGGATCCAGGTTGTCCGTCGTGCGGTAGACGTCGAAACCGGCGATGTAGGCCTGCGCGGCCACGCGGTCGGTGACGACGGCGGCGCCGGGCGAGGCCCAGTCGAGCATCACCGTGAAATGGTCCTTGCCCGACTCCGGCAGATCGCAGCGGTAATCCGTCACGCGGATCTGGCGGAACTCGGTGGCGCCGAGCGGCTGCTGTACCTGGGTCAGGTCGATCTCGAGTTCACCCACCTTCACGGTGGCGCCGGCCGCGTTCACCGCCAGCAGCTCGTAGCCGGCGAGGTTGCCGCCGCCGGCCCCGGCCGGCGCGGTGTCGATCCAGGCACGGTTGCGGGCACGAGCCACATTGAAATCCGTGCGCGAACCGAGCATGGACCAGAGCGGATTGAAGGTCTCGGAGGCAGGGTCGATCAGCGCATGCAGCTCGCCGGCGAACTGGTTGGCGGAGAACGGCCTGCCGGCGTCGCTGGCGAGTTCCGCGAGGCGGGTGATGGTCTCCAGCCGGCGCCGCGACTGACCCGGCTCCTGGTAGAGGCCGGCGATCTCCGGCGCCGATTTCACGGTCAGCGCAGGGAAGTCCGGCTCGATGGCCACGCCGTTACGCACTACCCGGAAGGCTGTCACGTCGGGCGGGAGCTGCCCTTCCAGCACGTTCCAACGCAGGTAGACCTCGGTGCGGGCCGGCTGCACGGCGTTGTTCACCACGACCCGGCCGAGGAAGTAGAACTGGCTCTCGGCCGCCTGCGCCGTCGTCGTGGAGAACACGGCCGCGGCCGTCAGCAGGACGGCGGTGGCAGCGGCAAATGTGGTGCGGATATCGAGCATTCTGCTACCCATCAGAAGATCGCCTGCGGCGACGGCGGATCGAACAGCCAGTTGCCGTTATCGAAGGTGGCGCGGAACTGCACGTCGCCCGTGCCGCACCAGGAGTCGTTCCGGCTGCGCGGCACGCTGGTCCACGTTCCCGGGTCGCAGTCGAAGCCGACGCCTGCCACGCCCCACGCCTCACCGGTGAGTTTCAGGTCGCCGTCGGTGCTGACGCTGCCGCCGACGGTGACCTTGCCCTTGATGGAGGCGATACAGCCCACCTGGCCGACGGCCCCGCCGCCCACGAGTCCGCCGAGCACCGTCGGCTGACCCACGAAGATCCACTGCCCGAAATCGGCTGACACGCCGACGTTCAGCGCGCAGCCGCCCGGGATGATCGGGATCGTGGCGCCGCCGCGCATGTAAGCGCCGATGAAGCCGCTGGCCGGGAGCGAGGGCAGGTACTTCTCCACCTGCGGGTCGAGATCCGTCAGCACCGTGTTGCCCGGGCAGACGCGCCCGACTAGGAAGGCCACGTCGGCGGTGAGACCGCTGAACGAGGCACCGGCCGTGGCGCCGACGTAGGTCTGCAACTCGCCGAGTCCCGCTGCGAAGCCCGGATCGAAGATGATGGCGTCGCTGAAACCGATCTCGCCGATGGTGTTGATGCCGCCGAACACGCCGATGGGTAGCAGTGCGGGCCCGGGGCCGTCCTCGTTGCCCTGCAGCGTGAAGCCGAGATAGAGCTTCTCGATGGTGATATCGGCGGCCAGCACGTTGATCGGCAGGCCGTAGGCGGAGATCTTCACGTCGAGCAGGCTTTCGCTCTCACCCACCGCGCAGGCCGTCGGCGTGTTCAGATCCGGATCGATGTGCCGCGCCGACCAGCTCTCCGCATCGAGCGCGGCGCCGAACCTCGTGCTGTCGCCGTCGCCCGAGCCTCTCATCGTCCAGCCGGCGCTGATGTGGGCCCGCTCGAGCTCGTTGCCGGCAATGGTGGCGAAGCCGTTCACCTCGGCGGCCTGCAGCGGAATGGCGCGCACCACCGCCGTCGCCTCGGCCAGGGCGTCGTTCACCGGACCCGCGACGCTCGCGAGCGCCTCGCGGATGACCTCGTTCAGCTGGTCGGTGAACTGCAGCACGATGCCATTCATGGAGGTACCGATCTCGCCGAAGTGCCGGTCCATCCCGAGGCGCAGCTCGCGCACCGGCGCGGTGCGCAGAATCTCCGTGGCCAGCATCCGGCGCAGTTCCTCGGGACTCATGTACGCGCCGGGCAGCCGGTCATCGGTCCAGGACACCAGGATGCGCTCCGCCTCGTCGAACGCATCGCCCATCGCATTATTGGCGTTGCCGAACACCAGGTCCGCGAGGTCGCGCTGATCGGCATTGCCGTCGTCTGCCGCGATGGCATTGATGCCCCAGGGCGCCTCCGCCGCCGGCGCGCCGGTCAGGCTGCTGCAGGTCGCCTGACTGTGGGTCGCGTTATAGAGCACGCACTCCACCAGACTCCTCAGCTGAGGCCCGGTAAAGTTCTCCGCCTCGTCGCGCACGGTATCGAGCCCTGCCCGGAGTGCGTTCAGCGGCGCAAGCACATGATCGCGTAACACGCGCTGAGCCTCCTCGATGCGCTCGATCGGCTCCTCGGCGCCGGCCAGGACCACCTGCAGGTCGAAGGAGCGGTCGCGAATCTCCTTGGTGAGATCGAACACCCGCGCGGTGACCAGCTGCACGTCACCCTGATTGCAGATGACGTCCTGCACCGCCTCGTCCGCGGCCTTGACAAACTCCAGCAGTTCTTCCGTGGCGTTGCGGATACGCTGCCGCGCGGTCACGAGTCGCCGGCGTACGTCGTCGTTCCTCGTGAGCGATTCGGCCGCATCGAACAGCTGGTTGGTGTTGCGGATGATCGTGGCGACACGGCGCACAGCCGCGAACCGGACGGCCACGTCGTTCAGGTAACCGTTGCCCTCGGCGTCGGGCACCAGCCCGTTGGCGCAGGCCGAGTCGACGAAGCTCACGGCCTGGGAGACGGTGAGGTCCACGTCGAAGGTGGCCTGACGCAGGGCGGCGAGCTGATCCCTGGCCGTATCGCGCAGGGTGCGTATCTGCCCGACCACGTCGGTGATCCGGTCATCGGCCTCGCCGGCAGCGCCTGCGATGGCATCGACCACATTCTCGAGTTCGGCCAGGGGCGCGAGGGCACTCTCGAGCTGCTGCGCCGTCAGGTTGTCCGGCAGGTTCTCGACCGTCGACTCCGTCTCCGCGAGGCGCGTTCGCAGCTGCTGCTCGAGCCCGAACAGCTCCGAGGCCAGCGGTTGCTGGAGTTCGCTGCGGATGAGGCCGATCGCCTGCTGCGGCACGCCCTGCACCTGGGCCAGCAGCTCGCTGGCGGTGACGAACGGGTCCTGACCGTTGGGCGTCAGCGGGGCCGTCGCCTCCCCGACCTTCTCCAGCCCCGTCTCGAGACCCGTCTGCAGCAACTCGTCCATGCCCCGGCTGGCATAGCGGTTCACCACGTTCACCGTATCCAGGAAGTCGGTGAGCGCGGGCTCCAGCAGCGGGCCGTCGATGATGCCGAGGTCCTCCAGCGTGCGGTCCACCGCAGCCGCGCTGTCCGGGTCGGTGATATCCACCTGGATGCTCAGCCCTTCGAGCCGCGTGAAGTCGGCACTGGCGCCGAAGCTGAGCTTGGTGCGATCGGGCTCGATGAAATTGATGCCGGCGTGCGCCTCCAGCACGAACAGGTCCCAGGGGAGGTCGCGGCCGAGGAAACGGGACTGGCGGCCGCGCGCATCCTCGTCGCTGTTGCCGGAGTCGAGCTGCCAGGGCTGGTAGAAGACCGGCAGCTGGAAACCGAACCCGGTGCGGCCCCATTCGTACCGGGCGGTGAGGTTCAGCGAGTCATCCTTCTCCCCGTCCTGTATCGCCTCCTCCAGGAGCGCGCGGTTGCGCTGCGACTGAGTGCGCGACGCGAGCTTGTCCTTAGGCAGCACCACCGTGGGCTCGGGCGCGATATCCGAGAAGCGCCGCTGGTTGGCGACGCGCAGATCTGCCTCCAGCGAATTCCAGAACGGCACGCCCACCTGGGTGTTGCCCAGCGTCAGCCAGCCATAGCCCTCTCCGTCGACGCTCGCTGCCCCGAGCTCGGCGCCGTCCGTACGCACGGGGAAGCCCTGTCCTTCCTCGCTGCGGTCGAACCGATAGGTGGCCAGCTCGCCGCTGCGCTGGTTGCTCAGGGTGCCCGCGGGATCCCAAAAAGTGTCGAATGCCACCGGCTTGTCCAGTGCAGCGAAGTTCATCTGGTGCTGCAGGAAGAAGTCCTGCTCTCCGACAGCGCAGGCCTGGCGCAGGTCGCCACCGTCGAAGCCGGCGGCGAAGATATCCGTGGGCGCCTTCCAGCTGTAGAGCACCGGGCTGCAGTTCTCGTCGGTGAAGCCGTTGGAGTTGTTATCGACGCCGTCTTCGCAGCGCTCGTATACGAGGTCCACGTTGCCGAGACGGGCGCTGCAGTCGATCTCGAGGTTGGTGAAGTGGATGTCGAGTCCGTCCGGACCGCCGGCGTCGCCCTGCAGCGCCAGTCGGCCGTCGATCCAGGTGTAGTCGTCCAGCACGTTGTCCACGGCGCGCACGGCGAAGCGCGTCAGGTCCAGGTCGTAGCCGTAGAACTGCGGCGCGGAACCGCCGAGACCCGCCGAACGGACGTTGAACACGCCGGTGATACCCGCATTGCGGATGACGTATTTCACCGCCGGCGCGGAATCCAGGCTGAAGGCCGAGTCGACGCCGTTATCCAGCCGCAGCGCGGTGCCGAGCAGTCCAACATCCTGGCCGTCACCGGTCTGCGGGATGCCCACGCCGTCCCGATAGATCTCGGGTCCGATAGAGAGACCGGCGGGGTGATAGTTGCCGTCGACGAACGCGTCGCTGCCGGCCGGGTATTTCTCGACGTTGCCCGGCGCCGCCGGCTCATTCAGGTGGGCCAGAAGGTGGCCGCTCAGCGGCACGCCGTCGTCGGGGATCACGTAACCGGCGAGAGCCAGCTTCAGCGTCTGCTGCAGCGTCAGGTCGTCCGGACGCGCCCACGCGTAGGTGCCGTCCGCACGCGCCCCGAACCGGGGCTCGGCGTGGCTGCCGCTGTTGGTGACATCGCCCACCAGGTAGCCGTCGCCGTCCAGCAGCACCGAGGAGCCGGTGACGGTGAACTCGTCCGCCTCCCCGCTCACGCAGTCCGGACCGGTACAGGAGGTGCGTTGCTCGAGGGCGAAAGACGTCAGTCCGACGGTCGTCGGCTGCAGCGCGTTGCCGTCGATGGTCTGGGTGAAGGTCTGCCACTCGGTGCGGGCTTTCGGGAAGGCCGTGCGACCGGCATTCGCCCCGCCGCCGGGCACCGTGACGTCGCCGTCGATGCCGTCCGGCCCCAGGATCAGCGAGCCGGTGCTGCCCGCCACCGCGCGGTACCAGACGTCGTTGGAGGACGGGCCGCCCCGGGAGCGCGGATCCTGGCTGGAGTAGCCGGGATCCATGATATAGCGCATATCGCTGTAACCGATCTCGAGGCCGGCCGGCGTCAACGAGAAACGGGAGATGCGGAAGGTGAACGGCCACCCCTCGGCGTGGAGTTCGTTGATGAACGTGCCGCCGGGGATGATCGCCGGGAGGAGGAACAGGCCGCCGACGGTGGTGGACTCGTCCCTGAGCGCCTCATTGTCATTGTCCGCCGTCAGCACCGAGTACACGCCGTCGGGCAGCAGGAAGAACACCGAACTGTCCGGCGGCGCCGTGCCGCCGAAGGCATCGAGTTGTCCCTCCACCAGGACGGCCGGCCCGGGGTCGGGCGCCGCCGCGTCGAAATCCACGCACAGCTGACCGCTCGTGAACGGCAACGGCGACTCCGCCTGCGCGTAGTTGGCGTCGATGGCGTACTGGCTCTCGGCACAGCCCGCATCCGCGCCCGCACTGACTTCGCTCACGACCACGATGCCGAGCTCCGTGTCGCCCACCAGCACGGTATCGGGCACGGTGATCAGCGACGGCAGCGCGATGGCGTCCGCCACCTGCGGATTCGCGCCAACCCGTGCCTCCAGTGACAGGTCCCAGCCGCCGGCCTGTGCATCGGCCGCCAGGGTGGCGACCGCCGCATCGTCGAGGCGGACGAGCGGCGTGCGCGGCATCGCCGCCTCGCTCACGAGCTGCAGCGACTCCTGGCGGTAGATGTAAGGGCCGAGGGGTACTTCGCCCTCGGTGCCGACACTGCTCTCGGCCACCAGGAAGAAGTCCACTCGCCAGTCGCTCGCCTGCGGCGTGCACAGCGTCGGGTCCGGGCAATCGGCGGCAAGGTCGATGAGCGTGTCGCCCACGGACACCTGGCCTTCGACGAAGCCAAGGCCCGACTCCTGCCCGGTGATCTCAGCGCAGCTGGCATCGCTCAGTCCGAGCAGCGGATTGCAGATACGGGCGAGTTCGAAACTCATCACCTGGATGTCCGCGGCGGCCTGGTTATCCAGCGTGGACGGCGCGCCGTTCCGCACGGAGACGCTGGCGCTACCCTGATACACGGGGTAGGCAGCGGTCTGCGAGGCGATGGTCACCGCAATCGTCTCGGTGCCCTCGGCGAGGGCGTCGATGATCAGCGGGATCTCCAGATTCGCGATGGATTGGCCGGCCGGGATGGTCACGCGCTCGGCGGTGCCGATGAAATCCTCGCCGCTGGTCGCGGTGTCGGACTCGACGGCAACCTCCACGGTAACGGCCTCGCTGGCCGCCTCACCCAGGCGCACGGAGATGCGCGCACGCCCGCTCGCTTCCCAGACCCTCGCCCCGCTGACGGAGACGGAGGCGGCGGGTGCGGTCTCCCAGTCGCAGGTGCCTTCGGCGATGCACGTCAATATCTGGGTATCGATGCCGCCGAACAGATCCTGCGGCAGCGTGTAGCCGGAGTTGTCGACGGCGGCATCATAGACGAGACCGGCGGACAGGCCGGACAGCGGGCTGAGCGCTGCCTGGGCGTCCTCCAGCGTGTCGGCGGCGAGAATGCCGTCCAGCAGTTCTCCGAATCCCCCGGCAAACAGCTCGTTGCTCTCCAGCTGCTGCACGACGCCGCCCGAGTAGATGAGCAGCGCCAGATTGGGGTCGGTGAGGTCCGAGTCGTCGGTGATGTCGTTGAAGTCGAGCCGGGAGGGATCGGTGCCGTCGGCAAAGCCGAGCACATCGCCGACCAGCGCATCCTGCTGCTCGATCAGGTCGCCGGCCGACAGCTCGGTAGTGGTCAGTTCCTGCAGGGCGAGTTCGGCCGAGAGCGTGGTCGCCAGGTTTATGTTGGCGTCGATGTCCTCGGTGCCGGTGTCCAGCAGCAGCATGAGCGGCTCGTCGAGGACGACGGTCTCGCCCGTGAATTCGCTGGTGAACGAGCCCGTGGCCTCGAGCAGGGTGAGCTGCCCGGATTCGACCTCCACGGAGTAGTCCTGGTCGGTGACGATGGCATCGACGGGATCGGTGAAGCCGCCGGTCCCGTCGTCGAACGCGAACGCCGAGACGTCGAGGTCGTCGAACAGCCCCTTCTGGACCGTGCCGGAGATGGTGATGGTCGTGGGCGGCGGCGGACCCGGCGGCGGCTCCGGGAATTCGTAGTCGTCCCCGCCGCTGCCCCCGCAGCCCGCGAGTCCGAGACTCGCGACCAGCCCCAATGCGAATGTTGCTCCCCTGCCCCGATTTTTCGTCCGGTGCCGGAGTGCCTTTCCGTCAAGCACTCGTATGCCCACCCCGTTGTTGTCTTTGTTGTCGTTATGTCGCCCGTTGATCGGGCGTTTTGCTTTTCGGGGGAGAAGCTAGCAGAACAGAACTGACTTGCGTGGGCGCCGGATACCCAATTTTCTGGGCATGCATACCTATTTTTCGCGAATTCCCGCAGGCAGTTAACGTAATCAAGTGTAGGAGGGCCTTCAGGCCCGATCCGGCACGGCCGGCCGGAGAAAAAAGAATCGGGCCTGAAGGCCCTCCTACCGGGAGGTGAGCCGACTGAAGAGGTAACCGCCCACCGCGCCGCACAGCCCCTGCACCGCCAGGCCGGCACCGGTGCGGGCGACGGCCACCGGCGTGATGTCGAAGGCGGCGTTCAGCGCCAGATGGATCGTCACTACGGCCGCGGCACCGGCAATCGTATAAAGGAGATAGCGCCGACGCGGCAGCCAGCGCAGCAGCAATGCCGCAACGCCGAAGGCGATCAGGAAGCCGATGACCAGCATGGGCAGGAACGACGTGGCCATGCCGCCGAGATCGTGGACGATCATCTCCAGCCGGGTGCCGAAGCCGACCTCAGCGCCCATGCCCTCCAGGCTCGCGGCCACGTGCTGACTGGCCGAGATCACGGCGAGCAGGTAAGTCAGCGCCACGGCGAGCGCGAAAGATCCGATCCGTCTGGCCCACATCGCCTGCGTCCTCCCCCGCGCTACAGCAGCGCCGGAACCGGTGCTAGGCTAGCACAGTCATCACCCGTTCATCGGAGCCGTCATGTGCCAGCGCCTCGTCCTCTCGCTACTGCTCGCGGCCGCGCCGGCGCTTGCCGCGGCCGCGCCCGACGCGCCCGATTACCGGCTGGAGACCGTCGCCAGCGGCCTCGACATGCCCTGGTGCGTGGCGTTCCTGCCTGAGGGCGGCTTCCTGGTCACCGAACTCGGCGGCACGCTGCGGCCCGTGAGCGCCGACGGCACCGTGGGCGGTCCCATCGGCGGCGTGCCGGAAGTCTACCGCGCGAGCCAGGGCGGACTGTTCGACGTGCTGCTCGCGCCGGACTTCGCAACCAGCGGCGTGCTGTATCTCTCCTATGCCGAGGGACCGCCGGACTCCAACGCCACTGCGGTCGCGCGGGCGCGGCTGGAAGGTGACGCGCTCGCCGGCGTCGAGGTGATCTTCCGCGTCGCACCGCGCAAGGACACGCCGGTGCACTACGGCGGCCGCCTGGCCTGGCACGCCGACGGCACACTGCTGCTCACCACCGGCGACGGCTTCGACTATCGGGAGGCAGCGCAGGACCTCGGCAATCAGATGGGCAAGGTGATCCGGATGAATCCCGACGGCTCGCCGGCCGATGGCAATCCGTTCGCCGAGGCCCCTTACGTGTGGAGCTACGGCCACCGCAATCCCCAGGGCCTCTCGGTGGCCGCCGACGGCACCGGCTGGCTGCACGAGCACGGCCCGAAGGGCGGCGACGAGATCAACGTCATCGAACCCGGCGTCAACTACGGCTGGCCGGTGGTCACCTACGGCCTGGATTACAACGGCGCCTACGTCTCGCCGTTCACCGAGATGAAAGGGATGCGCCAGCCGCTGCACGTCTGGACGCCCTCCATCGCGCCGTCCGGGCTGGCGGTGTACGAGGGCACGCTGTTCCCCGAATGGCGGGGCGACCTGTTCGTGGGCGCGCTGGTCGACAAGAATGTGCGCCGCCTGGACGTAGAGGGCGGCGAAATCGTCGGCGAAGAAGTGCTGTTCGGCGAGATCGGCGAGCGCATCCGCGACGTCGCCACCGGACCCGACGGGGCCATCTACATCCTGGCGGAAGGCGAGCCGGGCACCCTCTGGCGCGTGACGCGCTGAGTAGGAGGGCCTTCAGGCCCGATTTTTCAATGAATCGGGGCTAAAAGGAACCTCTAAAAACCCCGGCGTATTCCTGTCAAAATTGCGCGCAGGAGATTTGGCGCGAGGTGACGGGGATGCAGCCGGGTTTTTTCGATTTGGAAGATCGCTACGCGCTGCTGGA
>NZ_JAPDRF010000008.1:0-123638 GCF_040706615.1 Lentisalinibacter sediminis | reverse complement strand
TCGGCAGCGGATCGCCCAGCTCCTCCAGCAGCGCGTAGCGATCTTCCAAATCGAAAAAACCCGGCTGCATCCCCGTCACCTCGCGCCAAATCTCCTGCGCGCAATTTTGACAGGAATACGCCGGGGTTTTTAGAGGTTCCTTAAAGCCCCTCCTACCCGGCCCTCCTACATGCCCATCAGGGATCGGGCGCGAAGGCCCGCCCACGTGGCTATTCCGCCGGCTTGCGGAACAGCAGCGTCATGCGGTTCGATTCGCCGACCGCCTGCAGCTGTTCCCGCAGTTCCGGGTCTTCCCGGCTGGTGGCCAGCGTCGGCGGCAGCCGCCAGACCACGTCCTCGGTGGTCGGCTGGTCGGCCGGGTTCGCGTTGATATCGCTCTCGGCGGCGAGTTCGAAACCGGCCTCCTCGAAAGCGTTGATGACGAAGGCCTGCTTGAGATAGCCCGCACTGCCGTCCGCCCACTCGTCGGGCATGTCCGGCCTTGCCTCGTGCTGGACGACGCCCACGACGCCGCCCGGCTTCAGTACCGCATACGTATCGGCGAGCGCGGCCGTCAGGTAACCGCCTTCGTCCTCGAAGCGGGCGAGGTTGTGCAGGGCGCGGATGAACAGCATCGCATCCGCCGTCCCCTTCATCTCCTCGGGCAGCGAGCCGAGCACGAAGGCCGAGACCGCGGCGCCGTCATCGCCGGCCCAGCCTTCCGCCTGAGCGGTCCAGTCCTCCACCCATGTCTCCTTCTTCTTGATCTGCTCGTCGCTGAAGAAGCCGAACAGCGGGAACATCTCCAGCGCGTAGTCGGCGCCGATCACCCGGCCGTCCGCGCCCAGATAGGGCAGCACGATCTTCGTGTACCAGCCGCCGCCGGGCAGCGCCTCGACCACCGTCATGCCCGGTTCGATGCCGAAGAACGCCAGCGTCTCCTGCGGATGGCGGTGCTCGTAGCGGGCCTGCACCTCCTCGGGCTGGGCCGCCAGGATCTCCGCCAGTCGTTCGGGCGCGGGCTTCGCGGCAAGCTCGGGCGACGCCGTCTCCGCTGCCGCTTCCGGCTCGCCAGTCGGCTCGGTTGCGGGCGCCGAGGCCTCTTCGGGCTGGCCGCAGGCGGCAAGCAGCAGGGCGGCGGGCAGCAGCAGGTAATTCTTCATGGTATTCCTCGTTCCGTCTCGCGGGGTTACGGTCAGTCCGTCGATTCTAGGGCAGTCGGCAGTGCGCGCAAACGGTAAACTCGAAGCATGAATTCCAGATTGCTGTTGATGGTGGTCGTTCTTTCGCTGCTGGCGCTGCTCGCTCTCATCGGGCTGCAGCGAGCACTGGAGGAGGCGGTGCAGGAGCGCAGCCAGCAGGAATCTGCGCAAGAGGATACGCCGCCGGCGGAATCTCCGACTCCGGATACCAGGGCACGTTAGCATTCACCTATGCCGATCGTCGCAGACAAGCTCGCTGCGCTGGAGGCACGTGCCGCCGCGCTGCACCCGTCCGCCGAGGAACGCGGCGAACTCCTGACCGCCGTCAACGAGCGTGCGGAAGACTATCTGACGCGGCTGGGTACCATGCCCGCCTACACGACGCCCGACTCCGCCGACCTCGCGGTGCTCGACGAGCCGTTCGGCGATGAGCCGGCGCCGATCGACCACGTACTCGCCGCCTATGCCCAAGGGGTCGAGCGGCCCGGCGTGAACGAGACCGTGGGCCGCTTCTTCGGCTTCATCCCGGGCAGCGGGCTGTACGCTGCGGCACTCGGCGACTACCTGGCGGCCGTGACGAATCCGTACGCCGGGGTGACCTACGCCAGCCCGGGCGCCGTCAGAATGGAGCGCCGCCTGCTGCGCTGGGTTGCGGATTTCATCGGCTATCCGCAATCCGCTGCCGGAGACCTCACCTCCGGCGGCAGCATCGCCATCCTGTCGGCGATCGTGACGGCGCGGCAGGCCTGCGCCGTCCGGGCGCGGGACGTCGAACGCACGGTGGTCTACCTCACGGCCCAGACTCACCACTGCGTCGACAAGGCGCTGGCCATCGCCGGCGTCGGCGAGTGCGTGCAGCGGCGCATCCCGCTGGATGCACGCTACCGAATGGACGTCGGCGCGCTGGAGGCGCAGCTCGCGCAGGATCGGGCCGACGGGCTGCGGCCCTGGCTGGTCGTCGCCTCCGCCGGTACCACGGATACCGGTGCGGTGGATCCGCTGCCGGCCATCGCGGACGTCGCCGAACGAGAAAGGCTGTGGCTGCACGTGGACGGTGCCTACGGCGCGTCCTTCGCCCTCACGGGCGAGGGCAAGCGCCGACTTGACGGCATGGAGCGGGCCGACTCCATCGTGCTCGACCCCCACAAGGGCCTGTTCCTGCCGTTCGGCACCGGGCTGGTGCTGGTGCGCGACGGCGAGAAGCTGCGGCAGGCCTATACCTATACTGCGAACTACATGCAGGACACGGGCGGTTTCGGCGAGGCCATGGAACTCTCGCCGGCGGCAGCCTCGCCGGAGCTGAGCCGCCACTTCCGCGCGCTGCGTCTGTGGCTGCCGCTGAAGCTCGCCGGCGTGGACGCCTTCCGCGCCGCGCTCGAGGAGAAGCTGCTGCTCGCCCGCTATTTCCATGCACGCATGACGGGGCTGCCCGGCTTCGAGGTGGGACCGGAGCCGGACCTGTCCATCGTCGTGTTTCGCTATGTGCCCGGAGTGGGCGATGCCGATGCATTCAACCGCCGGCTGGCGGAACGCATCCAGGCCGACGGCCGCATCTACCTGTCCACGACGCGCCTCGGCGGGCACAACGTGCTGCGGCTGGCCATCCTGAACGTGCGCACCCACCGGCGCGAGGTGGATCTGGCCGTCGAGGTCATCCGCGAGACGGCCGCGGCGCTGGACGGGCGCGCCGATGCGTCCGCGCCAGACTAGCGGTACTCGGGATTCTCGAAGCCGAAGCGTTCGCTGGCCTCCCACGCGCTGCGCTGGTTGCCGTACGCCGGGATGCCGCCGGCCTCCTTCAGCATCCTCGCCAGGTGCATGAGATTCCAGCTCATGAAGGTGACGTTGCGCTGGGTGAATTCGTTGTCGAAGCCCACCGGTCCGTCCTCTGACGGATCGCCGTAGCTCGGGCCGGGTCCGGCCTCGCCGATCCAGCCGGCATCGCACTGGGGCGGGATGACATAGCCCAGGTGCTGCAGCGCGTACATCACGCCCATGCCCACGTGCTTCACGCCGTCCTCGTTGCCGGTGACGATGCAGCCGCCGACGCGCCCGTAGTAGACGTACTGCCCTTTCTCGTTGGTCTCGCCGGACTGGGAATAGAGCCGCTCGATCACCCGTGAGCACACGGAGGATTTCTCGCCCAGCCAGATGGGCGTGCCGATCACCAGGATATCGGCGGCATGGACTTTCTCGTACAGCGCCGGCCAGTCGTCGCGCTCGTGGCCGTGCTCGGTCATGTCCGGCTGCACGCCGGGCGCGATGTGGTGGTCGACGGCCCGCACGGACTCCACCGCGACGCCCTGCCCGCGCATGATGTTCCGTGAGGCTTCCATCAGCCGATCGGTGTGCGAGGGCTCCGGCGAGCGCTTCAGCGTGCAGTTGACGAAGAGGGCACGCAGGTCGTCGTAGCCGGCCGGCGGTTTGTCATGCTGTTCCATTGCTCGCTCCCTATTAATCGCTCCCGTGTCGTCCCCGGTGACACCTTAACGCCTCACCGGCCGTCCTGCAGGGGCGGAAAGGAGCGGATGTTAGTATCCCTGCCATGTTTTCCAGTGATCGACTACAGAATCTGCGCCGCGCCCTCGCCGGACGCGAGATGCTCGTGGCGGCGGCCGTCGCAGCCGTCGCCGTCCTGTTGTTCACAGGTCTGTTCCTTCTGCTGAGCGGCGACCGGGTGCCGGATTTCCGCCAGTACGAGGCCGGCGCCGAGCGCAAGGTGCGCTTCTTCGAGTTCCTCCGTCCAATCATCGAGGCCGAGAACACGCGGGTGCTCGAGGAGAGACGCCGCCTCGAGGAGCTGGCCGCCGAGGATGGGCTCGGCTGGCTGGATCGCCGCTGGCTGCACGGCCTGGCCGAGGACTACGGGCTGGACCCGCAAGAGTACGAAGACGACACCCTGATCATGGCGCTGCTGCGCCGGGTGGATGTGGTGCCGGTCTCTCTCGCGCTGGCGCAGGCGGCCAAGGAATCCGGCTGGGGCACTTCCCGTTTCGCCCGCAAGGGCAACAACTTCTTCGGCGAGTGGTGCTACGAGGCGGGTTGCGGCCTGGTGCCGCGGGCGCGGGCGGCCGAACGCAGCCACGAGGTGCGGGCCTTCGACAGTCCCCGCGAGTCCGTAGCGAGCTATCTTCGCAATATCAACACGAACCGGAGCTACAGGGAACTGCGCCGCGTGCGCGCCGGCCTGCGGGCGCAGGGCAGGCCGCTCTCCGGTCTGGTGCTGGCCGAGCAGCTGCAACGCTATTCGGAGCGGGGACAGGCCTACGTGGACGAGATCAAGGGGCTGATCCGCTACAACGACCTGGAGCAGACCGGTGCGTAGCCGCGGGCGGCGTACGCAGCGGTGCTGCGCGGTTGTCCTGCTCGCGCTCGTCTCGGTCGCCTGCAATGCGGAGGATTCCACGGCCACGCCCGCCGATCCGGCGTCGCAGGCGCATGCGGTGATCCTGCTCTATCACCACGTGAGCGGGGACACGCCACCGTCCACCAGCGTGACGCCGGCGACCTTCGAGGATCATCTGGATTATCTCGCCGACTACAACGTGGTCCCGCTGGAGGCGATCGTCAGCGCGATCGAAGACGGCGTTGCGCTGCCGCCGGATGCCGTGGCCATCACCTTCGACGATGCGTACGAATCGGTGTACACGGAGGCACTGCCGCGTCTCGAGCGGCGGGGCTGGCCTTTCACGGTGTTCGCCAGCACGGACTACATCGACGACGACTACGGCGGCTATCTGAGCTGGGATCAGCTGCGCGAGATCGAGCGGCGCGGCGGGACGGTGGGCAACCACAGCCGCGCGCACCGGCACATGATCCGCCGCCAGCCGGGCGAGTCCGCAGACGAGTGGCGCGAACGCGTGGCCGCCGACATCCGCCATGCCGGGTCGCGGCTCGCCGACGAACTGGAGGCGCCGCTCACCTATTTCGCCTATCCGTACGGGGAATTCGACCGGGACCTGGAAAACGTCGTGGCGGATCTCGGCCTCGTGGCCTTCGGCCAGCAGTCCGGACCCGTCGGCCCCGCGTCGGATCGGCGCCACCTGCCCCGCTTTCCCGTAGCCACCGCCTATGCGGACCTGGACTCACTGGGGGACAAGCTCGACAGCCGGCCGCTGCCGGTGCGCGTGCTGGCGCCGGACAGCCGCGTGCTGGCGGCAGATGCCGGTCCGCCCGAACTGCGGGTCCGTATCCCCGCGGGCCCCTATGACCGCGAGCGCCTGCGCTGTTTCGTCACCGGGCAGGAGCCTGCGCGCATCACCTGGCAGGACGACGAGGCGACGATCCGCGCCCAGGCGGCACTCTCACCCGGGCGCAGCAAGTTCAACTGCACGGTCCCGGCCCGGGACGAGTCCGGCGCGTACTACTGGTACAGCTACCTCTGGATCAAGCCGCGAGCCGACGGCAGCTGGTACCCGGACTAGCTGCCCGGACTGGTTACATGAACTAGGGCGTCACGATGTCGAACGTCCCCTCCGGCCGCTCCAGCAGGCTGAAGAACCGCACCAGGTCGAGCTTGCTGCCCTCCAGCGTGATGTCGTCGGAGGTCAGCAGGTCGGTCAGGCCGATGGCACCCGAGGCGAGTCCGAGGTAGGCGTCCCGGGTCAGGCTCAGCGTCGCATTCGCCTCCGGGTCCGCGTCCCGGCGGTAGTGGTGAAGCACGCCGTTCTCGACCACCAGCACGTAGGTCTCGCCCAGATCCGTGAAAACCAGATTGACGGTGAGCTCCTCGTCCGCCGCCTTCGGTCCGTTCAGCCGTACCGCCATGGCATCCAGAAACCGCTCCGTGGGCGTGTGGCGCAGCAGGTCGATGGCGTTGGCCAGCGAGATGCCCTGTTCGGGCGGCCCGTGCCGCAGTTCGTAGGCGGCCGACAGGTACACGTCCCGCCACGGGCCGGACTCCGCCTGATAGCCCAGCTGGTCGTAGGTGCGGGCGAGCAGGGCGCGGGCGTCCGGATTCCCGGGTTGCGCCATCACCAGGTGATTCAGCACCTCCGCCACCCAGCGGTAGTCGCCCTCGTCAAAGGAGGCGCTCGCCTTGCGCAGCAATTCGTCGGCGCCGCCCATGTAGTCCACGTAGCGTTCGCCGGCGGCCACGGGCGGCAGCGGGTCCAGGTTGGCCGGGTTGCCGTCGTACCAGCCGAAATAGGCCTGATAGACCGCCTTGGCGTTGTGTTTTAGCGTGCCGTAGTAGCCCATGTTGGCGAACGATTGCTGCAGCGAGGCGGGCAGGGCGATCTCCTCGGCGATCTCCTTCGGCGTGCTGCCCTCGTTCGCCATGCGCAGCGTCTGATCGTGGATGTACTTGTACAGGTCGCGCTGCTGTTCCAGGAATTCCACCACCTCGCCGTTGCCCCACACCGGCCAGTGGTGGCTGCCGAAGTACACCTCGGCCTCGCCGAACAGCTGCAGCGCCTCGTCGATGTAGCCGCTCCAGAGCAGCGCGTCGCGCACCTTCGCGCCGCGCAGCGTGTAGATGTTGTGCATGTTGCGCGAGACGATCTCCGCCCCGCACCAGGCCTTCTGCTCCGGCAGATAGAAGGTCAGCTCCGCCGGCGCCTCCGAGTGGGGCGCGTTCTGGAACACGAACGGTACGCCGTCGATGGTCATCTCCTGGGGCGTTCTGTCCACGATCTCGGTGGGTTCCAGGATGGCAATGGTGCCGAAGGCCGGGCTCTTGCCGAGCCCCGAGCCCACGTGACCGCGCGGGCTGCGGGGCAGACGCCGGCCGTACATGTAGCCCGCGCGCCGGCCCATGGCGACGCCGGCGATCACGTTCTCGCTGGTGGCTTCCTCCAGGAAGCCCTCCGGCGCGATGACCCGGATGCCCTGCTCTCTGACTTCCTCCGCGCTGGTGATGCCGAGCACGCCGCCGAAGTGATCCGCGTGGCTGTGGGTGAAGATGATGGCGCGGACGGGCCGCTCGCCGAGTTCGGCATTGGCGAAGGCCATGGCGGCCGCGGCGGTCTCGGTGGCCGTCAGCGGGTCCACCACGATCCAGCCGGTCTCGCCGGCGATGAGCGTCATGTTGGAGAGGTCGAAGCCGCGCAGCTGGTAGACGCCCTCGGTGACCTCGAACAGGCCATGGATGTTGTTCAGCCGTGCCTGGCGCCGGAGGCTGGGGTTGATGGAATCGAATTCCGCCTCTTCCAGAAATTCATACGCGCTCATGTCCCAGACCGGGCGTTCCGCCGGGCCCACGCGCAGCTCGGGGACGCTGGCGATCAGGCCGCGGCGGGCCCGCTCGAAGTCCCGCTCGTTGTCGAACGGGCGCGCGTCGAGGACGCGCCGGTTCGACTCGGCGGTAGCCGCCGTCGGCGCGGTCGCGCCGGCCGCGTCGGCATCCTCGCTGTAAGGGATTTCCTGATCGGCGCTGCAGCCCGCGGCGAGCAGGACCATGACGACGGGCACGGCGAGGCGCCCGGACAGTGAATTGTTCATCGATTCCCCCATTCGATTCCGGCCGGACTCCGCGCCGGAATCATTCTCATTCTTAACCTTACGGCAACCCAGCCGTAATCCGGCTGTAGCGGCCGCCTCTTATGTTGCCAGACCTTCGGCTCACAACAAGCAACAAGAGGTCTGACATGGTACATCGCAATCTGCTCGTGACGGCGCTGCTCGCGGTCGTTTTCGCCCTGGCGGGCTGTGAGGGAGACGACGGCGCCACCGGTCCCGCCGGCCCCGAAGGCCCCGCCGGTCCGGCCGGACCCGCAGGCGCGGACGGCCAGGATGGCCAGGATGGCCAGGATGGCCAGGACGGCATCACGTCCATCACCCTCCAGCTGCTCGGCCGCTACGAGAGCGGGCTTTTCGACGAGGGCGCTTCCGAGATCGTTGCCTACGATCCCCCCACGAGCCGGATCTTCCAGGTGAATGCGGTCTCGGGTCAGGTAGATGTGATCGACATCGCGGCCCCGAGCGCGCCGCAGCTGGTCGACTCCATCGACGTCCGCGCCGCCGTCGCTGCCAACACCTCCATCACGACCGTGCTCGGCTCGGTGAACAGCGTCGCGGTCGCCAACGGCGTGATCACCGCGGCCATCGCCGCCGATGCCGGCGACGAGCGTGGCGTGGCCGCCTTCTTCCAGGCCTCCGACCAGAGTTTCCTCGCTGCCTACGAAGTCGGTTTCCTGCCGGACTCCATCGCGCTGAGCGCGGACGCCTCGGTGGCCGTGGTCGCGAACGAGGGCGAGCCTCTGGACGACTATTCGGTGGACCCGGAGGGCTCGATCTCGGTGATCGACCTGTCCGCCGGCGTGGCCGGCGCCACGGTGACCGAACTCGGCTTCACCGACTTCAACGCCGGCGGCAGCCGCGCGGCGGAACTGGACCCGTCTGTGCGCATCTTCGGACCCGGTGCCAGCGTGGCCCAGGATCTCGAACCCGAGTACGTGGCCATCGCGCCGGACGGCGCCACAGCCTACGTGACGCTGCAGGAGAACAATGCGGTGGCGGTCGTCGACCTCGCCACGCCTGCCATTGCCGCCATCGTCGCGCTGGGCGCCAAGGATCACGGCGTCATCGGCAACGAACTGGACGCGAGCGACCGGGACGGCGGCATCAACATCCGCAACTGGCCGGTAAACGGCTGGTACATGCCGGATACCATCGCCACCTACGAGTTCCAGGGGCAGACGCTGCTGGTGACCGCCAACGAAGGCGATACCCGCGACTACGACGGCTACTCGGAAGAAGCCCGCATCGGCGATCTCACCCTTGACCCGACGGCCTTCCCGGATGCCGCCACCCTGCAGCTGGACGAAAATCTCGGCCGCCTGCTCACCTCCACGGCGGACGGGGATATCGACGACGACGGCGACGTGGACGTGCTGTATTCCATCGGCGCGCGCTCGTTCGCCATCTGGGACGGCGCCACCGGCGCGCTGCTCTACGACAGCGGCAACGACTTCGAGCGCATCACCGCGAACCGGCTGCCCGCTCACTTCAATGCGGACAACGACGAGAACGACCGGGATACCCGCAGCGACGCGAAGGGACCGGAGCCGGAGGCGGTGGCCGTCGGCAACATCGGCGGGGCCACTTTCGCCTTCATCGGCCTGGAGCGGATTGGCGGCATCATGGTCTACAACGTCTCGAATCCGCAGAGCCCGCGCTTCGTCGAGTACCGCATCGACCGGGACTTCGCCGAGGAGCCCAGCCTCGGCGACACGGACGGCGATGGCATCGATGAGAGCAATCCCGCGGCCGGCGACCTCGCGCCGGAAGCCATCATCTTCATTCCGGCGGCCGACAGCCCGAGCGGCAACGACCTGATCGTGGTCGGGAACGAGGTGAGCGGCACGCTCACGCTCTATCAGGTGAACGTCGTGCCGGAATAGCCTTTCCTCTGCGTACCGTCAGCCGCGGTACCACGGCCGGCGTCGGGTTTCTCCCGGCGCCGGCCATTTTTTTATCCCCCGCCCGCCCGGCGTATACTCCCGGCCTTCCCGCAAGACCTGCCCGATCGCAGACCATGACCTGCCGCCGCCCATGACCGATCTGCCGACCGCCACCGATATCGTGCGCGCCATCGCGGCGAACGAGCTCACCGCGACCGAAGCGGTCGAGGCCTGCCTGGCAGTGATCGACGGCAGTGAGGGGCAGATTCATGCATTCGCCCACGTCGGGGCGGAACCGGCGCGGGAGCGTGCGCGGGAGATCGACGAGGTCTCCCCGGGCGGGCTGTTGCGCGGCGTGCCGGTGGCCGTCAAGGACGTCATCGATACGGCGGACATGCCGACCGAATACGGCTCGCCGCTGTATGCCGGTCATCGGCCGTCCCGGGACGCGGCGTGCGTTGCGATACTGCGGGCGGAAGGCGCCGTGATCCTGGGCAAGGCCCAGACCGTGGAATTCGCCTCCCTCGGACGTACGGCGGAGACGGTGAATCCCCACGACCACGGCCATACGCCCGGCGGCTCGTCCTCCGGCTCCGGGGCGGCGGTGGCCGCCGGCATGGCGCCGCTCGCTCTCGGCACGCAGACCGGGGGCTCGACCATCCGGCCGGCCGCGTTCTGCGGCGTCGCCGGCATGAAGCCCACCTTCGGCACGGTGCCGGTGGAGGGCATGAAGCCGTACGCGCCGAGCCTCGATACGATCGGCTGGATGGCCCGCAGCGTGGCGGATCTGGCGCTGGTCGCCCGCGCGTTCCGCATCGACAGGCGCGGCGACGGGCACGGCGGTGGCGATACGGAGCCCGTGGGGCGCATCGGCTTCTGGCGCACCCCCTACTGGGACGCCGCCGGTCCCGATACCCGCCGCGCGCTGGAAGAGACGGCGGCCGCGCTGCGCCGCGCGGGCATCGAGGTGCGCGATGTCGACGGCCCCGCCGGCGCCGAGCGTCTGAACGAGGCCCAGGACATCATCATGCACGGGGAAGGCCGCACGGCATTCCTGTCGGAGTACCTGCGCTGGCCGCACAAGCTGCACGCGGAGTTCGTGGCGGAGGTAGAGAACAGCCGCGGCATCGACGGCGCCGCGCTCGCCTGGGCGGGGGACTACCTCGGCAGCCTGCGGCCGCGCTTCGACGAGGCCATGGCCGATGACGACGCCTGGCTGGTACCGGCGGTACCCGGCGAGGCGCCCGCCGGCCTCGCCTCCACCGGCGATGCCGTGTTCAACCGGCTTTGGACCGGCCTGCACGCGCCGGCGGTCACGCTGCCCGGGTTCAGCGGCGCGGGGGGGCTGCCGGTGGGCATCCAGCTGGTGGCCGGGCGTTTCCGCGACGCTCGCCTGCTGGCGACGGCCGCGCGGGTGGAGGAGATCCTGGCGCGACGCACAAAGGAGGAAACCAGGTCATGAAGGCGGCATCGGATAAAGCCTACCGCATGCTGCGGGACCGTATCTTCAGCGGGGACTATCCGCCGGGTGCCCGGCTCAAGGAACGTGAGCTCTGCGCCGATCTGGAGGTGAGCCGCACGCCTGTGCGCGAGGCTTTGCGGCGGCTCGAAGCAGACGGTCTGGTGCAGATCGAGCCTCGTCGCGGCGGGGTGGTCAGGCAGGTCGACGCCGCGGAGGTGGAGGAGATCTTCGCCCTCGGCGCCGTGATCGAGGGTTTTGCCGCGAAGCTGGCTGCGCAGAAGGCCGATGCGGCGGGCATATCGGCGCTGGAGGACATCGTCGATGCCATGGGCGAGGTGCTGGAGCGCGGTGATGAACGCTGCCGCTCGGACTACATGAACCTCGACGGCCGGCTGCATGCCCGGATCGTCGCGTTGGCCGAGAGCCCCCGGTTGTCGGCCGCGCTGCAGCAAGTGGTGGGCGTACCCCTCCTGGCGCAGGCTCTGGGGCGCTACAGCCTCGACTATCTGCAGCAGAGTCTCGACCAGCATCGCGTCGTGGTCGAAGCCATCCGGCAGCGGAATCCGGAATGGGCGGAATCTGCCATGCGATACCACATCCTGGCCGCCCGTACCGTCATGCTGGCCAGTATCGAGACCGACTGACGGTGCGGCCCGGGGAGGCTGCGATGAGGCGCGAGTGGGCGTTCTTTGGCGGCACCTGGCGGGGGGCCGGGGAGGGGCTGAACCGCGCTCTTTACGGCGGCCGTATTCGGCGTATGCTAGCGTCCCTCGGCGCCGCGCCGCGGCCGGTCGACTCGCCGCATTGGCAACCAACCTCCAACTCGAAATCGTACCCCAGCCAGACGACCTGACCTGCGGGCCTACCTGCCTGCACGCCATCTACGCCTACTGGGAAGACCCCATCGGACTCGATCGTCTGCTGGCCGAGGTCCGTATGCTGCCGGCCGGTGGCACTCTCGACGTGTTTCTCGCCAATCATGCTCTCGCCCGCGGCTACGACGTGACCATCTTCACCTACAACCTGCACGTCTTCGATCCGTCCTGGTTCCCTGCCGGCGCGGATGCGCTGGTCGAGAGGCTGCGCCGCCAGTGCGAGGTAAAGCGCGACGGCCGGCTGCAGGCGGCGACAGCGGGCTATCTGCGCTTCCTCGAACTCGGCGGAAAGGTGTGCTACGAGGACCTCACGACCAGCCTGATCCGCCGTTACCTGAAGAAGGGGGTGCCGATCATGACCGGGCTCAGCGCCACCTACCTGTACCGCAGCGCCCGGGAGATCCCGGACACGATGGCCGCGGACGACATCCGGGGCGAGCCCTGCGGCCACTTCGTGGTGCTCTCGGGCTACGACCGGCGCGCCCGCCAGGTGAAGGTGGCGGATCCCTACCGGGCCAACCCCTATTCCGCGGACGGCTATTACCCGGTGGATATCCGCCGCCTGATCGGCGCCGTGTTTCTCGGTATCGCCACCTACGACGCCAACCTGCTGGTCATCCGTCCGCGGGGCAAGCGGCCGTGACCAACCTGATCGTCGTCGACGACCGCGAGCACTGGCCCGGGGAGATCGCCGGGGCCCGGGTGGTGGATGCGCTCACCTATCTCACGGCCGAGGAGTTCAGCCGCGGCCGCGGCCTGCGCGTCTTCAACCTCTGCGCCTCCTACCGCTACCAGCAATACGGCTACTACGTCTCGCTGCTGGCGACGGCCCGCGGGCAGCGGCCGCTGCCTGACGTGGCTACCATCCAGGACCTGAAGACGCGCACACTGCCGCGTCTGGCGAGCGACGATCTGGATGCGACCATCCAGCGCAGCCTGCACACCCTGGAGTCGGAGGAGTTCACGCTCAGCGTGTACTTCGGCCGCAACATCGCGCGGCGCCACGAGCGGCTGGCCAGGGCGCTGTTCAACCTGTTCCCGGCGCCGCTGATCCGGGCCTCGTTCCGCCGCCGCGATGGCAAGTGGTTGCTGGAGAACGTGCGCGCGGTACCGGTGGGCGAGATCCCGGAGTCCCACCGGGACTTCCTGCTGGAGTCCATAGAGGCCCACTTCGCCCGGCGCAGGCCGAGCCGCCGGCGCGAGATTCCGGGCGGCTATGACCTGGCGGTGCTCGTGAACGGCGACGAGGCGTCGCCGCCGTCCGATGCGCAGGGGCTGCGCCGCATCACGCGCGCCGCCCGCCGGGCCGGATTCAACGTGGAGCTGATCGGGCGGGACGATTTCGGCCGCCTGGCGGAATTCGACGCGCTGTTCATCCGCGAGACCACCAGCGTGAACCATCACACCTACCGTTTCGCCCGGCGCGCGGAGCTGGAGGGGCTGGTGGTCATCGACGACCCCATCTCCATCATCCGCTGCACGAACAAGGTCTACCTCGCCGAGATGATGCGCCGGCTCGGCGTGCCGACGCCGAAGACGCTGATCGTCAGCCGCAAGAACGCGGCGGCCATCGCCGACGGTCTCGGCTTCCCCTGCGTGCTGAAGCAGCCGGACTCCAGTTTCTCGGCCGGCGTCACCCGTGCCGACGATGCGGCGGAGCTGGACGCCGCCCTGAAGGCCATGTTCGAGAAGTCCGACCTGGTCGTGGCCCAGGCGTTCCTGCCGACGGACTTCGATTGGCGGATCGGCGTGCTGGACCGCCAGCCACTGTTCGCCTGTCGCTACTACATGGTGGAGCGGCACTGGCAGATCTACCAGCGCTCGGATACCGGGCGGGTGAGTTCGGGACGCTGGGATACGATGCCCGTCGACGACGTGCCCGCGGAGGTCACGGACATCGCGCTGAGGGCGGCCAACGCCATCGGCAACGGCCTCTACGGCGTGGACGTGAAGCAGACCGGGAAGCGCTGCTACGTGATCGAGGTGAACGACAACCCGAGCCTCGACGGCGGCGTCGAGGACGCCGTGCTCGGCGATCAGCTCTACGACCGCATCATGGCCGTCTTCCTGGCGCGGGTGGAAGCCCGCAAGCGGAGCCGCACCAATGGCTGATCGGGACACGCTGGGCCTGTTCGAGGGCTACGGCATCGAGATCGAATACATGATCGCGGATGCGGCCAGCCTGGATCCGGCGCCGGTCTGCGACTGGCTGCTCACCGAGGCTGCGGGCGAGCTCACGGACGAGTACGACAACGGCGCCATCGCCTGGAATAACGAACTGGCCATGCACGTCGTGGAGTTCAAGACCAACGGGCCGGTGAAGTCCCTGGACGGGGTGGCCGGTGATTTCCAGGCGAACGTCGCCCGCGCCGGCGAGATACTGTCGGGCCGCGGTATGCGCCTGCTGCCGGGGGCCATGCATCCCTGGCTGGAGCCCGCCACCGACATCCGGCTCTGGCCCCACGGGCAGCGCGACATCTACCGCGCTTTCGACCGCATCTTCGACTGCCGCGGCCATGGCTGGGGCAACCTGCAGAGCATGCAGGTCAACCTGCCTTTCCGCGGCGACCGGGAATTCGCGGCGCTGCACGCAGCGGTGAGGCTGGTGCTGCCGCTGCTGCCCGGTGTGGCGGCCAGCTCGCCCGTCATCGACGGCTTCGTGACGGAGCGCCGGGACAACCGGCTGCGCGTCTATCGCAGCAACTGCGCCCGCGTGCCCTCGGTGACCGGCCATGTGGTGCCCGAGCCGGTCGCGGGCCCGGGCGACTATCGCGAGCGAATACTGGAGCGGATCTACGGCGACCTCGCGCCGCTGGACCCCGAAGGCGTGCTGCGCCACGAGTGGGTGAACGCACGCGGCGCCATCGCCCGTTTCGACCGCATGGCCATCGAGATCCGCGTGATCGACAGTCAGGAGTGTCCGGCGGCCGACCTCGCGATCGCCGATCTCGCCGCCGGCGTGATCCGCGCGCTGGTGGAGGAGACCTGGGCGCCGCTGGCGACAATCGCAGCGTGGCCCCAGGCCGACCTCGTGCGGCTGCTGGCGCTGACCGAGGAGCGGGCGGAGACGCTCGAGATCACGGACTCCCGTTTCCTGCGCTGCTTCGGCTACGACGGCAGCTCGGAGACAGTGAGCCACCTGTGGGGCCGGCTGGCCGAAGACCTGAGCGCCCGCGGCTGGCTGCTGCCCGCGTCCGAGGAGCCGCTCGAGCTGTATCTGCGTCACGGCACGCTGGCGAGCCGTATCCGCAGGGCGCTGCCGCCCGAGCCCGGCCGCAGCGAGCTGCGGGAAGTCTATCGCCAGCTCGCCGACTGCCTCGCCGCCGGCCATGGCTTTGTCCCCTGAGCCCCGTCTCGTCCTGACCAGCGAGCACGGCACGGCGGCGGTGCCGGCGCGCTATGCGGGGCTGTTCCGCGGCGCAGACGAGGTGCTGTCGAGTCACCGCGCCGTGGATCCGGGCACCGCGGAGCTGACCGGTTATCTCGCGCGCCGCACCGGCGTACGGCCGCACCGGGCGCGAGTGACCCGGCTGCTGGTCGACTGCAATCGCTCGCCCGGCCACCCGGGGCGCTTCTCCGAATTCAGCCGCACCCTGCCGGCCGCCGAGAGGGAGCAGCTGCTCGAGCGCTACTATCGGCCCTACCGCGAGGCGGTGGAGGCCGACGTCGCACGCGCCATAGATACCGGTCACACGGCGCTGCACGTCTCTGTACACAGTTTTGCCCGGGTGCTGGACGGGCGGGAGAGGAACGCGGACGTGGGCCTGCTCTACGACCCCGGGCGAGAACGGGAGGTAGCGCTCTGCGGCCAGTGGCAGTCCCTGCTGCAGACCGAGCCCGGCCTGCGCGTGCGGCGCAATTACCCCTACCGGGGCGTGGCCGACGGCCTGGTGACCCGGCTGCGCCGGCGTTTCCCCGCCGGGTGCTATGTCGGCATCGAGCTGGAGGTCTGCCAGGACATCGCGGCGGCCGGCGGCCGCCGCTGGGGTCGAATCAAGGGATTGCTCGGCGACAGCCTGAAGGCCGTCATGGCGAGCGCTTGCTCCGCTTCTGCGCGTACATGAGCGCGTCGGCCTCGCGCAGCATGGCATCGAGATCGCCGTGGCGGTCCGGGTCGAACAGGAGACGCCCGACGCTGTAGGCCAGTCGATAGTCCTGCCCGGGTTCCGCGTTGCACTCCGTCACCCGACGGGCCAGCCGCTCCAGCGGCGCGGCCAGGTCCCCGGCGGAAATGTCCGCCGCGAACACGCAGAACTCGTCGCCGCCCAGGCGTGCCACCACGTCGGAGTGGCGGAACGACTTCAGCAGCAGCCGGGCGAAGGTGCGTATGGCCCGGTCGCCCTGCTCGTGGCCGTGGGCGTCGTTGATCTCCTTCAGTCCGTCCAGGTCGATGACCAGAAGCGCAGCCGGCTTGTCGTGGTTGGCGCACAGACGCATCAGGCGCTCCGCGGTGCGCAGGAAGCCCCGCCGGTTGGCGAGCTGCGTGAGCTCGTCCGTGACCGCCAGGGTCATGTTCTCGAGCTCCGCCTCCACCATCTCGCCGAGTTCGCACAGCATCTCCATGTCCTCCACGGAGAACAGCCGCGGCACCCTGTCCACGGTGAAGAAGGTGCCCACCCGGGAGCCGCTCGCCGCGCACAGCGGATAGCCGGCGTAGAAGCGGAAGGCGGTGCCGTCGGCGAGCAGCGGGTGATCCGCGTAGCGGGGATCCGCCGTCGTGTCGTGGACGACGAAGACGTCGTCAGCGGCCAGTGTGGCCGTCGGGTCCGATGCCGCCGGCTCGCCGTCGATGGCGGCGCGCTCGCCGTCGAGGCGCACCCGGGCCACCGGCGTGCCGAACAGGCGCTTTGCCAGCCGGGTCACCCGGTCGAAGCGCTCGTCCTCCGGCGTGTCCAGCATCCGCAGGGAATGGAACAGCTGCAGGCGCGTCGTCTCGCCGCTGGCATCGGTGGATGTCGGCATCACTCGCGGGCTCTCCGTCTCGGTTGTTGCGGCCACCCTACATAATCGGGCGCGGCGGTGGTGTGATCCGCGGCACAGAAGCGCGCCGGCCGCCGCAGTGGAACTGGGTCACGGTTTCGCGACTCACTTCTCAGGTCCGGTACTGAGCGGCCGCTAAGATTCTCTGCGAGGCGACGAAAGACGATTGACAAGCCGTCGGGGACCGGCAGCCGGGGCAGCATGGAAGAACAGCAACAACAACGTATCGGCCGATTCGAGGTGAAGCAGCGTCTGGGCCGCGGCGCCCAGGGGTCGGTATACCTCGCGCACGACCCGTCGCTGGAGCGGCTGGTGGCCGTCAAACTGCTGAGCGCCAGCAACCCGGAGCTCGCAGCCGTCGACGAGGACGGTCGCACCCCGCTGGAGGGTCGCATCGCGAGTCGGCTGCGCCACCCGAATATCGTCTTCATCTACGACGCCGGCGAGTACAAGGGGCTGCCGTACCTCGTGTTCGAGTACGTGCAGGGCAAGACGCTGCGCCACATCCTGAGTCAGCACGGCGCGCTGCCGCTGGAGCGGGTATGTGCACTGGTCGGCCCCATCCTGGACGGCGTCGCGGCGGCCCACGAGGAGGACGTGATCCATCTCGACCTCAACCCCCGCAACGTGCTGCTGGACAAGGACGAACGGCCCCGCATCATGGACTTCGGACTGTCCCAGGTGGTGGGCCGGGTCAGGCGCAGCAAGGAAACGGCCACCGGCACACTGCGCTACATGGCGCCGGAGCACTTCCGCGGCGGCGAACTCGGGCCGGCGACCGACGTGTTCGCCCTGGGCAGCACCTTCTACGAAGTCGTCGCCGGTCGTCCGGCGATGCAGGGCGATTCCGCGCCCGCCATCATCCACCAGCTCTGCGAGCGGCCCGTGGACATGTCGCCGCTGCAGGGCTGGCCGGCCGGGGAACTCTTCGCGGCCTTCCTGAAGGGGGCGCTGGAGAAAGACCCGGCGGCCCGCTACCGGGATGCCGGCGCCATGCGCGAGGCGTTCCGGCTGTTCCTGCAGGAGTCGGGCCTCGGCGAACAAGCGCAGTCCCAGTCGCACAGCACGGTGGAATTTCTGCTCAGGCGGATGCAGCGCAAGCAGGACTTCCCGACCATCTCGCGCACCCTGGTGGACATCAACCGGCTCACCGCCAGCGGCAGCGACGCACCGGCGGAGAAGCTCGCCAACGTGATCCTGCGCGACTACGCACTGACCAGCAAGCTACTGAAGCTGGTCAACTCCGCCTTCTACGGCCACATCGCCAGCGAGGTCACCAGCATCTCCCACGCGGTGATGCTGCTCGGCTTCGAGAAGGTGCGCATGATCGCCAACAGCCTCACCTTCTTCGGTCGCATGCAGGGCAGCCCGGAGCTGAAAGACGCCACCACCCGCTCGTTCATGTGCGGGCTCATGGCCCGCCACCTGGCGCGGCGCCGGGGACTCGCCGGGGCCGAGGAGGCGTTCATCTACGGCCTGTTCCGCAACCTCGGCGAGAATCTGGTGATCTACTACTTCCCCGAGGAGCACGGCGAGATCTGCCGTCTCATGGTGACCCGCCAGCTGTCGAAGATGGCCGCGTCCCGGGGCGTGCTCGGTGTGAGCTACGAGGATCTCGGCGCCGCCGTCGCCCGGGTTTGGAAACTCCCGGACGCCATCATCGACGTAATCCGCGGGCTGCCCAACGACGAGCCGGAGGAGCCGGCCTCGGAGGCGGACCGGCTGCGGGACATCGCGATATTCGCCGAGGAACTCTGCGACGTGGCCGGCAGGGACGAACACGAGGCCCAGGACGCGGCTCTGGTCCGGCTGGTGGAGCGATTCTCGCCCAGCGTCGAGGTCGATGCCGAATTCGCCGGCAGGCTCGTCGCGGCGGGCGCGGACAAGCTGCGCCAGTACGCCCCGGTCTTCGAGATCGACGTCGCCGGCAGCCCGTTCTGCCGCTCCGCCATCGCCTGGTCGCGCCGCTATTGTGAGGGTGGCGAGGTCGGCACGACGGGCACGGCCGTCCAGCAGCAGGCCGGCTGACCCTGCGGCCATTCATCTGACAGCCGCCGGTTTGATGGTATATTCGTCCGCTCGGACAACCAAAAACCGGAGAAGGAACAGGCAATGGCTGGCAAATTCGAGATCTACAAAGACAAGAAGGGTGAGTATCGTTTCCGTCTGGTGGCGGGCAACGGGGAGAATCTGCTCGCGAGCGAGGGTTACAAGTCGAAGTCGAGCGCCATGAACGGCGCGGAGTCCGTGCAGAAGAACTGCGGCGACGCCAATTGCTTCGTCAAGAACACGACTCCCACGGGCAAATTCCGCTTCAACATGAAGGCGAAGAACCACCAGGTCATCGGCACCAGCCAGAATTACGAGTCGGAGTCGAGCCGCGACAACGGTATCCAGGCCGTTGCGCGCGCCGCCAAAGGGGCGAAGGTCGTCGATCTGACCTGAGCAGGCGGCGGCTATCCTGCCGCCACTGCATCGGACAGGCCGATCGGACGGAGGCGGATCCGGCTGCCGGGTCCGCCTTTTCTTTTTTCGACAGGTCCGCGCTCGGCATGCAGTGTCAGGCGGGCGTGGCAAAATAGCGGATGATTCCATTGCCCGAAACGCTCATGACCCGGACCGCCGCATCGCCCAAGGAACCGCCCCGCCTGATCCCGTTCGAGCGGGCGCCGAATTTTCGCGACCTCGGTGGTTACTCCACGGCCGAGGGCCGGCGCGTCGCCTGGGGCCGCGCATTCCGCAGCAGCCACCTCGGCTGGCTGACGACTGCCGACCGCGAACGCTTCGCCGCGCTGAACATCGGCGAGGTGTTCGACCTGCGGCGCACCGGCGAATCCGAGGCGTATGCCAATCGGATCCCGCCGGGAGTCCGCAGCCACCATTTCGACATCGACGTCGGCAGCACGAAGCGCTACCGCAGGCGGCTGCAGGCCGGAACGGCCACCCGCGAATCCACTCACGACATGATGGTGGACGCCTACCGCAGCTACGTTACCGGGTTCGCGGAGCGCTTCGGCCGCCTGCTGAAACTGCTGGCCACCGCTGACGAGCATGCGGTGGTCATCCACTGCATGGTCGGCAAGGACCGCACGGGCATCGCCGCGGCCCTGCTGCTCGGTGCCCTGGAGGTGCCCCGGGAGGACATCCTCGAGGACTACCTGCTGTCCTCCGCCTATTATCCGCCCGACGAGATCCTCGCTCGCATCCGGCAGACCATCGAGGACTCGCTGGCGGGGCCGTGGGACGACCAGGTGGTGGCGCCGTTCTGCTCCGTCCACGAGGACTATCTCACCGCGGCCTTCGAGGAGATCGACCGGCGCTACGGCGACACGGAGGCCTACCTCCGCGCAGCGCTCGGGCTGGATGATGCGGATCTGGGTCTGCTGCGCGAGCGCTTCCTCGAGTAGCGCGGGAAATCGAGCGGGCGCATCAGCCCAGCATGGCGAACAGCCGCTGCCAGGCAGCGGGATCGGTGACGGCAACGAAGACCAGCCCGGACAGCGCGCCCCAGAGGTGGGCGTCGTGGTTGATCCGGCCCGTGGCGCGCCGCGCGGAATACCAGCTGTAGACGACGTAGGCCACCGCGAACAGCGGCGCCGGTATTGGCACCGGCAGCGGCAGGATGAAGATCGAATAGGTCGGGAAGTAGACGATGAAGGCGAACAGCACCGCGGAGATGGCGCCCGAGGCGCCCAGCGAGGCGTAGGCGGGGTTTTCCCGGTGCTTCACGAAGGTGCCCGCGTGGCTCGCCAGCAGCCCGATTGCATAGAGAATCACGAACGGGACGGTGCCGATATGTCGCTCCAGCGGCAGGCCGAAGAAGAAGAACGTGATCATGTTGAAGGCGAGATGGGGGACGTCGCCGTGGATGAAGCCGCTGGTGACGGCGGTGTGCCAGTCGCGTCCGCGGCGCAGCCGGGCGGGCCGGAACAGGTTCGCCTCGATGATGCGCGGGTTGGCGTACAGGCCCGCCAGGCTGACCGCGAGGGTCAGCACCAGCAGCGCGAGCGAGGCGGGATTGGCGGCTAGTGACATGGGGCGGCTCCGGGCTGGCCCGTATGCTAGCACCCGGGCCGCCACCCCGGAGCGTCCTCCTCGCGGCCAATGGGCATCTGCACAGGGCATCTGCTAGTGTCGACCGGATGGACGAAGGCGACTACACAGACCTGTTCGGGGACTGGCGCGTGCCGCTGCCCCCGGTTGCCGACAACCCGGACGGAGAGCCCCGGCGGGTGGGCGTCGAGCTGGAGATGATCGGCCCCGGCGTGGCCGAGGTCAGCCGGCTGGTCGCGACCCACTTCGACGGTCAGGTCGAGGAGAAGAGCCGCTACGAACACCTGGTGCACGGCGACCCCGCGGGCGACTGGGGCGTCGAGCTGGACTACGAATACCTGAAGCAGAAGGGGCGGGAGGAAGACCCGGAATCCGACCTGGCAGCCTTCATCGACGAGGCCGCCGAGAGTG
Organism: Lentisalinibacter sediminis; assembly: GCF_040706615.1. Lineage (NCBI taxonomy): Bacteria > Pseudomonadati > Pseudomonadota > Gammaproteobacteria > Woeseiales > Woeseiaceae > Lentisalinibacter > Lentisalinibacter sediminis. The sequence goes on along the minus strand of NZ_JAPDRF010000008.1, from coordinate 102,334 downwards.
TCGTCCGCGCCGGCGCCGAGGCGGTGGTGCCGGTGGAGGTGGTCAGCCCGCCGCTGCCGATGGAGCGGCTCGCCGAGGTGCAGTCGCTGATCGCGCGGCTGCGCCATGCGGGTGCCCGGGGGACCGGGGCCGGCATCTCCTACGCCTTCGGCCTGCAGCTCAACCCCGAGCTGCCGTCACTGGATGCCGGCACCGTGGTCGCCTATCTCAAGGCCTTCTTCTGCCTGTACGACTGGCTGGAGAAGCGCTCGGCACCCGATCTCACGCGGCGCCTGACCCGCTTCATGGCGCCGTTCCCTGCCCGCTACGTGCGCAAAGTGGTCGACCCGGATTACCAGCCCGGCCAGGCGCGGCTGATCGACGACTACCTGGCGGATAACCCCACGCGCAACCGGGCGCTGGACATGCTGCCGCTGTTTCTCTTTCTGGACGAGGAGCGAGTGCGCGCGGTCGTGGACGATCCCCGGGTGAAGCCGCGTCCCACCTTCCATTACCGGCTGCCGAATTGCGAGATCGATCGGCCTTACTGGGGCATTCATCTCGCCTGGGCCGACTGGCTGAAGGTGGAGGCGCTGGCGGCGGACCGGGGGAGACTCACGCGCATCTGCAGGGCCTATGTCCGCTGGCTGGACGAGCCGCTCGGGCACCTGCTGGAGAACTGGGCACGGGAGGTCGAGTCTTGGCTGGGTCAGACGGCAGACCGCTGATCGGCATCACCGGCCCGCGCCGGGGGGCGTGGGGACCGCGGGTCTGCGTGCATATGGCGGTGCTGCTCGCCGGCGGCCGGCCGCGTCACCTGCGCCCCGGCGACCGGGTATCCACGGGCGACCTGGACGGCGTGATCGTCACCGGCGGGCACGACGTGGAACCGGTGCTCTACAAAGCCGAGGCCGAGGTGGAGGGCCGCTACGACCCGGAGCGTGACGCCTTCGAATCCGAGATCATCGACTGCGCGCTCGCCGACGGTACGCCGCTGCTCGGTATCTGCCGCGGCGCGCAGCTCCTGAACGTGCGGCTGGGCGGCACTCTGTTCCAGGACCTGCGCGGCCGCCGCCACCGCACCTCCCACCGGCGCACGCTGCTGCCGCTGAAGACGCTGTGCGTGCGCGCCGGCACCCGGCTGGCCGCTCTGCTCGGCGGACAGGAACTGAAGATCAACAGCCTGCACAACCAGAGCATCGACCGGCTGGGCGAGGGCCTGGAGGTGTCGGGCCGGGATCTCGACGAGATCGTGCAGGCGGTGGAGGAGCCGCGGCGGCGTTTCCTCATGGGTGTGCAGTGGCACCCGGAGTTTCTGCTGTATCTGTCCCGCCAGCGGCAGCTGTTCCGCCGCCTGGTGGCGGCGGCGCGGGACTATCGATCCGGAGTCCCGCACGCTTGATCACCTACCTCGGACTCTTCTTCACCGCGCTGCTGGCGGCCACGTTGCTGCCGTTCTACTCGGAGGTCCTGTTCGCCGGCCTGCTGGTGGAAGGCTACGACCCGCTGGCGCTGTGGGTCTGGGCGACGGCCGGCAACACGCTGGGCGGGGCGGTGAACTGGGCGCTGGCCCGTTTCTTCCTGCGCTTCGAGGACCGGCGCTGGTTCCCGTTCCGCGAGAAGAACCTGGGCCGCGCCCAGGCCTGGTTCCAGCGCTACGGCGTGTGGTCCCTGCTGATGGCCTGGGCACCGATCGGCGGCGATGCGCTCACCTTCGTCGCCGGGCTGATGCGGGTGCGCTTCTGGCTGTTCCTGCTGCTGGTCGGCATCGGCAAGGGAGCCCGCTACGCCGTCGTGCTCTGGATGGTGGAGGGCGCGAGCCGGGCCGTCGCCTGACGCCGGCAGAAATTGACAGCCCGGTCGGTATTCTGCATCTTTCGGCGGGCGGCTGACTCGGGGGAGCGCCGCCGGGGGGGTGTGAGCCCGGCACGATCGCGGGGGAGACGATGTGAATGCCCGACCGCCCTTGAGTCTGGCGGACAACCGCTACGCCCGCCGGGTGTTGCTCTGCCTGCTGTATTTCACCCAGGGATTCCCCTGGGGGTTCGCCACCGTGGCCTTGCTCGCCATCCTGAGCGAGGCGGGCCACGACAAGGCCCAGACGGCCACCGTGACGGCCATGGCGATCCTGCCGTGGAGCTTCAAGTTCGTCTGGGCTCCGATGATCGACTCGCTGCGGTTCCCGGCGATGGGGCTGCGCCGTCCCTGGCTCATGTTCGCCCAGACCGCGATGGCCTTGACGCTGCTCGGTGCCGTGTACACGGGTGCGCTGGAGAGTACGGGTACGCTGACCTGGATTGCCTGGGTGTTCTTCATCCACAACTGCTTCGCGTCGATGCAGGACGTGGCCGCGGACGCGCTGGCGGTGGACCTGCTGGACGACAGCGAGCGGGGCCGGGTGAACGGCTTCATGTGGGGCTCGAAGCTCGCCGGCATCGCGGTGGGCGGCGCCGGCATGGGCTTCGTGGCCGCCCGCTGGGGGATACCGACGGCGGTCATCATCCAGGCGGTGATGGTGATCGCCGTGCTGGCGGTGGTCATCGCCTGGCCGGAGCGCGCGGGCGAGAAGCGGCTGCCCTGGAGCGCGGGGCGGGCCCAGGGCGTCGCCGCGGCGAGGGATTTCGGGCCGCTGATCACGCTGAAAGAGCTGAAGCGCGCCTTCTCCAACCGCACCACGGCCACGCTGCTGATATTCGGCATCATCCACGTCTCTACGGAAGGCCTGTTCTCCCCCCTGACCACGGAGTTCTTCGTGCAGGGGCTGGGCTGGAGCGCGGAGCGGTTCTCCACGGCCCAGGGGACCTGGGGCGTGCTCGGCGAGCTGGTGGGTGCACTGGCCGGCGGCTATCTCTGCGACCGGTACGGGCGCCGGCGCATGGCCGCGGTGGGGCTCACGGGACTCGCCGCGTCCATGGGCGGTTTCGGCCTGCTGTTCGCCGGCTCCTTCGATGCCGACGGAGGCCACGTGGTGCTGCTGCCGGCCTTCAAGGGCGCCATGGCATTCTCGACGGTCGCCATGTTCTCGCTCTACATGAAAGTCTCCTGGACGGCGGCCGCGGCCACCCAGTTCACGCTGTACATGGCCATGGGCAACCTCGGTTACGCGCTGGGCGCCAAGCTGCTGACCTGGCTGGACGTCGCCGGCTACGACCTGCGCCTGGACGAGCTCTACATGCTGGGCGGGCTCATGCCGCTGCTGGCGCTGCTGCTGCTGATCGGCCTGGATCCCGACGGCGTCGAGCGGCGCAAGATCGCCGAGCGCGAGGCCCTCGCGGCCAAGGCGGTGACAAGGGCCGCTGCAGCGGGCTGAGTTAGACTGGGGTCATGGACGACGTGGTCCCCAGACCTTCTTCCCAGGGCATCTACATCCTCGCGGTCCTGTGGGCGCTGGTGATGCTGTCGGCGGCGGTCGCGCCACGCCTGGTGCCAGCGGATGGCGCGGCGCCGGGCGCCACGGCCACCCTGGCCGTGCTGGCTTTGCTGAGTCTGGCCGCATTGATCGCCGTGTGGCTGCTGCTGCAGACGCTGCCCCGCCTGCGCGTGCTGGGCCGGCTCGCCCGAGTGCTCGGCATCCTCCCCGCCGTACTGAATATCCTGGCCGTCGCCTGGGTCTGGCACCTCATCACCGTCTGACGCGGGGGCGATTCTTCCGTATCATTGGCGATTGGCCCGGCCCGCCGAAGGGCCCGATAACGAAGAACTCAACGTGGAGAACCCTATGAAGATCGGTGTGCCCCGGGAGACATGGCCCGGCGAGAAACGCGTGGCCACCACCCCGGATGTGGTCGGTCAGCTGATCAAGCTCGGATTCTCGGTGCAGGTGGAAAGCGGCGCCGGCAGCGCCGCGGATTTCTCCGACGCTGCCTACGAGGACGCCGGCGCGAGCGTCGTCGAGAACGCCCACGAACTCTGGAAGACAAGCGACATCGTGCTGAAGGTGCGCCCGCCGGAAAGCGAGGAGGTGGAACTCCTGCAGGAGGGCCAGACGCTGGTGAGCTTCCTGTGGCCGGCCCAGAACGAAGATCTCCTGAACCGTCTCGCCGAGAAGAAGGTGACGGTGCTCGCGATGGATTCCATCCCGCGCATCTCCCGCGCCCAGAAGATGGATGCGCTGTCTTCCATGGCGAATATCGGCGGTTACCGCGCGGTCGTCGAGGCCGCCCAGCATTTCGGCCGTTTCTTCACCGGCCAGATCACGGCGGCCGGCAAAATCCCGCCCGCCAAGGTGCTGGTCATCGGTGCCGGCGTCGCCGGGCTCGCCGCCATCGGCGCGGCCAAGAGCATGGGCGCCATCGTGCGCTCCTTCGACACCCGCCCGGAGGTCAAGGAGCAGGTGGAGAGCATGGACGCCGAGTTCCTGATGCTCGACTTCGAGGAAGAGGGCTCGGGTGAGGGCGGCTATGCCAAGGTGATGAGCGAGGAGTTCATCAAGGCCGAGATGGCGCTGTTCGCCGAGCAGGCGAAGGACGTGGACATCATCATCACCACGGCGCTGATTCCCGGCAAGCCGGCACCGAAGCTCATTACCACCGAGATGGTCGAGTCGATGAAGCCGGGCAGCGTCATCGTCGACCTGGCCTCCGAGCAGGGCGGCAACTGCGAGCTGACCGAGCCGAACGAGGTGGTGGAGCGGCACGGCGTGACCATCATCGGCTACACCGACCTGCCCAGCCGGCTCGCCGCCCAGTCCAGCCAGCTCTACGGCACCAACCTCCGCCACCTGCTGACCGACATGACGCCGGAGAAGGACGGCAACATTGTCGTCGACTTCGACGACGAAGTGGTGCGCGGCGCCACCGTCGTGAAGGAGGGTGAGATCACCTGGCCGCCACCGGCGCCGAAGATCAGCGCGGCACCGCCGCCGAAAAAGGAGGCCGAACCAGCCCCGGCACCGTCCGAGCCGAAGAAGCCGAGTGTCATGGGCCCGATCATCCTGTTCGGCGTTGGCGCGCTGGCATTGCTCGGCCTGGGTTCGGTGGCCCCGCCGTCGTTCATGCAGCACTTCACCGTGTTCGTGCTGGCGTGCTTCATCGGCTACATGGTCATCTGGAACGTGACTGCGTCGCTGCACACGCCACTGATGAGCGTCACCAACGCCATCTCCAGCATCATCATCATCGGCGCGCTGCTGCAGATCTCCTCGCCGGTGGGCTGGATCGCCTGGATGGCGGGCTTCACCGTGCTCATCACCGCCGTGAATATCGCGGGTGGTTTCGCCGTCACGCAGCGCATGCTGCAGATGTTCCGCAAGTAGGAGACAGACATGCCACAGGGAATCGTCACCGTCGCCTACATCGGCGCAACCATCCTCTTCATCCTTGCGCTCGGCGGGCTCTCCAACCAGGAGACCGCACGGCGCGGCAACTATTACGGCATGACGGGCATGGCCATCGCCCTGCTCGCCACCATCTTCGGCATCGTCACCGACAACTACGTGCTGCTGATCGTGGCGCTCGCCATCGGTGGGACGATCGGCCTGATCGTGGCGCGGCGGGTCCAGATGACGCAGATGCCGGAACTCGTGGCCATCCTGCACAGTCTCGTGGGTCTGGGCGCGGTATTCGTCGGCTACGTGAACTTCGGCGACCCGTCGGTGCACTTCACCGGTGTGGAGAAGACCATCCACGACGTGGAGACCTATCTCGGCATCCTCATCGGTGCCGTCACGTTCTCCGGTTCGGTGATCGCCTTCGGCAAGCTCTCCGGGCGCATCGGCGGCAGCCCGCTGCTGCTGCCCGCGCGCCACTGGCTGAACCTGGGGCTCCTGATCGGGGCTGTCTGGTTCGGTGCGGAGTTCGTCCAGCAGTCGGCGGCCGGCGGCGGATTCTGGCCGCTCGTCTTCATGACCCTCATCGCGCTGGCCTTCGGCGTACACATGGTAATGGCCATCGGCGGGGCGGACATGCCCGTGGTGGTCTCCATGCTGAACAGCTACTCGGGCTGGGCGGCGGCGGCCACCGGCTTCATGCTCAGCAACGATCTCCTGATCGTTACCGGCGCGCTGGTGGGCTCCAGCGGCGCCATCCTCTCCTACATCATGTGCCGGGCCATGAACCGCAAGTTCCTGAACGTGATCGCCGGCGGTTTCGGCACCGGCGGCGGCATGGCCGCGGCGGGCGACGGCGAGGAAGGGGAAGTGAACCCCATCACCCCGGAGGACACCGCCGCGCTGCTGGACGATGCGAAGGAAGTGATGATCGTGCCCGGCTACGGCATGGCCGTGGCCCAGGCCCAGCACATCGTCTACGAACTCACCCGTTTGCTGCGCGACAAGGGCGTGAACGTGCGCTTCGGCATCCATCCGGTGGCCGGCCGCATGCCCGGCCACATGAACGTGCTGCTGGCGGAGTCCAAGGTGCCCTACGACATCGTGTTCGAGATGGACGAGATCAACGACGACTTCCCGAACGTGGACGTCTCGATCGTGATCGGCGCCAACGACATCGTGAATCCGTCCGCCCAGGAAGTGCCGGACAGCCCCATCGCCGGCATGCCCGTGCTGGAGGTGTGGAAGGGCAAGACCACGATCGTGCTGAAGCGCAGCATGGCCACCGGCTACGCCGGCGTGCAGAACCCGCTGTTCTTCAAGGAGAACACGCGCATGCTGTTCGGCGACGCCAGGGAGAGCCTGGATGCCGTACTGAAGGCACTCTGAGCGTTCCGTGGCCGGCAAAACGATCACGAAGATCCTCGTCGCGAACCGGAGCGAGATCGCCATCCGGATCGTGCGCGCCGCCTACGAGCTGGGACTCGAGGCGGTCAACGTCTATTCCGACGAGGATCACCTCACCCTGCACCGCTTCGGCGGCCACGAGGCCTACCGCATAGGCCACGGCCTCACGCCCACGGGCGCCTACCTGGACATCGACGAGATGTTGCGGGTGGCGCGCCAGTCCGGTTGCGACGCGGTGCATCCGGGCTACGGCTTCCTGTCCGAAAACCCGGACTTCGCCGAGGCCTGTGCCGAGGCCGGCATCATCTTCATCGGTCCGAAACCGGAGGTGATGCGCCGACTCGGCAACAAGGTACAGGCCCGCCGGATCGCCGAGGCCGCCGACGTGCCGGTGATGCCGGCCACCGCGCCGCTGCCGGGCGACCCGGCCGAGATCTCCCGCCTGGCGGGGGAGATCGGCTACCCGGTGATGCTGAAGGCGAGCTGGGGTGGCGGCGGCCGCGGCATGCGGGTCATCGAGGACGAGCGCGAGCTGCGCAGCCAGATCGACATGGCCCGCCGGGAGGCGAAGGCCGCCTTCGGCAACGACGAGGTGTACCTGGAGAAGCTCGTGCGCCGCGCCCGCCACGTCGAGGTGCAGGTGCTCGGCGACGAGCACGGCAACGTGGTGCACCTGTTCGAGCGTGACTGCAGCGTGCAGCGCCGTCACCAGAAGGTGGTGGAACGCGCGCCGGCGCCCTACCTGGACGACGCGGCCCGGGAGGACATCTGCAACGCCGCGCTGCGGCTCGCCCGCTCGGTTGATTACTCCAATGCGGGCACCGTCGAGTTCCTCCAGGACGTCGATACTGGCGCCTACTACTTCATCGAGGTCAACCCGCGGGTGCAGGTGGAGCACACCGTCACGGAACAGGTGACCGGGCTCGACATCGTCAAGAGCCAGATACAGATCGCCGCGGGCGGGCGCATCGGCGACCCGGACACCTGCGGCATCCCGGCGCAGGCCGACATCGGCATGCGCGGCTCGGCGCTGCAGTGCCGGGTCACCACCGAGGACCCGCGCAACAACTTCATCCCGGATTTCGGCCGCATCGTCGCCTACCGCAGCCCGGCGGGCCCGGGCATCCGCCTGGATGCGGGCACCGCGTATTCCGGCGCGGTCATCACGCGTCATTACGACAGCCTGCTGGTGAAGGTCACCGCATCGGGCCAGGACGACCTGGAGGCCGTCCATCGCATGCGCCGCGCCCTGGGCGAATTCCGCGTGCGCGGTGTGGAGACCAACCTTGAGTTCCTGCAGGGCCTGGTGACCCACCCGCGCTTCCTCGAGGCCGATTACAACACCCGCTTCATCGACGAGACGCCGGAGCTGCTCGATCTGCCGCTGCCGCAGACCCATGCCACCAAGCTGGTGCACTACATCGGCGAGGTCATCGTCAACGGCAACGCCCAGGTGGAAGGCCGCGCGCGGCCGGCGAGCCGCCGGGCGCCGGAGCCGCCGCCACTGCCGGATCTGCCCGTGACCGACGGCGTGCGCCAGATCCTGGAGCGCGACGGCGCCGAGGCGGTCGCCCGCTGGCTCAAGGAGCAACCGCTGCCGGTGGTGACCGACACCACGTTCCGGGACGCTCACCAGTCGCTGCTCGCCACCCGCATGCGCTCGCTCGACATGCTGCGCATCGCGCCGCACTACGCGCGCCTGATGCCGGGCCTGTTCTCGGTCGAGTCCTGGGGCGGCGCCACCTTCGACGTCGCCATGCGCTTCCTGAAGGAAGACCCCTGGCAACGCCTGGCGGATCTCTCCGAGGCCATGCCGAATCTCATGCAGCAGATGCTGCTGCGGGCGTCGAACGGCGTCGGCTACACCAACTACCCGGACAACGTGGTGCGCCACTTCACCCACCGGGCGGCGGAGGCCGGCGTCGACGTCTTCCGCATCTTCGACTGTCTGAACTGGGTGGAGAACATGCGCGTCGCCATCGACAGCGTGCGCGAGACCGGCAAGATCGCCGAGGCGGCCATCTGCTACACCGGGGACATCCTGGACCCGGCGCGGCCGAAGTACGACCTGGCCTACTACGTGGAGCTGGCGAAGGAGCTCGAGGCGGCCGGCGCCCACATCCTTGCCATCAAGGACATGGCCGGACTGCTGAAGCCCGCGGCCGCGACGAAGCTGATCACCGCGCTGAAGCAGGAGATCGGCCTGCCCATCCACTTCCATACCCACGACACCAGCGGGGCCGCGGTGTCCAGCATCCTCGCGGCGGTGGCCGCCGGCGTGGATGCCTTCGATACCGCCATGGACGCCATGAGCGGTCTCACGTCCCAGCCCTGCATGGGCTCGGCGGTGGCCGCGCTCAAGTTCACCGACCACGACACCGGCCTGGACGAGACCCACATCCGCACCCTGTCCAATTACTGGGAGCAGGTGCGCGGCCAGTATGCGGCCTTCGAGCCCGACATCCGCGCCGGCGCCTCCGAGGTCTATCTCCACGAGATGCCCGGCGGCCAGTTCACCAATCTGAAGGAACAGGCGAATTCGCTCGGGATCGGCCGGCGCTGGCACGAGGTGGCCCGGGCCTATGCCGACGTGAACGAGGCCTTCGGCGACATCGTCAAGGTGACACCGTCTTCGAAGGTGGTGGGCGACATGGCGCTCATGATGGTGACCCAGGACATCACCATCGAGCAGGTCTGCGACCCGGAGCGTGACATCTCCTTCCCCGATTCCGTGGTGGCGTTTTTCGCCGGCGAGCTCGGCCAGCCGCCCGGCGGTTTCCCGCGCGACCTGCAGAAGAAGGTGCTGCGAGGCAGGCAACCCTTCACCGATCGCCCGGGCAAGCATCTGGAGCCGGTGGAGCTCGAGACCGAACGCGAGAAGCTGTCGGAGGCCATCGGCCGGCCGGCCTCCGAGGCGGACCTTGCCAGCCACAACATGTATCCGAAGGTCTTCGGGGAGTTCGAGGCCCACTGGCAGGAGTACGGCGACGTGAGCGTCCTGCCGACCCACGTGTTCTTCTACGGCATGGAGCCCGGCGAGGACATCACGGTCACCATCGTCGAGGACGGACGCCAGGCGGTGATCCGTTATCTCACGGCGTCCGAGGCCGACCCCGAGGGCGTACGCCACCTGTTCTTCGAGGTGAACGGCTGGCCGGCGTCGGTGCGCATCGCCGACAATGCGCTGGCCCACGACAAGGTCGTGCGCGAGCGCGCCGACCTGTCCAATTCCAGCCACGTCGCCGCGCCCATGCCGGGACTGGTGGTCTCCGTCGCGGTCGAGCCCGGCCAGAAGGTGGAGCGGGGCGATCCGCTGCTGACCATGGAAGCCATGAAGATGGAGACCGCGGTGTCGGCCGAGCGGGACGGCACCGTGAAGCGGGTGGTCGCCGCCCCCGGCGCCCAGGTCGAGGCGAAGGATCTGCTGATCGAGTTCGAGTAAGTCCGGCTCAGGGGAGGAAGGCGTCGATGCCGGCCAGGCAGGCCGGCTCGTTCAGCATCGGCACGTGGCCCCGGTTCGGCACCTGCAGTACTTCCAGATCCGGTTTGGCGGCGCGCATCTTGTCGACGATCTCCTCCGTCAGGATGTCCGACAGCAGACCATGGATCAGCAACGTCGGCGTGTCCGCCAGGCCTGCGAACAGCACCCAGGGGTCCTCGAGCTCGCCGCCGACCTCACGCAGCGCATCGCCGATCTTCGGGTCACAGTCGAGCTGCGGCACGCCGTGCTCGTCCTCCCGGTAGCCGGTGCGGGCATAGGCGAGCCATTCCTCGTCGGTGAGGTCGGGATAGGCGACGCCGTAGTTCGCCTTCGACAGCGTGACGGCATCCTCCCAGGAGCGGATATCCGGCGTCTTGCCGGCGTAACCCAGGATACGGGTCAGGCCCTCCGGCGCGATCTCCGGGCCGACGTCGTTCAGGATGACCCGGTCCACCAGCGCCGGCCGGCGGTGATTCAGCGCCATGGAGACCAGGCCTCCCAGGGAGGTGCCCAGGCAGACGATGCGCTCGAGGCCGAGTTCGCCGGCGAGTCGCTCCGTGTCCCGCACGTAGGTCAGCGGATGGTAGTTGCGCCATTCGGGGTCGTAGTCGGACAGACCGCGGCCGCGGAAGTCCGGCGAGATGACCCGGCGGCCCGGTGACAGGTCTTGCGACAGGTGATGTGCAATGGCCTCGAAGTCGCGGCAGTTTCGGGTGAGGCCGGGCAGGCAGAAGACGGGCGGTTGATCGTCGTCGCCGCCATGCGGACGATAGTCCCGGTAATGGAGACGCAGGCCGTCCTCGCTCTCGAAGTACTGGTCGCTGTAGTAGCTGGGATCGCTCATTCGTCGGGCCTCAGAGAGTGGTATCCGCGTAGTCCCGGCGCAGCTCGCGCTTCAGGACCTTGCCATTGGGATTGCGGGGCAGCTCGTCCACGAAGGCCACGCCGGCCACCCGCTGCTGCTTGCCCACCCGCTCGTTGATCCACGCCGCGAGTGCCTCGGCCTCGACCCCGGCGCCTTCGCCGCACACCACCACCGCGAGCGGCGTCTCGCCCCACTTTGCGCTCGGCACGCCGATCACCGCCACGTCCGCCACGGCGGGGTGGCGCGTCGCCACCGCCTCGATGTCTGCCGGATAGATGTTCTGGGCGCCGGACAGGATCATGTCCTTCTTGCGGTCGACGAGGTACAGGAAGCCCTCCTCGTCCAGACGGCCGATGTCGCCGGTGCGCAGCCAGCGCCGGCCCCGGTCATCGGTCCAGGTGGATTCCTCGTTGGCGTCGTCCCGGTTCAGGTAGCCGGTCATGAGCAGCCGGCCGTAGCCGACGATCTCGCCCGGCTCGCCCGCCGGCATCACCTCGTCGTCGTCGCCGAGGATCACGATGTCCTGGCCGGGGCAGGGCCGACCGACGGAGTTCATGCGCAGGGCCGCATCCTCGGGTTGCAGCGTCGTGACCAGTCCTTCGGTGAGACCGTACAGCTCGATGAAGTCGGAACAGATCTCGTCGTAGATCCGCTGCTTCAGCGATTCGTGCAGCGGCGAGCCGCAGCACATCAGGGTGTGCAGACTCGAAAGGTCATACTGCCCGAAGGCGGGATGTTCGAGGACGCGCTGGAACTGCACCGGCACCATGGCGGAGTGGGTGATTTCCTGTTCCGCGACCGTCGAGAGGAAGCGCTCGACGTCGAAGGCCGGCATGACCACGATGGTGCCGCCGCACCAGAAGGTGGCCAGCATCGCCACCCAGGTGATGTTGGAGTAGAGCCCCAGCGAGCACAGCGTGCGGGCGCCGCCGTGATAGCGCAGCGCCAGCGCCATGTCGTATGCCCAGGCCGCCCGACACTGGTGGGAATGCACGATGCCCTTCGGCAGGCCGGTGGTGCCCGAGCTGTAGATAATGTTGCACTCGTGATCCGCGCTCACGGGGTAGCCGCTCTCGCGGGGCGGGTGATGATCCCGCCACTCGGCGTACTCGATGAAACCCTCGGCTTCTGCGCCGGGGCCCGTGTGGCCGATCATGCGGCCAGTGAGTTCTTCGGGCAGCTCCTCACCCATGTCGGCCAGCCGCTGCACGTGCTCGTGGGAGGCGATGACTGCTTTCGCGCCGCTGTCGCGGATGAGGGTGAGTATGCCGTCATCGCTCACCGAGACGTTCAGCGGCACGGCCACGAAGCCGCCGTAGATCGTGCCGAACTGGGCCTCGGCCATCTCCAGGCCGTTGCGCATAAGGATGATCACACGGTCGCCGGGCTCGAGACCGAGTGCTGCGAGGCCGGCGGCCACGCTTCCCAGCCGTTCGCGATACCCGGACCAGGAGAGCGTCTCCCCGTTGCAGATCACCGCCGGCTTGTTCGCCAGCCAGCGGGCATTCAGGTCGATGATGCCGGGCAGATAGGCTTCCCCGGCGCTGAACCAGGCCATAGGCGATCCCCCTGCCGCCAATTTCAACGCTCGTTGAAGCGTATTTCAACATTTGTTGAGTTGCAAGGGGGCGGCCCCTAGAATGCGGAAACACTGACAGCACGGTGATCTGGATGGCGAAGAAGCAGCGCAAGACCGAAGCGACCCGGGAACGCATACTCAACGCTGCCGAGGAGTTGTTCGCCCAGCACGGCTTCGACGGCGTCACCGTGCGCCAGATCATGCGCAAGGCCGGGGCCGACGTCGCGCTCGCCTACTACCACTTCAAGTCCAAACGCGACCTCTTCGACGCCGTGCTGCTGCGCCACGCGGAGGTGCTGAACGACATCCGCCTGCAGGCGCTCGAGGAGGTGGAGGCGCGCCACACCGACGACCAGCCGAGCGTGGAGGAGATCATCGCCGCCTTCACCAACCCGCTGCTGCAGCTGCTGGTGGAGGACCACGAGAAGTGGAAGCACTACTTCGCGCTGATCGCCCAGATCAACAACTCGCCGGAGTGGGGCGGCGAGCTCATGACCCGCTTCTTCGATCCGCTGGTGAAGCGCTTCCTGGAGGCGCTGATGCGGGCGAAGCCGGAGTGGTCCGAGGCCGAGATCTACTGGTCCTATCATTTCCTTTCCGGTGCACTGACCCTCACCTTCGCCGAGACCGGCCGCATCGATAACCTGTCCGGCGGCCTGTGCCGCTCCACGGACATGGAGGCCATCAGCGACCGCATGCCACGCTTCGTGTCCGCCGGCTTCCGCGCCCTGGCAGAAGGGTAGGAGGGCCTTCAGGCCCAACCCGGCTTTCTATCGGCGTTGGCCCGCTGACGGGCCCGTAGCGGAAAGGCGTGGTACGAGTCAGCAGGCGCCGCTGACTGGCGCTTCCTTCACGCCACCACGAGGTGGCCGTCATGCGGAGGTATCCATCGCCGCGACCTTTTGTCGGGAGCAAGATGGATACCTCCGCAGGGCGGCCACAAAAGAACGGGGGTCTGGCAGGGCGGGTCGGGCCTGAAGGCCCTCCTACAGCCGTTGGCCTGCGGTCTTGTAATTCAACCAGCGTTGAAATAGGATTCATTCAGCGTTCGTTGAATTACGGCTGCAACGGCCCGAGCGCGGGCAGGCACTACGGTGCCGCTTATTCAACCATCGGGGGGTTTTTCATGTCTTTACGTTACCGCTATGCCCGAAAACTGGGTGCAATCCTGGCCGTCGCGTTGCCGGTGACCGGTTTCGGTCCGGTCGCCCTCGCCCAGACCGACGACGGCGCACGCGCCGTCGAGGAGATCGTCGTGACCGCACGTCGCCGCGAGGAGACGCTGCAGTCGGTGCCGATCGCCATCTCCGCATTCAATGCCAGCGAACTCGAGCGCCTGCAGGCGGATCAGCTCGACGGTATCCAGGGAGCCGTGCCGAACCTGAACCTGGTGCAGGGCCGTGGCTCGGCCTCCAGCGCCAACGTCTTCATCCGCGGTATCGGACAACCCGATGCCCTGCAGACCTTCGACCCGGCCGTGGGCATCTATCTGGACGACGTGTATATCTCGCGTATCCAGGGTGCGCTCTTCTCGCTCTACGATATCGAGCGCATCGAGGTCCTGCGCGGACCCCAGGGTACGCTGTACGGCAAGAACACGATCGCGGGCGCCATTCGCCTCGTGAGTCGCAAGCCGAGCCAGGAATTCGAGGCACGCGGCGAGCTCACCGTCGGCGATTACAGCCGGACGGCGGGTCGCTTCTATCTGACCGGCGGTCTGACCGACACACTTGCAGTGAGTTTCTCCGGCCTGATGGACCAGCGCGACGGCCTGGTCGACGACCCGATCAGCGGCCGCGAGTACAACGATCGCGACAACGCTTCCGGCCGCCTGGCGCTGGCCTGGGATCCGACCGAGAACTTCGAGGCGATCCTGGCCGTTGACGCCACCCGCCAGAAGAACGCGCTGACCATGGGACGGCTGGAGTCCGACCTGGTCCAGACGGATCTGGCGCTCGGGCCGGTGGTCCTGCAGCCAGCGCCTACGGGCGAGTACGATTTCGAGGCGTCCTCGGTACTGCCGAACGATCCGGGTCAGGATCTGACCCACTGGGGCACTTCCCTGACCCTGACCTGGGATCTGAACGACGCCTACACCGCCAAGTCCATCTCGGCCTGGCGCAGGCTCGAGGCCGACTTCTACATCGATATCGATGCCACGCCGTTCGAGGTGGGCGACGTCTTCGTCGGCATCGACCAGGAACAGATCAGTCAGGAGTTCCAGCTGCTGTACGATGCCGGCGGGGATTTCACCGGCGTCGCAGGTCTCTACTATCTGCACGAGAACATTGGCTCCGATCAGGAGGCCTACGCGGATGATTTCCTGGCTTTCGGTGGCCTGCCACTCGATTTCCTGCGGACCATCGGTGACGACCTGACGCTCGACAGCTATGCGCTCTTTGCGCAGGGAACGTATGCGGTCAACGAGCAGCTGTCGGCCACGTTCGGCATCCGCTACACCACCGAGGACAAGGAGTATTTCCGCACGACGAGCACGTTCTCCAACCTGCCCGCATTGACGTTCCCGCCCTTCGTCTACACGGACGACGACAGCTGGGACGCGGTGACGCCGACGCTGGCCCTCGACTACGAGGTCAACGAGCAGCTGATGTACTACGGCAGTATCTCCCGCGGCTTCAAGAGCGGTGGTTTCAACGGCCGTGCGAATTCGCCGGGCGACACCGGTGCGTTCGATCCGGAATACGTCTGGACCTACGAGGTGGGTAACAAGCGTACGATGGCCGATGGCCGGCTGCAGCTGAATACTGCGGTGTTCTTCAGCCAGTACGAGGACTTTCAGGCGCGCGTCGCCGAGGTGGTCGATCCCGACGCGCCGGTGCCGTCGTTCACGTTCCCCGTGCTGAACGCCGGCGAGCTCGACATCTGGGGCGTGGAAGTCGAGGCCAACTGGCTGGTGACCGACGAGCTGAACCTGGCGGCCCAGATCGGTTATCTGGATGCCGACTACAAGGAGTTCATCGACGACAGCCAGCCGGACAACGACCGTTCCGACGACGAGCCTCCGTTCGCGCCGGACTGGACGGCGCGTCTGGCGGCGACCTACACCATGGATCTCGGCGCCAACGGCAGCCTGACCCTGGGCGCGGATGCCAACTACCGCGGCAAGGCATGGCTGTCCGTGGACAACCGCGACGTGCTGACCCAGGACGACTACTGGCTGTTCAATGCGCTGGCCACGTGGACCTCCATGGACGAGCGCTGGAATGTGACGGCGGGCATCAAGAACATCGGCGACGAGGTCTACAAGACCGACGCGCAGGAGTTCTCCAGCGTCGGCAACATCCAGACGGCGTACTACGGCGATCCCAGAACCTGGTCGCTGTCGCTGGGCTTCCGCTACTAACGCCGATGTAGGAGGGCCTTCAGGCCCGATCGGTCAGGCCCGATCGAAACCGGTCGGGGCTGAAGCCCCTCCTACATAAATTCGGTGCGGGCGGCTAAACTGTCGGCCCTATGCGCGAAGACCGCCCCCGCCTGACCGCGTTCCTGCATCCCCGCTATTGGCCGACCTGGTTCGGCATTGGCGTGTTGCGCCTCGCCTGCCTGCTGCCGTACCGCGCCCAGATGCGTCTCGGCCGCACCCTCGGGCGAGTCGCGGCGAGATTGCTGCCCGGCCGCGTCGCGGTCGCCCGGCGTAATATCGAACTGTGTTTCCCTGACAAGTCGCGCGAGGAAGTCGATGCGCTCACTCGCGCCCATTTCCGTTCCCTCGGCATGTCGCTGCTGGAGACGGCGAGCGCCTGGTGGCGTAGCGACGCCTTCATCATGCCGCTGGCCACCATGGAAGGCGCCGAGCACGTAGACCGTGCCGTCGGGGAGGGCCGCGGGGCCATCCTGCTCACGGCCCATTTCACGACGCTGGAGTTCAGCGGCCCGGTGCTGCATATGAACCTGCCGCCCTTCGATGCCGTTTATCGCCGGCACCGCAGTCCGCTGGTTAACGAGATCTGGCGCCGCGGCCGCGAGCGTTCGGCCAGGCGCACGATCGAGAAGAGCGACATAAAGACCATGGTGCGCAGCCTGCGTGAAACGGTGCCGGTGTGGTATGCGCCGGATCAGAGCTACCGGCGCAAGCAGTCGGAGCTGATCCCGTTCATGGGCGAGCCGGCGATGACCAACACGGCCACCAGCGCACTGGCCAAACTCGGCAAGGCCGTGGTGCTGCCCCTGTTCCCGCGCCGGCTGCCCGATGATGCGGGTTACCGGATCACGATCTATCCGCCGCTGGCCGACTTTCCCTCCGGCGATCCGGTGTCGGATGCGACCCGGTACAACGAGATGGTGGCGGAGTGGATACGCGAAGCGCCGGCCGAGTACTACTGGGTGCACCGCAAGTTCAAGGGGCGTCCGGAGTCGATGCCGGACGCCTACAGAGACGACCATAAAACGGCCTAGTCTCGTTCTGAGACGCCGTGCGGTACGGTGCCGTCACGTCGAAAGGACGCGGCGATAGAGATCCATATAGCGGCTGGTCATCGCGTCCGGAGAGTAGGCCTCCGCCGCGGCCTTGCCAGCTTCTGCGTAGCGTTGCCGGAGTTCCGGGTGCCCGGCCAGTCGCTCGACCGCGGCCGTCAACGATTCCGCATCACCGGCAGGGATCAGCATCCCGTTCACATCGTCCGTGATGATGTCCGGGATACCACCGACGTCTGAGGCGACCACGGGCACACCGAGTCGCAGCGCGTCCAGCAGGATGGAACCGAGCCCCTCGTGCAGCGAGGGAAAAGCGAAGATGTCGAAAGACGCGAGATAGCTCGCGACATTGTCGACCTGACCGGCGAACCGGACGTTTTCGAGTCCCGACGCGGCCTCGCGGAACAGGGTCTCGTCCCGCCCGCTGCCGACGAGTACGAAAAGGACATCCGGCAGGGCTCTTGCGGCCGAAATGATCGCCATCTGCCCCTTGTGCGCTTGATCCAGCGCGCCGACGTTACCAACAGTGAAGGCTCCGCCATAGGAGGATCGCAACCCGTGCGTTCGCCGCGGGTCAGGTTCAACAGGGTTCCATGCGCTGGGGATAACCTCGGGCTGCAGTCGCGTATCGAATCGGCGTATCTGCTCGACGATGGCGTTCGAAAGCGCGACCAGTGCTGAGGCTCGCACATACATCCGGCGTGTAAGGAAATTGGACCGGATCGGATTATCGACTCGTCGGGTGACGATGTAGGGTGTGTTGAACAGGGTCTTCGACAGTGCGGCCGCCTGAATGGAACGTCCGTCGTGCACATGAATCAGAGAGGCCAGACGTGATTCATGGCAGGCGCCGAATATCGTGGATACCTCAGCAACATCCAGACTGTCTATATCCCGCAGGCGTTCGCATAGTGGTTGGGAGCGACGGGCGATAAGCTTCTGGCGGATTTTGCGTTTGGCGAGAGCTCGGATCAACAATTCCGTCTGGCGTTCGCCACCACGAAATCCGCGCGCGAGGTTGATGTGCGCAATCTTCAGGTGTTTCAGGGCAGAGTCCATCCGACCTCTCGATCAGCGTTTCTTGGAATCCGGCGATGGCTGGAGGTACCGGGTTTCAATCGGCGGTTCTGACGGAGTGTCAATCCAATCGAAGTACCAGCCTGAAAGGCCTCAAATTTTTGGACGGATTGATCGCGAACACAAGAATAGCTACAGAACGGTGCGTGCTGGAACATGGGCGTCCGACGAGATTTCAGCGGCCGGCATCCACACGCTGACGGGCGGTCGCCTTCATGTACTTGTAGAATACACCGTCCGCCTCGCCCCAGGCGATCACCAGCCCGCGCCAGCCTTCCAGGAAGCCGAGCCGCAGGAAGTAGGTGCGAAAAAAGGCCCACGCCGCACGCAGGAAAATCATGATGGGTGGTTTCGCCGCGGAGGAACGCGCTGCGCGCATCTCTGAGTAACGATCCGCTTTCTGCAGGAAGGCGCCGAGTCGCTCGACCGCTCGGTGTTGTAGCGGTGCCCGCAGACGAACCAGTACCGTCCCCACTCGGGGCTCAATGCGCTCGTGCACGTACGCCTCGTTGTAGTGATGACAATCGCGATGATAGAAGCGCGGCAGCCAATCGTTGCCCCATCCGGCATGACGTACGCGTTTGCCCATCAGGTAGTTGTGGCGGTCCACTTCAAATAGACGCGCATTATCCGAGAGATCCAGCGCATCGAGCTCGGCGATCAGTTCCTCGCTGGCCGCCTCGTCGGCATCGATGGACAGGATCCAGTCGCGCTCGGCGAGCCCCGCCGCGTGGTTCTTGGTCGGCCCGAAGCCCATGAACTCGCCGCTGAACCAGCGCACGTTCTCGTGCGCGCGGGCGATGTCCTCCGTGCCGTCCGTCGAGCCGTTGTCGTAGACCACCACTTCGGGCAGGGAGGCCAGGCTCGCCAGCGTCTCGGCCAGCGTGGCCTCGGCGTCCCGCGTGATGATGACGGCGGCGATGTCTGCGAGCGGCATGGGGGCGGATCCTTGCGTTTCCGGCGAATATTAACCCGGAACGGCCGGCGGCAGGCGGTCCGGGCCCGTCGCGGGCCTGGCGGGTGGGTCCGCGTCCATCGGCGGGCCGATGTCCGTTTTCGGGAACTGCGCATTGGACTGACGCCGCGGCATGGGTTCTAATTCCCGCATGCGCAGGCTGACCGCCATCGCCGTGATCGTGAGCATTCTGGCCGCCTCGGCCGGGGAGCTGGCCCATGCCTGCGCGATGGACCTTGCGCCGCAGCCCGCCGCGCAGACCGCCGGCGCGCTCGCGAACGACGGGGACGCCGCCATGCCCTGTCACGGCGCCCGACCGCAGGCGGCCGCCCAGGCCATGGCTGAGGGCATGGCTCAGAACATGGACTGCTGCGATCAGGATGTCCCTGCGGCCCACTGCATCGATTGTCTCTGCACCGCGGTCAGCATGCCGCTGAGCGCGCTGGAGACGGCGATCCCGCAGGCTCTGCCCGCGCCGGCCCGGCACGCGCTGCCGCTCTCTGCCGCACCGCCGCCGGAACGTCCCCCCGAGTACCTCCTCAGACCTCCGATCGTCCTCTCCTGACCGTCCGCCTGGCGGCGGACCGCTGTCGCACGCCTCCGCGCGGCGACTGGACGAAGACGAATGACGGAGACCTCACATGTTTATCCGACGCTGCGCGGGCATGCTGCTCGCGCTGAGCCTGACGGCAATATTCCTGCCGCGGGGCTGGGCCGCCGAGGAGGCGCCGCTCGCCCTCACGGCGGAGATGCTCACCGAGGAGGTGCTCGCCGCGAATCGGGCGCTGGCCGGGCGGCGTGCCGCCACCGCCGCGCTGCTGAGCGAGGCCGAAGCGGCAGACGACCTCGATGATCCGCGCCTCATGCTGGGCACGGCGCCAAACACCTTCGGCCACCGGGTGGACGGCCGGGGCCTGATCCAGGTCAGCCAGAGCCTGCCCTGGCCCGGCAAGCGCGGGCTGCGCGGCGATGTCGCGCTGGCCGTGGCCGAGGTTGCCGGAGAATCCGAGCGCGTGCTCGCCAGGGAGCTGGCAGCCCGGGCCGAAAGGCTCTGGGCGGAATGGTGGTATGTGCACGAGGCGCTGGCCCGCAGTGCGGAGGAGATTCGCCTGGTCGAAGAGCTGGAGCCCGTGGCCGAGGCGCAGTACGCCGCGGGCATGGGACTGCAACAGGACCTGTTGCGCGTGCAGACCCGGGCGCTGCGGCTCGAGCATCAGCGTCTCGCTCTCGCGCAGCGCCGCACTGCGCTCATCGCCGAGATCAACGCCCTGCGGGGACAACCGGCCGATGCGCCGCTGCCGCACCCGGCACCCATGCCGCCGACGCCTGTGGTGGCGCCGGAGTCCGAGCTGGCCGATGCGCTCGTCGCGAGCCATCCGGCGCTGGCGCGGATCGATGCCTCGCTCGCCGGCGCCCGCGCCCGGCTGCAGCTGGCGCACAAGGACTACTGGCCCGACTTCCGCGTGTACACGGGCTATGTCGGCACGCTGGACCCGGCGCAGAAGCGCTGGCAGGTCGGCGCCGAGATCAACCTGCCGTTCGGCGGCGACAGGCGGCGCTCCGCGGTCTCTTCCGCGGAGCTCGAACAGGACCGCCTGCAGGCCGAGCGGGAGGACTTGGCGTTCCGGCTCCGCGCCGAACTGCGCTCGTTGCTCGCCCGCCTCGACGAGGCGGAGCAGACCGTGGCGCTCTACCGGGACCGGATCGTGCCCCTGTCGCAGCAGGGACTGGACGCCGCCCGCGCCGATTTCGAGTCCGGCCGCGGGGAATTCGCCAACGTGATCGACGCGGAGACGGCTCTGCTCGATGCAAAACTCACGCTCGCCCGCGCGCGCGCCGACCGGCTGATGACCGTCGCCGGCATCGAGGCGCTGACGGGCATCGACGCCGACGTCGGGAGGACATTCCCATGAGACCACAATCCATTTTCTGGGCCATCGTGATTGTCGTGACGGCCATCTCCGGCGCGTTGGGCTTCTGGCTGGGCAGCACGGACGGCGATCAGACGCCCGGCGCCGCGGCCGAAGCCGGCGACAGCGGCGAGAGGGAGATCCTCTACTGGGTCGCACCCATGGACCCGAACTATCGCCGGGACGAGCCCGGCAAGTCGCCGATGGGGATGGATCTCGTGCCCGTCTACGCGGACGGTGCCGGCGGCGGCGACGCCGGCATCGCCGTCTCCTCAGCCGTGCGCCAGACACTGGGCGTGCGCACTGCAAAGGCGAAGCGAGGGGCGTTCGCGCGCCGGCTGGATACCGTCGGCTACACCGTCTGGGACGAGTCCACGGTGACCATGTATCACCCGCGGGCGGAAGGCTGGCTCGAGTCCTTCGCCGTCGCAAGCGTCGGCGATCGGGTCGAGGCGGGGCAGGTGCTCTACACGCTGTTCTCACCCAAGCTGGCCTCCGCGCAGCAGGAACTGCTGACGGCGCGGGCCTCGGGCAATGCATCGCTTGCCCGCGCAGCGCGGGATCGTCTGCGCGCGCTCGGCCTCACCGCGGAGCAGATTGCCGGCATCGAGCGCGGCGGCAGCGTGCAGCAGAACCTGCCCAGGCGCGCGGCGCAGGACGGGGTCGTGATCGCGATGGAGGGCCGGGACGGTAACTACGTCACGCCGGCCACCCATGTCCTGACCATCGCCAATCTCTCGACCATCTGGGCCGAGGTGGAGGTCTTCGAGCAGGACATCGGCTGGATGGCCGAGGGCCTGCCGGCCTATGCCCGCTTCGAGGCCTACCCGGGTGAGACCTGGGAAGGCCGGATCGCCTACATCTATCCGGCTCTCGACCCGAAGACGCGTACGCTCCGGCTGCGTCTGGTCTTCGACAACGCCGACGGCCGGCTCCGTCCGAACATGCTGGCGAAGGTGCGCATCCAGGGGGAGCCGCGGCCGGACGTGCTCCACATCCCGCGCGAGGCGGTGATCCGCTCCGGCGCCGGCGAGCGCGTGGTACTGGATGCCGGCGACGGCCGCTTCCGCGTGCAGCCGGTGGTGACCGGACTCGCGAGCGGCAGCGACGTCGAGGTGCTCGAGGGTCTGGCCGCGGGCGACCGTGTCGTGACCTCGGGGCAGTTCCTGCTGGATGCCGAGGCCGGCGGCGAGCAGGCGCTCGCAAGGCTGGAGGAACCGGATCCGCACGCCGGCCACGATATGGAGGAGATGGACCACTCGGGCCACGACATGGAAGGCATGGACCACGGCGGCCATGACGTGGGCGGCGACGGCGACGCCACGGAGTCCGGGCGATGATCGGCACAATCATCCGCTGGTCGATCAGCAACCGCGGCCTGGTACTCGCCGGCCTCGTTGCGCTGGCCGTTGCGGGCATGCTGAACCTGCGCACCCTGCCCGTGGACGCGATCCCGGACCTGTCCGATGTGCAGGTGATCGTCAAGACGTCCTACCCCGGCCAGGCACCCCAGGTGGTCGAGGACCAGGTGACCTACCCCCTCACTACGGCGATGCTGTCGGTACCGGGAGCGGAGACCGTGCGCGGCTACTCCTTCTTCGGCGACTCGTACGTCTACATCATCTTCGACGACGATACCGACCTGTACTGGGCGCGCTCCCGGGTGCTCGAGTACCTGAGCCAGGTGGCACCGCGGCTGCCCGCGGAGGCGCGGCCCGCCATCGGGCCGGATGCCACCGGCGTCGGCTGGATCTACGAGTACGCCCTGGTGGACCGCACCGGGCAACACGACCTTTCCCAGCTCCGCGCCATCCAGGACTGGTTCCTGAAATACGAGTTGCAGACCGTGCCCGGCGTGGCGGAAGTGGCCACCGTCGGCGGCATGGTGAAGCAGTACCAGGTGGTGGTGGACCCGGACCGGCTGCGTTCGTTCGACCTCACCCTGCCGGCCATCCGCGACGCCATCCGCCGGGGTAACTCGGAGGTGGGCGGCTCGGTCATCGAGATGGCCGAGACCGAGTTCATGGTGCGCGCCACCGGCTACATCGAGGGCCTCGAACAGCTGCGCCAGATCCCGGTGAAGATATCGCCGGAAGGCACGCCGGTGCTGCTCGAGGAGGTGGCGGAGATCCGGCTTGGGCCGCAGCTGCGGCGCGGCATCGCCGAGCTGGACGGCGAGGGCGAGGTCACCGGCGGCATCATCGTCATGCGCTTCGGCGAGAACGCCCAGCGGACCATCGATGCGGTGAAGGCGCGCATCGAGGAGCTGCGCCCGAGCCTGCCCGAGGGCGTGGAGCTCGTACCCACCTACGACCGTTCGGAGCTCATTGGCCGCGCCATCGACACGCTGCAGGGCAAGCTGGTGGAGGAGTTCCTGCTGGTGGCGCTCATCTGCGCCATCTTCCTGCTGCACGCCCGCTCGGCGCTGGTGGCCGTGGCCACGCTGCCGCTGGGCATCCTGGCCGCGCTCCTCATCCTGCGCGCGCAGGGCCTGAACGCCAACATCATGTCGCTGGGGGGTATTGCGATTGCCATCGGCGCGATGGTGGATGCCGCCATCGTCATGATCGAGAACACTCACAAGCACCTGGCGGAGGACAAGTCCGGGCGCAGCCGCTGGGAGATCGTGGCCAGCGCCACCACGGAGGTGGGGCGGCCCATCTTCTTCTCGCTGCTGATCATCACGCTGTCCTTCCTGCCCGTCTTCACGCTGGAGGCCCAGGAGGGCCGGCTGTTCGCGCCGCTGGCCTGGACCAAGACCTGGGCCATGGCCGCCTCGGCGGCGCTGGCCATTACGGCGGTACCGGTACTGATCGGCTATCTCGTGCGGGGCCGCATCCGGCCCGAGGAGGCCAACCCGGTGAATCGTGCGCTCACCGCCGCCTACCGGCCGGTGATCGGCTGGGTCAGCCGGGCGCCGTGGCTGTTCGTCGTGGCGGGTCTGTTGCTGATGCTATCCGCCCTGTACCCGGCCAGCCGGCTCGGCACCGAATTCATGCCACCGCTGGACGAGGGCGACTGGATGTACATGCCTACCACCCGGCCGGGGTTGTCCATCGGCGAGGCCGGGCAGCTGCTGCAGCAGACCGACCGGCTCATCAAGAGCGTGCCCGAGGTGGCCCAGGTGTTCGGCAAGATCGGCCGCGCCGAGACCGCCACCGACCCGGCGCCGCTCACCATGATCGAGACGCTGATCCGCTTCAAACCGGAGAGCGAGTGGCGGGAAGGCTATGACATCGAGGACATCCGTGCCGAGATCCGCGAGCGGGTGCGGCTGCCCGGCGTGACCAACGCCTGGGTGATGCCCATCAAGACCCGCATCGACATGCTGGCCACAGGCATCAAGACGCCGGTGGGCATCAAGATCAACGGGCCGGACTTGGAAGTGATCCAGGGGCTGGGCGTGCGCGTCGAGGAACTGCTGCCCGAGGTGGAGGGCACCGCTTCGGTGTTTGCGGAGAAGGTCGCCGGCGGCCGCTACGTGGTGGTGGACATCGAGCGGGGCAAGGCGGCCCGCTACGGGCTGAATATCGCCGACGTGCAGACGGTGGTCATGAGCGCCGTGGGCGGCATGAACGTGACCGAGACCGTGGAGGGTCTGCAGCGCTTCCCGGTGAACCTGCGTTATCCACGGGCGGTGCGGCAGAACGTGGAGGCCATCCGCGAGCTGCCCGTGGTGACCCCGGGCGGCGCCCGCATCCGTCTCGGCGATGTGGCCAGGGTGGAAGTGGAGGACGGCCCGCCCATGCTGAAGAGCGAGAACGGGCGGCTGACCGGCTGGGTGTACGTGGACATCGAGGGCCGCGACGTGGGCTCCTACGTGGCAGCCGCCCGTGAGCTCCTGCGCGAGCGGCTGGACCTGCCGGCCGGCTATTCGCTGAACTGGTCGGGACAGTACGAGTACATGGAGCGGGCGAAGGAACGCCTGGCGCTGGTGGTGCCGCTGACGCTGGCCATCATCGCGTTGCTGCTGTATCTGGCCTTCCGTGGCCTCACGGAGGTGCTGATCGTCCTCGGCACGGTGCCCATGTCGCTCACCGGCGGCATCTGGCTGCTGTACTGGATGGACTTCGACCTCTCCGTGGCCGTCGCCGTGGGGTTCATCGCGCTGGCCGGCGTCGCCGTCGAGATCGGCGTGCTGATGCTGGTGTACCTGGATCTGGCGTTGGCGCAGCACCGGGAGCAGGGCGGCGGCGTCAGCCGCGAGGAGCTGCGCGAGGCCGTGCAGGAGGGTGCGCTCAGGCGCCTCAGGCCCATCGTGATGACCATGGCATCCATTGCACTGGGGCTGTTGCCCATTCTGTGGGGCGGCGGGACCGGCGCCGAGGTGATGCAGCGCATCGCCGCGCCGATGGTGGGCGGCATGGTCAGCACGCTCGCGCTGGCGCTGCTGGTGATACCCGCGATCTACCTGATCTGGAAGCGCCGGGGTGCGACCACCGCCTGATCCTCGTCCGACGGAGACCGTGGAAGCGTCAGGCGGCGGCGCTCTCGCGCCGGCCGGGATGGCGGCTCAGGAATTCGGCGATGCGGCCGATGGCCTCCCGCGCCTCGGCGGAGACCGGCTCGAACAACTGCCAGACATGCACCATGTCCGGCCAGAGCTGCAGCTCCGCCGGGGAACCCGCCTCCCGCGCCTTGTTGACGTAGCGGCGGCAGTCGTCGGTGAGCATCTCGCTGGTCGAGGCCTGGATCAGCGTCGGCGGCAGGTTCGAGAGGTCGCCGAAGATGGGCGAGATCAGCGGATTCTGCGGCTTCATGCGAGCCAGGTAGAGCGTGGCGTAGGCCAGCGCCCAGCGCGGCACCCGCATCAGCGGGCCGAGCATGGGCCCCAGCATCTCGTCGGTAACGATATTCGAGCGCATGCTGGGGCTGGAGTAGGTGCTGTCCGTGATCGGCGAGAGCGCCACCGCGGCATCCGCCTGGCGCAGTCCGTGGTCGCGGATCCAGGCGATCAGTGTCAGCGTGAGATTGCCGCCGGCGGAATCGCCGGCCACGTAGGCATCGGCAGGCGGGCTTTCGCCGTCCGGCCCGTGCTCCAGCATCCAGCGCCAGGCCGTCTGGCAGTCCTCGATGCTCGCCATGCGGGGATGCTCCGGCATCAGGCGGTAGTCGATGGCCAGTACCGAGACGCCCGCGCTACGGGACAGCGCCGCGGTCAGTGTGCGGTGGCTCGAGGGGCTGCCCACGTAGAAGGCGCCGCCGTGGATGTAGAGAAGGCGGCGGGTCGGGTCCGCGTCCGGCGCCACAACCCATTCGGCGGGGACGCCGCCGGCATCGACAGTCTTGCGCTCGACGCCCAGGTCCTGGTCGGGGATGACGTCGGTGAAGCCCTTGTCCACCAGTTCCCGGATCGTCTGCAGCCGTCCCTTGCGCGGCGCCGCCTGGATCTTCCCCTCCAGGTCCTTCAGCAGCAGGCTGATCTGCTTGTTGTCCTCGCCGGGCCGGTCGGCTGCACTCGCGAGCTTGCCGGCGGGCTGATCGTAGCGGCCGAGGTCGGGACCGCGCAGAAAGACGCGGGCGCCCGCCCACAGCAGCGCGATGACGAGAATGATGTAGAGCAGGACTTGCAGCAGGGTGTCCATGAGTTCTCCGACGGCGATGAATACCGACAGTTTACCGGAACCGAACCAGTGACTTCAGTGGTCACTCCAACATGGGTGAGATCCGCTCGTCGAAGCTGTTTGTGCGTGAATCATCGAGATTCGCGTATCGCACGCCGCGGGCTGTTAGGAGAAGATGGTCGGTATCTTGGGCACCCGCGCATGATCGATCCGTGTCGCGAGCAACTACGTACTACGCTCTACAGCGGATATCCCACGAGGTAGAGGATCGTCGAATTAACTTGAGCGTGTGACTTCAAGTCGATTCCAGAAGATGTTTCCGGTGAAATGCCGAAAGGCATAAAAAGGATCGAGCGAAAAAGTCATCGCCCAGCTCTCGTTCGTTCTCAACCAAGGACGAGAAAACGAGCCTTCATGTTCTGTCGAACCGGATCGGAAGTCGTCACCATCGATAATGAAACGTCAGTTCCAAACCGTCGAACTTCCTACCGCCATGCTTGACGTCCGTTCCCGGCGGCTGGACGTTTCTAGACGACTCACGTGC
Source organism: Lentisalinibacter sediminis (assembly GCF_040706615.1). Taxonomy (NCBI): domain Bacteria; kingdom Pseudomonadati; phylum Pseudomonadota; class Gammaproteobacteria; order Woeseiales; family Woeseiaceae; genus Lentisalinibacter; species Lentisalinibacter sediminis. Next base: position 75,273 of record NZ_JAPDRF010000008.1, on the reverse strand, counting down.
AGCAAGAACCGGACGCAAATTGACTGACAGCGTCGACCCGCTATTGGTTTCGATGCCGAACAATCTGGCAACACCCTGATTCAAGGCGCCAAGAGGGTCGGTAACGCCAAGTATGAATTTCTCGGTCCAACGTAGCTCTCGACTTCGCGACCGAATTCGGCCACGGATATTGTCGAACCAAAGTCCCAATGCTACTCCTGCTACCGGTGTGACGATAAGATCTTGAACAGAAGGCTGCTCCAAGAAGGACTCGACACCGAATTCGTAGACTGAAGAGTAGAACACGGCTATCCAGAATGAGCCCTGGCGAGAGAAACCTCGTTCGCGACCACGAACGTAATAACCGGCCCCCCAATAGGGATGCAGTACGTAGTTGACGGCCCAGTGGTCTTTATCCCATGTTGGGTCGGTTACGTTTTTCCGCCACTGTTCGAAACCGAGATTGTCTTTTTCTTCTTCGTTCCAGTTCGAATATTCGAACGGGGCATGATAGATGATAGCGGTCGCTGCAACCTGCCAGCCAATGAGGCTATATAAGTCGCGCCGCATTCCCACCCAATCGGGTTCTGCATAAGCTTCGTCCTTGGCGATCGCCAGGCCAGTCGTGCATGACATGGACAGCAACGTGATCGCATTGATCGATAGAATGAATCGCGACCGGGCAATTAACGCTGTCAGTAGACTAATCACCGACTTGCAGAGTAAACAGGGGAATCACTTGTTTTATTCTCCCGGCGCGGTTACCTCGAGCAATCTGAGGATCTCTTATTCTATTCCGAAAGAACATACGTACATGAAGAAGCTGCTCTAACTCGATCGAGGCCCTGCTCCGCATTCCTAATCGGCCTATCACTATTGAGTTCGGCCTCCTCTTGCCCCTCGGCTTGCGCGACATTCTTTCCCTCCGTATCGCCTCCGGAAATCGAAAGGGTGTGTTGACCGAGTCCGGTTTGCTATCGTCTTACCTGCAAGATCAATCGGTACGAAAAAAGGGTAAATCTAATGACCACGAATGTTGATCTGTACGATAGTTCTTACAGTAATTATTCGCTGGAAACATATAGCGAAATCCGGCGCGAAACCTATGGGGAGGACTACGGGCAAACGAGTTGGGTTTCAACTGCGGAGTCTCATGAAATACCTGAGTTACTTCAGCTGTCAGCTGATTCATCGGTCCTGGAAATTGGATGTGGATCCGGGGGGTACGCTGTAGGCTTGGCGAAACGTATCGGCTGTCGGATCGTAGGGTTCGAGATAAATGCATCGGGCGTCAAAACAGCCACTGCTCTGGCTGAAAATGAAGAAGTCAGCGATATCGTAGAATTCGAACAACATGATGCGTCCAAAAAACTACCCTATGAAGATAATTCGTTCGACGCCATCTATTCCACTGATGTCCTGTGTCATGTTCCTCTTCGAAAACAAGTTCTAACCAACACGCAACGGTTACTCAAAACCGGCGGGCGATTCGTTTTCAGTGATGCCCTGGTCATTGGTGGGGTAGTTTCCAACGAAGAGATCGAGACTCGAAGCTCGGTGGGAATGTATTTCTTTAGTCCCCCGGGTGTGAATGAGCAACTAATCGAAGAATCCGGCCTCACGCTCCTTGAAGCTCGTGATACCACGGAGAATTCTGCTCGATTGTCTAAACGTTGGCATGATGCGCGCGAAAAAAGAAAAGACGCGCTAATCGAATGTGAAGGCAATGAAAATTTTCTAGGAGTGCAGCGATTCCTGGAATGCGTTCACACTCTGACTTCAGAGAGGCGTTTGTTGCGGTTCTTATATACTTGTGAGAAGTAGACAAGCGATTACTGCCCGAATACCGGGCATAGAAACGTGCAGTGATCTCTCTCTTATGGTCGTCAAATTGCGAGCGGGTGGTTAGCGCCACACCCGGCTATGCGGGCGGCATTCTCTCGTATCGCGGCAGCGAATCTCCCAGCTCCACCCAGGGTTGCTTCGACGTCGTGAAAATGTGCATGTCGGGCCTGACCCATCCCGCGTCGTCGAGGGCGCCCGCCTTCAGGAAGACATACCCCGGGTCGGAGTCGCATTCCACCCAGAGGCCCGATCCGCACTCGGGGCAGAAGTGCCGGTGTACCTCCTTGCCGGAGTTGCCGTCGACCGTGTAGGTCTGCGTCTTGCCCTGCACGTCGAACGACTCCGACGAGACCATCAGTTCCACGGAGAACGGACTGCCGCCGGTGCGCTGGCAGTCAGTGCAGTGACAGAAGAACGTGTACTCGGGATTCGCGCTGCAGGAGAAGCGGATGTTTCCGCAGAGGCATCCTCCGGTGTATTCAGTGGCCATGTCGATCTCCTCGGTCAGATATTGCCGTTGACCCGATCCCAGAACTCCTCCCGGTGATTGGTGCGGGGGAATTCTTCATCCGGCACCGGCATGCCCAGAAAGGCGCAGAGCGGTTCCCACCCCTGCCTGACCTCGAAGACGAGCAACTGGTCGGCCGGGATGGCCTCTCTGACCGCGTCGTTATGCGCTGTGAAGGCCGCGACCAGCCCGTCGCGATCGAGGCCGGGCGGAAAACCCGTCCTGGCGATTACGCTGGCGGCCATGTCCAGCCAGGCACGCATCTCCTCGGGAGCCTGGTCTCTGCCGGCAAGCAGGGTATAGATCGTCGCACCGAAGCTGTCGGCCCATCTTTCCGGGTCACGCAGCGTCAACACGAATCGGGCGGAGGGATATTCCCCTGCCAGTTCGCGGAAGAAGCCGGCGGTGGGCCAGTCCACCGCGCTGCCGTAACCCTCGTAGATCTGCGACCAGTCCGGCTTCCCGGCGGTGGCCGCCGACCAGAGCGGCACCTGGGCCGGCATGTTGTGGAGGACTTCCTCCATGTGATGACACGGGCCCACGCCGAGGCGGTTCAGTGCCAGCTTCAGCGAATAGGTACCCGTGCGGCCGACGCCGGCGCCGATGACTTCCAGTCCCATGATCTTCCCCCGCCACTGATGGATGTGGTGCCCGCCACTGCCTGGCGGCGGTCGTGCTCAAGTATAGGCGAGGAATGATGCCCGCGCCTGATTCGATGTCAGCAATATCCGAGGCGTTAATGCAGGCGACGCTGCCGTAGAATGACCCAATGAGCGCGGACAGCCCGGCCGTCGACGATCGTGTCGCCTCTTACCAGCTCCCCGACGGGGCGGGGCGGATTGCAGTGGTGCTGGGCGCGAGCGGCTACATGGGCTCCAACCTCACGCCGGCACTGGCCCGCCAGGGCTGGCACGTGCGCGCCGTCGCGAGGAATGCCGCCGTGCTGGAGGCGCGTGAATGGGAGGGCGTCGACTGCCTGTCCGCGGACGTGCTCGAGCCGAAGACTCTCGCGCCGGTGCTCGAGGGCGCCGACGTCGTCTACTACCTCGTGCACATGATGTGGACCGGCGGCGACTTTGTGCCCGTCGAACGGCGCGCCGCAGAGAACGCCCGCAGGGCCTGCGAGGCCGCCGGCGTGCGCCGCATCGTCTACCTCGGCGGCATCATGCCGAAAGAGGAGCGATCCCGGCACATGGAAGGCCGCGCCGTGGTGGGCGATGCGCTCCGCGACGGCGATATCCAGGTCATCGAGCTGCAGGCTGCGATGATCGTCGGCCCGGGGTCGGCCGCGTTCGAGGTCATCCGCGACCTCGTGAACTACCTGCCGTTGATGATCACGCCGAAGTGGGTGCGGAGGCGCTCGACGCCGATCGCGCTGGACAATGTTCTCACCTATACGATCGCCGCGGCAGACCTGCCGCTCGAGGGCGATCAGACATTCGAACTGGCGGGACCCGACGTCCTGACCTACCAGGAGATCATGGACATCTACGCCGGGTTCGTCGGCAAGAACCCGCTGGTCATCCCGGTGCCGGTGCTGACGCCCAAGCTATCGAGCTACTGGCTCTACTTCGTGACCTCGGTGCCGCCGACCACGGCCATGTCGCTGGTCGAGGGCCTGGCCCACGATTACGTTGGCGACGACGAAGAGATCCGCCGCCTCGTCCCGCAACGGCTGCTCACCTTTCGCGAATCTGTCGCTGCCACGCTGGAGGCGGAGAAGAACCACGACGTGCCGGCGCGCTGGGTGGAGGGGTCGATCGCCTGCCGGGACTGGAACCCGGAATACTCGTTCTACGCCAAGCGCTATTGCGGGGAAGCGCAGACCACGGCGAGCCGGGAGTCGATCTTTCGCGTGCTGCAGGGATTCGGCGCCGACGGCGACTTCTTCTCGTACCGCTTCCTGTGGTGGCTGCGTCGCGTCTTCGACTGGCTGATCGGCGGACCCAGTTTCCGTACGGGTCGGCGCGACCCCGACGCCGTGCGCATGGGCGATGTGGTCGATGGCTGGCGCGTGCTCGGGATCGAGCCGAACGAGCGGATCACCTGGTCGATGCTGATGCGGGCGCCGGGCTCGGGCCTGCAGGAATTCACCATCCGGGAGCGGGACGGCGAATCGTGCGGCAAACGGGTCGTCGAGCTCTGCTGCTACTGGCACCCCGCCGGCATCTGGGGGCTGCTGTACTGGTACGCGCACCTGCCATTCTACGGGCCGCTCGTCGGTGGCGCCGTGCGGGAGATCGTGCGCCGGGCCGAACGGCTCGAGGGGTGACGCCCCGGGCCGGCGCGCGGCCGGTCAGGCCTTTGATTCCTCTCTCATCGGCAGCACGAGGATATTGCAGTAGAGGCCGTCGATGACCCTCTCGGCGGTGTGCCCGAGCTTCGTCTCGGTGTCCGGCTGCGATACGCGTGCGATGACGACCAGATCCGCCTCCAGTTCCCTAGCCGCCGTGGCAATCGCCTCTTCGGGCTTGCCCATCTCCGCCCGGACCTGGTTGCGGGGCAGGCCGCAGCGATCCGCGAAGCGTTGCCGGTCCGGGTAGTCGCTCGTGTCCGGGTAAACCGTGACGACATTGAGTTCCGCGCCGACGTTGGTGGCGATCCGGCGTCCGGCTTCGAGCAGTCGATCGTTCGCGGCGCGATAGGTGTCGGTCTCCGGTCGATGCTTGATGGCGACGAGAACCTTTTTGATGTGCCGGCGAGCATAGGACTTCACGAGCAGCACCGGACACTTTGCGTCACGCAGCAGCCGCCAGTCCGAGGTCTCCTTGAGCCAGCGCCGGAGACGCGACTGATTGGTCATATTCTTGACCGCCAGCGTGCTTGAGCCGCGCGCGATCGCATCCACGATTGCCTGGCGCCAGTCCGCCTTGACCTCCACCTCGGTGCCGACCTGCAGGCCCTTCGAACGGCCATGCTCCGCCAGCCGTTCCACCCAGCTCTCGATGCGGGACAGTTCCTCGGCGATGGCCGTCGCATCGTCGAGATTCGGCGGCCGCCGAACCTCTTCTTCCGCTATGCAGCAATAAAGGTGCAGCGCGACGTCGGCCGCGCCCGAAGCCTGCTCGTCGGCGGCGATGGTCTCGGCCATGACCAGGGACGGCTGGTTCATGGTGGTGGGGTCCAGGATGACGAAAATCTTCTGCCGGTCAGCCATGTTTACTCTCCCGAAATGACGCTGCGAAGGATAGCAAAATCGCGCTCGGAGGGCTGAAGGATCGGTCTGCGAACCGCTGTGGGAGGGCCTTCAGGCCCGATACGCCCTGCCAGACCCCCGTTCTTTTATGGCCGCCCTGCGGGGGTATCCATCTTGCTCCCGACAAAAGGTCGCGGCGATGGATACCCCCGCATGACGGCCGCCTCGCGGTAGCCGAGAAGATCCGCCAGTCAGTGACGCCTGCTGACTGGTGCCAGACCTCTCGGCTAGGGGCCCGTCAGCGGGTGGGCAAGGGTTGCGGGGTCGTCCGGGCCGACTGGAGCCAGGACGGCGGGAAGGAGGCCTGGCCGAAGCGAAGGAGGACAGGACGTCCGACTGAGCGTCCCCGCGACCCTTGCCCACCCGATGGCGGGCCTGCGCCAATAGAAGGCAAGTTCGGGCCTGAAGGCCCTCCTACAGTCTTCAGGCGAGGCCATCCACGTTGCCGTCGGCGTCGATGCGCATGTTGCGCGCGGCGGGGCGGCGGGGCAGGCCGGGCATGGTCATGATGTTGCCGCAGATGGCCACCAGGAAGCCGGCGCCATTGGCCAGCCGCACCTCGCGGACGGGTACCACGTGGTTCTTCGGAATGCCCTTGACGTTGGGGTCCGTGGTGAAGCTCAGGGGTGTCTTGGCGATGCACACCGGGAAGTGGCCGTAGCCGGTCTCCTGGTAGCGGGCGATCTGGTCGCGCACCTTCTGGTCGGCGATGATGCCCTGCGCGCGGTAGATGTTCTGAGCCACCGTGCGGATCTTGTCCCACAGCGGCATGTCCTCGGGATAGAGATAGCGGAACTCGGCGCCGTCCCGCTCGACCAGGTCGACCACCGCCTCGGCGAGTTCGACGGCGCCCGCGCCGCCTTCCGCCCAGTGGTCGCAGGCCACGCACAGGATGTCGAGTTCGGCGCAGGCCTGGCGCACCATGTCGAACTCCGCCTTCGTGTCGGTGGAGAAACGGTTCAGGGCGACGACCACCGGCACGCCGAAACCGCGGGTATTCTCCACGTGCCGGGCCAGGTTGTCGAAGCCCTTCGCCACCGCCACCAGGTTCTCGTGGTCGAGCTTGTCCTCGGTGACGCCGCCGTGCATCTTCAGCGCCCGGATGGTGGCGACGATCACGGCGCAGTCGGGTTTCAGGCCGGCGCTGCGGCATTTGATGTCGAAGAACTTCTCGGCGCCGAGATCGGCGCCGAAGCCGGCCTCGGTCACCACGTAGTCGGAGAGTTTCAGCGCCGTGCGCGTGGCCAGCACCGAGTTGCAGCCGTGGGCGATGTTCGCGAACGGGCCGCCGTGGATGAAGGTGGGCGTGTGCTCCAGCGTCTGCACCAGGTTCGGCTGGATGGCTTCCTTCAGCAGCACGGTCATCGCGCCGTCGGCCTCCAGGTCCGCCGCATGGACCGGATTCATGGCGCGGTCGTAGCCCACGATGATGCGCCCGATGCGCTGGCGCAGGTCGGTGAGACCCTCGGCGAGGCAGAGGATGGCCATCACTTCCGAGGCCACGGTGATGTCGAAGCCGTCGGTGCGGGGATAACCGTTGGTGACGCCGCCGAGGCCCGCGGTGATCTCCCTGAGCGCCCGGTCGTTCATGTCCATGACCCGGCGCCAGACGACCCGGCGGCTGTCGATGCCGCACTCGTTGTCCCAGTAGATGTGGTTGTCGACCAGGGCCGCCAGCAGGTTATGGGCCGCGCCGATGGCGTGCATGTCGCCGGTGAAGTGGAGGTTGATGTCCTCCATGGGCACCACCTGGGCGTAGCCGCCGCCGGCCGCACCGCCCTTCATGCCGAAGCAGGGGCCCAGCGACGGCTCGCGCAGGCAGATCGAGGCCTGGCGGCCGATGCGTCGTAGTGCGTCGCCCAGGCCCACCGTGGCCGTGGTCTTGCCTTCGCCCGCCCTGGTGGGGGTGATGCCGGCCACCAGGATCAGCTTGCCGTCGGGGCGGTCTCCGAGCGTGCGGATGTAGTCCAGCGAGACCTTGGCCTTGTCGTGGCCGTAGGGCAGGAGGTTCTCCTCGCCGATGCCGAGCTCGCCGGCCACCTCCACGATCGGACGCAGTTCGGCCTGACGGGCGATCTCGATGTCCGACTTCGGTGATACGTGCTGTTCGCTGCCCATGACCGCTACTCCGACGCCATCCCGCTGCCGGCCCCGTCGCCGGGCCTAGCAGATACGCGGCAGGGGATCGTCTTCCAGTTCTTCCAGATAACGCTCGCCGCCCAGCTCGGTCTCCAGCACCACGCGCTTTGCCGCATCGGTGACGTGGCCGATGCGCGCGGCCATGTCGCCGCCGGGCAGCGCTCTCAGCGCCGCCACCGCCTCGTCCGCCTGGTCCGGGTCGACCACGGCGACCACCCGGCCCTCGCAGGCCAGGTAATAGGGGTCGTAGCCCAGCATTTCGCAGACCGCCTGCACCGGCTCGCGCACCGGTACGTCCTGGGCGCGGAGCCGCACCCCCAGGCCGGTGATGGAGGCGATCTCGTGGGTGACCGTCGCCAGGCCGCCGCGGGTGGGGTCGCGCATGAAGCGCAGCCCGTCGAACTCCAGCAGCTGCGCCGCCAGGGGCGCGATGCTGGCCGCGTCCGACTGGAGATCGCCGCGCAGGCCGAAGTCCTCCCGCGCCAGCATCACCGCCGTGCCGTGATCGCCGATGGGCCCGCTGACGATGAGCGCATCGCCGGCGCGGATGTTGTCGAAGGAGGGCTTCACGCCGGGCAGGCGCACGCCGACGCCGGTGGTGGCCAGATACAGCCCGCCGCCCTCGCCGCGGCGCAGCACCTTGGTGTCGCCGGCGGCGACACGCACGCCGGCCTCGGCCGCCGCCCGCGCCAGACTGGCAATGATCCGGTCGAGCACCGCGATCTCCAGCCCCTCCTCGATGAAGGCGTTCAGGCTCAGGTAGCAGGGGCGGGCGCCGGCCACGGCCAGGTCGTTGCAGGTGCCGTGCACGGCCAGCGCGCCGATGTCCCCGCCGGGGAACTCCAGTGGCTGCACGGTGAAGCCGTCGGTGGTGAACAGCACCTCGCCCTCGTCGAGCTTCAGCGGCACGGCGTCCGCGCGCACGTCCAGATCGTCGTTGGCAAGGTGGCGCGCGAAGATCTCGTCGATGAGTTCGCGCATGAAGCGTCCGCCGTTGCCGTGGGCGAGACTGATGCGATCGTCTTCCATTGTTCTCCCATCGGGCTAGTGCCCGCTTTTTCTGGATCAGGGCCAGTGCCCGTATTCGTTACCAGGGCCAGTGCCCGTATTCGCTACCAGGGCCAGTGCCCGTCTTAACGGTGTCTGACTGACTATCCCGCCCGGGCCGCGAACTCCGCGGCCTGCCCGTAGCAGATGGCGGCGTCGTTCGCCGGCAGCGCCATGCCCATGACTGCCGTGTGGCCCGCGGCCGCGAGGCGCTCCAGCACTGCGTCGGCGAGGACCCGGTTCTGGAATACGCCGCCGGTGAGGCCGATGCGTTCGAAGCCTTCCCTTGCCGCGATCATACCTGCCTGGACGGTCAGTGCCTCGGCCATCGAGGCGTGGAAGTCGGCCGCGCGCTCAGCGGCGGTGCGCCCGGCGTCGCAGAGCATCGGTAGCAGGGGCGCCCAGTCGGTGCGCAGGACGCCGGCCCCGTCGGCGGCCACCGGCAGCTCGACGGCCTTGCCCGGGCCGCCGGCGGTACCGGCGGCAATGGATTCCAGCATCATCGGCCCCTGGGCCTCGAAGCTGGCGGTGCCGACGCCGCAGACCATGGCGGCGGCGCCGTCGAAGAGTCGGCCCACCGCGCTCGATACGGGGCAGTTCAGCCCCTGTTCCCAGGCGATGCGCGCGAGATCCATGTGCTCAGGACCGTCAGTGTAGTCGAGGCCGCAGGCCCAGTGCATGGCGGCGGCGCTGCGCCAGGGCTCGCGTCCGGCCTTGTCGCCGCCGGGAAGTGCGATGCTGCGCAGGCTCGCCACGCGGCGCCAGGCGCCGGGCCGGCCGACGAGCGCCTCGCCGCCCCACAGGCTGCCGTCCTCGCCGTAGCCCACGCCGTCCCAAGCGAAGACCAGCCAGGATCCGTCGCCGCCGTGCTCCGCCGCCACGGCCGAGGCATGGGCATGATGGTGCCAGACGGTCTCCACGGGCAGGCCCGATCGCCGCGCCCAGCGGTGGGTGTCGTAGCCGGGATGAGCGTCCGCCAGCAGCCGGCGGGCCTCCACGCCATAGAGCGACTGCAGGTCGCCGGCCACCTGCTCGAAGACCTGCATGCTGCGCGGCGTCCCCATGTCGCCGATGTGGGGCGAGACCACCACCCGGTCGTCCCAGGCCAGCGCCAGGGTGTTCTTCATGTGGCCGCCGACGGCCAGCACCGGCTCGGGCTGGCGCCAGGGCAGGGTGAGCTCCCGCGGCGCGCAGCCGCGGCCGATGCGGATGGGCCGCACCCGGCCGCCCACGCGCCGGAGTACCGGGTCGTCGGCGGGCCGGACGATGGGCCGGTCGTGCTGCACGAAGGCATCGGCGATATGCTGCAGGCGGCGCTCCGCCTCCCCGGGATCCGTCAGCACGGGCTCGCCGCTGACGTTGCCGGAGGTGGCCACGAGAGGCGCGTCGAAATCGCCGGTGAGCAACTGGTGCAGCGGGCTGTAGGGCAGGAAGACGCCGAGTTCGCCGAGGCCGGGCGCCAGGTTGTCCGCCAGCGGGCAGTCGGCACGGCGGGCGGCGAGCACGATGGGACGCACGGGGCTCAGAAGCTCGGCGGTCTCCTCCGGCCGCAGGTCCACCGAGCGGCGCACCGCCTCGAGGCCGTCCGGGCCTGCCAGCGGGAACATCACGGCCAGCGGCTTGTGGGGCCGGGGCTTGCGCTCGCGCAGGCGGGCGACCGCGCCGGCGTCGCCCGCCGCGCACATCAGGTGATAACCGCCGATGCCCTTCACTGCCAGAATCTCGCCGGCACGCAGGCGATCCACCGCGTCGGCAATCGCGTCCTCGCGCGCCGCCAGGGTCCGGCCACCGGCGCGCAACGTCACCGAGGGCCCGCAGACCGGGCAGGCGACGGGCTCGGCGTGGAAGCGGCGGTCTGCCGGGTCCAGGTATTCGCGTTCGCAGTCCGCGCACAGAGGGAAGGCCGCCATGCTGGTATTGGGCCGGTCGTAGGGGAGGGCCTCGATCAGCGTATAGCGGGGCCCGCACTGGGTGCAGTTGATGAACGGATAGCGGTGGCGCCGGTCTGCGGGGTCGGCCAGCTCGCGCCGACAGTCCTCGCACATGAAGTAGTCCGGCGGCACGAAGATGCGCGGGGATTCGGAGGCGGCGCTCTCCAGGATGCGGAAGCCGTCGAACTCACCCTCGTCCACGGCCTCGTCGGCGCTTAGCTCCGGGCGGGACAGGGGTGGTGCGTCGGCGATCAGGGCGTCGCGGAAGCGGGCGACCGCGCCGGGCGCGCCCTGAGCCCGCAGCTCCACTTCGCCCAGTTGGTTGCGGACCCATCCGGCGATGCCGTGTTCGTGCGCGAGTCGGAAGACGAACGGGCGGAAGCCCACGCCCTGGACGTGGCCCGTGAGGCAGATCCGGCGCGTCTCACGGGCGGCAGCGGGCGCCACCCGCTCAGCCGGCGGCGGTGCCGGCTTTCTTGCGACCTTCCCAGACATTCTCGCGCATGCCGGCGGACCACCAGATGCGGCAGGCACCCTCGTCGGAGACCATGCACGGTCCGATTGGCTTGCGCGGTGTGCAGGCGGCGCCGAACAGGCGGCACTCGTTGGGATAGATCTTGCCGAGCACCACCTTGGCGCAGTCGCAGCCCGGCGGCATCTCGCCCACCCGCTTGCGCGAGTCGTCCGCGTAGGAGGGGAATTGCAGCCGTGCGTCGCACTGCTCGTACTCCGGTCGCAGGCCATAGCCCGACTTCGGTATCACGCCGATGCCGCGCCAGGTGGCGTCCTGCACGTGCATGACCCGGTCCAGGCACTCACGGGCCACGGCATTCCCGCCCGGGCGCACGACTTCGGGGTAGCAGTTGTCCAGGAAGCGCTTGTCTTCGATGAGCTGGCGCAGTACCGAGTACATCGCGGCCAGCAGCGTGTCGGCGCGGAAGCCGGCGATCGCGGCCGGGATGCCGTGCTTCTCCGGCACGAAGGCCCATTCCTCCGGCCCCATCACCGTGGAGACGTGGCCGGGTGCGATGAGGGCGTCGAAGCCGGGCTCGCCGGACTCGAGCAGCATGGCCACCGCCGGCCACGTGAGCCGGCCGGAGAGCAGCACGCTCAGGTTGTCCGGCGCGCCCTCGGCCAGCATGGCGGCCACCGGCGCAGTGGTGGTCTCGAAGCCGGCGGCAAAGAAGACCACCTGCCGGTCCGGGTTGTCCCGGGCGACGGCGGCCACCTCCGTGGGGCTCGCGATGGGCCGGATGTCGGCGCCTGCGGCCTTGGCCTGTTCCAGCGATCGCGGTTCGCGCTTCGGCACGTTGACCGGCACCCGCAGCATGTCGCCGAAGGCCACCAGTATCACGTCCTCGTTCAGAGCGAGCTGCATGGCCTCGTAGACGTCTTCCTCGGGACAGATGCACACGGGGCAGCCGGGCCCCGGGATGAGCTCGATCTGGGGCGGGATGGCGGTACGCAGTCCCGCGCTCGTGATGGAGCGCTCGTGGCCGCCGCACACGTTCATGATGCGGACGCGATCGGGCAGCGGGAGGGCCTTCAGCCGGTCCAGCCAGTAGCGCGCGTCGTGTGCCATGTCGGTATCCCCCTGCTCGTCGCGATTGCGGTCGAACTGTTGGCGGTTGACGGGTTAGCGTTAGCGGGCGGTGGCGCCGGTGTCGGCGTGCAGATGGGCGCCGTCGGGCTGCACCGCCGGGCGGGCCGACTCGCCCCTTGCCACCCGCTCGCTCTGAGCGGCGTGCTCGGCACGGAGCCACTCCAGCCACTCGCTGATGCCTTCGCCGCTCTTCACGGAGACGGTCTGCATGACGGCGGGTGTGGCGAGATCCCGTACGCAGGCGCGGGCCCGCTCCGGATCGAAGTCGTCCAGCACCGGCAGCAGGTCGCTCTTGGTGAGCAGGATCCGGTCGGCGGCGCGGAACATCACCGGGTACTTGGCCGGCTTGTCGTCGCCCTCGGGCACGGACAGCAGCGTGATGTTGCGATGCTGGCCGAGGTCGAAGCTGGCCGGGCACACCAGGTTGCCCACGTTCTCGATGAAGACGATGTCGAGCTCGTCCAGCGACAATTCGTGCACGGCGTCGTGCACCATGTGTGCGTCCAGGTGGCAGGCGGTGCCGGTGGCGATCTGGATGGCGGGGACGCCGTGGCGGCGGATGCGCTCGGCGTCGTTCTCGGTCTCGAGGTCACCCTCGATGACCCCCACCCGGAGTTCCCCGGCCAGCGCCTGGATGGTCGCCTCCAGCAGCGCGGTCTTGCCGGCGCCCGGCGAGGACATGAGGTTGACCGCCAGCACGCCGTGGCCGTCGAAATGCTCCCGGTTGTGGGTCGCCTGGTGGTCGTTCTCGCTCAGGAGCCCCCGCAGTACGTCCACGGACTCGGCGCCGCTCGCCGTGCGCTCGAACTTGCCGCCGGGGCGGATGAGGTGCTGATTGCCGGCCGTGATGTTGCAGCCGCAGGTATCACACATGTCTGGAGTCCTCCGTGGTGGCGCCCGTGTCTTCCTGTTGGACGCCGCCGGTGCGTTCGAGTTCTAGGCGGGTCAGCAGCATCTCGTCGCCACTCACCAGCCGGGTGCGCCAGTCGCCGCATTCACCGCATAGCAGCCGATTGGCCTTCGCCGCGGACTCGGCGCCGCAGACCGAGCATTCTACCCGGATATCGGCTGCCTCGATAAGGAGTTCCGCCTCCTCGGCGATGGTGGCGCCGGCCGCCAGGGGCCAGGCGCGGCGCAGCAGTTCGGGTTCGATGCCCGAGAGCGGGCCGATGGCGAGGTGGATGGCGGTTACGCGGGCCGCGGATTCACGCCGGGCGATGGTCTCGACCTGCCCGATGAGAGCCTGGCAGACGGACAGCTCATGCATCGGCTGCCGCGAGGACCTGGTCGAAGAGCTCCCAGCTGGAAGCCGCCTCTTCTGCCGTGACTTTCTGGATGGCGTAGCCTACGTGTACCAGGACGTAGTCGCCCGGCTCCACGCTCTCGTCCCGGAGCATGAACAGGCTCACCTCGCGCTCGACGCCCTTCGCCTCGCAGCGAGCGCTGAACTCGTCCATGGACTTGATCTGCATCGGGACTGCGAGACACATGCGTAAACCCCCTTCGCGCGGCGTTGGATTACCGATGACGCAAGACTGCGCCGAGTGCCGAGGATAACCATACGGGGCCCCGCTAACCGTAAGTAATAACGCCTATTCTCATACGCGCAGCGGCCGGTAAGTTTAGGCAGCGGAGGGGTGAATCCGTGGTTCCCCAGGTCGTCGGCGGGGTGATGCCGGGCCGGTTGGTACGCGAAATCCATTACACTGTGCCGCGCGCCGCCGGGCGGGAGGCTCAGCGGCCCGTTTTTTGCGGAGGAACCGGGTAATGGACAGAGGCAGGATGTGTTTTCGGGGGGTATGGAGATGAGCGCGGACAAGACGGCTGTGATCGAGCCGCGCGCCGCCGATTTCGGCGACAGCCGGCTCAAGCGCCTGTTCCACGCGACCCGCCCGAAATTCTTCCCCGCGTCCGTCCTGCCGGTGGTCGCGGGCACGGCCTGGGGCGCCGTTCAGGCCGGCGGCATCGATGTCGTGGTGGCCCTGCTCGCCCTCGTCGCGACCATGCTGGTGCACGGCGCCGGCAACGTGCTGAACGACGTCGGCGACGAGACCGGTGGCAGCGACCGGCGCAATACCAGCCGGATTTATCCTTATACAGGCGGCTCGCGCTTCATCCAGAACCAGATCATGTCCGCGGGCGAGATGGCCCGCTGGGGCATCCAGCTGCTGGCGATCGCGGCGCTGATCGGTCTCGCACTGATGTGGCTGCGGGGCATCGGCGTGCTGTGGTTCGGTCTCGCGGGCATTGCCCTCGGCATCGTCTATTCCCTCGGGCCGGTGCGGCTGTCCTCGCTGGGCCTCGGGGAGCTGGCGATCGGCATTGCATTCGGCGTGCTGCCGGTGAGCGGCGCCGCCTGGCTGCAGACGGGGGTGGTCGACCTCCCGCTGATCGTCTTTGCCCTGCCGGTCAGCGCCTGGGTGGCGGCGATCGTGCTCATCAACGAGGTGCCGGATCTGGATGCCGACGCCGCCGTGGGCAAGGCCACCCTGCCGGTGCGCTTCGGGCGCACGGCGACGGCGGGCATCTACGTGGGCCTGCACCTGATCGCGGCGGCTGCGACGCTGTGGCTCACGGTGGCAGGCCAACTGCCGCTGCTGGCGCCCGCGGTGCCATTCGTGCTGCTGGCGCTCTCGCTGCGGGTGGCCGGCGCTGTGCGCCGTTCCGGCTCGGACCCGGCCGGCGTGCTCGGCGCCATCGAGTTCACGCTCGCCAGTCATACGATCGGTTGCCTGTGGGCGACCGCCTGTGTCCTGTTCACAATCTGGTGGTCATGATCCCGTGACAGAACGTCTCTCATTCCAGATCCGCAAGGGCCTGGACATCCCCCTGGCCGGCAAGCCGGAACAGGTGATCGAGTCCGCCCGGCCCGTCGGCAGCGTTGCGCTGCTCGGCCTCGACTTCATCGGCCTGAAACCGCGGATGGCGGTCAAGCCCGGCGACCGGGTGCGGCTCGGCGATCCGCTGTTCAGCGACAAGCAGACGCCGGGCGTGACCTACACGGCGCCCGGTGCCGGCGTCGTGCGGGATGTGAACCGGGGCATGCGCCGGGTGCTGCAGTCGGTCGTGATCGATCTGGACGGCGACGAGGCGGTGGACTTCGGCAGCGTCGCGGCCGGCGATCGGGACGGCCTCGACGGCGAAGCCGTGGAGGAGAAATTGCTGGCCGCCGGTCTCTGGCCGGCTTTCCGTACCCGGCCCTACAGCAAGGTGCCGGCGCCGGGTTCGCGCCCGCACGCCATCTTCGTCAAGGCCACGGACACCCACCCGCTGGCGCCGGATGCCGAGGTGATCGTCGCGGACGCCGCCGACGAGTTCGCCGCGGGCCTGGGCCTGGTGGCGAAGCTGACCGACGGGCCGGTCTACGTCTGCACCGGACCGGATTCCCGCATCGCGGTGCCGGCTGAGGAGCCCTTCGTGCATGCCGAGTTCTCCGGGCCTCATCCGGCCGGTCTGCCGGGCACCCACATCCATTTCCTGGACCCGGTCAGCGAGAACAAGACCGTCTGGACCATCGGCTCCCAGGACGTGATCGCCGTGGCCCGGCTGTTCGGGACCGGGCGCCTGCCCACCGAGCGCATCGTCTCCATCGCCGGCCCCATGGTGCGGCGGCCGCGGCTGCTGCGCACCCGCGTGGGCGCCAGCACCGAGGATCTCATCGCGGGCGAACTGGACGACGACACCGATACGCGGGTGATCTCCGGCTCCGTGCTGAGCGGCCGGCGCGCCAGCGACTGGGGCGCGTGGATGGGCCGCTATCACAACCAGTTGACGGCCCTGCCGGAGGGCCGCAAACGGGAATTCCTCGGCTGGGCGCTGCCGGGCACGAAGAAATTCTCGGGCATCCGTGCCTATGCCGGTCCCGTGCTGCAGAAGGCCGGGTTCCGCCTGACCACCTCCCAGAACGGCAGCCCGCGGGCCATGGTGCCCATCGGCAACTTCGAGAAAGTGATGCCGCTGGACATCCTGCCGGCGCCGCTGCTGAAGGCGCTGGTGGTGGGCGACACCGAGACCGCGCGCAAACTCGGCTGCCTGGAACTGGACGAGGACGACGTGGCGCTGCTCTCGTTCGTGTGCTCCGGCAAGTATGACTACGGCCCCGCCCTGCGCGAGAACCTGACCGACATCGAGAAGAACGGCTGATGAAACCACTGCGGCGATTCCTGGACCGGCTGCACCCCTTGTTCGCCAAGGGCGGGCGCTACGAGAAGTACTACGCCCTCTACGAGATGGTGGACACGCTGCTCTATACCCCTTCGGACGTCACCCGCAGTGCGCCCCACGTGCGCGATGCGCTGGACCTGAAGCGGGTGATGATCATGGTGGTGTTCGCCGTGACTCCCTGCGCGCTGGTGGGCATGTGGAATCTGGGACTGCAGGCCAACACCGCCATGGCGGAAATGGGCGTGGCCGGGCTGGACGGCTGGCGCGGCGCCGCGCTCGCGCTGCTCGGTGCGGGCTACGATCCGGCGAGCTTCTACGACAACTTCATGTACGGCATGGCCTTTTTCCTGCCGCTGTACGTTGTCACGCTGGCCGCCGGCGGCCTCTGGGAAGTGATCTTCGCCGGCATCCGCAACCACGAGATCAACGAGGGTTTCCTCGTCACCTCGCTGCTGTACGCGCTGATCCTTGCACCCACCACCCCGCTCTGGCAGGCCGCGCTCGGCATCAGCTTCGGTGTCGTGATCGGCAAGGAAGTCTTCGGCGGCACCGGCAAGAACTTCCTCAACCCGGCGCTCACCGGCCGCGCCTTCCTGTACTTCGCGTACCCGGTGCAGATGTCCGGCGACGCCGTCTGGACCGCGGCGGAAGGCTTTACCGGCGCGACGGCGCTGGGTCTCGCCGCCATAGACGGCATGGCGGGCATCGCCGAGGCGGGCATCACCTGGACCCAGGCTTTCGTCGGCTCCATCCAGGGCTCCATCGGCGAGACCTCGGCACTGGCCTGCCTGATCGGCGCAGCGATTCTGATCTACACCGGCATCGCCTCCTGGCGGATCATCGTCGGCTGCATCATCGGCCTCATCGTGCCGGTGCTGCTTTTCAACCAGATGGATGCGAGCTCGAACCCGATGCTCGCCATGCCCTGGCACTGGCACCTGGTCACGGGCGGCTTCCTGTTCGGCGCCGTGTTCATGGCCACCGACCCGGTGAGCGCCGCGCAGACCGATACCGGGCGCTGGATCTACGCGATTCTCATCGGCGTGCTGACGGCGCTGATCCGGGTGGTCAACCCGGCCTATCCGGAAGGGATCATGCTGGCCATCCTGTTCGGCAATATTTTCGCGCCTGTCATCGACTATTTCGTCGTGCAGGCCAACATCAAGCGGAGGTTGAAACGCAGTGTCTGAGGAGCGCAAGGCCCAGGACGCCGGCCGCGGCGCCCGCAAGGGGTTCAACCGGGAGAGCATCAAGAACGTGCTCATCGTCGCGGTGAGCCTGTCTCTGGTCTGCTCGGTGCTGGTCTCCGCCACGGCGGTGATACTGAAACCGATGCAGGAGCGCAACGAAGCGCTGAACATGAAGAAGAACGTACTGCTGGTGGCGGGCCTGCTGGAGCCGGGTATCGACATCGAGGAGCGCTTCGGGATGGTCGAGACCCACATCGTGGATCTGGCCACCGGCGATTACCACGACGAGATCGATCCGGCCGAGTACGACATGATCGAGGCGGCCAGCGACCCTGCGATGTCCGTCGATATCCCGGCCGCGAAAGACATCGCCGGCATCGGCCGCAGGGCCAAGTATGCCGAGGTCTACGTCCTGCGC
This sequence comes from Lentisalinibacter sediminis, assembly GCF_040706615.1. Classification (NCBI taxonomy): domain Bacteria; kingdom Pseudomonadati; phylum Pseudomonadota; class Gammaproteobacteria; order Woeseiales; family Woeseiaceae; genus Lentisalinibacter; species Lentisalinibacter sediminis. The sequence continues at coordinate 57,253 of NZ_JAPDRF010000008.1, read as the reverse complement.
GACGAGGCGGGCGGAGTGGAGACGGTGATCCTGCCGGTCTACGGCATGGGGCTGTGGTCCACCATGTACGGCTTCATCGCCCTCGGCCCCGACGGCAGCACGGTACAGGCCCTGAAGTTCTACAAGCACGCCGAGACGCCGGGGCTGGGCGGCGAGGTGGACAACGAGCAATGGCTCGCCAACTGGCCCGGCAAACGGATCTATGACGAGGAGGGCGACATCCGCATCCGTGTCGCCAAGGGCACGGTGGGCGCTGCCGCCGGCTGGACGGGCGCCACCGCGAGGGGCGGTGCCGCCATATTCCAGGTGGACGGCATCTCGGGGTCGACGCTGACTTCCCGCGGCGTCACCAACCTGCTGCATTACTGGATGAGTGATGACGCCTACCGGCCCTACCTGGAGAAGGTCTGGAGACGCAGCGTGGAGCAGTCATGAACGGAGAAGCGAAGAAAGTCATACTCGATCCGCTGGTCGACAACAACCCGATCACGCTACAGGTGCTCGGCATCTGTTCGGCGCTGGCGGTCACCACGTCGCTGGCGCCGACGCTGCTGATGTGCCTCGCGCTCACCAGCGTTGCCGCGTTCGCCAACGCGGGCGTGAGCCTCATCCGCAACCGGATCCCGTCCAACATCCGCATCATCGTGCAGATGACCATCATCGCCTCGCTGGTGATCATGGTCGACGAGGCGCTGAGGGCCTTTGCCTTCGACGCCAGCCGCCAGCTCTCGGTATTCGTCGGACTGATCATCACCAACTGCATCGTACTGGGCCGCGCCGAGGCGTTCGCCATGAAGAATGGCGTCGGCATGAGCTTCCTGGACGGGCTCGGCAACGGGCTCGGCTACAGCATCATCCTGATCGCGGTGGCCGTGGTGCGCGAGCTGTTCGGTGCCGGCACGCTGCTCGGCGTGCAGATACTGCCGCTGATCAGCGAAGGCGGCTGGTACGAGCGCAACGGCATGATGCTGCTGCCGCCGAGCGCATTCTTCATTATCGGCATGCTGATCTGGGCCATCCGCAGCTGGAAACCGGAGCAGAAGGAGGAACCGGAGTTCCAGATCCATGAAGTGCACCGGACGGAGGTGATGTGATGGAAGCCCATCTCAATCTCCTCGTCAAAGCGATCTTCGTCGAGAACCTGGCGCTCGCCTTCTTTCTCGGCATGTGCACCTTCCTGGCCGTCTCGAAGAAGATCGAGACGGCGCTCGGGCTCGGCCTGGCCGTGGTCGCGGTGCAGAGCATCACGGTGCCGGTGAACAACCTGATCTACAACGTCTTCCTGGCCGAGGGGGCGCTCGCCTGGGCCGGCCTGCCCGAGGTGGACCTGTCGTTTCTGGGCCTCGTGAGTTACATCGGCGTGATCGCCGCGCTGGTGCAGATCCTGGAGATGACGCTCGATCGCTACGTGCCCGCCCTCTACAACGCCCTCGGCATCTTCCTGCCGCTGATCACGGTGAACTGCGCCATCCTCGGCGGCACGCTGTTCATGGTGGAGCGCGACTACACCTTCTCCGAGTCTGCCGTTTACGGCTTCGGCAGCGGCGTCGGCTGGGCGCTCGCCATCGTGGCGCTGGCCGGCATCCGGGAGAAGCTCAAGTACAGCGACGTGCCCGACGGGCTGCAGGGCCTCGGCATCACCTTCATCATCACCGGGCTGATGTCGCTCGGTTTCATGGGCTTCTCCGGGATACAGCTCTGATGGCGGCTTCCAGCGCGACACTGCAGATCTCATTGGGGGTAGCCCTGTTCACGGCCATCATCCTGGTACTGGTCACGGTCATCCTGCTCGCCCGGCGCAAACTCGTCGCCACGGGGGAGGTGGATGTCCTGGTGAACGGCGAGCGCCACCTGGACATGCCGGTGGGCGTGAAGCTCCTCGGCGGGCTGGCCGACTCCGGGCTGTTCATCGCCTCGGCCTGCGGCGGCAAGGGCACCTGCGGTCAGTGCAAGATCCAGGTAGTCTCCGGCGGCGGCGCCGTGTTGCCCACCGAGGCCTCGATCCTGTCCCGCCGGGAGATGGACGAGGACTGCCGCCTGTCCTGCCAGGTCACGGTAAAACAGGACATGAAGGTGCGCGTGCCGGACGAGGTGTTCGGCGTGCGCAAGCTCGACTGCAAGGTGATCTCGAATCACAACGTGGCCACCTTCATCAAGGAGCTGAAGCTCGCCTTGCCCGAAGACGAGGAACTCGACTTCCGCGCCGGCGGCTATGTCCAGATCGAGTGCCCGGCCCACGACGTGAAGTTCAGCGACTTCGAGGTGGAGGAGCGCTTCCGCGAGGACTGGGACCGTTACGACCTGTGGCGCTACGAATCCCATACGAAGGAGAAGGTGGAGCGGGCCTACTCCATGGCCAACTTCCCGCTGGAGAAGGGCATCGTGATGCTGAACGTGCGTATCGCGACGCCGCCACCCGGTGCCGACAAGGACATCCCGCCCGGCATCGTCTCCTCCTGGATCTTCTCGCTGAAGCCCGGCGACCCCGTCACCATCTCCGGGCCGTTCGGCGATTTCTTCGCCAAGGAAACGAAGGCGGAGATGGTCTTCGTCGGCGGCGGCGCCGGCATGGCACCCATGCGCGCCCACATTTTCGATCAGCTGGAACGCATACATACCGATCGCAAGATGAGCTTCTGGTACGGCGCCCGCAGCAAGCGGGAGATGTTCTACGTGGAGGACTTCGACCGCCTGGCCGCGGAGAACGACAATTTCGACTGGCACGTGGCGCTCTCCGACCCGCTGCCCGAGGACGAGTGGGATGGGCCCACCGGCTTCATCCACGAAGTGCTCTACGAGCGCTACCTGAAGGACCATCCGGCCCCGGAGGACTGCGAGTACTACCTGTGCGGTCCGCCCATGATGAATGCGGCCGTGATCAAGATGCTGGAGGACCTCGGGGTCGAGCGCGAGAACATCATGCTCGACGATTTCGGCGGCTGAGCCGGTGGCCGCGAGGCTACAGCGCTCCGCACTGTTGCCCCTCCTGCTGGCGGCGCTGGCGCTGGCCGGCTGCGGCCGGGACGAGGGCTCGCCGGAGGCGCACATCACCGGCGCCACCATGGGCACCACCTACAGCGTGCGCGTCGTCGACCCGCCGGACGGCATGGCCATCGACGAGGTCACCCGGCGCATCCAGCTCGCGCTTGAGGACGTCAACCGGCGCATGTCCACCTGGCGGGACGACTCCGAGGTGTCGCTGTTCAATGCCGCGCCGCCGGGGGAGTGGTTCCCGGTGTCGGAAGACACGGCGGCCCTGGTCGCGATGGCCGAGGCGGTCAGCCGCATGAGCGACGGCGCCTTCGATGTCACCGTCGGCCCGGTGGTGGATCTCTGGGGTTTCGGTCCCGACCCGGTGCGGGTGACCCCGCCCGCGGAAGCCGAGATCGCGGCGGCGCTGGAGCAGGTGGGCCACACGGCGCTGGAAAGCCGGGAGGAGCCACCGGCGCTGCGCAAGACCGGCCCCGAAGTCGCCGTCGACCTCTCCGGCATCGCCAAGGGGCATGCCGTGGACCGGATCGCGGCGGTGCTCGAGCAAGCGGCGATCGACAATTACCTGATCGAGGTGGGCGGCGAGCTGCGCGTGGCCGGCCGCAACCGCCGCGGCGAGCGCTGGACCGTGGCCGTGGAAGACCCGCTGGCGGCGGGCCGGGAAGTGCACCGGGTGCTCAATGTCACCGACACGGCCATTGCAACTTCGGGGGACTACCGCAACTTCTTCGAATATGAAGGAGAGCGCTATTCCCATACTATTGACCCACGCACCGGCTGGCCTGTATCACATGATCTGATATCCGTGACGGTGCTGGACGAGAGTGCGGCCCTGGCGGACGCGCTGGCCACGGCCCTGCTGGTGCTGGGGCCGGAGGCCGGCGGCGAACTGGCCGAACGGACCGATATCGCGGCGTATTTCGTCGTGCGCAGTGGCGACGGCGTGATGGCCCGGTGGACATCGGCCTTTGCCGCGAGAGAGGTAATGTGATGTCGACGATACTGGTGACACTCGTGAGCTTCCTGGTGATCCTCGTCGCGATGCTCGCGATGGCGGTCGGCGTGATGGCCGGCCGCAAGCCGATCAGCGGCAGCTGCGGCGGGCTGAACAGCGGCGGCAGCTGCGAGCTCTGCTCCAACCGGGGCGAGTGCCGGCGCAAGAAGAACGAAGCCGGCGCCTGAGAGGCGCCGGGAGGGGGAGACGCACATGCCTTTGAGATCGGTACTGGTGAAGGACTGGATGGCCGCCAACCTGGTCACCCTGAAACCGGACATGGACGTCATGGACGCCCTGGTCCGACTGGTGGAGGCACGCATCGCCGGGGCGCCCGTGGTGGACCATCACGGCAACCTGGTCGGGATGCTCTCCGAGTTCGACTGCATGAAGGTGGCGCTGGACTCCAGCTACCACGGTGAATGGGGCGGGCGCGTCAGCGAATTCATGACCAGGGAGGTCATCACGGTACCCGCCGACATGAGCATCATCGACCTGGCGCGGCGCTTCCAGGAATCGCGGCTGCGGCGCTTCCCGGTGATGGACGATACCCGGCTCGTGGGTCAGATCAGCCGCAGGGACGTGCTTCGGGCATTGATGTCCATCGCCGACGCGCCGCGCCGGGCCTGAGTCAGTCGCCGAATCTCCCGCGCAGTTCGATTCCCCAGCTGCGCGGCCGATTGAGGACCAGGTAGCGGGTACCGAGTACCTCCGACTGACGACGGATATAATCCTCGTCGAGCAGATTCTTCGACCACAGATAGATGCCGTAGCGCTCGCCAGGGCTCCTGACGCCGATACGGGCGTCGACGAGGGTACTCTCTTCGCCGGTGAAGTCCGGGTCATTGGAGGGGCGGTTGAAGACTTCGTCTTCGTAAGCGACGTCGACCCGTGCCATCCAGGCCCAGCCGTTCGCCAGTTCGCGGTCCACCTGCGTGAAGAAGGCGCCGGTCCACTCCGGGATGTCGGCCAGCTCGTTGCCCGAGTAGTCCGTTCCGGCGAGCGGGTCGACGTAAGCGTCATACTCGGCGCTCTGGTAGCCGAGGGCACCGCCGATCGTCAGCCAGTCCGTCGCCAGCAGGCTGAGATCGGCCTCGAAGCCCGTAATCTCGGCGGCCGCGGCATTCGACGTCACCTGGATGATGCCGTTGAAGAACTGCTCCTGCTTGTCCTCGTAGTCGCTGTAGAATGCGGCGACGTTCAGGCGCGCCCTGCCGTCGGCGAACTCGCTCTTCAGCCCGGCCTCGTAGCTGACGACTGTCTCGGCGTCGAACTGCAGGCTGCCCGGGTCGGCGACGGGGGAGGCCGTCGAGTCGAAACCGCCGGCCTTGAAGCCACGGGCGATCTTTGCGTAGCCGCGGACACGGTCGCTGAAGCGATAGCCCAGACTGATGTCACCGGACCAGTCATTATCGCTGAGGCTGTCACTGAAGGGTGCCACGGGCGGGTTGAAAGCCAGTATGATGCCGACGGGGACTCCGGGCGCCACCTCGAATACCTCGACATCCTGCCGGTAGTCCAGGTCCTTGTCTTCCCGGGTATAACGCAGCCCGGCCGTGAGGGACCAGCGATCGGTCAGCTGATACGTGCCGGAGAGGAACGCGGCGATGCTCGTCGTGTCGATGGAGGACCGAGTCCGGGCGCTTTCGTTGTAGCCCGGTATGGCCGGAGCGCCGAGGACCGGCGGCAGGTCCTCGTCGACGAACACGAGATCCAGGCCGTCCTGGCTCTGATCGAAGTAATAGAGACCCGCGACCCAGTTGAAGGCTTCGTCGCCTCCCACCAGGCGCAGCTCCTGGCTTATCTGATCCTGATCCTCGGTGCGTCCCGTCTCGAAGAGTCGCAGGACGCTGTAGTCCTGATCATTGCGGCCGGTCCAGTCCACGCCGCGGGCGGCGGAGACGGACACCACTTGCTGGTCGTTCCAGCTCCAGTCCAGCGTCAGCGACACGCCGTAGATCTCGCGTTCGAACAGGTCGTTCTCGCTGGTGCCGATGGTCCGGTCGAACGGGTCTCCGTCGAGGGGTGCCAGCGCGCCATCCAGGATGTCATTGAAGTTCTCGACCGAATCGTCCTCGCTGTATTCCGCCGTGAGCAGCCACGAGAAGCGGTCGGAAGGCGTGCCCATCAGCTGGCCACGCAGCCCCCAGAAGTCGACGGACATGAGGTCTGATGCCACCGGGTTCGTGTTCTCCACCCAGCCGTCCCGTTGTTTCACCGTGGCGGAGATCTTGCCATTAAGGCCGTCCTGGAGGATCGGGCCGGTCACATAACCGCGGAACTGGCGCAGATCATCGTCGCCGAAGGTCACGTCTGCTTCGGCGCCGAACTGGTCTTTGGGCTTGCTGGTTACGACGTTAACCAGTCCGCCTACTATGTTCTTGCCGAAGAGTGTGCCCTGGGGGCCGCGCAGAACCTCCACCCGCTCGATGTCGATCAGGTTGGCGCTGAATGCCGACGGGCGGCCGATATAGACCTCGTCCACGACAACGCCGACGCCGGATTCGATGCCGATATTGTTCACGTTGCTCGAAATGCCGCGAATGGCGATCCGCGGTATGGAGGACACGTTCTGGTCGATGGTGGTGTTCGGCATCAGATCGAAGAGTTCGGTGAAATCGCTGATGGAGCGGTCCTCGATCTCCTTCGCCGAGACCACGGAGAGCGCGATCGGCACATCCAGGGCGGCCTGCTCGCGCTTCTGTGCGGTGACGATGATCTCCTCGACGAACTGTGCGTCCTGGGCGAGCGCAGTGGCAGCGCAGTGGGAGGCCAGAAGGGCGAACAGCAGAGCTTGCAGAGAGCGTGTCCGGCCCTCACCGGTCACGGAAGTCGATTCAGGCATTAACTTATACTCCAACCAAGTAAACTGACTAAGAGTCAAATTTTTATATGCCCTTACTAACCCCTGAAAGAGCGGATGTCAATCTTTTTTCGTCGGGACCGTGTTCATTTGCATCGATTGCCAATGCCCGGGTTTTTGACTAGTCTACAAAAAATTGGACTAAAGTATAAAAGACCTGCAGGGAACTGTCGCATGAAGAGGATCATCGGTTTGGGCCGTCCAGTCGCGGCCTTTCTGGCACTCGCCCTTGGAGCGGTTGCAGTTGCGAAGGGTGGCGCAGCCATTGAAGGGCAGCGGACACTCAGCGACGCTCAGCGGTCGGCGATCGACACGATTGTCGACAATGCCAAGGACGGCGCGGGATTCCCCTCGCTGGTCGTCCTGATCGACCGGGGCGGAAAGACGATCTACTCGCGTGTGCTCGGTAACGCGGATCTCAGCTTCGAAATGCCGGCAACCATGGAGACCGCCTACGCGATCGGCTCGATTACCAAGTCGTTCACCGGTCTCGCCGCCGTGAAGCTCGCCTACGAGGGCGCGCTGGACCTGGACGCTACGGTGGGTGACTACCTGCCGGAGTACGAGGGACCCGGTGCCGGCGTCACGGTGGCGCGGCTGCTCGATCACACATCAGGCATACCGAACTACACGAACGAGATCCCGGGGATACGGTCGAGTCTCGAGCGGCGCGCCTATACCAGGGAGGAGATGGTCGCGCTCTTCGAGGACCTGCCGCTGAACTTCGAACCGGGAACGCGCTGGAGCTACACGAATTCCGGTTATTACCTGCTCGGGCTCATCATCGAGACCGTATCGGGGATGGACTACTACGAATATCTCCGCGAGCACGTCTTCGCGCCGCTTGGCATGGAGCGGACCTACAGCGGTGACTATGCGGAGGTGATTCCCCGTCATGCCCGAGGCTACGCCCGGACCGAGACCGGCTACGTCAACGCGGCGCCATGGCATTACCTCGTCCCGTTCTCTGCCGGCTCCCTGGTGTCTACCGCGGCCGACGTCGTCCGGTATCGCCGCGGCGTTTTCCATTCAGAACACTTCCCGCCGGGGCTGCGGGCGATGGTGCTGGAGACGCGGCCGCTCGCGGGGGGCGAGGAGAGCCTCTACTCTCTCGGCGGGCTGATCATCTCCGAGTTCGCCGGCCGCAGGAAGATATCCCATGCCGGTGACATCTGGGGCTACACGTCCGATCATGCCTATTATCCGGAGGACGATCTCACGATCGTGATGCTCGGCAATCGACAAGCCGATGCGCCGGCGATGTCGTCCTTCGAACAGAAGATCGCGCGCGTCGTCTTCGACGTGCCTCAGCCCGAGGTCCGGGATCTTTCGCTAAGCGAGGAGGAGCTGGCGAGATACACCGGCGACTTTCGTTTGAGCCCCTATCTCGTGGGCGCCGAGATCTACGGGTTCCTCGGCAGGGACGGCAAGCTCTTCATCCGTTTCGGTGGCAGCGACGCGGAGGGCCCTGCAATCCCGCTGCTCGCGCAGGGCGACGGGACGTTCCGCGCGATATTCGACGACGAGTGGGTATTCCGCTTCGCCAGCGAGCCGGGCGCGCAGAGGGCGGGGGCGCTGACGATGGAATACCGGGGTGGTACGTTCTACGCGGAGCGCATGGAATGAGGGCCGCTCGCCGGCTGCTGCTGTGCACGGCGCTGGCGCTCCTCGCCGCCTGCCGGCAGGAGCCGGCCCCGCCGACGGCGGCGGGGCCGGCCTTCGACCTGCTGATCACCAATGCAACAGTGGTGGACGGCACCGGAGCAGAGCGATACGTGGCCGACGTCGCAATCACCGACGGGCGCATTGCCGCTGTCGGATCACTGGCGGACGAGCGGGCAATCGAAGTGATCGACGCTGCCGGCATGATCCTGGCACCCGGCTTCATCGACGTCCACAGCCACGCGGACCGGGCCTTCGCGAACCCGGCGACGGCCGGCATGGAGGGCTTCCTGCGACAGGGTGTCACCACCGCTGTCTATGGCATCGACGGCTTCATGAGCCTCGACGATCTCGACCGGTATGTCGCCATCGCGGAATCGGGTGGCACGGGCATGAATTTCATGGCATTCATCGGTCACAATTCCGTCCGGCGGGCGGTGTTGGGCGACGAGGATCGCTCCCCGAGCGCGGCCGAGCTCGAGCGCATGCGAGACATCGTCGGTGAGGCAATGGAGCGCGGGGCGCTGGGGCTTTCCAGCGGACTGATGTACCTGCCCGGCCGCTACGCGACGAGCGAGGAGCTCATCGAACTTGCGAGTGTCGTGGCGCCTTACGGCGGCATCTATGATTCCCACGTCCGTGATCCTGCCAACAACCTGCTCGCCTCCCATCAGGAATGCCTGGATATCGCCTATGCCGCGGGCGTCCATGCCCACCCGGCGCACGTGAAAGCGGTCGGCGCGAAGAACTTCGGCAAGGGCCCCGAGTTCGTCGCACTGATCGAGACCGCCATCGAGAGGGGGCAATCGGTAACCGTCGACCTCTATCCCTACGATGGCGCAGCCACCCGGCCGGTGATCGCACTCCTGTATCCTGCGGACGACGACAGGGGCCGCACGCTGATGCGGCAACTGTCCGCGCTGCTGGCCGGGGAAGAGACGGATACCGACATCCCGACGCTGACCGCGGGTCTGAAGGCCTACTGGCAGGAGATCACCGACGACCCCGCCCGCTACGAGCAGGCCAGGCGGAACAGCGAAGAGCCCGCAGAGGGCGTCTTCAGCTGGATAGACACGGTGGGCTACGAGTCCATGCGCATCGTGGTGAGCGCACGCGATGGCTACGAGAGCCGTATGGTCACGGAACTGGCTGCCGATCTGGGTATCAGTCCGTTCGAGCTGTTCCGGCGTCTGGCGGTGGAGGAGGGGGCCGGTGCGGTCGTCACGCTCGGCGCCATCCGCGAAGACGATCTACGGGTCATCCTGAAGCAGCCCTGGGCGATGATCGCGTCAGACGGCGAGGAGCTTGCCCCGTCTCATCCGCGCGGTCGGGGTACGTTCGCGCGAGTCCTGGGACGTTATGTCCGGGAGTGGAATGTTCTCACTCTCGAGGAAGCCGTGTACAAGATGAGCGGCCTCCCCGCGAGTTATCTGCAGCTGCCGGACCGCGGCGTCATCCGGGAAGGTGCCGTCGCCGACATCGTCGTGTTCGATGCGGAACGGATCATCGACCATGCCACCTGGTCGGAACCGTCGCGTTACGCAGAAGGGGTCGTACACGTGCTGATCGGCGGCGAGTTCGTACTCAGGGCCGAGACATCCACGGGATCGCGAGTGGGGCGCTACATTCCCTTCGTCGCCGAACCGGGGAGCGGAGCGGCGGATCCTCAGGCCGCGATATGATTCTCGATCATGTCGCGGAAGATCCGTCGGCATCCCGCTATGTCGATGCCGTCCGGCTCGGCGGCGATCTGGCCCTGGATGCCGTCGACCATGGCCTGTACCACGTCGGCGAGATTCCGCGTCGAAACGCGCTTTCGTATCGTGCCCTCGCTCTTCGCCTGTTCGATGATCTCCGTCAGCAGTTCGCGGGTGCGGCTATTGACGAATTCGAGCATCGAGCGCTTCTCCTGCGCCGTGCCGAAACACCCCTGGACGTCCAGGTACACCATATAGAAGTCGCCATTGTCGGCGATGAAATCGAGGCAGGCGTTCACGAACTCGAGCAACTTCTCCCTGCCCGTCGATTTCCGCGCGATCCGCTCCTGCACGTAGGTGCCGTATTCGCGGAGACTTCGGCGGATGACCTCCTCACCGAGATCCCGCTTGCCGTCGAAGTGGTAGGAGATGACGCCCTTGCTGACGCCGACCGCATCGGCGATTTCGGCCAGGGAGGTCTGATCGAAGCCGTTCCGCGCGAAGAGTTGCATGCTCGCATCGAGGATCTGCCTGCGGCGAGCCTCCTCGATGAAAGTGGGTTTCGTTCGGCCCCCGCGCCGCTTCCCCTCGCCGCCGGCGCGGCGCTTCCTGGTTTTGCTGGCCATCGTGTCTCCCGGCATGATGCTGCCGTCAAGAGCGGATTCTGGCATATCGGCCGGACTAAATGGGACACGGCTGTCGGAGTGGCCACCCGATGAACCGGGATGACGGCATGACGCGGAGCGTCGGCGCCCTCGGTGCGGCGGTAACGCTGATCGGGTTCGTGATAGGCATCTCGATATTCATACTGCCGGGCTCACTGGCGGCGAGCACCGGGCCTGCCGTGGTCCTCTCCTACCTGATCGCGGCGGTACTGGCCGTATTCACGTGCGTGGTCGCGGCACAGCTCGGTGTCATATTTCCGGTGAGTGGCGCGAGCTTCGTCGCCGTGAGTTCGCTGGTATCTCCCTTCTGGGGCTTCGTGCTGGTCTGGATGATGTTCGGCGGGGTGGCGGTGGGCGCTGCGCTCCTCGCGTTCGGCTTCGCCGACTATCTCAGGGTGTTCGTGCCATCCGTCGACCGGAGCGTTGCGGCGGCCGGCATCATCCTCGGTCTCGGTGGCCTCAATCTTCTGGGTATTCGCGATACGGTGATCGGGCAGACGCTGATGGTCGCCGCGTTCATGATCGCGCTCGCCGCTTTCTGTGCGGCCGGTCTCTGGCATATGGACACTGCTCTACTGCAGCCGTTTGTGCCGAACGGCCTCGGCCCTGTCGTTCTGGCGGCCATCCCGGCGGCTTTCTCGTACAGCGGTTTCGTTCTGATCATGGAGATCGGTGGCGAAATCAAGGAGCCGGTGAGGAACATACCCCGCGCGCTCGCGCTCAGCTTCGGAGTCGTCCTGGTAACGTACACACTGGTATCGCTCACATTGACGGGCATCCTGCCGTGGCAGGAGCTGGGCGCAAGTGAAGCGCCGGTCAGTGAAGCTGCCGCTCGCATGCTCCCGGACTGGCTGGCGCAGTACATCACGCTGACCACGATCGCTGCCGCAGCGACGTCCATCAACGCTTTGTTGCTTGCTTACTCCCGTGATGTGCTGGCGCTCGCCAGAGTACGGCTGCTGCCCGCGCCGCTGGGCCGGATTTCGGCGCGGCATGGCGAGCCCGTTTACGGGGTCATCTTCCTGACTGCCCTCGCGCTGTCTGCCCTGTCCCTGGGCGGCAACATCGCCGAGTACGCCACCCTGGCCGTAGTCAGCATGCTGGTGCTGCAGATTCTGATCGGTGTGGCGGTGCTGCGCTTGCCCTGGCGCATGCCCGAGCGCTACGCCGCATCGGCTTTCCGGCTTCCGCTCTGGCTGGTCGTGTTCTTCTCTGCAGGTCTCGTCCTGCTGTCCGTCGGTTTCCTGGTGATTGCGCTGCGCGGCAGCGTGCAGGTGCCGACGGCTGCCGGTGCCTTTTTCGTGGTTGGCGCCTGCTACTACGGGCTGCGCGCTCGCTGGCTGCGTCTGCAGGGATTGCCACCCGGCGGCACGCCCGATTCAGGGATTTGACCAACGGCCAGAAAAATATAATGATGTACTAACCGGTAGATAGAAAAAGATATGACCGACACAACGGTAATCGCGGAACAGAAGGGCGCGGTGCGCCTCATCACTCTGAATCGACCGGAGAGGCTGAACGCGATCAACGTCGCGCTGATCACAGGGCTTCGTGATGCGCTGGCCGAGGCCAATGCCGAAGGAGACGTCGGCGCGATCGTGCTGAGAGGTGCCGGGAAAGCCTTCTGTTCCGGTGACGATCTCAGCGACAAGACGGCCATGCCCGCGAATAGGGAAGAGGGGATGGAGATCATCGAGGCGCTGCAGGACGTCAGCCGGCAGATACTCTATGGTGAAAAAGTCGTCATTGGCGCTGTCCATGGCTGGGCCGTGGGCGGCGGTTTCGAGTGGGTGGTCAACTGTGACTTCTCGGTGTGGGCAGAGGACGCAAAGGCGTTCTGTCCGGAGATGAGATGGGGAATGTCTCCGACCGGTGGAGTGACTTCATTACTGGGCAGAATCGTCGGCCTGCATCGGGCGCGAGCCATCCTGATGCTGGGCGACAAACTCACCGCGGATGACTTGCGGGACATCGGTATTGCCTGGCGCGTAGTGCCCGAGGAGCAGGTCCTCGCCGAGGCAATGACGCTCGCCGAGCGCATCACCGAGCTACCAACGCGAGCCGTGCGTGATCTGAAGCGCGGACTGAACGCGGTGTTCCGTGAGGAGCTCGATCTCGCGATCCGTCTGGAGACCGAATCGACTGCATTGTCGATTGCGGATCCCGATACTTTCGAGCGTATCCAGACGTTTTCAGGGTCCTGAGGCCGGGGAGGGCAGCTTTGGCCAGGAAACCAGCCACATATTCCGGTCAGGACATTGCGTCGGATGCGCATCGGCCGCGGCGAAAGAAGAAGACCGGTGCGCCTACTTTCATCGAGAGAGAGCGGCGGCGACAGATTCTCGACATAGCGGCCCGCCTGTTTGCGGAGCAGGGATTCGACAAGACTTCTCTGGAGGCGATTGCGCGGAAGGCCCGTATCAGCCGCGGCGTGATCTTCTATTACTTCGAGGGCAAGCGGGATCTCGGCGAGCAGACCGTACGCAGAGGGCTGCGCGACTACAGTCGGTATGTACGTGAGCGTGTCGCGGCACGCGATCCGGGTATCGGCCAGCTCTTCGAGTTCATCGATGCCTGTCTCGACTATCAGCGCGAGCACCGCGAGATCTACCTCCTGTACATCGATCTGATCGGCTGCTTCGGCGATGCAGAGGACAAATATGCCCTGACCGTATCCATGAATCGGCGTACACGCGAATGGCTGGTCGACATCATCGAGGCCGGCCAGGACAGCGGGGAGATCGGTCCCGTGCCCACCCAGGAGTTGGCCGATGTCATCCAGGGTTTCGTCGACGGCCTGATGGAGATGTGCGCCCTCGAACCCGACGGCATCGACGTGGACGGCTGCAAGGCACTGATCCGGACGATGATCTCGAAAACCGTAACGCAGTGATGGCCCTGCGCCGTCTCCAGGAGCGATCGCCATGACTGTACGGCTGCTTATCTTGATTCTTGCCGCCGCGTTGCCGTCCCTCGTCATGGCGGATGCGCCTCCACGCGCACGCGACCTCGGCGTCCCCTTCGACGGCACTCCGGGACCGCGCAATGCCATCACGGATGTCGATGGCGTGCTGGTTGGGCACGTGACGCTCATCGAGGGCGAGGGTGCCCTGGAGCCGGGCAAGGGCCCGGTCAGAACCGGCGTTACCGCGATCCTCCCCCTTGGCCGCGACATGTCGCGGAGCGTCGCCGCCGGTCGCGCGGTGATCAACGGCACGGGCGAGATGACGGGCAGCTGGCTCATGGACGAAGTGGGCATGATCTCCGGCCCGATCATGCTTACCGGCACGTCCAGCGTCGGTATCGTGCACCATGCGACGAGCCGGTGGATTCGCGACAACGCGCCGCCGGAACACTGGGTGGCGGGCCTCATCCCGGTCGTCGCCGAGACCCTCGACCTGCACCTGAACGACGTCTGGGGCTATCACGTCAAGCCGGAGCATGTCTATCGGGCGATCGACACGGCCGCCTCGGGCCCGGTGGCGGAAGGCAACGTGGGCGGCGGCACCGGCATGGTCGCCTACGCGTTCAAGGGTGGTATCGGTACGTCTTCCCGGCTCGTGAGCGTCGGTGAGCAGACCTACACCGTGGGTGTACTCCTGCAGGCCAATCATGGCGGCCGCGACCGGCTGCGTATCGCCGGCGTGCCCGTGGGCCGCGAGATCCAGGATCTCATGCCGTCCCGCGCTCAGGCCGCCAGCGAGAAGAACTCGCTGGTGATCGTCATCGCTACAGACGCGCCGCTGTCCGCGACGCAGCTGGAACGACTCGCACGGCGCGCCGCCCTCGGAGTGGGACGCAACGGCAGCGTTGCGAGTTTCATGTCAGGCGAACTCGCCGTGGCCTTCTCGACGACAAACACGATCGCTATCGGCCAGCAGACGAACAGCATCGAGACGCCGACGCCGTGGACCGGCGCGATGCTCAATCCTCTCTTCCTTGCCACGGTGGAGGCGGTGGAGGAGGCGCTCGTCAATTGCCTCGTAGCTGCGGAGACGATGACGGGAGCGAACGGGCTGACGGTGCACGCGCTGCCGGAGGACCGGCTGCAGGAGATTCTGCGGAAGTACAACCGGCTGCAGGAGACCGCAGAACCCGCGGCTGTGGCCCCCGGCTATTGAGACCGCGGTGGGCGCCGCGGCGGCGAAGCCGTCGGGCGGATCTCCGGCGTCATCCGGGCAGGGAAATGTGAGAGCGATGACCGGCGAATTGCGCAAGCTGGCGATAGCCAACCGCGGCGAGATCGCCGTGCGGATTCTGCGGACTGCGGCAGTCCGTGGGCTGCAGACCGTTGCGCTTTTCTCGGACGACGAGCCCGACAGCACGCACGTGCGGCTGGCCGACGAAGCGGTGCCACTCGCCGGCAGCGGCCCCGCGGCATACCTCGACATGGACCGTATTATCGCTGCGGTAAAGGGAGCGGGCGCCGATTGCGTGCACCCGGGCTACGGCTTTCTCAGCGAAAGCGCCGAGTTCGCGAGGCGCTGCGAGGCGGCCGGGATCGTATTCATCGGGCCCGGCCCGGATCAGCTGGAATTGTTCGGTGACAAGGTTGCGGCGAGGCAGCTCGCGCTGGACTGCGGCATCCCCTGCCTCGGCGACGGCAAGGTGGTAACGCTCGGGGAGGCGCGGGACTGGTTCGACGCGTTGCAGGACGGTGCCGCGATGGTGATCAAGGCCGTGTCCGGAGGCGGCGGACGGGGGATGCGGGTCGTTCGGCGGCGCGAGGACATCGACGAGGCCTACGCACGCTGCCGGTCCGAGGCGCAGGGTGCTTTCGGCGACGGCCGCCTCTACGTCGAGCGCCTTCTTCCGCGCGCGCGACACGTCGAGATTCAGGTGATCGGAGACGGGCAGGGTGCGTGGAGTCATCTCTACGAGCGCGAGTGCAGCATCCAGCGGCGCCACCAGAAGGTGGTCGAAATCGCTCCCAGCCCCGTGCTATCGGATGCGCTCAGGGAGAGGCTGTTCGAGGCCGCCCTCGCGCTGGCCTCACGGGCGGGCCTGCGGAGCCTCGCCACCGTCGAGTTCCTCGTCGACAGTGCGGCGGGCGATGACTCCGACTACTACTTCATCGAGGTGAACCCGCGGATACAGGTGGAGCACACGGTCACCGAGGAGGTGCTGGGGATCGATCTTGTCGACGCGCAGCTCGCGATTGCCGAGGGAGTCACCCTGGAGCGGATCGGCCTCGATACCGGTTCGGTACCGATGCCCGCGGGCCATGCCGTCCAGTTCCGCGTCAACGCGGAACGCGTGCATCCGGACGGCACGACCACGCCGGGGAGCGGGCGGGTGGAGAGCTGGAATCTGCCGGCCGGTCCCGGCATCCGCGTCGACACCGGAATCCGTGCAGGCGACACGGTGAGTTCACGCTTCGATTCTCTCCTTGCGAAAGTGATCGTGCACTCGCGCACGGGAGATTTCGGCGACGTGATCCGCCGCGCCCGGGTCGCGTTGCGGGAGCTGCGCATCGATGGCGTCCCGACCAATCTCCGCCTGCTCCGGCGCCTGACCGAGGACCCTGAGTTTCTTGCCCAGGAGGTGGACACCGGTTTCCTGGACAGGCGCCTGCACGAACTGCTCGCGGGCGAGCCCGGAGAGACGTCCGGAGAGCGCAACGTCTCGCCGACCGACCAGGCGGTGCGCGAGGAACCGCTGGCGGGGGACGAACAGGCGGTCGCCGCGCCGCTGCAGGGCATGGTGGTCGAGGTCATGGCCGAGCCCGGACAGGCCGTGCAGCGGGGCGAGGCACTGCTCGTCCTGGAAGCGATGAAGATGGAGCACGTGATCGCCGCCGACACTGCAGCGTTCGTGCGGCGCGTGACCGTATCCGTGGGCGAGCAGGTAATGGACGGTCAGACGCTCGCCGTGCTGGAGGCCTTACAGGACGGAGAGCAGGAAGAGAGCGAGGTGGCGCGGGTCGACCCGGACCTGATCCGACCGGAGTTACGGGAAGTCCTCGACCGGCGTGCACTGACGAGAGACGAGGCGAGACCGGAAGCGGTAGAGCGGCGTCACCGCCGCGGCGGACGTACCGCCAGGGAGAACATCGCCGATCTGGTGGACGAGGGGACCTTCACCGAGTACGGGTCGCTGATCGTCGCGGCGCAGACCGCCCGGCGCCCGGAAGAGGCGCTGCAACGCATCAGCCCGGCCGACGGCGTGATCACCGGAATGGGCAACGTCAACGGCGGGATCTTCGGCGAACGCCCGACGCGGTGTCTCGTGGTCGCCTACGACTACACGGTAATGGCGGGCACTCAGGGTCTGCGGGGCCATCAGAAGAAGGATCGGGTATTCGAGCTGGCCTGGAAGTGGCGCCTGCCCGTGGTGCTGTTCGCCGAAGGGGGAGGCGGCCGACCGGGTGACACGGACATCGAACTCGTACTCGAGTCACCGAGCTTTCTGCGTTATGCCCGTCTGAGCGGCAGGGTACCGCTCGTCGGTATCGTTTCCGGCTATTGCTTCGCAGGCAATACCGCGCTTCTCGGCTGCAGCGACGTGATCATCGCGACGCGGGGCTCGAACATCGGCATGGCCGGCCCGGCGATGATAGAAGGAGCCGGACTGGGCCGCTGCGAGCCCACGGATATCGGCCCGGTGGAAATGCAGGCGCGCAACGGCGCGGTGGATATCGTGGTCGAGGACGAGCGAGAGGCGGTGGCAACGGCACGGCGCTATCTCGCCTATTTCCAGGGCGATCTCACCGAGTGGCGCTGTGCCGACCAGCGACTTTTGCGTCATGCGGTCCCGGAGAACCGGACACGAGCCTATGACGTGCGGCACCTGATCTCGCTGCTGGCGGACGAGGAATCGGTGCTGGAGCTGCGCCGCGATTTCGGCCGCGCGGTGCTGACGGCTCTCGCGCGCATAGAAGGCCGCGCGGTCGGCATCATCGCGAGCGACAACGCGCGTATTGGCGGCGCTATCGACAGCCCGGCGGCCGACAAGGCGGCGCGCTTCATGCAGCTGTGCGATGCCTTCGGCATCCCGATCCTGAATCTCCTCGATACGCCCGGTTTCATGGTGGGGCCGGAGGCCGAGGAGAAGGCCCAGGTGCGGCATCTCGCGCGTATGTTCGTCACGGCTTCGCATTGCGAGGTGCCGGTATTTACCGTCGTGCTACGCAAGGCATACGGGCTCGGCGCTCTGGCCGCCGCGGCCGGTAGTTTTCACGCTTCCGTTTTCAGCGTCGCCTGGCCCACCGGTGAGTTCGGTCCGATGGGTCTGGAGGGGGCGGTACGGCTCAGTCACAGGCGTGAGCTGGAGGCACTGGACGACGAGGCCGAACGCAAGGCACTGTTCGACCGACTGGTCGGGGAGCATTATCAGAGAGGCAAGGCGGTACGGATCGCCGGCCAGCTGGAGATCGACGAGGTGATCGATCCGGCGGAGACTCGCGCGTGGATCGTGCACGGCCTCGAGACCGCCGACATGGACGCCCGCGCCGGCGGGGGTAGCGGTCGTTTCGTGGATCCCTGGTAGGGTTGTGCCGGAACGGTTCGGCCCGAGTGCGTGCCGGCCGCAGAGGCGCAGGAGAGTATCCGAAACATGATGGAAGTCAATCGCGTCGAGCTTCATCCGCCCTATGTCATCCTGCTCGGCGACGTGCAGGACGCGATGTACGCGAAGACGGGGCTCGGCATCGTGCAGTGGCGTCCGGACCGGGTGGCGGGCCAGATTCGCTTCCCGGGATGCCCGGTGGATCTCGGCGTGCCCGACATGAGCGTCGCCGAGGCATCCGCGGCCGGCGTCGGCAGCCTGATCGTCGGCGTCGCACCGGTGGGCGGCGTCATCCCCGAGCGCTGGTGGCAGGTGATCGAAGCGGCGGCGGAGGCCGGACTCGACATCGTCTGCGGCCTGCATCTGCGCCTGGCCGATCGTTCCGCCGTGGTCGACGCAGCCCGCCGCTCCGGTGCCCGGCTGATCGACGTTCGCGTCCCTCCGCCCGATCTGCCGGTCGGCAGCGGCCGGCGGCGCAGTGGCCGGCGGGTGCTGACGGTGGGCACCGACTGCGCGGTGGGCAAGAAGTACTCGGCGCTGGCGCTGGAGCAGGCCTTGCGCGAATCCGGCAGGAAGGCGACCTTCCGCGCCACCGGCCAGACGGGGATCATGATCGCGGGCGCCGGAATCCCCATCGACGCCGTGGTCGCGGACTTCATCTCCGGCGCCGCGGAGCTCATCTCGCCGGACAACGACGAGAATCACTGGGACGTGATCGAGGGTCAGGGCTCGCTGTTCCATCCCGGCTATGCCGGGGTCAGCCTGGGCCTGCTGCACGGGTCCCAGCCCGACGCGATCGTCGTCTGTCACGCGGCGGGAAGGGAAGCGATCGGAGCCTGGCCGGATTTCCCGACGCCTCCGATCCCCGAATGCATCGAGCGCAATCTGCTGGAGGGACGGACCACCAATCCTGAGATCCGCTGTGTGGGGGTCTCGGTCAATACCTCGGGGCTGCCGCCGGAAGACAGGGCCGATTACCTGGATCGCCTGCGTGAGCAGACAGGCCTGCCCTGCGTGGATCCGCTGGCGGATGGATGCGCCGATATCGTCGACTACCTGGACCTTAGCTTTCCGTGAGCGTGAAACTCAGCGCACATCTCGAGCACTGGCAGCTCGCGCAGCCATTCCGGATCGCCGGCAAGGAGTGGCGGATGTCGCCGGCGCTGGTGGTCGAGCTGGAGCAGGAGGGCGTCGTCGGCCGCGGGGAG
Organism: Lentisalinibacter sediminis; assembly: GCF_040706615.1. Lineage (NCBI taxonomy): Bacteria > Pseudomonadati > Pseudomonadota > Gammaproteobacteria > Woeseiales > Woeseiaceae > Lentisalinibacter > Lentisalinibacter sediminis. The sequence goes on along the minus strand of NZ_JAPDRF010000008.1, from coordinate 37,667 downwards.
GGGCAGGGCGTGTTCTATCTCGGCGAAACCGCCGAGAGCATGCTCGCCGCAGTCGGGGGCGTGGCGGCGCGGATCGAGTCGGGAATCTCCCGGGAGGAGCTCCTGGAGGTGTTGCCCCCGGGCGGTGCCCGTAATGCCATCGATTGCGCCCTCTGGGACCTCCAGGCCAAGCGCGAGGGCAGGACGATCTGGGAGCTGACCGGCATCGAGCCGCGCGCCGTCACCACGGTTTATACCATCGGCATCGAACCGACGCCCGAGGCCATGGCCGGGAAGGCCGCCGCTGCGGAACAGTATCCCGTCCTGAAGATCAAGCTGGATGCCGACCGACCCGTGGAGCGCCTGACGGCCATACGCGGCGCGAGGCCGGACGCACGACTCGTTGCCGATGCCAACCAGGCCTGGACCCCCGCCTTGCTGGAGGAGGTGCTACCGGCCTGCCGTGAGCTCGGGCTCGATATGCTGGAGCAGCCGCTGCCGCGCGACGACGACGAGGCGCTGGCCGATCTCGATTCGCCCGTCACACTGGCTGCCGACGAGTCCTGCCTGCACTCAGGCGAGCTGGAGATGGCGGCCTCCCGCTACGGCATGGTCAATATCAAGCTGGACAAGACCGGCGGGCTGACCGAGGCGCTGCGCCTCGCCCACGGTGCGCGCGAACGCGGGCTGCAGCTCATGGTCGGCAACATGGTCGGGACTTCCCTGGCCATGGCGCCTTCCTTCGTGATTGCCCAGCTGTGTGATTTCGTGGATATCGACGGACCGCTGCTTCTGAAGCATGATCGTCCCGGCGGGCTCTCGTACCGGGGCGGTATCGTCGACGTGTTCGCGCCGTCCCTCTGGGGCTGATAGCGGGCGCTGCCGCTGGCAGGGCGGCCCTGTGCGGGTGCCACTTTCCCTCAATTGTCGTACCCTCTCCCGACCGGTTGCGATCGACCCGCCCATCGGGGGCCGTAAACCCATGCCACGGCAAACAGAAAGCTACACCAGGCGACTGACAGCAGAGCTGAAGTCCAATCCTCCAAAGCGCAAGGGTGAGCGCACCCGTCGTCGTCTGGAACTCGCCGCCGCCAGGGTACTGGAGCGCAACGGATTCCATGGCTTGCGCGTCGGAGACATCACCAGCGCCGCGGATGCGTCCGATGGCTCTTTCTATATCTACTTCAAGGACAAGAAAGAGATCACCCTGTCGGTCCTGGAGGACTTCCTGACGAGTTCTCCGCTCGGCGCCGAGGGTGGCGGCGCCCGGCATGGCGGACCGTTCGAGGCCATCCGTGAAGCCAACCTTCTCTGGATCCGGCACGTCCGTGCGAATGCGGGCCTGATGCGCTGCGTTTTCCAGGTCAGCGATGAGGATACGGAGTTCAGCCGCCTCGTCCATTCCACGAACCGGACATGGTATGAACGGGTGGCGAGGAGCGTCATACGCAACCACCCGGACGCCGCGGTGCAGCCGGATGCCGCCCTGTTCGCGGCCTGGACGCTCGGCAGCATGACCGACGAACTATTGCGACGTATCGTCGTTTACCCGGACCCCAACCTGGTGGGCTTCCTGGGGGACACGGCAACCGACGACGAAGCGCTCGCGACCGCCATCGCCGTGATCTGGTATCGGGTGCTGTATCCCGGCTGGCCGCTCCCCGCCGACCTCGACGGGCTCGCACTCGATCTCGCCGGATTCAGCGACCGGGCCGTCGCCGAAGCACGAGCGGCCGCAGGCGACTGAACGACCCGCCCCTTCTTCGCGTTCCCCTGCCCGATTGACAGCTTCGAGAGCTTGCTCATAGAATAAAAGTGAGGATGAATTCATTTTCATTAATTGCGGGGGACCAGAATGATGAAATGGGGGTTTGGCCTCTGTGCAGGCGTCGTATTGGCCTTGCTGGCGGGGCCTGCGCCGGTAGTGGCGCAGGAGACGCAGGACGACTCCAGCAGCCGTGTGCTGGAAGAGATCATCGTCACCGCACGCAAGCGTGAGGAGTCGCTCCAGGATGCGCCGGTCTCGGTCACGGCCTTCACTAGCGAGATGATCACGAGAGCAGGGATCACGGACATCAACGACGTCGCGTTGCGTACGCCCGGCCTGACGTACGGCAACTTCGGTGACGAGAAGCTGTCCCCGACGTCGCTCCGAGGCGTGATCAGCGGTTCCGGCTCCGCCGGCGCTGACCCGGCGGTGGGGTTCTACCTCGACGAGGTATTCCTGGGTCAGGGTGTCGGCGCCACTATCGACCTGTTCGACCTCGAGCGTATCGAAGTTCTACGAGGACCCCAGGGCACCCTGTTCGGCCGCAACACCATCGCCGGCCTGATCCATTATCGGACCGCTGCTCCCACCGAGCAGTTCGAGGCCTATGCGGATGCCGAACTCGGGAACCTCGGTTACCGTCGCTTCGGCGGCGCCGTCAGCGGTCCGATCGCAGGCTCGTCCGTGCTCGGTCGTCTCTCCTTCGTGAGTAACCAGCGGGACGGAACGGCCGATAATGTCGTGCTCGATCGCGAGGTGAACTCGCAAGACAGCTGGTCGGCCCGTGGCCAGCTGCAATTCGTTCTCGGCGAGACCGCTGAGTGGCGGGTGTCCGGTGACTACCGCGAAGTCGATCAGGATTCGCTCGTGTTCGAGACGCTCAGCTACAACGATGCTACGACGTTTGCGCAGGTGCTCGACCTCTTCGGTCTCCCGCGGAACTCCGATCCGTTTGATCGTAACGTCTACGCAGACGACGTGACCTACGAGCGTTCGGAGGCATGGGGAATTGCCTCGCACTTCATGACGACGATCGGTGGCGCGGAGCTGGTGAATATCACCGCTTACCGCGATCACGACTACGAGAACCGCACCGATACAGACCGCTCCGCACTGCGCTGGGGTTACGACGGGGACCCGGAGGACGTGTCCCGGTTCTCGAACGAGCTCAGGGTCTCGTCTTCGGCGGGCGCTCTCGACTGGGTCGCCGGCCTCTACTACTACGAGCAGGAAACCGCCAACCTCAGCTTCATCGAGCTCGGCCCCGACCTGCTGACGCTCCTCGGTGTACCTCTCGATAGCCTGCTGGCCGGTTCCGACGCCAAGATGGATACCACGAGCGTCGCGGGTTTCGGGTCCCTGACCTGGAATTTCTCCGACCGTCTGGCCGCTACTCTCGGTGGACGTTACACCTGGGAAGAGAAATCCATCGATTATTCCCAGTCGGATCCGGTGGGCTTGCTGGGCGGTGATTTCGCCATCAGCGCGGAGGATGACTGGGCCGAGTTCACGCCCAGTCTGAACATTGAGTACGACTATTCCGACACGCTGATGCTCTACGGGACAGTGAGCGGCGGGTTCAAGAGCGGCGGCTTCAACGATGCCCTCGGTGATGCCAACGGAATCTCCTTCGATCCGGAGACGCTGTGGAACTACGAGGCCGGCCTCAAGAGCACGCTGTTCGAAGGTAGGGTGCAGGCCAACGTCGCCGTGTTCTACATGGACTGGGAGGACATCCAGATTTCCGGAGACAATCCGAACACTCCCGTATTCGACCCGATCATCATCAACGCGGGTGCCGCCCACAGCACGGGCATCGAATTCGAGCTGTTGAGCCAACCCACCGATAACCTGACTATCGGGTTGAACTTCGCCCTGCTCGAGGCCGAGTACGACGAGGGTTCGCTGCCCGACGGCACACCGCTCGCCGAGATACCGCGCGCGCCGGATTACACGGCGAATCTGAATGCGGAGTACCGTGCCTCGCTTTCGCAGAACATCGACTGGTTCATCGGCGGAGAGGTGCTGGCGCGTGGCGAGAGTTTCCTCACCGTCGACAATCAGGAGGACGGTCGTGTGGATGCCTATGCGCTGGTGAATCTGCAGGTTGGACTCGAAGCGCCGGACGGACGCTGGCGACTGAGTGTCTGGGGACGCAACATAGGCGACGAGACAGTGAAGGAGCGCCTGTTCGATCTGTCCGGCCAGGACGTAATCGGACAGAAGTTCATCATCCTGAACGACCCGGACACCTACGGCTTGAGCGTCCGGCTCCGTTACTGAGACGAGAGCAATGCGCCCTGGTCGCTCCGCAAGCAGAGCCCTCGCAGTCTCGGTGCTGCTCGCTGCCGGCCTTCTGTCGGCTGCCTGTCAGAATCCGCCGGAGACAAAGCGGCCTCAGTCGGAGGACCAAGAGTCTCCGGTGCGAGAGGGTCTTCGGCAGGCGGATCGATCCTACTACGTGGAGATGCGCGACGGCGTCCGGGTGGCCATGAGCCTCTGGTTCCCCGGCGGCGAACGGCCGGCGGAGCCTGCCCCGACGATCCTGGTACAGACCCGCTACGGCCGGGCGCGGATGTTTCCGCGGTTCCGGCGCTTCGTCAACGAAGGCTACGTCCTTGCCGCGGTGGATACGCGCGGTTCGACTGCGTCATTCGGTCCACGACGCGTCGATATCGGTCCGGGGGAGATCGGGGACATGGACGAGTTGATCTCGCATCTCGCATCACGACCTTGGTCGAACGGTGAGGTGTTCGCGCAAGGCACGTCCTACATGGCGGATACGGCTGATATCGCGACCAGTCGGCCGGCGGAGTCACTCAAGGGTGCCATCATCCGTCAGGTGGATTTCGACGTGTTCCTCCATCTCTTCTTCCCTGGCGGCGTAGCGAACCAGTGGTTCCTGGATGGCTGGGGCGGCGCGACCAAGGCGATGGATGAGGGTCGCTCGCCGGATCCGGAAGCCGACCTGAACTGTCTCGAGCGCATCGCCGACTGCGCCGCGCTGTGGCCACTGCTTTCGCCGGTGGATGAGGATGCCGATTTCGTTATGCTGCGTCAGGCCCTCGCCGGACGGCAGCGGTGGGAGGCCGACGACTACGCGGTCACGGAGTTCCACGACGACGCCGGTCGAAACGGCTTCGGCTTCTTCGACTCGGCTCCCGCTGCGCAACTCGATGGAATCCGGCGTGAGGCGAAGCCCGCGCAGGTCTGGGGGAGCTGGCTGGATGGCGGGACCGCCGAGGCTGCGCTCGCGCGATACCGTTCAGCGCCCGGCGTACCGATGGAAGTCTGGATAACCGGTAACGATCACGGCAACGCGCAGCTTGCTGATCCGTTCATGCCGGCGGGAGATGCCCCGAGGCCGTCGATCGATGAACAGCACAGAATCATGGCGGAGTTCTACGCTTCGGTCTCGGAAGGTGGATTCGACCGGCGCGTGATCAATTATTACGTCCTGGGTGCCGGTGTCTTCCGGCAGAGTTCGGTCTGGCCGCCGGCGGACACGCAGGAGGATATCCTGTACTTCGACGCTGCGGGCGCTCTCGTGCGGGAGCTGCCGGCTCCCGGTGTGGACACGTACGAGGTCGACTTCTCCGCGAGCACCGGGCCGGAGACGCGCTGGTCAACGCAGTTCGGTACCCCGCCCGACTATCCTGACAGGCGCAGGGAAGACGAGAAGCTTCTGGTCTATGACAGCGCGCCGTTCCGCGACGCCGCCGAAATTGCGGGCACGCCGGTGGTCGAGTTGCACGTGGCCTCCGCAACGGCCGACCCGGTCTTTCACGTCTATCTGGAGGACGTCGCGCCGGACGGACGCGTGACCTACCTTACGGAGGGGCTGTTTCGGGCTGTCCACAGGGCGGAGGCAGATCCTGCCGGCCTGCCCTACGATATGGGGCCCGCTCCGCACAGTTTCCGGAGAGCGGATGCGATGCCCGTGAGGACGGGTGAGAGGATGGAGGTGCGCTTCGGTTTGTTCCCTGTCGCGGCAAGGATCCGCTCGGGCCACCGCCTGCGCGTTGCTATCGCCGGAGCCGACAGGGCCTACTTCCGGCGCTATTCGGAAGGGAGGGAGGAGACGTACAGGGTGAGCCGCGGAGGCGAGGCGGCAAGTCTCGTCTCTCTGCCAATTCGGATGCCGGTCCCGTCGCAATAGCAGTGCCGCCGACACGAGGCAGGTCAAAGGTCGGACGTTAGCATTCGGGCGCCGTGGCACTCCAGCTCAGGGCTGGTAGTCGTCTTCCGCGCGCTTCGTGAGTGTCACCTTGTCTACCTTGCCGATCGGCAGAAGCGGCAGCTGCTCGACGATGACAAACAGCTTCGGCAGCTTGTAGTTGGCGAGGCGCTGCCGGCACCAGGCACGCAGCGTCTCGATGCTGATGTCAGCGCTGGGCAGGACGTAGGCGACGCCGACCTCCTGCCAGACCGGATCCTTCGTGCTGACCACGGCAGCCATATCCACGGCGGGGTGGCTTTCGATCACCTGCTCGACCTCGCGCGGATAGACGTTGTAGCCCCCCGATTTGTACATCTCCTTCACGCGGCCGACGATGCTGTAGCTGCCATCGGGATTCCGCCGTCCCAGGTCGCCGGTCGCGAGCCACCCGTCGGGAGTGAGCGTCTCGGCCGTGGCGTCGGGCCGCCGCCAGTAACCCAGCATGTTGTAGATCGAGCGGGACTGGATCTCACCGGCTTCGCCGTCGGCAACGGGCTCGCCTTCTCTGTCGACCAGACGGACTTCCGTGCCGCGGAAAGGCCAGCCCACGGTCGTCTCGAGAAGATCCGCATCCCGGGTAGGGGGGATCACGGTGATCGCGCTGCCGGATTCGGTCAGCCCGTAGTTGGTGGCCAGCGGGCGATCGAAGTCGAGCAGGCGTGTGATGAGTTCACGCGGCATGGCGGCGCCGCCCCACATGATCATCTGCACCGCCGACAGATCGAACGATTCGAAGTCGGGCTCCGAGAACTGCAGCTGGAAAGTGCTCGGGACCGATCCCCACAGCGTTACCCGTTCCTGTTCCATCAACTCCAGCGACCGGCGGGGCGAGAAATCCTCGAGGAACACGATCGACCCTCCGACCACCAGTGTCGGACAGGACAGGTCGACGACGCAGCCGATATGGTTGATCGGGAAGTAGTTCAGCGCGCGCATCGGCGAGACCGGCCAGACGCGGTTCTGCTCGAGGCTGAATGCGACGATCCCCTCGTGGTGCAGCAAGGCGCCCTTGGGTCTGCCGGTAGAGCCGGACGTATAGACGATCATGCAGGGATCGCGTCCGCCACACGCTTCGCGGGCCGACTCAAGCGCAGCGTCACTGCATCGTTCCCCGTCCGCGATGAACCCGGAGTACGGCTGCGCGAATCCGGGCGAATGTTCCGCGTCGCGCTCGAACACCACCACCGAGCGCAGCGAGGGGGTCCGCTCCCTCAATGCTGAGATCTCGGCCGAATAGTCCCTCGCGCCGATCACCGCACGCGTGAGCAGCACCGACGGTTCGCTGTCACCCGCCGCATAGCAGAGTTCCTCGAGCTGATAACGGGGGTTCAGGCCCAGCCAGATAGCGCCGATGGAGGCCGTTGCCAGGAAGCTCTCGAAGTACTCGGGACTGGGTGTCGCGAGCGTAGCGACGCGGTCGCCTTTTCGTACCCCCGCCGCGAGCAGCGCCCGCGCCAGCGCGTCGACCCGCGCCTCGAGCTCCGCATAAGTGGTGCGAACGCCGCCGAGTACCATCGCCTCCGCATCCGGGGTCCGCTCCGCGAACCAGGATACGTAGTCGCTTATCCGGGGCAGCAGGGGAGGCGCTGAGGTATTCGTGTCGGTCTCTTCGGCCATCGTGCGGGGCTTCTGGTCGGGCTCCGTAATCAGTGTTTCTCGGGCGGCATCCATATCGCCAGCCACTCGGCGACGAGGGCGGGACGTTCGGCCCCTTCGATCTCAACCTGGCAGCCGTACTTCACGATATCGCGGCCTTTGTCATCGCTGCGCTTCTCCAGGACCTCGAAACGCCCCCGGATGCGACTGCCGACCCGGATCGGCGATATGAGCCGCAGGTAGTCCATGCCGTAATTGAGGAAATGGCCGTTCTCACCCGTGTCGCGCGCCGGGTCCGTGCCCATGGCGCCATGGAGCATGTGCGTCAGCAGCGACACGGTCAGGAAGCCGAATGCGATCGTGCCGCCGTACGGGCCGTTCCGGCCAGCCCATGCCGGGTCCACGTGCATCGGGTCCGGATCGCGGGTGACTCGGCCGAAGTCCGAAATCATGGCCTGGTCCACTTCGATCCAGGGCGAGCAGCCGATCTCCTGTCCCTCGCAGAGACTGGCAAAGTTGACGATCTCGCTCCCTGCAGCGGTCATGGCAAGCTCCCCTTAAGGTCAAAAATGATTTTGGCTTCAGTTTCATTTTTAGTCAATATGACAACGTCCGCGGCTATGGTTTGCCGCTGCGCCGATCGCGAGGAGCCGCGGGGTTGCGTATCAGCCTCGCGCCAGCCCCGCCCCCAGCATCTTCCTCCGCAGGAAGCTGTAGACCTCCAGCAGGGAGAGTTCCTTCGGGCAGACGTCCTGGCAGGCCATCAGGCCGAGGCAGCCGAACACACCGTCCTCGTTGGCGATGACCTCGAACCAGTCCGCGTCCTCGCGGGTGTCCCGCGGGTCCAGCATGAAGCGGGCCACCCGGTTCAGGCCGGCGGGACCGGCGAAGTCGCTGTTGACGTTGGCGACGCCGCAGGCGGCGATGCAACAGCCGCACTCGATGCAGCGGTCCGCCTCGTAGATGGCCTGGGCCACGTCGTCGTCCATGCGTTCCTCGACGGCATTCTCGTCGAAGGGCAGGCGCTCGTGCACCCAGCTCTCTACCTGCTCGGCCATCTGGCGGAACCAGGTGCCGGTGTCCACCGACAGGTCGCCCACCAGCTTGAAGACGGGCAGGGGATACAGGCGGATGGTGTCCGGCAGGTCCCGGGTCAGCGTGCGGCAGCCCAGCGCCGGGCGGCCGTTCACCATCATGGCGCAGGAGCCGCACACGGCCGAGCGGCAGACGAAGTCGAACTGCAGGCTCGGGTCCTGTTTCTCGCGGATCTCGTTCAGCGCGAGGAACAGCGACATGTAGGGCGCCTCGTCCAGCTCGAAGGTGTCGATGTGCGGTTCGGAGGCGGGATCCTCCGGGTTGTAGCGGAAGATCTCGAAGGTGAGCCGCCGGCCCCGGGGAATGGTCTGTGGGGAGACGGTTTGTGCGGCCTGCTCGCTCATGCGCTCACTCCGGTCTGCTTCCAGTGGCCCCAGTTCATGCGGCTGCCGAGTTTCTCCCGCGTGGGCAGGCTGCCCTCGGCAGCCTGCGTTGCGGCCACGGTGTCGTTGTAGGCCTCGACGGTGTCGCTCATGGCCACGCGGTCGTCGCTGCCGTAACCGCGGTGACCCGGCGGCAGGTCGATGAGGCCGACGGGTTCGTAGGACAGCGCGGGTTCATTCGTTCCCTCGGGCCAGCGTGCGAGCGTGCGGTTCAGCCACTCGGCGTCGTTCCGCCGGGGGTAATCAGTGCGGTAATGGGCGCCGCGGCTCTCGGTGCGCGCCAGCGCCCCTTCGGCGGCGATGAGGCAGAGGCGCAGCATGCCCTCCAGCTTCAGCGCGAAGGTGAGTTCCGGGTTCATGCCCGGGGTCTTCGTGCGCAGCACGGCGTGACGGCAGTCGTCCAGCAGCCGGCGGAAGGTCGCGACGGCCTCCTCCAGTTCCCCGCCGTGCCGGAAGATCCCGACCTTGTCCATCATGGTGTCGCCCATGGCATCCCGGATGGCGAACACGCCGGGTCCGTCGCCGCTGCGCTCCAGCCACTCGCGTGCGGTGGCCTCCGCCGCCGCCACGCCGTCGAGGGCGAGGCGGGTGCTGGCGTCCAGCGACTCCGCCGCCGCGAACTCGGCCACGCGCCGGCCGACGATGCGCCCGGCCACGATGGTCTCGGCCAGGCTGTTGCCGCCGAGCCGGTTGAAGCCGTGCATGTCCCAGCAGGCGGCCTCGCCGGCGGCGAACAGCCCGCGCATGCCGTAGGCCTCGCCGTCCTTGTTGGTGCGGATGCCGCCCATGGAGTAGTGCTGGGTCGGCTTGACGGGGATCAGCTCCTCGGCCGGGTTCACGCCGACGAAGTCCCGGCAGATGTCCCATACCTCGCGCAGCTTCGTGCGCAGGTGCTGCTCGCCGAGGTGGCGCAGATCCAGCCACAGGTGCTGGCCGTAGGGCGTGTCCACGCCCTTGCCGTCGCGCATGCGCTGCATCATGTGGCGGGAGATCACGTCCCGGCTGGCCAGTTCCTGCTTCTCCGGCTCCGCCTCCACCATGAAGCGCTCGCCGTCCCGGTCCAGCAGATAGCCGCCGTCACCCCGGCAGCCCTCGGTGATCAGGATGCCGCTCGGCGCGAGCCCGGTGGGATGGAACTGGATGGCCTCCATGTTACCGAGAGGCACCCGGCCGGTGGCCAGCGCGATGGCCGCGCCGGTGCCCTCGTTGATGGTGGCGTTGGTGGTGTGCTGGCCGTAGACACGGCCGAAGCCCCCGGTGGCGATCACGGTGGCCTTCGCCAGGAAGGCGAGGTGGCGCCCGGTGCGCAGGCAGCGCGCCACGGCGCCCCAGCAGCGGTCCTCGTCGTGGAGCAGGGCGACGGCCTCGATGCGGTCGCGCACGGTGATGCCGAGACGGACCACCTCGCTGTCCACCGCGTACAACACCGCGTGGCCCGTGCCGGCCGCGGCATAGCAGGCCCGCCACTTGGCCGTGCCGCCGAAGTCCCGGTGCATGATAAGGCCGGCCTTGTCGGCGGGCTCGTCGATCTCCACCCGCTCGCCCTTGATGAAGTAGGTGTTGCGGCCCGGACGCACGCGGGTCCAGGGCACGCCGAAGTGGGCGAGTTCGCGCACGGCGACGGGGGCTTCCTCGGCGAACAGGCGCGCCACCTCCTGGTCGGCGCCCCAGTCGGAGCCCCGCACCGTGTCGAGAAAGTGCCAGTCCGGGTTGTCGCCCTCGGCCTTCACGCAATTGCCGAGCGCCGCCTGCATGCCGCCCTGGGCCGCGCAGCTGTGGCTACGCCGGGGAGGGACGAGGGAGAGCACGATGACCTCGTGACCGGCCGCCGCCGCCTCGATGGCGGCGCGCTCGCCGGCCAGCCCGCCGCCGATCACCAGTACATCGGTGGTGACGATGCGCTCGGCGCTCATGAGCCTTCCAGCAGGAATGCGAACGGCGGGTCGATGACACCCGCGAGCACGGCGATGGTGACGACGCCGACGACCAGCACGCCCCAGAAGATCAGCTGTTCCAGCCGGTAGAGCGTGCGCCGGCTCAGCCAGCGGTCGGCGCCCCACTTCACGAACAGCCGGTACAGCCCCACCGCGAGGTGGAAGGTGACCGCCAGCACCAGCGCGGCGTACAGCACCCACAGGCCGGCCCGGACCCGCTCCATGGAGACGTCGGCCTCGATGCCGCGTATTTCGCCATAGAGCGGCGTAAATACGTCCATTACCACCAGCACGAGGTGGAAACTGCCGAGCACCAGAATGATCATGCCGGTGCGCACCTGCCAGATCCACAGCATGGACTCCACGTGTGGACGGAAGGCCTCGCCGCCCACGGCGCCGGACTCGCGCAGTCCTTTGGCCAGCGCGATCATGCGCTTGCGTTCGGCGAGCTGGGCCGGGATCTTGCGGCTGGCCATGACGGCGTGGACGAGGAAGAGCACGATGACACCGATGACCGTCGGCTGTGCGATCCAGAACTCCTCCAGCAGTATGGCGATCTCGTCATAGGCCACGGTGCCGAACAGGATCGACGCCTCGAAGGTCATGTGGCCGAACATGAACAGCGCCAGGGCGAGACCGGTCGCGCCGCTGGCGATCTCGTAACGCAGCTGGGACCGGGCTTCGCGCCCGGGGTCGCGGACCCCGCCTGTCAGTGTGTTCGATCGCAAATGGAGTGCCTCCCTCGCGCCGTTTATCCCGATACCGCCAGCGAGGGTCAATACGTAGGTTCCGGCACCCTCAGCCGGTGCGCAGGCGGGCCCGCTGCTCGGCGGCCTCCGCACGGCGCGCCAGCTCACGGGTGGTGCCGCGGAACAGGAACAGGTGGGCGGGCAACAGGGCGTACCAGTACATCAGGCCCCATACGCCGGCCGGGTGCCAGTAGGCGGTCATCCGCACCCGGCTGCCGGTGTCCGTGGCCCCGACCTCGAATTCCAGCACGCCGCCGCCCGGGGCTCGCATCTCCATCAGCAGCGTCAGGCGCTCCCGCGGGATCAGGCCGATCACGCGCCAGCCGTCAAAAACGTCGCCCACTCTGAGCTGGGTGGGATGACGCCGTCGACGGCGCATCGACGTACCGCCCACCATCCAGTCCAGCAGACGCCGCAGCCACCACAGCCAGTTGGCGTAGAAGAAGTCGCCACGCCGCCCGATCAGGAGTACCTGCTGCCACATGGCTTCCACCGGGGCCGTGGAGTCGGCGACGTCCGTGGCGCGCTTGGCGTAGTAGGCGTAATCCGGATTCCACTCCCGGCAGGCGAGTGAGCCCTCCACCCAGCGGCCTTCCACCGTGTGGGTTTGCTCGGCCTCCAGAGCGGCCTCCGCCGACTCGCGGAAGGTGAGCAGGCGCTGGGGGATCAGCTCGCGGATGGGGGCGTCTTCGGCGATGTAGTCATGGGACAGACCCTCGATCAGCGCCGCGGCGATCTTCGTGGGGACCGCGGTGATGAGCCGCAGCCAGTAGCTGGAGAGCCGGGTGGTCAGCACCGGCAGCGTGAGGATGCGTATGCGCTTGCCGCGGATGTCTGCGTAGGTGCGCATCATCTCCTCGTAGGTGCAGATCTCGGGGCCGCCCACCTCGAAGACCGGGTGATGGTCCACTTCCGCATCCGCCACGCCGATGAGATAGGTCAGCAGGTTCTCCAGCGCGATGGGCGTCGAGCGGGAGGCCACCCAGCGCGGCGTCACCATCACCGGCAGGTGATTGACCAGGTCGCGCATCACTTCCCAGGCGGCCGAGCCCGGCCCCACGATCATGGGAGCGCGGATCTCCACCACCTGGCAGGCGGCCGTGCGCAGGATCTCGCCCGTATCCAGGCGCGCCTGCAGGTGCTGGGACTTGGGCTCGTCCGGCGCCAGCCCGCCCAGATAGACGATGCGTTCGACGCCGGCCTCGTCGGCCGCGGCGACCATGTTGTGCGCGCCGCGCCTCTCCAGCTCCGCGAAATCACCTCCGGCCGCCATGAGGTGCACCAGATAGAACACCACATCCGCGCCCTCGACGGCACGGCGCAGTGACTCCGGGTCGAGTACGTCCGCCGCCATCAGTTCGACGCTCTGCCAGCCGCGAGCGGCCAGCACGTCCGTGTTGCGGGACGTGGCGCGCACGCTCCAGCCCTCCGCGAGCAGGCGGGGTACGAGGTTGGTGCCGATGTAGCCGCTGGCCCCGATGACCACCGCCCTGCGTCCTGAGGCCCGCCGCTGCTGTTCCTTTTCGTGTTCCATGCTGCGTAGTCTATCGTTCCCGGCGCTTCGTGATACGCCGTTCGACCGCGCTGGCCAGGCGTTGGTCGTGATCCGGCGACTCGGTGTCGACCATCAGGACATGGTCGATTTCCGCCGCCGTCGGCGGCTCCAGGGCGCCGAGCTGGCGGCGCATGACGGCGACGCCGGCCTCGGAGGCTTCCCGTCTCTCCCGGCTGCGCGCCGTGAGGCGGCGCTCCAGCTCGGCTTCGTCCGCGGTGCAGTGGACGATCAGCAGTGGCAGACCGTGTCGTGCAGCGAGCTGCCGGAAAGGCTCCCGGCGTTGCTGCTCGATGAAGGTGGCGTCGACCACCACCGGCAGGCCGGCGGACAGCAGATGATCGGCGAGTCCGGCCAGCCGCGCGAATACCCGGTCGCTGGTCCCGGCCCGATAGAGCTCCTGCTCCAGGCCTTCGGCGGCGCTGTCGGCGTCCGGCGCCAGGCCGAACAGCCGCTTGCGCTCCACGTCGGAGCGCAGCCGGATGGCCGAGAACCGTGCCGCCAGCGCCTCGGCGACCGTCGACTTGCCGCTGCCGGAGACGCCCATCATCAGACACAGGAAGCCGGGCAGCCGCCGCCGGCCCGCGGCCGCCAGCGCCAGGTAGCGCCGGTAGCTTGCCAGGTCGGGCTCCCCGTCGGTGGAGGCCAGCGCGGAGATGAGGCTGATCTTGGCCCGTACCATGGCCAGGTAGACGTCATAAAAGGTGTGCAGTGCGAGGCCGGCGTAGTCCCCGGTGTACTCGAGCCAGGTGTTCAGCACCCGGTTGGCCAGGCCGGGCAGCTCCCGGCTGTCGAGGTCCATGACCACGAAACCGATCTCGCACTGGATGTCGATGAGGCGGAAGTCCGGGTTAAATTCGATGCAGTCGAAGGCGAGTACGCGGTCATCCATCAGCACGATGTTGTCGAGGTGCAGATCGCCGTGGCATTCGCGTACGAAGCCGTCCGCCAGGCGCCGTTGCATGAGCGGCTCGATGCGGCCGAAGTCCGCCAGCGCCGCTTCCTCGAGTTCCCGCAGCACCTGCCGGTCCGCCTCCGGCGGCAGGGCGTCGTCGATCTGACGGAAGTTCTGCCGGGCGGCGGCGAAGATGGCGGCTGGCGTGCCGGGGCCGTCCGGCGCGTCCGGGCGGACGGGCTCCAGAGCGTTATGGAACCCGGCGATGGTGCGCCCGATGTCGCGGCAGCGGGCAGGCGTGAGGCGGCCCTCGGTGGCCGTGCGGCTGGCCAGGCGCCGCTGGTCGAACTGGCGCATGCGCACGGCGTAATCGATCACCTCGCCAGCGCCGCCGATCACCGCCTTCCCGTCGTCCCGGGTGATCTCGGCCACGTCCAGGTAGAGTTCCGGCGCCAGACGGCGGTTCAGGCGCAGCTCCTCGCGGCAGAAGTGTTCGCGCGATTCCAGGCCGGAGAAGTCGAGGAAGCCCATCTCCATCGGTTTCTTGATCTTGTAGGCGAAATCCCCGGTCAGCACGACCCAGGAGATGTGAGTTTCGATCAGCCGCAGGTCTCCGACCGGATGCGGGAAGGCTCCGGGGCGCAGGAGTTCTCGGACCTGGGCGCCATCCATGTCGATATCTTCCGTAGCGAGGGTCCGTCGGCAGGTTTTTCGGCGGTCGGTCTGCCGGTGCTTCAGTCAGCGTACAGCGGATTCAGGTCGGCGTAGATGCTGTAGCGCTGGATCAGCCCGTCGCTCAGCACGAAGACGTTGCAGAAGGGCAGGGTGATCTCGCTCCCGTCGAGCCGGCGGTAGGTGACAGAGCCTTCGCAGACGACACTGTCTTCGTCCTGCCAGCTGCGGTGCAGGCGGTGGCTGAGTCCGGCGATGGTGGTGAAGAATCCGACTGTCGCCTCACGAATGGCGGCGTGGCCCCTGAGCGGCGCTGCCGAGCCGAAACGGTAGGTACAGTCCGACGTCATGAACTGCACGAAGGCGTCCGCGTCGGTGTCGTCTATGGTGCGGAACAGTTGCTCCAGCCAGTCGGCAAGGTCGTCTGCGTATCTCATGGTGGGCGGCTTCCTCCTGTTTCGCGCCGCGGCCGGGCCGGCGGCCGGCCGCGTGTGGCGATTCTGCCACAAGTGTATTGCGGGGTCCGCGATTCTGCTCCCTGCGAACCGTGTCACGGTTGCAACAGCTATAGGTATATCCCGGTATGAAAGCGGCAGTATCCATCTGTTAGAAATGACGCGCCAAAGTCGAATTTGGCACGCATTCGTGTGCCACTCAATGCAGCATAGGGGACGGTAGCGATGAAAGGCATCAACAGCACTGCAAACCGCCTTGCAGTCATCCTGTTCTCGGCATTCCTGATGTGGGGATGCGAGGGCGACGACGGCGAACCCGGTCCGCAGGGACCCGCGGGTGAACCGGGTATACCGGGTCCGCCCGGACCACCGGCTCCGCCGTCTTCGAATACGGTGCCTGTCGATAGCGCAGAGCGGATCAACATCGAGGTCACCGAGGTCACCGTCCCCACGGGCGGCGGCGCGCCCACTGTGGAGCTGCGCCTCACCGACGACCTGACCCGGGGCCTCACGGGACTGCCCGCCGGCGACATTCGCTTCGTGCTGGCGCAGCTGTCGCCGCCGCCGGCAGGCACCGGCGAGTCCGCGGAGTGGCAGAGTTACGCCACCGCCGACGATGGCGGGGTACCGAACGCCGCGGCGACGGCGGAGCGCGGCAGCGCGGGCGTCTTTAAGGACAACAGCGACGGTACCTATACCTATACGTTTGCCTCGGCGCTCGACGACTACCCCGCAGGTCCGGCCTTCGATGCCACGAAGACTCACAGGCTGGGCATCGAGATCCGCGGACAGGCGCCGATCTCCTCGAACGGCATCTACAACTTCGTGCCCGCGGGCGGTGCGCCCACCTTCACCTATGACGTGGTGGACAACGACACCTGTAACGCCTGCCACGACATCCTCGAGTTCCACGGCGGCCCCCGTACCGACGTGGCGTACTGCGTGACCTGCCACAACCCGTCCTCGATCGACGGTAACACCGGCAATACGGTCGACATGAAGGCGATGATCCACAATATCCATGTGGGCCGGGACGGCTACGTGGTCATCGGATTCCGCGATACCGTCTACGACTACTCGGATATCGAGTTTACCCAGGACGTGCGCAACTGCCAGACCTGCCACGAAGAGAGCGATGCGAATACCCCGCAGGCCAGCAACTGGCGCCAGGTCGCGAACCGCGCCGCCTGCGGCACCTGCCACTACGACGTGGACGGCGCCGGCGACGGCGACGACCAGTGGGCGATCGAGGAGGGCGAGCATCCGCCGGGCATCAACTTCACGGACGATTCCCAATGCCTGGCCTGCCACGGCCCGAACTCGAACACGACGAACCCGGAGGGTCAGCTCGTGCGTACCGAGGAGATCCACAGGATCCCGGCTCTCGAGGCGAGCGACGACTTCGTCTACAACATCGTCGACGCGCGTAACGTCGTGACCGGCGGGCTGGTCGAGGTGGACTTCTCGGTCACCGACCCGGGCGGCGCACCCTACGATCTGGCCAACGACCCGGCATTCACCACTTGCGCCGCCGGTGCGAGCCGCCTCGCCATCGCGATCGGCTGGACGACGGACGACTTCGATAACCAGGACAACGGTGTCGAGAACGCCGAACCGATCTCCATCAACGCCCTGGTCGCCTGCGGTGGCAGTGCCACGGATCCGGACGGCGACGGCATCTACACCGTGTCGTCGCCGACGGCGATCCCGGCCGGTCTCGGCGGCTCCGAGACCATAGCCGTGGCGCTGGAAGGCCATCCGGCCGGCGATCTCGACGGCGACGGCGTGTTCACCGATCGCATCGCGGTCACCAACGCCATCGAGTACTTCGGTATCGACGGTGCCGACGCCGTGCCGCGTCGCAATGCGGTCGCCATCGAGAAGTGCGACGAATGCCACAAGCAGCTGTCGCTGCACGGCAATAACCGCACCGACAAGCCGGAAGTCTGCGCCGTCTGCCACAACCCGAATGCCACCGACATACCGGTGCGGGTTGCCGGCACGGAGTGCGAGACGGTCCTCGGCCTGGATGACGAGACCATCGACATGAAGTACATGGTCCATGCCATCCACGCGGGCAACACCGGTATCTGCGGTTTCCGCAGTTCGGCGCACCCGTACTTCGACGTGGTCTACCCGGGCAGGCTGAACAACTGCGAGGGCTGCCACGAGCCGGGTGCCTACTATCCGGTGGATCCGGGCGAGATCCTGGGTACGACGGTCGACTCCAACGACCCGACTACGCCGGTCGACGACCGGGTGATCTCGCCGAACAGCGCGGTCTGCTCCAGCTGCCACGCGAGCGACCTGGCTCGCCAGCACATGGTGCAGAACGGCGGCGACTTCAACGCGACGAAGGCGGCGGATTCCTCGCTGATCTCCTCCGGCGTCGAGACCTGCAACGTCTGTCACGGCCCCGGCCGCTCGGCTGACGTGGCCGAGGTCCACGGCGTCGGCGAGTTCCAGTTCAACTGACGGAACGGGGGGCGTCCGGTGACGGGCGCCCCCCTGATCCCGATGTCCGCTGCCCTCGTAACCCGCAGCCGCAGAGACGTAACGCAATGAAAGCATCCATCCTCATCCGCCTGGCCGTCCTCGGCACGGTACTGGCGTTCCCGTCGTTGTCGTCCGCACAGGACGAAGCCGGCGCCGAACCCGAATACAGCCGCGACGGTGCCGATACCTGTCTCAGGTGTCACCGCGACCAGGAGACCCTGGGTGTGTTCCGCACGCCCCACGGCGTGCCCACCGACGAGCGCAGCCCGTTCGGGCACAACCAGCTCCAGTGCGAGGCCTGCCACGGTCCTGGCGGCGAGCATACCGGGCGCGTGCGCCGGGGCGATCCGCGCCCGCCGGTGGTCTACTTCGGCTCCGACGAGAAGGCCGCGCCGGTGGAGAAGCAGAACGCCATGTGCCTCGGCTGCCACGAGTCCACGGTGCCCGTCACCTGGCACGGTACGCCGCACGACGCCAACGAGGTGGCCTGCGCGGACTGCCACAGTTCGCACAAGCCGAACGACCCGGTGCTCGCCACTTCCTCCCAGGCCCAGGTGTGCTACGACTGCCACCGCACCCAGGAAATCGCGGCGATGAAGCCCTATTCCCATCCGGTGGACGAGGGCAAGATGGACTGCAGCTCCTGTCACAGCCCGCACGGCACCACCGCCGAGCTGCAGATGGCGCGCCAGTCGGTGAACGACACCTGCTGGCAGTGCCACGCGGAGACCCGCGGCCCGTTCATCTGGGAGCACGCCCCGGTCTCCGAGGACTGCACCAACTGCCACGAGCCCCACGGCTCGAGCCACCCGGGCATGCTCAGCCTGCGCGGGCCGATGCTCTGCCAGAGCTGTCACTCCCAGGCGGGCCACCCCAGCGTGACGAGCACGCCGGACGGTCTGCCGGGTGGCACACCTTCACGCCTGCTGCTGGGCCAGAACTGTCTGAACTGCCATACCCAGGTGCACGGTTCCAATCATCCTTCGGGATCCAAGTTGATGCGGTGACGTGATGAGCAAGCTCCCCAGAATACCAACCCTCGCGCCGGCCCTCGCGACCCTGCTGGCGCTCTCGGTCCCCGGCGGACCGGCGCTTGCCGCACCGGATACCAGTTCGTGGGAATGCAAGCGCTGTCCGTTCGAGAAAGGCTATACGGCAGACACCGAGGTGGGTGCTACCAGCGTGGGTGACGACGCCTTCCGCCACGGTAACTTCACCGGCTACGACGAGTCCGGCGTCTATCCGAACCTCGATGGCCAGGGCCGCTACGCGAGCGACGGCTATCAGTTCAAGTGGATGGCGGAGGACCTGGGCCTCGACTCGCGGGTCTTCGGCCTGGAAGGCGGCCGCCAGGGCACCTTCGGTTTCGACCTCGGCTACCAGGAGATCCCGGAGCGGGTGTTCGACACCACGGTGACGCCCTACGTCCAGAGCGGCGACAGCCTGCTCACGCTGCCTTCCGGCTGGGTGGATGCGTTCAGCACGGACGGCATGACGGCGCTGCCCGGTGCGCTGCGCAGTCAGAACATCGAGAGCGACCGCCAGATACTGACGGTGGGCGGCGAGTATCTGCCGTCGCCGCGCCTGAGCCTGTTCGCCGACTACCGGCGCCAGGAGCAGGACGGCACCGCCATCTCGACCGGTTCGCTGTTCACCAACGCGGTCTATCTGCCGCGCCCGTTCGATTACTCCACCGACGAGGTGGACCTGGGCGCGCGCTACAGCCTCGGCGCCGGTCAGGTGACGCTGGCCTATTACGGTTCGTTCTTCCAGAATCAGGGCGTCGGCCTCACCTGGGACAATCCTTTCACCGGGGTGGATCAGGGCAGGAACGGCGAGCCCGCCGACAGCAAATTCCAGCAAGTGAGCCTGTCCGCCAGCTACGCCTGGGTGGACTACGCGACCACCGCGAGCTTCGTCGCCGCGCTGGGTCGGGGCGAGCAGGACGACTTCCTGTTGCCATATACCGTCAACGGCGATCTGCAGGCGCCGGCGCTGCCGACGCGCTCGCTCAACGCGGAGGTGGACACCACCAAGCTCGGGCTCACGCTTACCTCCCGGCCGCTGCCGAAGGCGAGCGTGCGCTTCGCCTGGCACTACGACGAGCGTGACAACCAGACGCCGCAGTTCACCTGGACCCGGGTCATCACGGACCTGTTCCCGACCAACGACGCCGAGACGAACACGCCCTACAGCTTCGAGCGTTCCCGTGTCTCTCTGAGCGGCGACTACGACCTGCTGGACAGCCTGACGCTGGCCGCGGGCGTGGAACGCTACACCATCGACCGGACCTTCCAGGAAGTGGAGTCCCAGGACGAGGACACGGGCTGGGGCAAGCTCGCCTGGCGTCCGAAGGCCTGGTTCGAGCTGAGTGCGAAGGGCGGTGTGGCCGAGCGCGAGGCGGACGGCTACGACACCAGTGTCGCGGCGAGCTTTGGCCAGAACCCGCTGCTGAGGAAGTATCACCTGGCTTATCGCTATCGCGAGTTCGGCGAGGTGTCGGCCATGGCCACGGTGCCGGAGAAGCCGATCTCGTTCGCCGGCACGGCCTTCTATGCCGAGGACAGCTATACGAAGTCGCTGCTCGGCCTGCGCGAGAGCACCGACGTGCGCCTCGCGGGTGACGTCAGCTGGGCGGCCACGGATAAGGTGGCGCTGTACCTGCACGCGGGCTATCAGGAGATCGAGTCCGACCAGGTGGGCAGCGAGGCCTTCGATATCCCCGACTGGCAGGCACTCCATCAGGACGAATTCACCACGATGGGTGTGGGCTTCAGCGCTGCCGAGCTGACCGAGAACGTCGACCTCACGCTGGACTACACCCGTGCCGACGGCAGCACGTCCATCACGGTGGACGGCGGCGGCTTCCCGGACCTCGAGTCCACGCTGGACTCGGTGCGCCTGGAGCTGGCGTGGCGCTCGTCGGAGCGGATGGTGTGGAGCGCAGAGGTGCGCTACGAGAGTTTCTCCACCGAAGACTGGGCCATCGCCGGCCTGGAGCCGACCACCCTGCCGACGGTCCTGACCTTCGGTGCGGACCCGTATGACTACGATGTCTTCCTCTTCGGCCTCGGCTTCCGCTACCACATCGGCGAGCTGGAGATCGGAGGCGACTAGGAGCGCAACGGGGGTGTGACATGGTCGGCAAATCCGCGCAGCCACTGACGGGCGACCTCTCGACCCTGCTGGCGGATCTGCCGTTCGACGAAAACGCCGAAGCGCCATCGCTTGCCCAGCAGGCGGTGGCGCTCGCACGTCTGCTCCAGCGCCGCGCCACGGCGCTGCAGACCCCGGCCGAGCGCAAGCAGCAGCACGAACTCGCCCGCATGATGGCGTCGCCTCACGACAAGGCGACGCTGATGCAGATGACCGATCAGTCCATGCGCTCGGACCGCGCGCGCCGCGCGGTCGATCAGCTCACCCATATCCTCGACGTGCAGGGCGTGCCCCGGTTCTTCACACCCTTCGATCGCGCGATGCTGCGCGGCTTCCAGTCCTTCGGCGGCTGGCTGCCGGGCGTCGCCGTGCCGCTGGTGCAGGACAAGATGCGCCAGGAGACGGCCAACGTGATTCTGCCCGCCGAGGAGGACGTGCTGCCGAAGCACCTGCAGGCCCGGCAGAAGACCGGCCTGCGCATGAACGTGAATTTCCTCGGCGAGGCGCTGCTCGGCGAGGAAGCGGCCAGCGCCCGGCTCGCCGGCTACCTGGCGGCCCTGGCCCGGCCGGAGATCGAATGCATCTCCGTGAAAGCGTCCACCATCTACTCTCAGGTTTCCTCGCTCGCCTTCGAGAACACCGTCGAGGTCCTGAGCGAGCGGCTGGAGAAGCTCTACCGGGAGGCCTCGGCGCGGCGCTTCACCCGCAGTGACGGCACCGAGGTGCCGAAGTTCGTCTACCTGGACATGGAAGAGTACCGGGACATGAGCGTCACTTCCGAGGCGTTCATGCGAGCGCTGGAGCGCCCGGGCCTGGAGCAGACGGGTGCCGGCATCGCGCTGCAGGCCTATATCCCGGATTCATACCTCGTGCAGAAGCGCATCAACACCTGGGCGAGGCGGCGGGTGGCGGCCGGCGGCGCGCCGGTGACCATCCGGCTGGTGAAGGGCGCGAACCTCGAGATGGAGCGGGTGGAGGCCTCCATCCGCGGCTGGCCCCAGGCGCCCTACAAGACCAAGGCCGAGGTGGATGCCAACTTCAAGCGCATGCTGCACGAGGGCATGGTGCCGGAGAGCCTGGTGGCCGTGCATCTCGGCGTCGCCTCCCACAACCTGTTCGACGTGGCCTATGCGCTGATCCTCGCCGCCCGTGAGGGCGCGCTCAGCCGGGTGCAGTTCGAGATGCTCGAGGGCATGGCCAATCACCAGCGCCGGGCTCTGAACGAGCTCACCGAGAATCTGCTGCTCTACGCGCCGGCCACGAAGCGCGAGGACTTCATCCACGCCATCGGCTACCTGGTGCGCCGGCTCGACGAGAACACCGGCCCGGACAATTTCCTGGCCCATTCCTTCCGCATCGAGGTGGGCAGCGAGGAGTGGCATGAGCTGGAGCAGCAGTTCCTGGCCTCGTTCCTGCTGATCGACACCCTGTCCGACGGGCCGCGCCGCACCCAGGACCGCCGCGTCGAGGAGCGGGGGCCGGTGACGTCGGCACCGGAGCTCGTCACGTTCAACAACGAGCCCGACACCGACTTCTCGCTGCCCCAGAACGTCGAATGGGCGAAGACGCTGATCGCCGAGTGGTCGCAGGTGCGCGGCGATGCCGCCATGGACCTCCCGCTGGTGATCGCCGGCGAGGAGCGGCGCGGCGATCGCGCAGCGAAGGAATGCCGCGACCCCTCCCGGCCCGGCGAGGTGGTGGCGCGCTATCCGGACGCCACGGAGGCCGATCTCGAGGATGCACTCGCCTGCGCCGAGGCGGATCCGGCCGGCTGGCGGTCGCGCTCGCCGGAACAGCGCTGCGCGATCCTCGGCGAGGTGGCCGGCAACCTGCGGCTGGCCCGCTCGCGCCTGATTGGTGCCGCCATGGCGGACGGCGGCAAGACCATCCCGGAGTCGGACCCGGAGGTCAGCGAGGCCATCGACTTCGTGGAGTTCTACCGCCGCAGCGCGCTGTACTTCCATCGCCTGCCGGGGGTGGAGGCGAAGCCGAAGGGCGTGGTGGCCGTGGTGCCGCCGTGGAATTTCCCCATCGCCATCCCCTGCGGCGGCGTGGCTTCCGCGCTCGCCGCCGGCAACTGCGTCATCCTGAAGCCGGCCTCGGCCACCGTGCTGGTGGCCTGGGAACTCGCGCAGGCCTTCTGGGCCGCCGGCGTACCGAAAGAGGCGTTGCAGTTCATGCCCTGCCGGGGCTCGGGCGTGGGCGCGCAGCTCGTCGCCGATGCGCGGGTGGATGCCGTCATCCTCACCGGCGGCACGGATACGGCGCTCACCATGCTGGATGCCCGCCGCGACATGAATCTCATGGCGGAGACCGGCGGCAAGGACGCGACGATTGTTACCGCCCTGGCCGACCGGGACCAGGCGGTCGCGAACATCCTGCACTCCGCGTTCAGCCACAGCGGCCAGAAGTGCTCGGCCACGAGCCTGCTGGTCCTGGAGGAGGAGGTCTACGCCGACGAGGAATTCCGGCGCATGCTGAGCGATGCGGTGGAGAGTCTGCCGGTGGGCCCCGCGTGGGATCGTCGTACGCGGGTCGGTCCCCTGGTGACGCCGCCGGGCGAGGACCTGCACCGCGCGCTGACCACGCTGGAACCCGGCGAGGAGTGGGCGGTGGAGCCCAGGGTGGATGCGGACAACCCGCAGCTGTGGTCGCCGGGAGTGAAGTACGGCGTGACGCCGGGCAGCTATACCCACATGACCGAGTTCTTCGGGCCGGTATTGGCGGTGATGATGGCTCGTGATCTCGACGAAGCCATCGAGTTCGTGAACCAGACCGGCTACGGACTGACCTCGGGCATCGAGAGCCTGGACGACCGCGAGCAGGCCGAGTGGAAAGACGCCATAGCGGCCGGCAACCTGTACGTGAACCGCGTGACGACCGGCGCGGTGGTGCTGCGCCAGCCGTTCGGCGGCTTCGGCAAGTCCGCCTTCGGTCCCGGCATCAAGGCCGGCGGCCCGAACTACGTGGCCCAGCTGATGGACTTCAGGGACCGTGACCTGGAGGAGACGGCGGTGACGGAGGGCCCGGTGGCTGAGTTCCAGCAGGCCCTTGCGGACGTGCGTGGCGGCTCCTCGTTCCCGGACCACGAGATCGACCGGCTCATCCGTGCCTGCGCCAGCTACCAGCGCAATTACCGCGAGGAATTCGCCCGCGAGCATGATCACTTCCGGCTGCTCGGCCAGGACAACATCCGCCGCTACCTGCCGGTGCCGGTGGTGCGCATCCGCGTGCATCCCGACGACAGCGTGTTCGAGGTCTATGCGCGCGCGGTCGCGGCGCACGTTGTCGGCGCGAGAGCGGTCGTGAGCGTGCCGTCCGGGACGGAAAGCACCGTGGTGGAGCGGCTGGAGACGCTGACGGAATCCTGGGCCGGCGGCATCGAGTTCGTGCGCGAGTCCGACGAGGATCTGGTGCGGATGATGCGGGCCGGTACCGTGGGCCGGTTACGCTACGCGCGCCCGGAGCGCGTGCCGGAGACACTGCTGCGCGCATCCGCCGAGACCGGTGTCTACATCGTGCGCACGCCGGTGCTGGCCGAAGGCCGCATCGAGCTGATCGGGTATCTGCGCGAACAGAGCATCAGCGACGACTATCACCGCTACGGCAATCTCGGCGAGCACGGGGCAGAGAACCGCGCCGAACCGCTGTAGGAGGGCCTTCAGGCCCGATCCTGGATTCTTCGACAATACCTGTCCACTGGCCGACAGCGCCGCCGCCACTCATCCGGCGCAACCTCTCCGTCGAAAAGCGAATCAAGTAACCGCCAGGGTGCCGGTTCCTCGCGGATTCGTTGTCGGGGCCGGTGTCCACTTCCAGAGGCATCCATGACCACAGCCATCGCATTCCTGCTGGCCGCCACCTTCCTGATCTCGGTCGGCGGACTGGCGCTCCTGATCTGGGCGCTGGCCAACGACCAGTTCACCATGGGGCCACGTGCCGCGCGCACGATCTTCGGGCCGGGCGAGGTCGGCCGGGTGGAGGATCCGGCGACGCCGCAGGCCGCGCGCCGTGAGATGCAGCGCGAACGCGGCGCCGTCGAGGAGCCCGGGCGGGAGGGTCAGCAGGAAGAACTCGAGGCCCGGGCACAGGCGGATCGATCATCCCGCGTGCCTGTGGTCTGGTGGCTGTCGTCTTCCCTGGTCTGGCTGCTGGTCGGCTCCGCGCTCGGCATGATCGCGTCGCTGAAGCTGCACATCCCGGAGTGGCTCGTCGGGGACGCGGCGCTCACCTTCGGTCGGATACGGCCCGCCCACCTGAATGTGGTCGCCTATGGCTGGGCGTCGATGGCCGGTGTCGGGGTCGGCATCTGGCTTATCCCGCGACTGTTCAAGGTCCGGCTGCAGGGTGCCACCTACGCGACGAGGGGCGCGATCATCTGGAATCTCGGCGTCCTGGCCGGCACGGCGGCGCTCCTGGCCGGTTACACCGATGGCATGGAATGGCTGGAGTTCCCCTGGCCCATCGACATCGCCCTCGTCATTGGCGGCGCGCTGGCCGCGGTGCCGCTGATCCTCTCCCTGCTCGAGCGGCGTGTGCAGCATCTCTACGTCAGCAGCTGGTACCTGCTGGCCGCGCTCATCTGGTTCCCGATGCTGTTCGTCACCGCGAACGTCCCGGACCTGTTCAACGGCGTCGAGCAGTCGATGCTGAACTGGTGGTATGCCCATAACGTGCTCGGCCTCTGGATGACGCCGCTCGGTCTCGCCGCGGCCTACTATTTCATCCCGAAGATCGTCGGCACACCGATCTACTCCTACAGCCTGTCGCTGATCGGTTTCTGGGCGCTCGCGCTGTTCTATTCCCAAGTGGGCCTGCATCACCTCATCGGGGGGCCGGTGCCCACCTGGGCCGTGACTATTTCCATCGTGCACAGTGTGATGATGGTGATACCGGTGCTGGCCGTCGCCATCAATCACCACATGACGGTGGCGCGACACTGGCGGCTGCTCGTGTATTCGCCGACGCTGCGCTTTGTAACACTCGGCGCCATCGCCTACACGCTGTCGTCGGTGCAGGGCTCGCTGCAGTCGCTCCGTGAGGTGAACACGATCACCCACTTCACGCATTACACGGTGGCCCATGCGCATCTTGGCCTCTACGGTTTCTACTCGCTGATCATGTTCGGCAGCATCTATTTCATCCTGCCGCGTCTCACCGGGCGTGAATGGCCGTACCCCCGCGCGATTGCGGCGCACTTCTGGCTCGTCTTCGTCGGCTTCGGCGTCTACTTCATCCCGCTCAGCATCGGCGGCTGGCTGCAGGGAGTCGCGATGCTCGATGCCACGCGGCCGTTCATGGAGTCCGTCAATCTCACCAAGCCCTATCTGTTCTGGCGCTCGGTCGGCGGTGGACTGATGACCCTCGGGCACATCGTGTTCGTTGTGCATGCCCTGGTGGCGCTGCTGCGCGGCCGGCCGGTCCGTGAAGAGGCGACGCTTTTCCGGCCCCTGCCGGCCGACGCCGCGGGGAGGACGACATCATGACCCGCGCGCTCGGTATCGTCGCCGCAGCCGCCATGATCCTGCTCTTCGCAGCGCTCATGATCGTGGTCATGCCGGCCATCCAGCTGCAGGGCAGCACCCGCGCACCGGAGGGCCTGCAGCCTTACTCCGAGCGGGCCGAGCGCGGCCGCGAGGTCTATGTCAGCCTCGGCTGCGTCTATTGCCACAGCCAGCAGCCCCGTGATCCCTCGGTCGCGCCCGATGGCCAGCGCGGCTGGGGCCGGGCGGCCGTGCCCGCGGACTTCATCTACGACTCGCCGCACCTGCTCGGCTCCATGCGCACCGGGCCGGATCTCCTGAATATCGGCGCGCGCCAGCCGAGCCTCGACTGGCATCTCGCGCATCTGTATAACCCGCGGGCGGTCTCGCCGGGCAGCACCATGCCCTCTTATCCGTTCCTGTTCCAGGTCGTCGATGCGCCCGCCGCAGACGACGTCACCGTGCCGCTGCCTCCGGACTATGCACCGGCGAACGGCGTTGTCATCGCGAAACGCGACGCGCTGGCCCTGGTCCAGTACCTGAGGGAACTCGACAGGACCTATCCGGTGGACGTACTGCCCGTCAGCGAGGAAGGCGATGAGTGATCGGGACGATAAGGTCAGACGGCGCGAACGCGACGAGCCTGAGGAATTGCAGAGTCCGGTCCCCCGCGAGCTGGCTGTCATCTCCATCCTGCTGCTCGCCTGGGGTGCCTGGTACTACTTCCAGAACACCGGCTATCCGGTGGCCGCAGGCGACCGGCGCACCGCGGTCGCGACCGTCGCCGGACGCGGCGTTGACGGCAGCGTCGTCTATGCCGGCAACTGCGCCGCGTGCCATCAGGCCAACGGCATGGGACTTGCCGGCGTATTCCCGCCGCTGGTGGAGTCGCGCTGGGTGCTCGAGAACGACGAGCGGCTCGTCCAGATCCTCCTGCACGGCGTCCAGGGCGAAATGGTCGTGAAAGGCGAGGCCTACAACGGCGTGATGCCGGCATTCCCGCAGCTGAGCGACGCCGAGCTGGCCGCCGTGCTCACTTACATCCGCACGTCCTGGGGCAATGCGGGCGCTCCCATCAAGGCGGATCAGGTCGGCGCCGGCCGCGACCGATTACCGGAGCGCGGCACCTGGCAGGGCGGCGCGGAACTCGACGAAGTCTTCCCGCCGGACGGAGGACCGTAGTTGAGCGCGGCGCGTCGCGACGTACTCACCGTCGACGGCATGTTCTGTGCGGCCTGCGCGGCCAGTGTCGAAGCGGTACTGGCACGGCAGCCGGGGGTCGCCAGTGCTGCCGTGAATTTCGCGGCCGATGCCGCCGTGGTGGAGTGGCAGCCGGGCGCGCACGACACGGCGCCGCTCGTCGATGCGGTGCGCAGGCTGGGCTACGACACGCGGCTGATCGGCGACGATAGCGCCGCCAGGTCACCCGCGGGCGATCCGGCGCGGGATCTCGGTCTGCGCCTCATCGTGGCGCTCTTCTTCGGCATGTGGGCGATGCTGCCATCGATCGTGCTGTATCTCGACGTGGTAACGGATCCATCGTCCCGTTACGGGCTCGCGCTTGCGGCCGGCCTTTTTTCCCTGCCCGTCGTACTCTATGCCGGTTTGCCGTTCTACCGGATGGGTATCGCGACGCTGCGGCACGGTGTCGCAGGTGTCGATGCGCTGGTGACTGTCGGCGTGGCGGGCAGCCTCATTCTCTCCGGGATCGCGTTGCTGTCCGGCGGGGCGGAGGTGTATTTCGAAGTGGCGGTCGCGCTGGTCAGCCTGCAGCTGATCGCCCGACTGCTGGATCTGCGCGTGCGGCGCAAGGCCCGGGATGCCGTCGTGGGTCTGCTCGAACTCGCTCCGACGAGGCTGACGGTCGTGGATGACGACGGCGTCAGCCGCCGTGTCGCCCTGAAGGAGGTCGGCCCGGGCGATGCGGTCCGCGTCGGAACGGGCGAACGGCTCGCCGTGGACGGGCGCATCTTCGCCGGCCGCGCCCGCATCGATCGCAGCCTGCTGACCGGCGAGTCCGATCCGGTCACGCTGGGTCCGGACGACAGCCTGCACGCCGGCGAGTACGTGATAGACGGTGCCTGCGACCTCCGTGTGACCGCTTCCGCCGGCAAGCGCCGCATCGACGGCCTCGCGCGCCAGGTGCGAGAGATGCTGGCCGCCCGTCCCGCCTGGCAGCGGGCCGCGGACACCGTCGCACGTCACTTCCTGTGGTTGTCCGTCCTGGCGGCAGCGGCAGGCGCAGCCCTCGTGCTCACTGCGGGCGGCACGCCGTCGGAAGCTGCCGTCCGTGCGCTCGCGGTGTTCGTGATCGCCTGCCCGTGCGCCTTGTCGCTGGCGGCCCCCATCGTCGGCCTCACGGCGTCGGCGGCTGCCGCACGCCGCGGCATCATCCTGCGCGATCTGAATGCGGTGACCGCCGCGGCGGTGCCCGATTGCGTCTTCATCGACAAGACGGGCACGCTGACCCTCGGCAGGCCGGGGGTGGTCGCCATGCACGTTTGCGGCGGCGCCGATGAGCGGCAGGTGCTGCGTGCCGCGGCCACGGCGGAGCACGCCTCGCCGCATCCGATTGCGCGCGCGCTGGTGGCTGCCGCGGAGGAATCCGGCATGTCCGCTGCGGCGCTCGCCGCAGCGGCAGCCGAGGGCGAACTCCACGAGTCACCGGGCCGCGGTGTCCGCTGGGCGCGGGGCGAGGGAACGATCGTCGTGGGGAGCATCGACTGGCTGCGGGCCGCCGGCGTCGATATCCCCGCACTGCCCGCAACGTCCGCGACACGCGCGGGTGTCGCCCGCAACGGTCGCCTCATCGGTGTCGTCGATCTGGAAGACGCACTGCGCCCGGGTATCGAAGAGGGGATCCGGTCCCTGCGGTCGCGCGGACTGGCGCCGGTCATACTGAGCGGCGACGGTCAGGGCCCGGTCGCTCGTATCGGCGCCCGGCTCGGCTGTGAGGCGCACGCAGGGCTGACGCCGGAGGAAAAGGTCCGCCGCATCGCGCAGGCGCGCAAGGCGGGTGCGACGACGGCGTTCGTCGGTGACGGCATCAACGACGGCCCCGCACTGGCCGCGGCCGACCTGGGTGTTGCCGTCGGTCAGGCCACCGACGCGGCGCGCTCGGCGGCAGCGGTATCGCTCGTCGAAGCCGATGCGACGGCGCTGCCGGCGCTGTTCGACCTGACCCGCCGTGCGCGCAGGATCGTCCGCGAGAATCTGACCTGGGCGATCGCTTACAACAGCGTCGCCATCCCGGCAGCGATGGCGGGATGGGTCCATCCGGCCGTGGCCGCGCTAGCCATGGCGCTGTCATCCGTCACCATCGTGCTGAACGCGCTCCGCGCGGGTTAGCTGTCGACCTTTCGTGCGATGTAGTACCCGTAGCTGACGAAGGACCGGTAGCGCTCGTAAAGCGAAATCTCGGTCTCCTCGGCGGCCACGATCGCCTGTGCCGCCTCCGAATTGCCGTGCCGATCCAGGAATGCCGGGAAGCGCTCCTGCATCGGTCGATAGTAGTTATCGAGCCAGCAGTGTTCGGGTAGTGGAAAATACCCGATCGGAGAGAAGCCGAGGCGCTCCAGGACAGCCATCTTGGCGGAGGCCGTGTCCACCTCGGGGTATTCCCGTTCCCAGTGTTTCTGCAGTTCTGCGGGGCGCCGGTTGGTCAGCCAGGTCAGCTCCGATATCGCGAGGATGCCGTCCGGTTTCAGATACGCGCGCCACGCCTCCACCCCTGCCGCGAAGCCCATGTTGTAGATCGCGCCCTCCGCCCAGATGGCGTCGTACGCGCCTTGTTCGAAGGGCAGCGACTCCATGGAGGCGGACAGAGTCGTGATGCGACCCGCGACGCCGGCGCGGTCAGCCGCCTCCTCGAGTCCGGCCAGGAACTCCGGCAGGAAATCGACGGCCGTGATGTCAGCGTCGAGAGTGCCGGCCAGCAAGAGCGTGGAGGCGCCGGTCCCGCACCCGATGTCCGCGATCCTCAGGTCCTTGGATCCTTTCAGGCCGGAGAGGGCAACCGCCAGACGGGTTTCGGCGTCTCCGCCCGGCCCCTGGCGTTGGCCGTCCTTGTGCAGGTCGATCAGGAGTTGGAGGTCGTCCATCGCTTTCTCTATCCGTGGTTCGGAGTCTCGATCCGAGTCAGCTGCTACGCCGCTTTTCGAGTCTCCAGCAGATCCAGTACAAGAGGATCGGCAGCCATAAAGCCAGAAAGACTGGATTCAGGACGCCTCTGGCGCTGAAGCCACCTGAGACGTTTCCGGGGAGCAGTCCCAGGAACATGATTATGAAGAAGCACCCGAGAACGATCGTGCCGAGGAAAGAGCTTGTGCGTTCCCATTTGAGCGCCAGGAACATCGCAACGATGTATGCGCCCATCAGCGCCAGTCCGATTGCTGCGAATGGCTCCAGTGGGCCGGATAGTGGATTACGTTCGCCCAGGGAGTATCCAAGGAACATAAACAGCAGGAAACCGGCGAGCACTACCCCGAGTATCCGGGCCGACCGTCTGATCACCACTATTGCAGCTCTTGTCCCTTCTCCGTCCGGCATTATGGCGTCGTCCATTCACGCAGAGCCGTAGCGCACTTCGTCGCTCAACCTTATTCGGAATGTGACAAAAGACGTAATCGTGGGTAACCGCGAAGATCGACGGCAGCGACCTCCCGGTAACCAGTGGTTGTCGGGGCGCTCACTATGGCACTTGGCTACCGTCAGCCTGACGGTCCGCTCGTACATCACTCCGATCGTGGCCCGCAGTATACGAGTGACGACTTCCGCGATATCTGCACGGATAACGGCATCGAGTGCAGCATGAGCGCTCGTGGCAGCTGCTACGACAATGCAGTGGTGGAGAGCTTCTTCGCCTCAATGAAGCGGGAGCGCTGCAAGTGGATGAAGTACAAAACCGGGGAGGAAGCAAAGGCAGATATCTTTGATTACATCGAGCGGTTTTATAACTCCAGACGTTCACATGCTTACCTGGGCTATCTCAGTCCCGTACAGTACGAAAACCGGCCCATGGGGACCTAATCAACTGGTCCGAAATATCGGTGCCAAACCATTCCGCCGCATCACCGCAGCCGTCGCACCCACACCGCCATGGCGATGCACACGGCCGCGAGGGACCAGAGCGGATAGCGATAGTCGCCGGTGGCGTCCACGAGCACGCCGAAGAGCACCGGCCCCAGCACGCCGCCGACCTGGGCGGCGGTGAAGAACAGGCCGCCGGCCGCGCCCATGTTGTCGCTGTTGATGCGCCGGCTTTCCATGAGCAGAAGCATGGCAATGGGGAAGATGCAGCTGCGCGAGATGCCCTGCAGCACCAGGCTGGTGGTCATCAGCGCCCGTGACTCGCTGTAGAGACCGAGCAGCGATATCGCGCCGACAATGCAGAGCAGCGCGAACAGGGTAACCCGGCGCGGCCCGACCGCCAGCCGGGGGATGACGAGCGTGGCGACGATGCCGACGGCGACCGGCACGGCGGACCAGGCGCCCGCGGCGGCCAGGCTGTAGCCCAGCGAATGCAGGGTCTCCGGCAGCCAGGCGCCCATGGAGTGGGCGAACAGGAAGACGCCGGCGGCCAGCAGGAGCACGTTTCGCACCGACGGAAAACGCACGAGTTCGACCACCAGGCCGATGTCGATCATCGAAGCGCCCGGTCTGCGGCGCTGGCCGAGGCGGCTCGTCGGCCGCGTCATGATGGCGAACCAGATGAGCGCGGCCGCCAGCAGGACCGCGGCGTAGATGAGGAAGACCGTGCGCCAGCGGTAATCCACCAGCGGCATCAGCACGGCGTTACTGAGGGTGAGGCCGAGGATGCTGCCGATGGCGGTGCTGGAGGTGTAGATGCCCATCGCGAAGCCGCGGGAGCGGTCATCGAACCACCGCCGGACCAGCTTCGGGGCGCCGATGGAGATGAGCGGCCCGCCGACCCCGTAGACCATCATTGCGATCAGCAGGGTCCAGTAGTCGTCGGCGAGCGCCCGCAGCGCGGCCGAGGCGGCAAGGATCAGAGCGGCGGCCAGCAGGCAGGGACGAAGCCCGAAGCGGTCGAGGAGTGAACCCGCCGGGATGGCGGTGAAGAGATATACGAACTGCCAGGCGCCGAGGATGGTGCCCATCGCCGCGCCGGAGAGGCCGAGGTCGGCGCGGATGGGTGTCACCAGCACCGCCGTGGCCGCCATCAGCAGGCCGAAGCAGCCGTACAGCAGGGAGACCCCGGCCAGCATCACCCAGCGGAAGCCGCTGCGCTCGGGCGAGACGGCATCGGCTGGCGTTACGGTCTGGTTTCCGGGTTCCGGTGAAGTCAGGGTCTGGGGTCCGCGTCGATGGCAGCCCGATGATAGCCGGGACGGCGGGACCGTGCCGCGGGCGGGCCGGCTTCCCCGTATTTATCGCTGCGGCGGCGGTATGCCACAGTGCGGTCAACGTTAGCGACGGAGAACCCGCCCATGGCCTATCGGCTGCTGGAGAACGAAAGCACCGAGGAGTTCCTGAAGCGTGTGGCCAGCGAACAGGTGGCGAAAGCGATAGAGGACCTCGAGGGCGCGGACGATGACCTGCACGAGGCCGTGCACGAGTTCCGCAAGCGTTGCAAGAAGATCCGCGGACTCATCCGCCTGGTACGGCCGGGCTTCCCGGACTATTCCGCCGAGAACGCCTGGTTCCGGGATCTGGCCGGCGAGCTCTCCGCGCTGCGCGATGCGACCTCGATGCAGGAATCCGTCGCGGCTCTGTTGCAACACTACGCCGACGATCTGGACGAGGACGCCTACAGCGGCATCGATGCATGGCTCGGCAAGCGGCGCGAGACCATGACGCAGGAGTGCGACGCACGGGAAAAAGTGGACGTGATCCGCGCAGAGCTGCCGGCGGCGCTGGCACGCATCGAAGGCTGGCGGCTCGATTCGGTCGGGGTGGACGCGCTGGAGGCGGGACTTGCGAAGACCTACAAGCGGGCGCGCAGGGCCATGGGGGTGGCGGCAGACGACGGCACGTCACGCGACTTCCACGAGTGGCGCAAACGGGTGAAATACCACCGCTACCACCTGCGGTTACTGACGCCGATCTGGCCGAAGGTGATCAAGGCACGCTACAAGGAGACGAAACACCTGAGCGATCTCCTCGGCGACGACCATGATCTTGCGGTGCTGCGCGCGACGCTGGAGGAGGAGGCCGGCGGAGCCGCCGCCGAGCGTGCCGCGCTGATCGCCCTCAGCCGGCGCCGCAGCGGCGGGTTGCGGGCGGAGGCGTGGAGCCTCGGGCGCCGGCTCTTCGTCGAGGAGCCGGAACGGTATGCGGCGCGCATGCTTGCGCTGATGGAGATCCGCAACGAGGAATCCCTGCGCTGAGACCCCTTGGCGCGCCCTCAGTTTCTGTCGCCACTCCCGAGCAGCCAGCGCAGCCACATGGGCGAGGCCACCGTGGTCACCACCGCCATGATGACGATGGCCGAGAAGAGGCTGCCCACCACCTCGGGCACCGGCTCCGGATGGGAGAACAGGCCTGCCTCCAGCGCGATGCCGGCCACGATCAGTTCGACGGCACCGCGGGCATTCATGCCGACACCGGTGGCCAGCGAATCGCGGTTGGAGAGACCGGTGAGTCGCGCGGCGACACCGGCGCCTGCCAGCTTGCCGAGGAAAGCCACGGCGATCATGGCCAGCAGGAAACCGGGCACGGCGGTGAGCGCTTCCAGCTTGATCGCCATGCCGATGGAGGCGAAAAAGATGGGTGCGAGGAAGCCGGCGGAGAAGGTCTCGATGCGGCGATAGAGCACCTCATGGACTTCCGGGTCGATGGTGTCGCGCTTGAAGAACAGGCCTGCCGCGTAGGCGCCCAGGATGAAATGCATGCCCAGCGACTCGGCCAGCACCGCGAAGCCGAGGCCCCAGGCCATGAGCACGCTGAACTCAATGTGGCCGATATGCAGCCGCTCGCTGAGCCGCCCGCTCAGCGGCATCAGGTAACGGCCCGCTAGGGTGACCAGCACGAAGAAGGCGAGCACCTTGCCGCCGAGGACGAGCAGGGTGTCCGCCGTCAGGCCGCCGCCGCTCTGCAGGAGTGCTGTCAGTATCGCGAGCAGGAACAGGCTGATGACGTCGTCGAACACCGCCGCCGAGACGATGATCTTGCCCACGGCGGTGTTCTGCTTGCCGAGATCCATCAGTGTTGCGATGGTGATCGGCACCGCAGTCACCGACAGCGCGACGCCGATGAACAGCATCTGGGCGAAACGCCAGTCCGACTCCGGCAGCCAGAGCCAGCCGAGCCCCATTCCCAGGGCCAGCGGCAGCGCCATGCCGCCGATGGCGACCGCCGCCGCGGATCCGGACGCCTCAGTGAGATCCTTCGGCCGCATCTCCATGCCGGCGAGCAGCATCAGGAAAAAAATGCCGAGCTCGGTGATGGCCTTGAAGACCTCGTTGTGGCTCACGTCGGCGAGTACGGGGAAAGTCTCGCTGAAGCTGGTGGCGAGGATGCCGAGGATGACGCCGGCGAGGAGTTCGCCCACCAGGACGGGCTGGCTGAAGCGTTTCGCGCACTCGCCGAAGACACGGGTGACGAGCAGCAGTACGAGCAGGATGTAGAAGAGTTCCATAGGCCCTCTTGTGACGCGATCGTGCTCATTATGGCATGAGCAGACTGCGGCCGCGCTGCGACGACGCATTATCGCCGGGCCCCGAATTCGGTAGACTGGCGGCCTATGGAGACCGAACAGCCTGCAAGCGAAGGGGCGCCATGCGCATCGCCATAGTCGGTACCGGTTTCTCCGGTCTGTGCATGGGCATCAAGCTGCGGGAGGCCGGCTTCGAGGACTTCACCCTGTTCGAGAAGGCCGATGCCATCGGCGGCACCTGGCGAGACAACACCTATCCGGGTGCCGAGTGCGACATCCCCTCGGCGCTGTATTCCTATTCCTTCGAGCCGAACCCGCGCTGGGCCCACAAGTGGTCCCACCAGCCCGAGATCCTGCGCTACATGGAGTATTGCGCGGCGAAGTACGGGCTGTATCCGCACATCCGCCTCAACACCGAAGTGGAGGAGGCGCGCTGGGACGACGGCGAGTGCCGCTGGCATCTGACGCTTGATGACGCCTCCGAGGAGGTCTTCGACGTCTTCGTGACCGGCGTCGGTCAGCTCAGCCGGCCCTTCGTGCCGGAGTTACCAGGCCTCGATGATTTCGCCGGACCCTCGTTTCACTCCGCCCGCTGGGAACACGACGTCGAGCTTGCCGGGCGCGACGTCGTGGTGGTCGGCAACGCGGCCAGCGCGGTGCAGTTCGTGCCCCAGATCGCGCCGAAGGTGCGCTCGCTCACCGTCTTCCAGCGCACGGCGAACTGGATGCTGCCGAAGAACGACCGTGAGTACACCGAGTTCGAGAAGTGGCTGGGCCAGCGCGTGCCGTTCCTGCAGCGGCTCTATCGTCTGCGCATCTGGCTGATTAGCGAGCTGGTGCTCTACCCGATGATGGGGCTGAACCGGCTGTACAAATGGTGGGGCAGGCGGCAGACGCGAAAGTACGTCGAGGAGACCATCCGCGACCCGGCGCTGCGCGAGAAGCTCATACCGGACTACCCGTTCGGGGCCAGGCGCATCCTGTTCTCGGACGACTACTACGAGGCGCTGGACCGGGACAACGTGGAACTGGTGACGGAGTCCATCGAGCGGATCACGGCGAGCGGCGTGCGCACCCGGGACGGGCGCGAGATCCCGGCCGATGTGCTGATCCTCGCCACCGGCTTCTGCACCAACCCATTCCTCGCGCCGATGGAGATCACCGGTGCGAACGGCCGCGCGCTGCGCGATGCCTGGAGTGAGGGCGCGCAGGCGTACCTCGGCATCACGGTGGCCGGTTTCCCCAATCTGTTCATGACCTACGGCCCGAACACCAATCTGGGCCATTCCTCCATCATCATCATGATCGAGTGCCAGACGCGCTATATCGTGGAGTGCCTGGAGCTGATGCGCGAGCGGGGCGCCGAGCGCGTGGAGGTACTGGAGGACGTGCAGCGGCAGTACAACGAGAAGCTGCAGCGGCGCCTGGAACACAAGGCCTGGGCGCTGGTGGGACGCAGCTGGTACATGGACCACGGCCGCATAACCAACAACTGGGCCGGCACCACGCCGGAGTACTGGTGGCGGACCCGCCACTTCGACGAACGTAACTATCGCCTGGCACACTGAGCGGGCGGCAACGCAGAGGAAGACAGCATGAAGATCAAGCTCGAATTCGACCTGACCCCGAAGGAATTCCGCGACAGCCTCGGGCTGCCGGACGTGAGCGGGCTGCAGAAGAAGGCGGTGGACGCGCTGCAGAAGCGGGTGGAGAACGACATCAAGAATTTCGATGCATCGAAGCTCTTCAACGCCTGGGTCAGCCAGGGTCTGGAGACCTCGGCGCAGGTGCAGCGCTTCCTCGGCAAAGCCGTGGGCACGGCGCTGCGCGGCCGCCAGGCGCCCGATGCGACGATGGAGACGGAGGAAGACGAAGAGGCCTCCCGGCCGCCGCGGACGACGAAGAAGAAGAAATAGCCACCGACCGGCGGCTGACCGCGCGGACCGCAATTCTCCGAAGGCGGATGATAAATAAATCTGGTGTGGCGACAGCACCGGGAGTACACTGCGACGGCGTATGACGGGATTCCGTGTATTTCACGGTCCGCTCTGCGCAGCGTGAAGTGGGCCGAACCCCGGCCCGGTTTCCGTCAGAAGCTCGGCGGTCTGGCTGCCCTGACGGTGTTGTTCTACGGACCGCAGAGTGATTGAAAGATGACGAATATCTATGTCGGTAACCTGGCCTACAGCGTGACCTCCGACGACCTCCGCGAGGTCTTCTCCGAGTATGGTGAAGTCTCCAGTGCAAACGTGATCATGGACAAGTTCTCGGGCCGTTCCAAAGGATTCGGGTTCGTCGAGATGCCGGATTCGAGCGCTGCTTCGACAGCCATCGAGGCGCTCAACGAGCAGGACCTGCAGGGTCGGAACATGCGTGTGAACGAGGCGCGCCCGCGCGAGGACCGACCCCAGCGTCGCGACCGCTACTGATCGAGGCTCGCGCTTCGCGAGATCCCGTGACGCGAAAAGGCCGCCCCCGCAGGGTGTGTCAAAACCCCTGACAAAGAGGCGCAGGCGATAGAAAATACCCGTCACGCAAGTGGCGGGTATTTTTTTATGAGCTACGTACGGGGCGAGTCGCGCACGCAGGGGACGCTTTTCCCGACCTCACTGGACGAG
>NZ_JAPDRF010000007.1:0-346848 GCF_040706615.1 Lentisalinibacter sediminis | reverse complement strand
GCTTCCGGGCGAGACTAACGAGGTCCGAAGCCTTGCTCATCACGACCCGACTATCCACCCGGCCGGGCCAATCTATCGTCTCGAACGCCCGATCTCCGCAATCACAGCAACCGACGAATCCGAAACGGGGTTAATAGAGGTTCCTTTTAGCCCCGATTCCCAATAACAATCGGGCCTGAAGGCCCTACTACATTATAATTCGGGGATGAGGCGAATCCTCCGGCCGCACATCTTCCTCGCCCTCGCAGCCACGCTGCTGCTGCGGGCCATTATCCCGGCCGGGTTCATGCCGGCGGCCATCGGTGCCGGCTTCCCGTTGCAGGTGTGCCCGAGCGGGCTGCCGGACGGCGCCCTAACGCGACTCGCCGGCGAGCACGCCGCCCACCATCATCACGGCCATCACGGTCACCACGACGCCGGGGACGGTGGCAACGGTGGCAACGGCGGCCACGTCTATTCCGCCGAGCAGTGTCCCATCGCACACCTGATCGCGGCGGCCGCCCTGCCCGTCTCCGCCGGACCGGCCGTGCCGGTCCTGCCGGCGCCCGCGATTGCCGTTCCCGCGCCGCGGCACCCGGCGACGGCGCGTGTCCATCAATACCGCTCCCGCGGCCCACCGGTTCCCGCAGCGACCTGAATGCCCTTTTCTGAGCGAGCGCCGGTTAGCCACCGATGCTCGTCGCTGCACGACACGGAGCCAGACAATGAAACCGATTTGTTGCGGGCGGACGGCGCTGGCC
The DNA here is from genome assembly GCF_040706615.1 of Lentisalinibacter sediminis. Taxonomy (NCBI): domain Bacteria; kingdom Pseudomonadati; phylum Pseudomonadota; class Gammaproteobacteria; order Woeseiales; family Woeseiaceae; genus Lentisalinibacter; species Lentisalinibacter sediminis. Next base: position 346,108 of record NZ_JAPDRF010000007.1, on the reverse strand, counting down.
GTCTGCCTGGCCGCGTCATGGGCCGCCACCATCGCCCATGCGGCCGAACCCTTGCCCGGATCAGAGGCGGATGACGAACGCCATATCGAGGAGATCCTCGTGACCGCGCACCGCATCGGGCTGGACGAGACCGTCGTCTCAGCCGGCCCGGTGATGGCCGTCGACACCGCGCAACTGCTGCGCGGCGCACCCGGCGCCGACGTCAACACCAACGGCAGGCTGAGCGGCATCGCCCAGTTCCGCGGCCTGTACGGGGACCGGGTGGCCGTCAGTCTCGACGGTATCTGCCCCATCGGCGGCGGACCCAATGCCATGGACGCCCCGCTCTCCTACGCCTCGCCGATGATCACGGAATCGCTGCATGTGGATCGCGGCATCCCGGGGGTCGCCGCCGTGGCCGAAGGCCCGGGCGGCCACATCGATGCGCGCATCGACCGCGGCGCGTTCGCGGAGTCGCCCGCGTTCGCGCCCGACGGCTGGATCGCCAGCCGCTACGAGGACAACGGCAATACCAGTACCTCGGCGGCCCGGCTGACCGTTGCGAATGCGCATCACCGGCTGTCCGCGGTCTCCGAGATCGACCGTGCCGACGACATCGACACGCCCGCCGGCACCATCCGCCCCTCAGCGCTGAACCGGGACCGCCACGATGTGAGCTACGCCTGGCGCGGCGAAGCGACCGAGGCCATGGCCTTCGCGGGACGGCTGGACACGAGCGAGACCGGCACCCCGTCGCTGCCCATGGACATCCGCTACATCGACACGGATCTCTACGGCGTCTCCGCCAACCATCGCATCGGCACGCTGACGCTGGAGGCCGAGGCGGGCTACAACGACGTGGACCACCTCATGGACAATTACAGCCTCCGCGCGGCACCGCCGCCGGCGGCGCAGCGGCGCAACCACACGACCGGCCGCGGCACCAGCTTCTCTGTCGGCGCCCGCCTGCCGCTCGCCGGCACAGAACTGGCCTTCGGCATCGACGGTCGGTTCGCCACCCACAATGCCGTCATCACCAACCCGAACAACGCGGCTTTCCGCATCGACAACTTCGCGGACGTCGAGCGCGACCTCGTCGGTGCGTATGCCGAGTGGCAGGGGACGGCGGGCGCCGGCGAATGGGAACTGGGGGTCCGTTACAACACGGTCTCCACGGACGCCGGCGATGTCTCCGCGAACGGCCTGATGGGCATGATGGCACCGGCGGTCGGCGAACTCGCGGACCGCTTCAACGCGGCCGAGCGGAGCCTCGACTTCGGCAATGTCGACGTCGTCGCCGGCTACCGCCGCGATCTGACAGCCGATCTCGCGGCGGTGCTGGAAGTCGGTTCCCGCACCCGGGCGCCGTCCTACCAGGAGCTGTATCTGTGGCTGCCGCTGCAGGCCACCGGCGGCCTGGCTGACGGCCGCACCTACATCGGCAACCTGCGGCTGGATGCGGAGCGCTCCAACGAGATCAACGCCGGTCTGGACTGGAGCGCCGGCCGCCTGAGTGTCTCGCCCCGCTTCTACTATCGCCGCGTGGACGACTACATCCAGGGCGTCCCGGCGACGGACATGACCGCCAACATGATCGCCTCGATGATGTCCGACGCGCCGGCCCTGCAGTTCGACAACGTGGACGCCGAGCTGTACGGCTTCGACGTGGCCTGGCGCTACGGCATCACGGCGAACCTCGCCATCGACGGCGCCGCGAGCGTGGTCCGCGGCGAGCGCCGGGACCTGGACGACGACCTCTACCGCCTGGCACCTGACAACGTCACGGTGGCCCTCGACTACCGGCGGCAGCGCTATACGCTGCGTGGCGAACTGGTGGCCTACCGGCGCCAGGATCGGGTGGCGGCCTACAACGGCGAGACGGAGACGGCGGGCTATGCGCTGGTGAACCTGGCCTTCGGCTGGGCGCCCCTGCCGTCGCTAACGCTGGAGGCGGCCGTGGAGAACCTGATGGACCGGGAGTACCGCGACCACCTCACCGGCCTGAACCGTGCCGGCGGCTCCGACATCCCGGTGGGAGAGCGGCTGCCGGGCGCGGGCCGCAGCTTCGCGGCAGGCCTGACCTACCGCTTCTGACAGACTTTGACTTCGCGCGATCGGATCGGGCTGAAGGCGACGTACCAACGTCGTTCTTCCGTGGCCGCCCTGCGATGGCCGAGAGGATCCGCCAGTCAGCGGCGCCTGCTGACTGGTGCCAAACCTCTCGGCTAAGGGCCCGTCAGCTGGTGGACAAGGGTTGCGGGGTCGTCCGGGCCGACTGGAGCCAGGACGGCGGGAAGGAGGCCCGGCCGAAGCGAGGGAGGACAGGACGTCCGACTGAGCGTCCCCGCAACCCTTGTCCACCCGATGATGGGCCAACGGCAATAGAGCGCGCCGTCGAAGCTGGCCGGATCGGGCCTGAAGGCCCTCCTACGTTTTTACGCGGCCGCGCCAGATGCCGCCCCGGCTGAATGCCCGCCAGGCCCACGGCAGCCAGCGGATGAGGGCGAACGCCAGCCACAGCGCCCACAGCAATATGGCGACCTTGTAGATCCACAGCGGCAGAGAAAAAATACCCGCCGCGGGCAGCGCACCGTCGCTGCGGTCCTGGAACCAGTTCATCTGGTTCCCGAACGAACCGTTGCCCATGATGTGCATGTCGGGCGGCCCCAGCAGTCCGATCGGGATGCTCAGCACGAGCGCGGCGAGCGCGGCCACCGAGAGGACACCAACGGCCGCCTGCTTGGCCCGGAATTCGTTGTCGGCGACATCGTCGGACCAGCGCTCCCGCCAGCCCATCGCCAGCAGCCAGCCTGCGACCAGCGCATAGGTCGGCCAGGCGAATGTGCTGAAGCCGAGACCCAGCAGGAACCAGTGATGAGTCCTCAGCGGCGTCAGGCGGGTGCGGCCCAGCGCCGCCGCGACGAGCACCAGCGCCGCCAGCGCCGGCCAATAGAGCACGGCCGGCCCCACGATCGGACCGCTCGTACCCAGCAGCCAGCGGTTGCGCGGCATCTCGGCGCTGACGGAGATATTCGAGACCGGCACCGCGAGATCGACCGCCGGAATCTCCGCGCGACGGTCCATCGCGACGTCCTGGCGCCAGGACATCTGCACGGCATGACTGCCGGGGAGAGTGGGAATGCGCACCGCGTCACCGGGCCCGGGAACCGGCAACTCGCTGCCGTCCTGCTGCAGGCGGGTCACCTCCGCCCCTTCCGGCAGCGTGATGACGTGGGGGCCGCCCAGCGACGAGCGATAGTCGAACTCCAGCGTCGTCTCCGCAGACCGGGCGCCGTAGCGGGTACGCATCGACACCCGGTCCACGGCCAGTAGCGCGCCGTCGACGGCATCCGGCCGGCTGATCTCCACCGTCAGCGCCTCGCCGGGCAGCGGCAGGAACACGGGTTGCCAGACGTGGTCGCCGGTCTCGTAGACGGGCACGCCGTCCAGGGTCGCGTGCCACGGACTGCCCACCCGGAACTGCCAGCGTTCGCTCCAGGGGGCGTCCGCGGGCGCGCGCAGGGTCAGCGACTCTGATCGGGCCAGCGAGGAACGCCAGACGAGGCCGTCCTGACCGCTGCCGAGGGCCAACTGTACGCGTCCGCCTTCCACCGCAATCCCGTCGCTGACCACCGACTCGCCCGGCAGCAGCGGAATCTGCGCGTTGATGGCCCCTTCCGCAGGAGCCACCCGTGTGACGCGGGTGGTGACCGACCAGTCGAGACCCAGCGTGACGGTGCGCGCGACCTGCAGGTAATCGGGGAATCGCCCGCCTTCCAGGGCCGGCGCCGCGGCCTCCTCCGCCGGCCGGTCGCGGCGCAGCTCGAGGGCATCCGCCACGAGCCGCTCGCCGCGCAGCCCGGCAACGCTCCATCCACTGGCCTGCACGCTGAGACGTTTCGGCACCAGCGGGAATGCAATCTCGACCCGTTCGGTATCCGGCAGCCGGCCGCCGAGCGCGATACGATGCGCACCCGCTGCCACGGCCAGCCACAAGGTGCCGTCCGGATGCCGCAGCAGCCGGCCGGGCGACTGCCCGTCGACGGTCACGCGCCCGGGCAGCCAGCCCTGTTCCGAGCCCGGCACCGGCACGGCGACGGCCTCCAGCGCGTTGATGACCAGCAGTATCTCGAGCCGGTCGCCGGTCGCCACCACGCCGGCCGAGTCGATCACGGCACAATCCGGCACACACTCCGGCGCTGCCAGCAGCCGCTGGCGCAGCTCCTCCAGTAATACGGGCGATGGCGTCTCGGCGTACAGATGGCCCGGCATCGATGCGGCCAGCATCAGGGCCAGTATCGCCAGCGGCAAGGCCGCGGCCGCGCTTCCGCCGACCGGCAGCCGCAGCTTCCGCAGGGCCACGATCGTGTCACGCCCCACCCACCACAGCACGGCCAGTCCGAGACCCAGCATGAGCACACGCCACAGCGCCACGGTCCAGCGGGGCAGGATCACCAGGCGCATCGTCTGTCCCGGCTCCACCGGTCCGCTCCAGCGCAGCGGGTAGGTGTTCCAGCGCCACTCCGGGATGCCCGGCCCGGTCTGGACCCGCGCACCCGGTGCATAGCGCTGCTCGGCCGCCGGTCGCGGCGGCACAGCGACCGGCGGCTCGCCGGCAGCCACCTGGTCGACAGCCTGGCCGGTTGCCCTGAGCGCGTCGGCGGCTGCTCGCGACTCCGCCGCCCGCTTCATCTCCATCATTGCCTGGGCCGGCGCAGCCGTCGGCAACCTCGCCGGCGCGTAGGCCGCGGACGCCTCGAGCTGGGGATACAGGGTGTAGCGGATCTGGTTCACGGCGAACGGCACGAACAGGAGCGCGAGCGCCGCCATACTGCCGTGACGGTACCAGCGGGCGAGCTGGCGCAGCCGACCCTCCGGCGCCGCCCGGGCCAGCGCAACCGCGGCGAGCAGGTTCAGAAGCAGCCAGGAGAAGACGGGCAGGTCCTGGTGGATGAGCACCAGCGTGACCAGGGCCACGGCACCTGCCGCGCGGCCGTAGAGCTTGCCCGCGGCCGCGGCCGCCAGCAGCACCACGAACAGATCGAGGAGTCTCCAGCGGCTCAGCCAGGCGCCGGGCGCGCTGTCGGCGCCGAGGGCGGCACCCAGCCGATAGCCCGGCGGCAGGTGGACCGTCGCATTCAGACTCGCCAGCCGCTGCAACCAGCCGGTGACCGGGACGTCGACCGCCCCGGGCAGCCGGCTGAGCGCCTGCAGAGAGACGTCGCGTTCCCGCCACTCGACTCCGCGCGCCTCGCCGTCCGGAGCGTGGGTGACCAGCAGGGCGTCACCTCGACCGTCGCGGGCGCCGAGGAGCTGCCACGGCGCCCCCATATTCAGGCGCCAGTCCCGCTGCATCGTGCCGCGCACCTGATCCAGGGCGGTGAAACCCTGGCCATCGAAGTCGAGCCAAAGCTGGCGTTCTACGGTGAGCGCATTGTCGCCGGACAGCCCGCCCCGGCGGCGCTGCTCCAGCGTGAAGACATCGCCGCCGCCGATCGCGAACGCCGGCAGCGCACCCCAGGGGGCGGGCACGCCGGCCTGTCCCGGATCCACGGTGGTCATGCCCGCGGGTACCGCGATGCGCAGGCGCTCGTCGGCCCGGTAACTCCATATCTCCGTACCGGGCCAGGCACTGCCGCCGGACGGCCGGGGGATCTCTTCCACCAGAGTGTCGGCCCGCCCGACCAGCTCCACCGTCCAGCGCCCCGGGCGGATCTGCAGTGTGAGCGTGCCGTCCGGATCCAGGCGCGCGGGCATCGGGGCGGCCAGCGACTGGCGCACGAAACCGGGTGGCAGCACCGGTTCCAGGGTCACTTCCCGTACCCGACCGGCAGCCTCCAGCTGCAGGCGCGTGGTCAGCCGCGTCGGCACCGCGTCCTCGACGAGCCGATATACCTGGATGCCGAGCGCATCCTCGCGCGGCGACACGCCCTCATCCCGTGCCAGGAACAGGGTGCCGTCGTCACGCCGTGGCCGCAGGACGGCCTCGCCGTCGACGGTCAGCGCCAGCAGGCCGGTCTCCGTCGGTATCGCCAGCGTGCGCGGCCGGCCCTGCCAGTCGAAGCGCCCCGCCACGCGGTAGCGGCCGGGCACGAGCCGCAGCGCCGGACGGGCATCGTGCTCGAATACGGTGGCAGGACGGCCGTCGACCTCGACGGCAGCGGGCCAGTGCTCGGCGTCTCCCGGCAGCGCCACCCACTGCTCGGCGGCAGAGACCTCCCAGGCTTGCTCGAAGCGGGCACCGCGGCCGTCCACCTCCAGCCGGAGCGTGCCGGGCCACGCGCAGCGGAAATCGGACTCGGCCTGTGCGCGCGTGCCGAGCAGGAACGGACACTCCCGGTACTCGCTGCCCCGGGTCGCCCAGGGCACCCAGTCCCTCAGGTCCTGCGGCACCCAGGCCGGGGCGGCGATCGCCGCGGCCGCGGGAAGGAAAGCGGCCGAGGCCACCAGCAACAGCAAACACACCCGCGGCCCGATCGTCATGCCCTTCCTCCCGTGCTCTGGCGCAGTGCCAACGGCGCGGCCGCCGCTCCGGGGTCACATTCTACGCCCAATCGTAGGAGGGCCTTCAGGCCCGATGCCACTCTTGCTGGCCGGTATCACCTCCTCTTGCCGTTGGCACGCCATCGGACGGATATGGGTTGCGGGGACGCTCATGTGGGAGGTCCTTTAGGCCCGATCTTCGCCTGAGCTGGCCGAGCGCTGATCGGGGCTAAAGCCCCTCCTGCATGCCCATCGATGCCTCCGCTGCATCAAGGACGACACCGCAACCCTCACCCACCCGCTAACGGGCCCGTAGCCGAGAGGCTTGGCACCAATCAGCAGGCGCTCCTGACTGTCAGCTCCGTCACGCCACCGCGAGGCGGCCGTCATGCGGGGGTACCCATCGCCGCGACCTTTTGTCGGGAGCAAGATGGATACCCCCGCAGGGCGGCCATAAGAGGCTGGCCGGTATCACCTCCTCTTGCCGTTGGCACGCCATCGGACGGATATGGGTTGCGGGGACGCTCATGTGGGAGGGCCTTTAGGCCCGATCTTCGCCTGAGCTGGCCGAGCGCTGATCGGGGCTAAAGCCCCTCCTGCATGCCCATCGATGCCTCCGCTGCATCAAGGACGACACCGCAACCCTCACCCACCCGCTAACGGGCCCGTAGCCGAGAGGCTTGGCACCAATCAGCAGGCGCTNCCTTTAGGCCCGATCTTCGCCTGAGCTGGCCGAGCGCTGATCGGGGCTAAAGCCCCTCCTGCATGCCCATCGATGCCTCCGCTGCATCAAGGACGACACCGCAACCCTCACCCACCCGCTAACGGGCCCGTAGCCGAGAGGCTTGGCACCAATCAGCAGGCGCTCCTGACTGTCAGCTCCGTCACGCCACCGCGAGGCGGCCGTCATGCGGGGGTACCCATCGCCGCGACCTTTTGTCGGGAGCAAGATGGATACCCCCGCAGGGCGGCCATAAGAGAAGGGGAGCCGGTCGGAAAAGATCGGGCCTGAAGGCCCTCCTACGCGGGGGTCAGTAGCGGAGGGAAGCGTAGACCAGTCGCTCGCCGGGCAGGTCTTCCGCCGGCAGCACCCGCACGCGGCCGCCGTGCAGCCAGGTCTCGACGGCCGCACGGTCGAGGAGATCCTCTCTCGGCAGTTCGTCCCGGTGGCGTACTTCGTGGGCGCCTTCGTCGACGTAACCCCAGTCTTCCCGGTCGCCGGCGACGACGATCTCGCTGACACGGCCTTCCAGCGCGGCGAGCAGAGCTTCGTCGGTGCTGTCGGTCGCGCTGCCGCTGCCCACCGCATCGGCGAGGACCGCTGCGGCCTCCCGGTCGTCCTGCATGTGGCGGCGCTCCACCAGTTCCCTGGCGCGTTCGTGCAGTTCCGCGGTGGAGAGGTGCTCCACATTGCCGTGCAACTCGTCCTCCAGTATGCCCGGCAGGTCGCTCACCTGCCGATAGAGCGCGAGCAGCGACTCCACGCCGGCCAGCACCAGCGGTGATTCACGGGCCGGCAGGAGATCCTGCACCGCCCGGTCGACCTCGCGCAGAAAGCGCTTCAGTTCCGGCGTCACGTCGTCCTTGCCTCCGCCGTGGCTGTGGTAGATGGCCTCTGCACTGCCGCGATGGCCCGCGTGGTGCTGCAGGTTGGGCTCGGTCAGATCGTGTCCCGCGGACTCCTCCAGCGAACGCGGAGCCCGGCCTGCGAGATCCAGCGGCCTCAGGCCTCGATGGTCGCCATGGTCGCCCGCGAACAGTCGCACGTCGTTCTGGCTAATGGCGAGCAGCGAGAAAGGGCCGGTCAGGCCCTGCGCCTCCAGTACCGGTTTCAGGTGGAAACGCCAGCCCACCACGGTCAGCTCCCGCGGCCGCTGCGGCAGCGCGATCCGGTTCAGGCCACTGCCCTTGGTGTATGCGGCCAGACCGCCGTCCAGCGGCTCCTCGGGCCAGAATGTGCCGCCGTCCCTCGCCTCGATCAGCGGGCCCAGCACGGCGGCGCGACGCCGATCGTCCAGGCCCAGGGTCCGGAGCTGGGCATCCGCTTCGGCGATGGCGTTCTTCAGCCGTATCTCGTTTGTCTGCCGCTCCGACGGCAGCGACGTCGACGGGACGACGACGGTCACGTGAGGCATCTCGCCGCGGTCCGCGGCGATCTCGCGCAGCGCGCCGTCGTCCGTCCCGGTGATGCGTTTCTCAGTCACTGGACGCGTCCGGTTATTTGTCGTCCACGAGGAAGCTGACCTTCATGGCCACGCGGTACTCGGCGACTTTGTCGTTCTTCACTACGACCTTCTGTTCCTTGATCCAGGCCGACTGGATGTTGTGTACGGTCTTGCTCGCCCGCGCGATGCCGTCGTTGATGGCGTCTTCGAAGCTTTCCTTCGAATCGGACATGATCTCGGTGACTTTCACTACTGACATGCTTCGATCTCCTTTCGGTTGTCGCATCTCGTCCTCACCCGGAGAGGAGCAAGATCCATGCCGTTGCGCCCGGGCGGCGGCAGGCGCCCACGAGCCGCTTTGCGCCCGGGTTGGCGCCGCGCTGACGCACCGACACGTGCAGAATCTGCACCCTCGGCATGCAGAATCTGACGCCGGCAATGCGGCTGTGGCTGGCTCCGCAAACCCTCTATACTGGTGCCGATGCGATGGGAAGGAACCCGACGAGACGCCACCGGCGCAGGGAGGCGGGAGCGATGAGGCGAGCAGCCCTGACGGCGGGCGCGGATGCGTAAAGCGGCACTGTCTCTGTACGATTCTCTGGTCCTCGGGCGACCCGTAATCACGTTGTTGGTCACGGTCCTCGCCGTCGGCCTGCTCGCCAGCCGTGCGCCGGACTTCGCGCTCGACACCTCCAGCGATTCGCTCCTGCTGGAGAGCGATACCGGCATCCGCTACTACCGTGCCATCCGCGCCCGTTACGGCTCCGACGACTTCCTCATCCTCACGTATACGCCGTCCGGGGATCTCTTCTCCGACGCAGTACTCGATGATCTCGGCAAGCTCCGGAACGAACTCGAGGGCGCCCCGGGCGTGGCTTCCGTGGTCTCCATCCTCGACGTGCCGCTGCTGCAGAGCCCGCCGCTCGGCCCCAGGGAACTCGCGGACGGCGCGCCGACCCTGCTGTCTGCGCAGGTCGACCGCGAACTCGCCCGCGAGGAGCTGACCACCAGCCCTCTCTACCGCAACCGTCTGATGAGCCCGGACGGCGGTACCACCGCGCTGCAGGTCAATCTGGAGCAGGACGAGGCCTACACGGAACTGCTGAACCGGCGCGCCGATCTGCGCGAGATCCGTCTCGAGCGGGATCTGACGGCCGAGGAGTCCGCCGCGCTCGCCGGCGTGGAGCAGCGCATCCGCGAGCGCCGCGAGTCCCAGCAGGCCGAACTGCAGCGCACCATCGCGACCGTGCGCGGCATCGTCGAGGACTACCGCGACGGCACCGAGCTGCACCTGGGCGGGCTGCCGATGATCGCCGCCGACCTGGTGGACTTCATCCGCCGCGACCTGATCGTGTTCGGCATCGGCCTCGCCGTGGCGCTGATCGCCCTCCTCGCCCTGATCTTCCGCCGCCCGCGCTGGGTGGTGCTGCCGCTGGCGACCTGCGCCGCGACCGTGCTCGGCATGATCGGCTTTCTCGGCCTCGTGCAATGGCCGGTCACGGTGGTATCGTCCAACTTCGTCTCGTTGATGCTGATACTGACGCTCTCGCTGAACGTGCACCTGGTGGTGCGCCACCGGGAGCTGCACCGCGAAAAGCCGGACGCCGGCCAGAGGGAACTGGTTCGCGAGACGGTGCGTAACAAGTTCTATCCGGCGCTCTATACGGCGCTCACCACCATGGTGGCGTTCGGCTCCCTTGTGGTGAGCGACATCCGCCCGGTCATCGACTTCGGCTGGATGATGGTGATCGGCATGGCCATGGCCTTCGTGCTCACCTTCCTGATCCTGCCGGCCGCGCTGATACTGCTCTCGCCGGGCGACACGCCCGAGAGCGGCGACTTCACCAACCGCATCACGGGATTCTTCTCGCGGCTGATCGGCTCGGCGCCCCGGGCAACGCTGGCCGGATACGCGCTGATCGCCGTCGCGAGCACGGCCGGCGTGCTGCAGCTCAGCGTGGACAACCGCTTCATCGATTACTTCAAGCAGAGCACGGCCATCTACCAGGGCATGAAGGTGATCGACGAGCGCCTCGGCGGCACCACGCCCCTGGATGTCATCCTGGACGCAGACCCCGCGTTCGTCTCCGACCAGGAGGACGAGCAGAAACAGGCGGACGAGCTTGAGCTGCCCGGCGAGCCGGGCCTGGCAGCGCGCAGCTACTGGTACAACGCCACCCGCAGCGATCTCGTGCGCGAGGCCCACGAGCATCTCGAGTCCCGACCGGACATCGGCAAGGTACTGTCGCTCTCCACCACGCTGGAGGTCATCCGCCAGGTCATGGGCGAGGAAGAGCTCGACAACTTCCAGCTCTCGGTCATCTACAAGCGCCTGCCGGAGGACGTGAAGGAGGTCCTGTTCGAGCCCTACCTGGCCGTCGAGGGTCACCAGATGCGCATCGCCGCGCGCGTCTACGAGACCAGCGAGACGCTGGAGCGCGACGAACTGCTGGAGTCGATCCGCCGCTATCTCGCCGAGGATCTCGGCCTGGGCGAGGAGCGCGTGCATCTCACCGGGCTGATGGTGCTCTACAACAACGTGCTGCAGAGTCTGCTGGGCTCCCAGATCAAGTCCGCCGGGGTGGTGACGGTGGCCGTGGTGCTGATGTTCTGGCTGTCGTTCCGTTCGCTGGCCGTCGCCGTCGTCGCACTCGTGCCGAACGTGGTCGCCGCCAGCGCCGTCCTGGCACTCATGAGCGCGATGGGCGTGCCGCTCGACATCATGACCATCACCATCGCGGCCATCGCCATCGGCATCGGCGTGGACGACACCATCCACTACGTGTACCGCTTCCAGGAGGAGTTCGCGAAGGACGGCGACTACGACGCCACCATCGAGCGCTGCCATCGCAGCATCGGCCACGCGATGTACTACACCTCCATCACCATCATGCTGGGCTTCTCCATCCTCGCGCTGTCGAATTTCGTACCCACCATCTATTTCGGGCTGCTCACGGGCCTGGCGATGGTCGTCGCGCTCGTGGCCAACCTGTCGCTGCTGCCGCTCCTGTTCTCGCGCCTGCGCGTCCTCGGCAGGCCGGACTGAGACGCGGCCGCGGGGGAAAACCGCGCCGCCGGCAATGCGGGAGAAAGATTCCCCGGCGGGGCCGTCTGGCAGGCCCGCCGCGCATTGCCACGATGGAAAACCCGCCGCTCCCTGTCTAGCATGAGGGTGAACAGGGAACGCCAGCCGCCCCGGAGGAGTTCACACCATGGCCAGCAGGACAACGATCGTATTTCCCACCGATTTCTCCGAGACGTCGGTCACCGCCCTGCACTGGGCGCACAAGATGACCGAACAGCTCGGCGGTGAGCTGCATTGCATCACCGTGGTGGAGCCGCCGATCGTCTACACCTCCATGGAGGTGCCGACGGCGGTGCCCACGGTGGAAGAACTGGTGGCCCAGGCCCAGGCGCAGCTGGACGAGTTCACGAGAGACAAACTCACCGGCTTCACGAATCCGCCCGTAGCCAGGGTGCTGGAGGGCCGTCCGGTGGACGAGATCACCGGCTATGCGAAGGAAACCGGTGCCGCGATGATCGTGATGTCCACCCACGGGCGCAGCGGCCTGAGGCACCTGCTGATCGGCAGCACCGCCGAGGGCGTGGTCCGTCACGCCGAATGCCCGGTGCTCACCGTGCGCGGCGCCGATCAGGACTGAATCGCCGTGACCGACGAAAGGACCGAGGCGCTCGCCGAGCGGCTCGCAAAAACCCTCGACCGTAATCGGCCCGCGATGGTCGAGAAGCGCCATGCGAAGGGCTACCGGACCGCGCGGGAGAATCTCGACGACCTGGTCGACACCGGTTCCTTCACCGAATACGGCCAGCTGGCGGTCGCCGCCCAGCGCAGCCGCCGGGACATCGCGGACCTGGAGGAGAACACGCCCGCGGATGCCGTCATCACCGGCACCGGGACCATCAATGCGGAGTTATTCGGCCGCGAGAACGCCCGGGCGGCCGTCGTGGTCTATGACTACAGCGTGCTGGCGGGCACCCAGGGCTACTTCCACCACCGCAAGCTCGACCGGATCTTCGAGCTGGCCGAGCAGTGGGAGCTGCCGGTGGTGATGTACACCGAGGGCGGCGGCGGGCGGCCCGGCGACACCGACGTCACGACCCAGATCGCCGGACTGAATCTGTCGTCCTTCCGCACCTGGGGGCGCCTGTCCGGGCTGGTGCCGCGTATCGCCATCAACAACGGTTATTGCTTTGCGGGCAACGCGGCGCTGTTCGGTTCCGCCGACGTCACCATTGCCACGAAAAGTTCGTGGATCGGCATGGCCGGGCCCGCCATGATCGAGGGCGGCGGCCTGGGCAAGCACGCACCCACCGAGATCGGGCCGGTGGAGGTACAGGAAGGCAACGGCGTCGTCGATATCGTCGCCGACGACGAAGCCCACGCGACGGAAATCGCGCGTCGTCTGCTGGCGTTGTACCAGGGCCGCACCGGCGACCGGGAATGCGCGGACCAGACCGCGATGCGCGATCTCATCCCCGCCGACCGGCGCTGGGTGTATCCGGTACGTGACGTTATCGAGACCCTCGGCGATACGGGGAGCTTCATCGAGCTGCGCCGGCGCTATGGCGCCCCGGTCATCACGGGCTTCCTGCGCATCGAGGGACGGCCGGTCGGGCTGATCGCGAACGACTGCCGGCAGCTCGGCGGCGCCATCACCGCGCAAGCCGCCGAGAAGACCGCACGCTTCCTGCAGCTCTGCGACGCCTGGGATCTGCCGGTGCTCTCCCTCATCGACACGCCGGGCTTCATGGTGGGTCCGGACAGCGAGCGGGAAGCGGCGGTGCGCCGCATGTCACGGCTGTTCGTGGTGGGCGCGAGCATTACGGTGCCGATCCTGGCCGTGGTACTGCGCAAGGGCTACGGTCTGGGCGCCATGGCGATGGCCGGCGGCAGCCTGGCCGCACCGGTCTGGACCGCGTCCTGGCCGACCGGCGAGTTCGGCGGCATGGGCCTGGAGGGCGCCGTACAGCTGGGCTACCGGAAGGAACTCGAGGCGGTGGAAGACCACGCCGAACGCGAGGCGCTGTTCGACAAGCTGGTGAAGCAGATGTACGAGGCGGGCAAGGCCACCGAAGCGGCCGCGCACCTGGAGATCGACGCCGTCATCGACCCGGCCGACACCCGCCGGGAACTGGCCGGGATGCTGGCGCGGCTGCCGCCGCGGGTGGACGAGGGCGGCAGGCGCTACGTCGACACCTGGTAGACGGGGGTAGACGGGTGCCGGACCGAACTTTTGCAACTTTTGAAAGTTATTCGGAGAGTTAGGGCAGCTCGAGAGCGCAGGGGTCATACCCGGGAATCCGTTTCAGGCGTTCGACCTCCTCCCTGACGTAGGCAATCGCCGCGATCTCGCCATGCGATCGCCATTCGTCGATGTAGCGGCGCAGCACCCGCTCGTCGCGAGTCAGTACGATCTCGCCGTCGGTGGTCAGGTGCTCTTCACGCCAGGTATCGAGCGCCTCCCGACGATCATTCACCGCCGCCAGTGTCTCTTCGTCACCGATCCCTTCAGCGATCATTGCCTGCATGCCAATGCCGAGGCCGCGGCCCATGAGGGTGCGGCTGCCCGCCTCCAGACGCAGCGCGAAATCACGGCAGCTATTCCGCCAAAGCAGATCATCGGCAACCCGGTCCCGACACTGGTAGTAGGCCGCCAGCCAGGGCGACGAAAACGACGCCGACCACCCCATGGCCTCCATGACCCGCTGGCCATAAGACTGATCGCTCGCCACTGCGGCGAGAGCCCGCTCGATCACACCGATGAAGTCGATGAGATACTCGCGGTGCTCGCCCGCACTGGCCGCGCGCCGGAGTGCCTCGAGCGCGTCTTCCTCATCGCCCCGGCTGGCGTGGTAGCCTGCGATGGCACCCCACATCTGCCCATTGCTGCCGTCGGCCGCCGCCGCACGCTCGACAATGCCCTGCTCTTCGCAGACACGCGAATCGGGCCGGTTGATGCAGGCATCGAGCAGCCGCTCCAGGATGAGCGGGTGGTCGGGATTGAGCGCGAGGGCCGAGAGCAGACGTTGCAGATGCGCTGGACTGCGTTTTTCCGTGATCAACGCGGCGGCGAGGCGAAGGTCTACGTCTTCCGGTCCCTCCAATGCCCTGGCACGACGTTCGGACTCCTGCTGGCGGCGCTCGAGACGAGCGGCCATGTTTTCCGCCGACGGCAGGTCGTGCGGAGACGGATCGCAGGCGAAGTGACGGTCGGTGGCGACTTCGCGGAGCTGTGGCTCGTTGCCGGCAGGCAACGCCGCTTCTCCGCGCGGTTCAGACGATCGTCGAGGTTCCGCAGCCGAACGAAGCGTGCCGGAGTCGTCGGCCGCGCCATCGTTTCCGCCGCCGTCGTTCCCGGGTAGAACGAACATGGCCGCGAGAACGGCCATGCACAGAACGGCCGCCGACCAAATCCTTGTCCGCGAAGCTGCCACACACCCAGTGTAGCGTTCCGTGGGGTGTTTCCGGTACGCCTACACCTTCTCGCCGAACATGCCGCCCGTACGCGTCTGCAGGTAGGGCATCACCGGAATGTCTTCCTGCTTCAGGAATCCCTGCTGCGGCAGTTTGCCGTCGCGCACCATCTCGATGACGGCGGTCACGGATGCCGACGTCGTCCAGGCGATCGCAGTGAAGCGTTCGTCGCGGACCTTCTGCGGGTAGTAGGAGCGCACGAACTCGCGGCGGGAGAGCTCGTCGTCCTTCCAGCCTTCGGCCGAGATGTGGACGTGCACCACGTCCTCGTCCACAGGCGGCTTGGCGTTGGTGAGAATTTCGCCGGCGAGGTCACGGCGCTCGCGCATGAGCAACTCGTGGAAGAAGAAGTTCATCAGGTCCACATGCCCCGGATAGCGCATGGTCTTGTAGTCGAGGTTCTCGACGTGGTCCTTGAAGGTCTCGCACATCGTGCCAAGGCCGCCGGAGGTGGTGAAGGCCTCGAGCTTGCGGCCGTTGACGAAAACGGTTTCGACCCACTCCATCGGCGAGACCCACTTGTGGACACCTTCCTCGATGACCTCGCAATCGTTCAGGTATTCGTTGACCACGCCTTCGGGCGACCAGTTGAAATTGTAGCCGAGCAGGCCGGTAGGATTCTGTGGCAGTGCACCGACACGCATCTTGATGGAGCGGACCCGGTCGAACTGACGCGCGAGGTGGGAGGCGACGATGCCGACGAAGCCGGGCGCGAGACCGCACTGGGGCGCCATGATGCCCTTCGAGGTCTCGCTCAGTTCGCGGATGGCCGCGGTGGTGGGCACGTCTTCGGTGAGGTCGAAGTAGTGCATGCCGAGGCTGTGCGCGGCGCGTGCCACGTCGGTATTGAGGGCATACGGCAGGCAGGACAGTACGGCTTCGTAGGGCTTGAGCACCTCGGCGAGGCCGGCCGTGTCACCCATATCGGTCTGGATGATGGGGAACGAGGTGCCGAGGTCGAGCTTACGGCTGTCGAGGCCGGTCACGTCGAAACCGGACTCCTCCAGCAGCAGCGCCGCCAGCTTGCCCACCTTGCCGATACCCAGTACCGCGACTTTCTTGAACGACATTTGGCCTCCTCGACCTTTTGTGTTTTGCGGTGTTTGGGGTGCCGGACCGAACTTTTGTGACTTTTCCAACTTGTTGTGCCGTGCGCGAATCTGCACTCACCCTATGGCGCATAAGTTTCATAAGTCCAAAAAGTTCGGTCCGGCACCTAGCTTATTAGTTACAACCGGAACCTTTTGATGCGACTGTAGCAGGTCACCAGCCCCTTTCCGACCCCCGGAAGGGCCTTGGATCGGTATGGAGCTTGCGTCCGCATCGAATAGCGTGGCGGTCGTGCGTTTGTCGGCGATCACCCTCGTCGGGGCGGCCAGTAGTCTGGTGTGGACCGGGCCCAGTCACCCCGCTGCCCGCACCATCCGGGTGGCACCGACGCCTGGAGTGGCTGCCTTCCCCGGCAGATTATGACTATCGGCGCCGTCCTTGACCGTGGTGCCTGCAGACACCGAATTTTAGCTCCGCCCGCCTGCCAACAAGTTCAATAAGTCACAAAAGTTCGGTCCGGCACCCGGCCCACCCGGCCAGCAGCGCCTCGCAAAACGCATCCAGATCATCCGGCTTGCGGCTCGTGATCAGTCCGTCGTCAGTGACCACCTCCTGATCCACCCAGCGTCCGCCGGCATTGCGGATATCGGTCTGCAGGCTCGGCCAGGATGTCAGGGTTCGCCCGTCTACCACGCCGGCTTCCACCAGCACCCAGGGGCCGTGGCAGATGGCCGCGATGGGCTTGCCGAGGCGGAAGAATTCGCGCGTCAACTGTACCGCGTCCTCGTCCAGCCGCAGCGAATCCGGATTCGCGACGCCGCCGGGCAGCACCAGTGCATCGTAGTCCTCCGCGCGGGCATCGCCGACCGGGCGATCGACATCGAAGACATCGCCCTTGTCGAGATGACGGAATCCCTGGATCTTGCCGCTCTTCGGTGCCAGGAGTTCCGCGTCCCCGCCGGCTTCCCGCACCGCCTCCCACGGACGGGTCAGTTCCACCTGCTCCACCCCATCGGTGGCGAGGAAGGCGACTCTCTTGCCCTTCAGCGATTGTCCTTCACTCATGCTACCAAGCTCCTTTCGATTGCCATCGTACTCCTCCGCTGCTCTCTGTGGAGCTGCAAGAGCCATGCCACAAGCTCGGGGCGCTGGCAGCACGGCGACCACCGACTCGCCGATCCCGCGACTGCAAGGATTGCCGCAGCGCCTGCAACCTTTTCACTATCGCCGGGACCGCAGCAAGCCATTAAGCGATCGGCCATCTCTGAGCAACATCGGCCAGTGCCGCCGCGCGCACTGCGCCACCGGCGATCTTCAGTTAGGCTGGGTGCATGATCGACGTCAACGTCTGGACCGTTGCCGCCGCGGCAGCCATCACGGCCGCAGCCACCGGCCTGGGTGCCCTTCCGTTCCTGTTCGTCAGCGGCGTCAACCGGTGGTGGCTCGGCGTGTCCAGTGCCGCGGCCGCCGGCCTTATGCTGGCCGCCAGTCACGGGCTGATCGCCGAGGGCTTCGGCGCGTCACCCGGCCGCACTATTGCCGGCATCCTGCTCGGGCTGTTGCTCGTGGTTGCGGCCAACCGGCTGCTGGCCGGTCGGGGCGACAACGTCGACGTCGCCGAACTGAAAGGCGCGAACGCCCGCAAGGCACTGCTCATCCTCGGCATCATGACGGCCCATTCCTTCGCCGAGGGCGTGGGCGTCGGCGTCTCTTTCGGCGGCAGCGAAGCACTCGGTGTATTCATCGCATCGGCGATCGCCGTGCATAACATACCCGAGGGACTCGCCATCAGCCTGGTGCTGATACCGCGGGGAACGCCGGTGTGGAAGGCCGGTGCCTGGAGCATCTTTACCAGCCTGCCCCAGCCGCTCATGGCGGTTCCCGCCTTTCTGTTCGTTCTCGCTTTCGAACCCTGGCTTCCCGTCGGCCTCGGCCTGGCCGCCGGCGCCATGATCTGGATGGTCTTCTCGGAACTCATACCGGATGCGCTGGATCGCATCTCCGGCTCGACCGCGGGCATCGCGGTCGTGTTGGCGTTCGCTGCCCTGCTCGCATTCCAGCGCTACGTGCTGGGCTGAGAGCCCGGCAAGCGCCTAGTGATCAGATTCCAATCCGGTCGGCGGTGCCATGAACTCCGGGCCCACGGCATGATCGATGTGCTCGTTCAGGATGCTGTCCACCGAGGAGAGCAGCGCCAGATCCATCGACCAGTCGAACACCTCGTCGATGGGCGCCATCTGAGAGGGCTTGCGGCCTCCCCAGATCGCGATCGGCACACGCTGCTCCAGCACCCAGCGCAGGCTGAACGCGAGGAGTGACCGGCCGGTCTTTCGGCGGGCGAGTCTTTCCAGATCCGCTACCGCGGCCAGGTAGCGCTCGAACCGGGGGTCGGCGAATTTGGGATCGGCATTGCGTAGGTCGTCGCCCTCGAAATCCCGGTCCCGGGACATCTTGCCCGACAGGAGGCCGCGGCAGAGTGCGCCGTAGGTCATCAGCGGCAGGCCGCGGCGCTCGCAATACGGCTTGACGCTCGTATCGATGCCCCGCTCGAAGATATTGTACGGCGGCTGACAGACGTGCACCGGACACTCGGCGCGGAAAGCATCGATCTGGTCCGGGGTGAAATTACTGACACCGACGGCCCGGATGAGTCCCTCCTCGAGTAGCTCGCGCATCGCCCGCGCCGTCTCGGCGACGGGCCGTGTGCAGTCGGGCCAGTGGACGAAATGGATGTCGATGGCGTCCCGGCCCAGGCGCTCGAGGGAAGCGTCGATCTCGTGGCGCACCCGGTCGCGGCTGCCGTTGCGGAAGATGCGCTCGTCCTCGGTCCAGTCCAGGCCGACCTTCGTGGAGACGTACACAGGCTCGTTTCCGTCGTATTCGCGCAGTGCCTCGCCAACGATGCGCTCGGAGGTGCCGAAGCCGTAGACCGGCGCTGTATCGATGAGGTTGACGCCGCGCTCTAGGGCGGCGTGCACCGTCTCGATGGAGCGGCGTTTCTCGGTGCCGCCCCACATCCAGCCGCCGATGGCCCAGGTTCCGAGCGCGATGCGGGACACTTCCAGGTCGGTATCGGGGATGCGGTAGTACTGCATGGCAAGGCTATCTCCGTGATTTCGGGGCCGGGTCGCTGACGACGAGTCAGCGCATACTCTAGGCGGCCCGGGGCCCGCGAACATTGCGGAAATTCAATGCCGGCCAGGGCCGGATCAGCATAATGAAAGCCAATGATCGGACGCTTGGGATACGGCCTGCTACTGACCTCGGTCGCACTTATGGCGGCAGCGGCGGCGGCCTCCTCTCCAGCGTCTCCTCCGGACCATAGCGCCGGAGCCGATGCACACGCCCCCGGTGTGGCTGACCCGGGCAGCCTGCGGGACGGCAGGCGGATCTACACCGAGGCCTGCGCGGCCTGCCACGGCGCCGACGGCACGGGTGTCAGGCAGGAGCAACTGGGATTCGGTGTGCCGACACCCGATTTCACCAATTGCAATTTCGCCACCCGGGAGGCGGACGCGGACTGGGTGGCGGTCGCGCACGACGGCGGCCCGGTGCGTGCCTTCGCCCGTATCATGCCGGCGTTCGGCGAGGCGCTGAGCGACCAGCAGCTGGAGGCGGCGGTCGGCCACATACGGAGCTTCTGCACGAGTGACGCCTGGCCGCGGGGCGAGCTGAACCTGCCGCTGCCGCTATACACCACAAAGGCATTCCCCGAAGACGAGGTCATCGTGCAGAGCACGGTCGCGACCGAGGACCCGGGCAACGTGGCGATCGAAGCAATCTACGAAAAGCGCATCGGCGCGCGCAATCAGGTGGAGATCGCGGTGCCGGCGGTATGGTGGGAGTCGCGCACGGCAGACGGCGAGGGCACGGGCGACTGGCGCTCGGTCCTCGGGGACATCGTGCTGGGCTACAAGCGCGTGGTCTACGACGACCTGGGCCGGGGGACGATCGTCAGTTTCGCCACCGAGGTGGTTCTGCCCACCGGCGACGAGGATGCCGGTGCCTCCGCGGGGACGGTGATCGTCGAGCCGATGTTGCTCGTGGGCCAGCTCCTGCCGCGAGGTTATTTCGTCCACGGCCAGGCGGGTTTCGGACTCCCGCTGGAGGATGACGAGGCGGACGACGAGGCGTTCTGGCGACTGGCGGCCGGCCGGGCCATTACCGAGGGCCGATGGGGACGCCGCTGGGCGCCCATGATCGAGGTGCTGGGCAGCCGTGCGCTGGTCGGCGACGCAGACACCGAGTGGGATGCGGTGCCCCAGGTCCAGGTCACGCTCAACCGGCGCCAGCACGTCCGCCTCGGTGTCGGCGTGCGGCTGCCGCTGAACAACACCGGCGACCGGGATCCGGTCGTGCGGCTGTACGTGCTGTGGGACTTTTTCGATGGCGGGCTCACGGACGGCTGGTGAGGATGAAAACTGTGCCCCGGATAAGTTGCCCCGGTTCTCTCGCGCGGATCGCGCAGATCATCATCGTGCTGACCATCGCCGTCCCCGGCCTTGCCGCGGCCCAGGGGGTGGTTACCCACCTGTTCGCGACCAGCGACAACTGCATTGCCTGCCACAACGGCCTTGTGACTGCGGACGGGCGGGATATCTCCATCGGCGACGACTGGAGCGCCTCGATGATGGCGAACTCCGCGCGGGATCCCTACTGGCAGGCGGCGGTGCGCCGGGAGATCATGGATCACCCGGAGGCCAGCGCCGAGGTCCAGGACGAGTGTTCCGCCTGTCACATGCCGATGGCCCGTTACGAGGCGAAGTTCGCGGAGCGCAAGGGGCAGGTCTTCGCTCACCTGCCCGTCGCGCCGGGCGCCGACGGCGAAACCGCGCTGGCGCACGAGGGGGTTTCCTGCGCCATGTGCCACCAGATCCTGCCGGACGGACTCGGTACGGCCGCGAGCTTTACAGCGGGCTTCACCATCGACGAGGATTCGGCGAAGGGTCGACGCCAGATCTTCGGGCCGTTCGAGGTCACCGAGGGCCGAAAACACGTCATGAACTCGGCCTCCCTGTTCAAACCCGGCGAGGGCGGCCACATTCAGGACTCCGGACTGTGCGGCAGCTGCCATACCCTGTACACCCACAGCCGCGGCGAGGACGGCGAGATCATCGCCACGCTACCGGAGCAGATGCCGTACCTGGAGTGGGAACACAGCGACTACCCCGGCCGCGAGACCTGCCAGAGCTGCCACATGCCCGTCGTCGAGGGCGAGACACCGGTCAGTGCGGTACTGGGTGAGCCGCGCGAGGCGGTCTCGAAGCACGTCTTCCGCGGCGGCAACTTCTTCATGATGCGGATGCTGAACCGCTATCGCGGCGAACTCGGCGTGACGGCGGCGCCCCGCGATCTGGAAGAGGCGGCACGCCGCACCGTCGAGCATCTGCAGAGTGCATCCGCGGAGGTCGAGGCGAGTGCGGTGCGCCGGACCGGGACGTCGCTCGAGGCCGTGATCCGCATCCGCAACAAGGCGGGGCACAAACTGCCTTCCGCCTACCCGTCACGCCGGGCGTGGCTGCATGTGACCGTCACCGACGGTGACGGCAACGTCGTCTTCGAGTCCGGCCGGCTGCGCAGCGACGGCTCCATCGCCGGCAACGACAACGACGAAGACCCGCGCCGGCACGAGCCTCATCACGACATCCTCGACGATCCCTCGGAAGTCCAGATCTACGAGGGAATGCTCGCCGATCCCGATGGACGGGTGACGACGGGGCTGCTGACCGCCACCCATTACACGAAGGACAACCGGCTGCTCCCGACCGGCTTCGACAAAACCACGGCGGGCGAGGACATTGCGGTACGGGGTCGCGCCGCGGGTGACGCGGACTTCGCCGGAGGGGGCGACGTGGTGCGTTATCGCGTGGATACGCAAGGAGCCGAGGGTCCGTTCACCGTCGAGGCTGCGCTCTGGTATCAGCCCATCTCATACCGGTGGGCCCGGAATCTGGCACCGTACGACGCGCTCGAGACCCGGCGGTTCGTCCGCTATTACGAATCGATGGCCTCGCAGTCCGGTGTGGTGCTCGCCCGGGACCGTGCCGAGCTGCCCTGACCGCCACCGGGCTCATCCTGCGGAATTTCCGACTTGCAGTCGGACCGGAAGTCTGAAAAGTTGCGAAACTTGCATAAGTTCGGTCCGGCACCTCATGGCTACGCGACGGCAGTTTTTGAAATACGGCGGCGCTGCGGCGTTCGCTGCGACGGCACCGCTGCCGACGCTGGTGGCCGAGCACAAGCAACTGCCAACCCGGCCGATTCCGCACACGGGCGAGTCACTGCCGATCATCGGCATGGGCAACTCGAACGCTTTCCGCAGCGGCAACCGGGACGCCTCCTGGGACGTCATGAAGATGTTCCAGCGCTACGGATCGCGCTACATCGACTGCTCCGGCGACAGCCGCTTTGTCGTGGCCGATGTCGTGGGCGAGCGTGAGATCGGCGATCGCGTCTTCCTCGGCACCTATTTCGACGTCGGCGACGAACCGGCGGCGCGCGACGAGGCGGCACGCCTGCTGGCGATGACCGGCAAACCGACGCTGGACCTCATGCACGCCTATCCCGAGACCGCGGTGCCGAACTGGCAGACGTTCCGGCGCTGGAAAGACGAGGGCCTGACCCGGCATATCGGCGTCGCCCGCCACCGCAGAGAGTACTACCCGGCCATGATGGAGCTCATGGACACCGGCACCGTGGACGTCCTGCAGGTGAACTATTCCCTGATGGAGCCGGAAGCCGCGGAACGCGTCCTGCCGATGGCGCTGGAACGCGGCACCGCCGTCGTCGTCAATCGCCCGTTCATCAACGGCGAGTGGTTCCGGCTGGTGCGCGGCAGAAAACTGCCGCCGTGGGCGGCCGAGTTCGACTGCGACAGCTGGGCGCAGTTCTCGCTCAAGTTCATCCTCTCCCACCCGGCGGTAACCTGCGTGCTGACCGAAACGGCCAACCCGCGGCATGCCGTGGACAACATCGGCGCCGGCTTCGGCGCGCTCCCGGACAAAAAGACGAGGCAACGCATGCGCGCCCTCGTCCGCGACTTCGCCTAGCCGGGCATCGATATACGCCGCGCGTCGGATCCCGGCCAGGGGTACTCCATGTAGCGCGCCGTCGCCCGGGCGATGTCCTCTCCATGGATGTCGGCGACGATCCGCAGAGACATGTCGATACCGGCCGAGATGCCGGCCGAGGTCCAGACGCTGCCGTCCCGGACGAAGTGCCTGTCACGCACCACCTCCACGGCAGGCAGCATCTCCGCCATCCAGTCCAGCGAGCGCCAGTGCGTGGTCGCGCGGCTCCCGTCCAGCAGGCCGGCCGCGCCGAGCAGCAGGGAGCCGGTGCAGACCGAGCAGAGGCGCTCTACTTCGCCGCTGCGTTCGCGCAGCCAGTCCAGCAGGGGCGGGTTCTCCAGTTGCCGGCGCACGCCCCAGCCACCCGGGACCAGCAGCAGATCGAGTGCCGGACAATCGTCGAGGGACCAGCGCGGCGTCACCGTCATGCCGCCCGTCGTGGTGACCGGCGCGCCCGTCTCGGCGACCAGGCCCACGTCGAACGGACACGGTGCCTCGCGCCCCGCGCCCTCCTTCAGCCGGACCGCGGAGAAAACTTCGAACGGACCGCAGAAGTCCAGCACCTCCACGTCATCGAAAACCACGATGCCGACCCGGGGCCACTCCATTGCCCGGCCGCCCTAGTCCGCCCCGGACGGCAGATTCTGCTCGATGCTCACCAGGATGCCGTCCTCGAAGATGTAGTGTGTGTCCCAGAGATCGCAGTAATAGACCTCCCGGTTGCGCTCGGCGAAGACGAGCTTGCCGCGCGCCCGATCCGACCGGAAGCAGGCCTGATCAAAATCTTCCACGGCCATGCCCAGGTCCGGCTGCGCACTCGCGCAGCCGACCAGCATAGACACCGCAATCATCACTGCGCCGGCAATCCCGGGTCCCGAAATCGTCTTCATTCCGGCGGATACCTCTGCAGCCAGGCGAGGATGTGGTCCACCTTCGCGATGAGCTGGCTCGGCCGACGCGCGATGTTGTGGGCCGCGCCCGGTATCTCCACCAGTGCCGTGTCGATGCCGCGGATTTTCAGCGCGCTGTAGAGTTGTTTCGCCTCGGACAATGGCGTGCGCAGGTCGGCGGTGCCCACCATCACCAGCGTCGGGGTCTCGATCTCGCCCACCAGCGAAACCGGCGAGTACTTCATGTACTCCTCTATGCTCTCCCAGGGCTGGCCGGGATAACGATAGTCGGCGTACTTGTAGTAATTGTCGGCGGTCAGCGTCTTGCTGATCCAGTTCATCACCGGCTTGATCACCGCGGCGGCCCGGAAACGGTCGGTCTTGCCGACGATCCAGGCCGTCATGATGCCGCCCGCGCTGCCACCGGTGACGTAGAGGCTGTCCTCGGAGGCGATGCCGGCTTCGACGAGGGCATCGACGCCGTCCATGATGTCCTGGTAATCGCCGCCGGGATAGTCGTGGTACAGCAGGTTGCCGAACTCCTCGCCGTAGCCCGTGCTGCCCCTTGGATTCGGGTAGAACACCACGTAGCCCGCCGCGGCGTAGAGCTGGATCTCGGGGGAGAACACCGGACCGTAGTGGGAGATGGGTCCGCCGTGGATTTCGACCAGCAGCGGATAGTCCCGCTCGGCGTCGTAGCCGGGCGGCTTCACCAGCCAGCCCTGGATCTCC
Source organism: Lentisalinibacter sediminis (assembly GCF_040706615.1). Classification (NCBI taxonomy): domain Bacteria; kingdom Pseudomonadati; phylum Pseudomonadota; class Gammaproteobacteria; order Woeseiales; family Woeseiaceae; genus Lentisalinibacter; species Lentisalinibacter sediminis. The sequence goes on along the minus strand of NZ_JAPDRF010000007.1, from coordinate 321,243 downwards.
CGCATGTCCAGTGTGGACGGATAACGGAACTCTTCCACCCGGCCCAGCGACCGGCCGCCCAGCGCATCGGCATTCAGGTCGGTGACAGCAGCGGGCGCACCGCCCAGCCAGGAGACCACGGCGACGTCGGCCGGGCGGTGGGCGGTGGCGCGTGTGTAGGCAATCCGGCCGTCCCCGGAAACGGAGAACGAGCCCCGGAGGTAGGGGCGGCCGATGACCGTGCCGCCGACATTCTCCGCCATCACCCGGAACTTGCCGCCGAGGGTGGTGAACCCGATCCGGGTCACGCCCTGATCGGCGTACTGGAAGTACAGGCCGTCGCCCTCCCGGTTCCACGCAAGCCCGGAGACGCTGCGATCGAGCTCCGGCAACAGCTCGCGCTTGCCGCCGCCGTCGATCTCCATTACGTAGAGCCTGTCCACCTGATAGGTCTGGACCTTGTCGTCATAGCCCCGCCAGGCGATCAGGCTGCCGTCCGGCGAGATCACGGGCTCGGTATCCGGGCCATCACGGTCCGTGAGCCGGGTGATCTCGCCGTTCGCCATGTCCACCCGATAGACGTCGGACTCCACGAAATCCAGCTCCCAGTCCGGATTGCGGTTGGCGGAGAACACCAGCGAGTCGCCGTCGGGCGTCCACTGCGGCGTGCCCGTGTGATGGAAGGCGCCGGAGGTCACCTGCCGGGGTGTGCCGCCGTCGGCGGGCAGCACGAAGTAATGATGGAAACCCGGCTCCAGGTAACCGCTGCCATCGCTCTCGTATGTCCCCCGTGTCGTCACCCGCGGCGTCTCCGCCCACTCGGCGCCTTCGGGCTTCGACGGCAGCTCCACCAGTGACGGCGGCTCGGCCGGAACTCGCATGGAGAAGGCGAGCCATCCACCGTCCGGCGACCAGCTCAGCCCGGACGGGCTCGTCTCCAGCTGCGTCAGACTCGCGCGCTTGCCGGATTCCAGCCAGTAGACGAAGATCTCGGCCCCGTCGTCACCGGCCTCGGCGACGTAGGCGATCCGCGTGCCGTCCGGGGACCAGACCGCGCCCGACTCGTCGCGGTCGTCGCCGGTCAGCGGCTCGTGCCGGTTGCTGTCGGAGGCCGCGAGCCAGAGCCGGCCGACGGGCTCATCGGTCATGATGTCCATGCCGTTGCGGACGTAGACGATATGTTCGCCGTCGGGGGATATCTGCGGATCGGAAGCCCACTCCAGCTCGAATACGTCCATGCGTCCGAACGGGGGCTGCGGTGCGGCCACCGCCGCCACTGCGAGCAGCAGGGCAATGGCGGCGAGGCTGGCGCTGGCTGGTCTCGTCATCGGCTCTCGTCTCCTTCGATTCTCCGCGGCAATCTGCCGCAAACGGGGGACATGATACCCGCTGTATCGCAGCGTCGGAGCGCAGGGCGCTACACTGGCGCCACAGACAATCATGAGGACGGATCATGGCGGAACGCAGCTTGAGCCGGGTCATCCCCGGCGTGGAGACCTCCGACGGCGCCGGCGTGCGGCTGCGCCGCAGCCTCGGCGCCGGCGAGTCCGGCCGGCTGGACCCTTTCCTGATGCTGGACGAGTTCGGCACCGACAACCCGGACGACTACATCGCCGGATTCCCGCCCCATCCGCACCGCGGTTTCGAAACCGTCACTTACATGCTGAACGGCCACATGCGCCACGAGGACCACATGGGCAACGTGGGCGAACTCACCGAGGGCGGCGTGCAGTGGATGACCGCCGGCCGCGGCGTGATCCATTCCGAAATGCCGCAGCAGCGGGAGGGCCGCATGCGGGGCTTCCAGCTCTGGATCAACCTGCCCGCCGCGGAGAAAATGAAAGCGGCCGCCTACCGCGACATCCCCGCGGCCGAGATTCCCGCGGCCGACATCCCGGGCGGGCGGGTGAAGGTCATCGCCGGGGAGGTGCCGGTGGACGGGACACCGGTGACCGGCCCCATCCACGGCCTCAGCACGGAACCCGTGTTCGTCGACGTGGAACTGGCCGCGGACCACCTGTTCCAGTGCCCCGTGCCGGCCGGTCACAGCGCCTTCGTCTACGCTTACGAAGGCAGCATCACCGTAGGCCATGGTGCCGACAGCCGGGAACTGCCGCCACGATCGGCAGGCATACTCGGCGACGGGAACAGCGTCACCGTGGAATCCATCGGTGACACCGCGCGGTTCATCCTGCTGGCCGGCAAGCCCATCGGCGAGCCGGTGGCCCAGTACGGCCCCTTCGTCATGAACACCCGCGAGGAGATCGAGCAGGCCATCGCGGACTACCGCAGCGGCGCCCTCGTCGAGTACGCGGAGCGCTGATTCTCCTATACTGGCGGCATGTACGACACGTTGCTGTACGAGTCGGCCGACCGGGTCGCGACGATTACCCTCAACCGGCCCGAGCGGCTGAACGCCATCGACGACGTGATGCCGGGCGAATTGCGCCGCGCCGTGGAACGGGCGGATGCGGACGCCGACGTGCACGTGATCGTCTTGCGGGGCGCGGGCAAGGGATTCTGCGGCGGCTACGACCTCGCCCGTTACGCAGAGAGCGAAGGCGAGGCCCACGGCACCCAGGACATGCCGTGGGATCCTACGCTCGATTACGCCATGATGTCGCGCAACACGCAGGACTTCATGTCCCTGTGGCGCGCGTCCAAACCCGTCATCGGCAGGATCCACGGCGCGGCGGTGGCCGGCGGCAGCGATATCGCGTTGTGCTGCGATCTGATCGTCGCCGCGGAGGACGCACGCATCGGCTATCCTCCGGCCCGGGTCTGGGGCATCCCGACCACCATGATGTGGGTATACCGGCTGGGGCTGGAACGGGCCAAGCGCATGCTGTTCACCGGCGATCTCGTTACGGGCCGCGAGGCCGAGGCCATGGGACTCGTGCTCAAGGCCGTGCCGGCCGAGCGCCTGGACGAGGAGGTGCGCGCGCTCTGCGACCGCATCAAGGGCGTACCGCGCAACCAGTTGATGATGTCGAAGCTGGCGGTGAATCAGGCCTACGAGAACATGGGGCTGCGAACCACCCAGATGTTCGCCAACTTCTTCGACGGCGTTGCGCGCCACTCTCCCGAGGGCTTGTGGTTCCGGGAACGGGCCCAGCAGGTCGGTTTCATGGAGGCCGTGCGCGAACGCGACTCCGGCGCGCCCATCGCACCGGCGGCGAGCAAACGGCCGGAAGACCTGGACCGGGACTGACAGCCTGCCCGGTTCAGCCCAGCTCGATAGCGGCGCAGACCTCGCCCGTGCGGCAGGAACGGGCCCGCAGCGTCACCTGGCCGCCGCCCTTGACCACCAGCGAGCAGCGCGCCCGGCCTGAACTGCCCCGGCCGTAGGGGTAGTACAGCGCCCCGGTGCCCTCGCCCGCGCCGCGCCCCCAGCCGTCCAGGTGGCCGAGCGTGCGGCGCGAACCGCCCTCGGCCAGCTCGCAGCCGTCACACTCGACTTCGAGATACAGCTCCTCGTTCCAGCTGAGCTTCTTCGCCGAGCTCAACACGTAGCTCGGCAGGTAGCCGACGTTCTCCACCGTGACGTCCAGTCGGGTGAGAGCGCCGCCGAGCGCGGTCGTCTCCACTGCGCCGAAGCGCAGCCGGGGCGCCATGGCGGCAACACGCAGGAAGGCGGCCGCGTGCTGGTTGCAGATGCCGGGCAGCAGCTCGTAGGGCGGATTCCACATGCCCACCCGCGGATCGATGCCGCCGAGCTCCACCGCACCGAGCTGCGGATGCTCGAAGCCGCGCCACTCTAGCACCGCGCGCCCGGCGTTCTGTTCGCGATCCCAGCTCGCGATTGCCACCATGTCGTCGCGGTCGAGATCGGTGTAGGCCTTCACGAACGGCTTCTTGCGCTCCAGGCCGACCTGCGCGAACAGGTCCCACAGCTCCACCACGTAGCTGATGCAGCCGCGCTGGTGATAGGCGTAGTCCGTGAGGTCGCCATGCAGCGGCTTGTCCGGCTCGTAGAGGAATTCCTCGTAACCGCTGACCATGGGATAACCCGTGTGGGTCTCCAGCCAGTCGCCCACCTGGCGGAAGATGGCGAGGTCCTCCTGGTCCATCTTCGCGTCCGGCTGGTGGCCCAGTGGACGGATGCCGACGCCGCCGAAGGTGTGCAGGTTCAGCCAGGCGAAGATGTTCGGATGTGCCGTGGTGAACTCGATCACGGCCCGGGACTCCGCCTCGCTGCCGGGATACTCGCCCGCCCCTGCCTGCTCGTGGTCGGGTGCCCAGGACCAGGGGAAATTCCGGTTCAGGTCGATGGGGCTGTCGGAGAGGAAGGACGGCGACGGGACGGTGGCGCCGTCGAAGTTCTCGATGACGCCCTCGGGGTAGAGCTTGTAGAAGGGTCCCTCGTCGTCGACGGTGCGCAGCACCATCAGGTCCGGGACTTCCGTCGATGCCACGAACTCGCCGGTGGGGTCTTCCACACGCATGGCGAGCGCGACGCCGTCGCCGTCGAGATCCGTCGGCCGCCAGTACGAGCGACTGCCGTCCGGACGCCGGTCCCGGGTGTTGGAACGCACGTAGCGGCACTCGTGCAGCATGCGTTCGGCCCCGTCCGGCGAGATGCGCGGCATCACGTAGAACAGCACGTCGCGGAGCGCTTCGCACACCGCCGCGGAGAGGTTGTGCGGCACCGTGTCCTCGGCGTGGAAACGCAGCATGTCCTCGGCTATGCCCAGCGCCACGCTGGAGCCGCAGAGTTCGGCGGCGTGCATATTGCCGTCCACCCAGACGGCGGGACGGATATCGTCGGGCCGCGGCCCGATGGTGAGCAGCCACAGTTCGCGGCCCTCGTCCGTGCGGCCCAGCGATTCCAGCCGGACGAGGTCCGGCCAGGTCTGCGCCCAGTGCTCTAGCGTCGCGGTGAGTTCCTCGTAGGAGAGGTAGCGATTGCGGAAGTCGGCAGTCATGCCGCGATGCTACGGTCAGCCCGGATCGACCACAACAAAAAAATCGGGCTCCGCGACCGGGGTCTCCGATCGCGGGGCCCACCCCCTCGGACCGCCGTCGGGGCCTGACGCCCGACGGCGCGTCACCCCATGGGCCTGTGCGGCCGGGGACGGTCGGATGCTACTCGGCGGCAGCGACGCTCCGTTCCCAGGAGAACAGGGTCCTCGTCGACTGGTCCGCGTCGAGGCCGAGCCGGCTCAGCCGACCGTCGCACTCCGCCGCGCAGTCATCGCTGATGGCGTAGCTCTCGACCTGCGCGCGCGTGCCGAACAGACCGCGATCGAAGGAGGCCTCCAGCGTGATCGTGCCGACGTAGCCCGCACGGTAGCCATCGGGCACCGTGAAGGTGAAGCCGGTGGGCGGCTGGATCTTCTGGCCCTGGTAGCGGAAGCCGATGCTCGTCACCCGGTAGGTGCCCGGTTCCAGCGCCCAGGCGAACTCGCCGTCCCGGCCGATCCTGCCGACGATGGGCTGCGCGCTGCCCGCCTCGGCGAGATTCAGGGTGGCCGAACTGGCGAAGATGCCGTCACCGAAGGCCACCTGATGACCGTTGCGCACCAGCTCGAAGCGGCCGAATACCACGGTGGCGGCCGGATCGCCGGTCTCGCGGTCGATTTCGGCCGCGGAATCGATATTGCCGGCCGTCGTCACGCAGCCGGACAGGCCCGCGAGCAGGCAACCGCCAGCGGCTACGGAGATCAGGCGTCGTATCTTGTCCATAAGAACCCCCTTTTGCATACCAATGTATATACACTGTATATCATCTAATACCTTTGTGTATATACCTGCGCTATCTCACGGGAAATAGTGGTTTTCCGCTGCTCTGCCCCATGGTCCGGTAAATCGCTTGCCAAGCGAACGTATATACATTGAAATACTCTCCCGCGAAGGCGCTCCGGCGACAGACGCGAGGAGCACAACGATGAACGCAACGAGCGACGTGGCCAAGAAAGAGAAAGACAAGAAGAAGAAAAAGGACGCGCAGCTCGTACTCCGCCTGGACAGCGAACTGCGCGACCGTTTCCTGGATGCCTGTCAGGACCTCGATACCTCGGCCGCCCGGGAAGTGCGCCGTTTCATCAAGCGCTTCCTGAAGCGCTACGACGCGGGCGAAATGGAAGACTGACGGCGGCCCGGGCGCAGCGGACGGCGAAACCGGACGGCCGCGCCGTGCGAATATCGTGGTTTGGGACCGAAGAGTCTGCATGCCATGAGCGACACCACAAACAACGCCATCACACTCGACGAGACCATCGAAGCGGCGCGCCCGCTGCACGAGGCGTTCGCATACGTCTCGGACTTCGCCCGCATCGAGGAATGGGATCCGGCGGTGGCGAGCGCCACGCGGCTCACCGAGGGTGGCCCCGGCGTCGGCGCCGAGTACCGCATCGACATGAAAGCGGGTTTCTCGCTGCACTACCGGGTCGTCGAATTCGAACCCGACCGCCGCATGCTGATGACGGTGCAGTCGCGCCTGTTCACGGCCCGTGAGGAGATCCTGTTCGAGGCGGCCGCCGGCGGCACCCGGGTGCGCTATATCGCCAGCTTCGACTTTCCCGCTCCGCTCGCCGCCCTGAACCGGCTGTTCCCGGCCGCGATGAACCGGGTCGGCAAGAGCGCGGTGGGCGGGCTGAAGAAAGCGCTGGAGGACGACTTCGAGCCGCCCCGGGCCTCCCTCCTGACCGCCGCGGCCGACCGCCTCGTGCTGCCGGGCCTGTGGCGCTTCACCCGTCTCGGCTACTGCGCCGCGCGCCGGCACTGGAAACCCGTCTCCGCCTACCTGGGCGACCGCCACCTGCTGATCACCGGCGCCACCTCGGGAATCGGGCTCGCCGCCGCGCGCGAGCTGGCGACGCTCGGCGCAGGGCTGACCCTGGTGGCGCGGGATGCGGACAAGGCCCGGGCACTCGTCGCCGAGTTGCGCGAGCAGACCGGCAACGGCGACATCGGCTACGAGATCGCCGACCTCTCCGTCATGGCGGACGTCCACGCCCTGTGCGACCGGCTGCTCGCCGCAGGCCGCCCCGTCGATGCGCTGATCAACAACGCGGGCGCCCTCTTCAACCCGCGGCAGGAGACGGCGGAGGGGCTGGAGAAGAGCTTCGCGCTGCTCCTGCTCGGCCCGTATATCCTCACCGAGCGCCTGCAGCCGCTGCTCGCGAAGGCCGGAGCGGCGCGGGTGGTGAACGTGCTGTCCGGCGGCATGTACACCCAGAAGATCCGGGTGGACGACCTGCAGAGCGAACGCGGCACCTATTCCGGGTCGGTGGCCTATGCGCGCGCCAAGCGCGGCCTCATGATCCTCACGGAGGCGTGGGCCGCACGCTGGGCGGACGATGGCATCACGGTGAATGCCATGCATCCCGGCTGGGCGGACACCCCCGGCGTGGAGGAATCCCTGCCCGGCTTCTACCGCCTCACGCGATACGTCCTGCGCAGCCCGGAAGAGGGGGCGGACACCGCCGTCTGGCTGGCCGCCGCCAGCGAGGCGGGCGAAGTCTCCGGCCGGTTCTGGCTGGATCGCGAGCAGCACCCGAGCCACCTGTCTTCCCGCACCGTCGAGAGCGCGGCGGAGCGCGCGCGACTGCTCCATCAGCTCGGCGAGCTGATGGAGAGCACCCGGCCCGGCCCGGGTGACGCCGTGGGCAGCGTGGACCGCCGGGCGTCAGTATGATGGTCGGGGCGCATGCGGTCGGGAAGACCGGAGCCCTGATCCAGCCAGTGGAACTATTGAATTGGTGAAGCCAGCGAGGCCAGTGAGAAAACGTCGCTACGCCATCGTCGCGCGCATCGTCGGCGCCGGCGCCGCACTGCTGGGCGCCGCGTGCGCCGGCACCCCATCGCCCGGCGGTTCACAGGTGCGGGCCGACATCAACGTAGTCATCCAGGATCCGCAGGGCAGCCCGGTCTCCTACGGCATCCGTTGCAACGCCGGCGAGGCGAGCGTGCGCGGCGGCGCGCAGATCGACGCCGCAGACGCCTGCAGGGCCCTCGCCCGGCCGGCCGTGCAGAACCGGCTCGTGCGCGGTCCGTCGCCCGAGCAGGTCTGCACCCAGGTCTACGGCGGCCCGCAGACCGCGATGCTGAGCGGCACCCTCGACGGCCAGTCGGTGAGCACGATGGTGACCCGCGACGACGGCTGCGGCATCGGCGACTGGGACAATCTGCTGAAGGACATACTGCTGCCCGTCTCACGCGGCCCCCGGTGAGGAAGAATCCGGCCCTCGGACTCTGGACGCTGGTCGCACTGGTGATCGGCAACATGATCGGCGCCGGGGTCTTCACCACCTCCGGCTTCGCCCTGGCCGACCTCGGCTCACCCTGGCGTGTGCTCGCCGCCTGGCTGATCGGCGGCCTGCTCGCGCTGTGCGGCGCACTGAGCTACGGCGCCCTGGCGCGGCTGGTGCCGGGTTCCGCCGGCGAGTACCTGTATCTCTCCCGCATCGTGCATCCGGCCGTCGGTTTCATCGCGGGCTGGGTCTCCCTGCTGGCCGGTTTCACGGCCGCGATCGCCTACTCCGCGCTCACCTTCGCCGCCTACGCACTCGGGCCGGATGCCGGGGCCGCGAAAGTCACTGCCACCGCGGTGATCGCCGTCGCCGTGCTGCTGCATGCGCTGCGCGTGCGCCAGGGCGCGTGGGTGCAGAATGCCGCCGTCGCGCTGAAGCTCGTGCTGCTGGCCGCCTTCTGCGGTCTCGCCGTCTTCGGCGGCGGCTCCTGGAGCGGCGTCGCTGCGCCGAATCCACCGCCATTCTCGCTGGCCGCCTTCGCACTCTCGCTGCTGTGGATATCGTTCAGCTATTCCGGCTTCAACGCGGCGGTCTACGTCGCCGGCGAAGTGCCCTCGGCGGAATCCGTCGTGCCCCGGTCGCTGCTGCTCGGCACGCTGCTCACCCTGTTTCTCTATCTCGCGCTGAACGCCGTGTTCGTCCTCGCGCCGCCGTTCGAGGCGGCCGCCGGACAGGAGGACGTGGCGGCCATCGCCGCACGCGCGCTCGGCGGCGAGCCGCTGGCGGCCGCCATCCGTTTCCTGATCGCGCTGGCGCTGTTCACCTCGGTCTCGGCGATGGTGATGGCGGGCCCGCGGGTCTACGCGAAGATGGCCGAGGACGGCCTGTTCCCCCGGGTATTCCGTTCCGACGATGGCGCGCCGACGGCGGCCGTGGCGCTGCAGGGTGCGCTGGCCGTCGGGGTCGTCTGGCTGACCGGCCTGCGGGAACTGCTGTCGTATCTCGGCTTCACGCTCGGCCTCAGCGCCGCCGGCACGGCCGCCGCGCTGTTCGTCGCGGTGCGGCGCGAACCCGGGCGTCGCGAGGAATTGCCGGGCTATCCGTGGTCATATCCTTGGGCATATCCCCTGGCTCCGGCCGTGTTTGTCGTCTTCACGCTGGTCTTCGCGGGGCTCGCCGCCACGGTGAACCCCCGCGAGATGCTGGCGGCGGTCGCCACCATCGCTTCGGGCGCCCTGCTCTACCGCCTGACCCGCAGCCGCCGGTCGGTTTGACCACCCGCACATTGCCGGATTACCGTCAGTGCAGAAGGACGTCGTGACGATGGACAGGGCAAAATACACACGCCGTTTGCTGCGATCACTAGCACGGTCACTACTACCGGTGCTACCGCTGGCCGCCGGGCTCGGCCTGGCCGTGCCGCTGACCGCCTGCGGGGAGTCCTCCCGGGAGGCGCAGCGTCTGGCGCTCGCCCGGGCGGTGGAGCAGCAGGTGCAGGAAACCGCCGACTACACGGGCAAAGCGCGTCTCGACCCCGCGGTCCTGGACGCCATCCGTGACGTGCCCCGCCACGAATTCGTCCTGCCGGCCTACCGGGATTACGCCTACGAGGATCGACCGCTGCCGATCGGCGAGGGACAGACGATTTCCCAGCCCTATATCGTCGCGCTGATGACGGATCTCGCCTCTGTCGGGCCCGACTCCACGGTGCTCGAGGTGGGGACGGGCTCGGGTTATCAGGCCGCCGTCCTCGCAGAAATCGCCGAGCACGTCTACACGATAGAGATCGTCGCGCCGCTCGGCGAGCGGGCGGCTGAGACACTGGAGCGGCTCGGCTACGCCAACGTCAGCGTCAGGATCGGCGACGGCTACCAGGGCTGGCCGCAGGCGGCGCCGTTCGATGCGATCGTGGTGACGGCCGCCCCCGAGGCGGTACCGCCGCCGTTGATCGAACAGCTGAAGGTGGGCGGCCGCCTCGTCATCCCGGTGGGTCCCGAAGGCGGCGCCCAGTCCCTTGAGGTGTTCGAGAAACGCCCCGACGGCTCGGTGACCTCCCGCCACGTGCTGCCGGTCCGTTTCGTCCCGTTCACCAGGGATGTCGAACATTAGCGGTATGGCAGCCGCCGCGGTCATTGGGTACATTGACTTGCACCAACCCACAAGCGTACCAACGGGAGTCGCATGATCCATTGGCGACCTGTCTTTCTGAATGCCGCCCATCGGCTATGGCTGCAGTCCACGGCCGCGGCCGCAGCGCTCCTGCTCGCAGCCTGCGTCCAGGCGGAGAGTGGCCAGCCCTTCGCCGTCGAGCCGGTCACCTCGTTCGACGAACCCTGGGCAATGGCCTTCCTGCCGGACGGCCGCCTGCTGGTCACCGAGAAGAAGGGCAACCTCCTCGTGGTGAGCCGGGACGGCGAGAAGTCCCGTCCCGTGCGCGGCGTGCCGGACGTGGACTACGGCGGCCAGGGCGGACTCGGCGACGTCATGCTCCATCCGGACTTCGCCGGGAACGGGGTCATTTATCTGAGCTATGTGGAGGCCGGCGTTGCCGACACCCGCGGCGCCGCCGTGATGCGCGCGACGCTGGAGCTGACCGAGCGCGGGGGCCGCCTCGGCGACGCCGAGGTCGTCTGGCGCCAGTATCCGAAGGTGGTCGGCTTCGGCCATTACGGGCACCGGCTGGCTTTCGACGACGACGGCTATCTTTGGATCACCTCCGGCGACCGCCAGAAGTTCACGCCGGCCCAGGACATGCAGAGCAACATGGGCAAGGTGCTGCGCCTGAACGAGGACGGCTCCGAGCCCGCCGACAATCCCTACGCGAACTACATCGAACAGAGCCCGCTGGTCGACGACATCGGCGTCTACGGCGAGTTCTGGTCGCTGGGCCACCGCAACCCGCTGGGCATCGACATCGATCTGGACGGCCGCCTCTGGGTGATCGAAATGGGCCCGGCCCACGGCGACGAGCTGAATCACATTGTCCGCGCCGAGAACTACGGCTATCCCGAGGTCTCCGAAGGCGACCACTACGACGGCCGTGAGATCCCGGATCACGACACCCGGCCGGAGTTCAAGACGCCGGCCGTGGCCTGGGTGCCGGCCATCTCGCCCGGCGACCTGATGATCTACAAGGGTGATCTGTTCGGCGACTGGCGCGGCGATGCCTTCGCCGCCGGGCTCTCGTCCCGGGCCATCGTGCGCATCGAACTCGACGGCGAGAGCGCCCGCGAGGCCGAACGCTACGACATGGGCGCGCGCATCCGCGCCCTCGCCGAAGGACCGGACGGCGCCATCTGGGTGCTGGAAGACGAGCGCGGCGACAGCCGGGGAAGGCTGCTGAGGCTGACGCCACAGTAGTGTCGGTCGCGTCCCGGGCGGCGCGGAACGACCTCGGTGCCGGAACCGGAATCGGTTCCGGGCGTATAGGCCCGGAAGCCGCGCCGCGGCCCGGCATCTAGCGTATTCCGTCGATCGGCTGATCGACCCGGGATCAATGCCTTGAGCCAGTACGACTCCATCGTCATCGGCGCCGGCCACAACGGACTCGTCTGCGCTGCCTACCTGGCGCGCGGCGGCCAGCGCGTGCTCGTGCTCGAGGCGGGGCCCGCGCCCGGCGGCCTTGCGTCCAGCTACGAGTTCCATCCGGGCTTCCACGTCTCGCCAGCCCACTCGCTGAGTCATTTCTCAGAGCGGGTCATCCGCGAACTGGGACTGCTCGGGCACGGCTTCGAACCCGGCGCCTCGCCGCTGCGGACGGTGGCGCTCGGCGAGGACGGGAGACACGTCACGATCGGCGGCGGCCGGATAGCGGGCGCCGGCACGGCCGACGAGGAAGCCTACCGGGTGTATCTCCGCCGGCTGCAGCGTTATGCGAAGGCGCTCTCTCCGTTCTGGCACAAGACCATGCCCCGGATCGGCGCGACCGGTCTGGCCAACGCGATGACCTTCGCCCACCTCGGCCTGAACCTCCGCCGCATGGGCAGGCAGGACATGCAGGAGTTTCTGCGCATCGCCTCCCTGCCGACACGGGACCTGATGGACGAGCTCTTCGCCAGCGACCTCCTGAAAGCCGCCCTCAGCTGGGACGGGCTCATCGGCGGCAAGATGGCGCCCCGCTCCCCGAATGGGGCGGTACTCGGCATGCTCTATCGGATGGCCGGCGGCTCGGACGGCGAGCATGCGGTGCCGGCGAACGGGATACCCGGCCTGGTCACCGCGCTGGAGGCGGCAGCGAAGCAGGCCGGCACGGAGATCCGCTACGGCGCCCGCGTCAAGCGGATACGGATCGACGCCAGCGAAGACGGCCTGACCGCGAACGGCGTCAGGCTGGCGGACGGGACCGAGATCGGGGCCACGCGCATCGTCTCGGCCGCCGACCCGCAGCGCACGTTCCTGGACCTGGTTGGCGTCGACAACCTGGAGATCGACTTCACGAATCGGATTCGGCGACTCCGCTGCGAGGGCTACGTCGGCAAGCTGCACCTTGCGCTGCACGGGCTGCCGGAATTCCGCGGGCTGGACCGGCCGCACGGACGGATGATCATCGCGCCCACCATGGACGCCATCGAGTTCGCTTTCGACGACGCGAAATACGGCGACTGTCCCTCCCATCCCGTGATGGAGATCGTGATACCGAGCCTGCACGATCCCTCCGCCGCACCCGACGACCGGCACGTGCTCTCCGCCCATGTCATGTACGTGCCTCACCGACTGCGCGGCGGCTGGAGCGACGAGGCGCGAGACCGCATGCGGGAACGCTCGATCGACACCATCGCGCGTTACGCGCCGGATATCCGCGCCCACATCCTGCACGCGGAATTCCTGACGCCGGCGGACATCGAGGCGCGTTTCAGCGTCACCGGCGGCCACTGGCACCATACCGAGTTCGCCATGGACCAGCTGCTGATGATGCGCCCGACCTACGGCGCCGCCCAGTACGCGACCCCGGTGCCGGGCCTCTTTCTCTGCGGCGCGGGTTCCCATCCCGGCGGTGACCTGACCGGCGCGCCGGGCCGCAATGCCGCCCGGGAGATACTGGGATGAAGCGCTACGACGCAGTGGTCATCGGCGCCGGCCACAACGGGCTGGCGAACGCCGCCTACCTGGCCAAGGCAGGCCTCGACGTGGTGGTGCTGGAGAAGAACGACTACATCGGCGGCGCTGCCGTCTCGCGGGAACTGCACGAGGGCTGGACCTACTCCAACTGCTCCTACGTCTGCAGCATGATGCGGCAGGCGATCCACCGCGATCTCGACCTCGGACGCCACGGCCTGCTGCTCGTACCCTACCTCGGCACCGTCAACTTCGGCGACGGCGACGAGCGGCTGTTCTCCTATCACGACGAGGAAGCCGCACACCTGGAGCTGAAACGCCACTCACCCCACGACGCGGACGCGATGCACCGCTTCCAGACGGACCTGATGCGCTACTCGCAGCTGATCCGCAAGACGCTGATGCGCACGCCGCCGGACCCGACCTCTTTCCGGCCGCGGGACATCATGGAGATCCTCTACCTCGCGAAGCAGTTCTGGTCGCTCGGTGAGAAGGAACTCTACGAATACGTACGTTTCTTCACCATGAGTGCCGCCGATTTTCTCGAGGACTATTTCGAGAACGAACTGATCAAGGGCGCGATGGCGAGCCCGGGCATCATCGGCACCGCGCTCGGCGTTTATTCGCCCGGCTCCGCCTATATCCTGCTGCATCACGTGATGGGCGACGTGGACGGCAACATCGGCGCCTGGGGACTCGCCCGCGGCGGCATGGGCGCCATCTCCCACGCCATCGCCTCGGCGCTGCGCGAGCACGGCGGCGAGATCCGCACCGAGGCGGGCGTGCAGCAGGTCGTCGTGGAGAACGGCAAGGCGGTGGGCGTCGCGCTTGAGAACGGCGACGAGATACGGGCCCGCATTGTGGTCTCCAACCTGGACGCGAAGCGCACCTTCACGCAGATCATGGACCGTTCGGACCTGCCGGACGGTATTTACGAGAAGGCGAAGAACTTCAAGATCCGCGGCTCCTCCGGCAAGGTCAATATCGCCCTGTCCGCCATGCCGAAATTCACCGGTGTCCCCGACAACCCGTATCTGAACCGCGGCGGACAGGCCTTCACCGGCACGCTCGAGACCATGGAGCGAGCCTACGACTGCTGGAAACGGGGCCGCTGGTCCGACGATCCGTTCATCGAGTCCGTCATACCCTCCGCCTGGGATCCGACGGTGGCGCCGCCCGGACAGCACTGGATGTCGAACTTCATCCAGTACTGCCCGCCGACGCTGGCGGACGGTCCGTGGACACCGGAACGGCGCGACGCGTTCGGGCAGACGGTCATCGACAAGATCGAGCGTTACAGTCCCGGGTTCAGGGATCTGATCGTGCACATGGAGGTACGCACGCCGCACGAGATCGAGGAAGAGATCGGCCTCACGGAGGGCAATATCTTCCAGGGCGAACTCACCATCGACCAGCTGTTCTTCAATCGCCCCTTTCCGGGCTACGGGCAGTACCGCATGCCGGTGAAGAACCTCTATATGAGCGGCTCCTCCACCCATCCGGGCGGCGGCGTATCGGCCGCCTGCGGAGCGAACTCCGCCCGCGAGATCCTGCGCGATCTCCGGCGCCCGAACACGGTGCCGCAAGACGACTTCAGCGACGAGTGACCATGAGTACCGAGAGTAGCCCGATTGACGATCGATACGCCGGCGAGCGCCTGAAGCTCTCCCCGTTCTACCCGCGGCAGGAGGCGCTGAATATCCGTGAGGCCTGGTCGGCATGGAACGGATACAAATTCGCCGAGTACTACTACGACACCGAGTACGAATATTTCTGCGTGCGCAATCTGTGCGGTACCTACGACATCTGCCCGATGCAGAAATACGAGATCCGCGGCGCCGACGCGGCCGCCATGCTGAACCGGATGGTCACCCGGGATATCGGCCGGATCCGGCTCGATCGCGTCGCCTATTCCGTGTGGTGCACGGACGAGGGCCGCATGATCGACGACGGCACGATATTCCGACTGGCCGACGACCGCTTCATGCTGACCTGCGGCAGCCCGTGCACAGCCTGGCTGGCCCGAAGCGCTTTCGGCTACGACGACGTCACGGTCACGGACATCACCGACGACCTCGCGGCGCTGTCGCTGCAGGGCCCCACCTCCTGCACCGTGCTGAAGCGGATGGGGCTCGAGGGCATCGAGCAGGCGAAGCCCTTCGACATCCGGCATTTCCCCTATCGCGGCGACTCGCTGATGGTCTCGCGCACGGGCTTCACCGGCGATCTCGGCTACGAGCTCTGGATACCGCGGCATCTCGGGCTGCAACTGTGGGACGACCTGTATGCCGCCGGCGCCGACTACGGGATACAGCCCTACGGCGAGGCGGCAACGAACATGGCCCGTCTCGAGGCGGGCTTCATCATGCCGGCCATGGAGTTCAACGAGGCACTGCGCACGGTGCACTTCGAGCACGACCAGACTCCCTTCGAGCTCAATCTCGGCTGGCTGGTCGACTTCCGCAAGCCCCATTTCAACGGCCGCAGCGCGTTGCTGGAGGAAAAGCGCCGGGGGCCGAAGTACACGCTGACGAAACTCGACGTCGAAGGGAACCGGCCGGCGGACGGGTCGTACATCTACGCGAACCGGCGTTGCACGCGGGAGGTCGGCTACGTCACGTCCGCGATGTGGTCGCCGGCGGTCAAGGCGAATATCGCACTGGCGATGATCCGGACGGAGTACCTGGACGGCCCCCTGTGGGCGGAGATCTACTACGAGAAGGAACTGCGCCAGTACAGCCGCGTCGCGCGCTGTCTTCGCCGCGACAAGCCCTTCTGGACGCCGGCTCGCGCCCGCGCCACGCCGCCGCCGGACTACTGACTCACAGGGCTGTGGTAGCTTCTGTACTCCGGCGGCAGGGGATGAAGATGCGTGCAACCGAGTTCGTGAGAAGTTATTTCGACGCCTGGAACCACCGCGACCCGGTCGCCGTGGCCGACCACCTGGCCCGCGACGGCCTGTACTGGGACGTCCCGGAGAACCGGCGCAGCTCGCACGACGAACTGGTCGTGGCCCTGCGGGAGTTCTTCTCCGCCTATCGGCACCGCTACGAGCTGATCGGCGAGGTCGTCGAGGGCCCGCAGACCGTCGCGTTCCAGTACCGGATGTGCCCGCTCGGCTGCGGCGAGGGCTGCGGCGGTGGCCGCGGCACGGTCCGGCCGACACAGGGTGCGGAGTTCATAACCCTGCACGGCGATGCGGCCGTGATGATCCACGACTATTACGAGCTTCCGGCCGCGGCTCGCGCGCCTGCCGCGGGGCGGCCGGCGGCCGCTGCGCCCGGCAGACTGAAATATACGAAGTCAGGACTGACCGGAGCACAGCTCTCTGCCTACCGGGAACGTCTCGAGACGGTCATGGTTTCACGGCAGGCCTGGCTGCGCTCCGATCTGACGTTACCGAAACTCGCGAAGCTCGTGGACTGCTCCGTGAATCACCTGTCGCAGGTGATCAATGCCGGCTTCGGGATGAGCTTCTTCGACTACGTGAACCGATACCGGGTCGAGCATGCGAAGCGGATGCTCGCGGAGACGAACGGCGACGAGAGCGCGATCCTGAATATCGCTTTCGCGACCGGTTTCAATTCGAACTCCGCTTTCTACGCCGCATTCCGGAAGTTCGTCGGCCAGACCCCGGCCCGCTACCGCCGCCGCTCGCGGACGGACCATTGACGCGCCGCCGCCCGACCGTATGAACACCCGCCCGGACCACGGCCACGTCAGCACATGGAGAATGCCATGACCGGGCTGCAGGACCACACCGCCTCCTACTACGCGGCGACCGTCAACGACGCCACCGACTTCGCACCGCTGCGAGGTGCGCAGCGCGCGGACGTGTGTGTCGTCGGCGCCGGGTTCACCGGCATCTCGACGGCGCTGCACCTGGCGGAACGCGGCTACGACGTGCACGTGGTCGAGGCCAACCGGGTCGGCTGGGGCGCCTCCGGGCGCAACGGCGGTCAGATGATCGGCGGCATCTCCGGCGAGGATGTCATCGCCCGACACTGGGGCCGGGATACCGAGGAGCTGTTCGGGGAGCTGCGCTGGGCCGGGCATGAAATCATCCGCGACCGGGTCGAGCGCTACGACATCCGCTGCGACCTGAAATCGGGCTATATCGACGTCGCGATCCGGGAACGGCACCTGCGCGATCTCGAAGCCGACTACGAGCGACTGGAGAAGGCTCGCTTCCCGCACGAATTCAGGCTTCTCTCGCGCGACGAGACCGCGCAGACGATCGGTACGGAAGCCTATATCGGCGGCCTGCTGAACATGGCAAACGGGCATCTGCATCCGCTGAATCTCTGCATCGGCGAGGCCCGTGCCGCCGTTTCCCGCGGCGCGACGATCTACGAGAACTCACCCGCGCTGCGGATCGACAAGGGCGGCAGGCCGAGGGTGGTCACCGCCGAGGGCTCGGTCACGGCCGATGCCGTCTTGATCGCCGGCAATGCCTACCACGACGCGGAACCGGAACTGCGGGGCGCCCTGTTCCCGGTCAGAAGCTACATCATCGCCACCGAACCGCTGGCTGCCCCGATGGTCGCAAAGATCAACCCGCACGATCTCGCCGTGTGCGACCCCAGCTATCTGGTCGAGTACTACCGCCTGAGCGCGGACAAGCGCCTGTTGTTCGGCGGGCGCAGCGGCTACTCCGGCGAAGATCCGGAGCGCATCCGGCGCAGCCATCGGGCGAAGATGGCACGGATCTACCCGGAACTCGCCGAGGTGCGCATCGACTATGCCTGGGGCGGAACCATCGGGGTGCCGCTGAATCGCGTGCCCCAGCTGGGCCGGGTCTCGCCCAATGTCTACTACTGTCAGGGTTATTCGGGTCACGGCGTGAACGTGACCCACCTGGCCGGTCAGATCATGGCGGACGCCGTCGGCGGCGTCATGGAGCGCTTTGATCTGTTCGCTGCGGTGAAGCCGCGGATCGTGCCCGGCGCCTATCTCCTGCGCAAGCCACTGGTCGCGCTGGGGGTGCTCTACCATCAGGTGAAGGACCGGCTGTGAGGGACGCCCTCGCGACGGCCGACCTCCACAAGATCCAGCAGACCGTCAAGTGGATCGTCTACTCGCTGCTCCTCGCCAATTTCGGCGTCTACATTTACGAGGACGTGGACCGGGCCCTGCATACCCTGACCGGAGCGTCGACGCTGCTGGACTGGACCGGCGAGTTCGCAACCACCCTGGATACCGCCGCCTGGCTGGTCCTGCTGGCCATGTTCGAGATCGAAACCTACACACTCGAGGACCGGCAATGGCGAGCGTGGATCGGGAAGACCGTGCACGGCGTCCGGATACTCTGTTACGCGATGATCGCGCACACCGTCTTCGCCTACGGCGTTACGGCCGTCGACTACTCCGCGACCAGACCGGTGGTGAACGCCACCTCCCTCTGCGACCTCGCCGGTAACAACCTGACCTTCGTCTACAACCTCGAGTACACCGCCGTGACCGACGAGAACTGTGCGACGCTGTCCGACGCCTCGGCGTTCTACTATCTCGGCGACAACCCGCTGGTGAGTTCGGAGGCCGGCCTGGAGCTCGAGCGCCGCCTCGCCTGGGGGGACGTGATCGAGGCCATCACCTGGCTGGTCATCATATTCGCCATCGAGATCGTCGTCCGCCAACAGGGCCGCGGGGTCACCGGCGGGGTACTCATGACGAGTGCGAAGACCCTGAAACTGCTCGGCTATGCCATCCTGTTCGTGCTTGCGGGCTGGTGGGCCTATCTCGGCCACTGGATCTACACCTGGGATACGTTCGTCTGGATAGCCGGATTCGCCGTCATCGAGATGAATGTCCACGAGTGGCGTGACGAATTGCTCGATGAACGGGAGCAGGCAGCCTAGCGCATCGCGCCCCGCCGGCCGAGCCAGCGCCGGCTGATGCGGCTGCCGGCGATGACGCCGATCACTGTCGGCAGTATCCACGGGATTACGTGCCATTGCCCCGGCAGCAGTTCGCCGAGAAAACTCCTGCCGCCGAAAGCGAAGAAAGCCGTATAGGCACCGATGCCGCTGCCGATCATCCCGTTCAGGTGCACGACCACCAGTTCGCGGTGGCTCATCCCGGGCTTCCGGGTCTCCCGGAACATGCCGATGGCGGCAAGCATGCCGACACCACCGAAGATGATGAGCAACAGATGCCCGAACCGTAGGCCCAGCCCAATGGAGATCAGGCCCAGCACGGCGAGCGCGACCAGTATCCCGCGGTGCTGCGGCCGCGAGAGCGTGCCCGGCCGGGTCCGCTCGCGCAGGGCGGCCATCCCGTGCCGGACGCTGGCGAAGACGAGCACCGAGAGCATCAGCAGGAACAGGCTGCCGGCCCGGTTGCCGGCGGCAACGCGCGCGGCATCCGCGCCGGCAGGAAGACCGTCGGGATAGCGGATGCCCAGCGGGTCGGCGATCACCATCAACGATACGATGAACGCGCTGCCCGTCACTGCATACATGCAGACGGCGTAGACACGTCCGGCACCGACGTGGAGCGGACTTCCCTTGCGGGCGAATGCGGGCACCCAGAACAGGAGCAGCGCGATGCTGGCGACCGCGACGTGGGCGTCGACGAACAGGCCGTGTAATGTGGTCATGGGACTCTCCTCCTTGCTGGTCTGCAACGGTAGCCACCGCAGCCTCGCGCGCTAAGTGCCATTGGTCAGGAGTACACGCCGTGACTTTCGGCCTATGGCGGATCACGCCCGCTCACGCCACAATCGGTGCATGAGCCACGACCGGGGAGATGCGCTGCCGGCCATAGCCGCCTGGATCACCTGGGGGGCGGTCACGGGATTCGCGCTGTTCGTCATTGCGGGCAGGGCCGGCGAGCCGTCGCCCCTGTTCTGGGGCGCTGCCATCCTGGCGCTCCTCATTCTCGGCGGCATCCTGCTTGCGGGACACGATTCCGCAGCGCGGTTGCTCCGGCTCGCCGCCCTGTGGTCGCAGCCCGTCAGCGCACTCGCCATCGGCGCGCTCACGAGTATCAGCTTCGTACCGATCTACACGATCATCTGGATCGCAATGGCCGCGGAGTTCTATTCCCCGCGCACGCTCTGGTGGCTGCTGGCCGGTCTCTTGCTCGCGTGGTTCGCGGTGTACGTCCCGGCGGGCGGCTACGTGAATGCGGCCATCCAGACGACCTTGTTCGGCACCTTCCACCTCTTCGCGCTCCTGAGCGCGCGCAGCGCGGTGGAGGCCGATGCCGCCCGTCTCGAGGTGGAGTCGCTGAACCGGGAACTGATGGCCACGCAACGCCTGCTCGCGGAGGCTTCCCGCCAGGGAGAACGCACGCGTATCGCCCGCGAACTGCACGACCTGCTGGGGCATCACCTCACCGCACTGTCGATCAACCTGCAGATCGCCGAGCGCACCTCGGTGGGGGAGACCCGCGAGAAGATCGGCGAGTGCCGGGCGCTGGCACGGCTGCTGCTGAGCGACGTCCGCGAAGCCGTCAGCGCACTGCGGGACGACCAGGGCCTCGACCTCGAAGCCGCGATCCGGCTGATCGTGGGCAGCACACCGCGCCTCGA
Source organism: Lentisalinibacter sediminis (assembly GCF_040706615.1). Classification (NCBI taxonomy): domain Bacteria; kingdom Pseudomonadati; phylum Pseudomonadota; class Gammaproteobacteria; order Woeseiales; family Woeseiaceae; genus Lentisalinibacter; species Lentisalinibacter sediminis. Next base: position 300,480 of record NZ_JAPDRF010000007.1, on the reverse strand, counting down.
CATGCGCCTCGACATCGAGGACGCCCTGGCGATCGACGACGTCGGCATCGCGCAAACCCTGCTGCGCTGCGTACAGGAGGCGGTGACCAATACGCTGCGTCACGCCGACGCCAGCGAGTGCCGCATCCGTATCTGGCAGGCGGATCGTGCCATCCACCTCGAGGTGAGCGACGACGGCCGCGTGCAGGGTGAGGTCACCGAGGGCAACGGACTGACCGGCATGCGCGAGCGGCTGCAGGCGCTGCGCGGCACTTTGCAGCTGGACCGCGCCGGACGGGCGCTGCGGCTGCGCGCCACCGTGCCGCTGCCCGGCTGAGCACCGTGGCCACCCGCCTCCTGCTCATCGACGATCAGACCCTGGTGCGCCAGGGCATCCGCGGCCTGCTCGAACTGTCCGACCGGGTCGCCGTGGTAGCCGAAGGCGGCGACGGCGACCAGGCGGTCGAACTCGCAAGCACCCACCGACCGGACGTCATCCTCATGGACATGCGCATGCCGCGCATGGACGGGGCGGAGGCAACACGAGCGCTTGCCGATGCCGGGCTCGATATCCCCGTCATCATCCTTACGACCTTCGACGACCACAACCAGGTGCTGGCCGGCATCCAGGCCGGGGCCAAGGGTTACCTGCTGAAGGACGTCTCGCTGGAGAGTCTGATCGAGGCCATCGAGTCCGTCGCCGCCGGCAGGACCATGATCCAGCCGGGCGTCACCGAGTCGCTGCTGCGCGGACTCACCGGCAGCGCCGGTTCCGTTGCCGCGGCGCCGCCGGAGCGCCTGACGCCGCGGGAGACGGAAGTCATCCGTCTGATGGCCGGCGGCTACAGCAACCGCGAGATCGCCACGGCGCTCAGCCGGTCCGAAGGCACCATCAAGAATCAGGTATCGAGCATCCTCGGCAAGCTCGGCGTCCGCGATCGTACCCGCGCGGTCCTGAAGGCCATCGAGATGGGATTGCTTGCCGGCCGTAGCCGGGGCCCAGGATGAAGATCCCGCGGTCTCCCCATCCGTGGAAGCTCACGCCGAAGCAGGCGGTCACCGTACAGCGCCGCCTGCGGGACCGCGTCCGACTGCGGCCTGCGCCGCTGCCCCGTCGCATCGCCGGGCTGGACTGCGCGTTCCTGGGCGACTCGGTCGTCGCCGTCGGCGTGGTCTGGGACACGGCCGGAAAGACGGTGGTCGAGACCCGCGCCGCGCGGGCGCCGCTGCGCTTCCCCTACGTACCGGGCCTGCTCTCCTTCCGGGAGGTACCGGTATTGCTTCAGGTGCTGCGCCGACTGCAGACGCCGGTGGGCGGCATCCTCTGTGACGGCCAGGGCATCGCGCACCCGCGGCGGATGGGCCTCGCTACGCATTTGGGGCTCATCGTCGGCCTTCCCACCGTCGGCTGTGCCAAATCGCGGCTGTGCGGCACCCACCGGGAACCCGGGCAGCGGCGCGGGTCGGTTGCCCCATTGATGGACGAGGACGAGCGCATCGGCTCCGTACTGCGTACCCGTGACGGCGTGAAGCCGCTCTACGTCAGCCCGGGACACCTCGTCGATCACGAATCCAGCATCGATTGGGTGCTGGCCTGCGGCCGTGGTTACCGGCTCCCGGAGCCCACCCGGCTGGCCGACCGGCTGGTGGCGCGGTACAAGCGGGAGGGCGCTTACCGGGGTGGGCTGGTCCCGGACGCCTGAGCCGCCTGGATACAAAGAAACGGCGGCGCATCCCTACGCCGCCGTTCCGTTTTCGGCCGGTCACGGGCCGCTAGAGCGGCGCTGTGACCATAGTGGCATCAGCTGCGTTTCAGCGGCTGGCCACCATGCCGGCAGACGGGACTTCCTCGATGTCGAAGCGGTCCAGGGTCATCACCTTGGCCCACGCATTGACGAAGTCACGCACGAACTTCTCGCGCGCATCGTCCGCCGCGTACGCCTCGGCAACGGCCCGCAGCTCCGAGTTGGAACCGAAGATCAGATCCACCGGGGTGGCGGTCCACTGCACTTCACCGGTCTCCCGGTCGCGACCCTCGTAGATGCCCTCGGTCGAGGCCTTCTGCCACTTCGTCGACATGTCGAGCAGGTTGACGAAGAAGTCGTTGCTCAGCGTGCCGGGACGATCGGTGAACACGCCGTGGTCGGCGCCGCCGGTGTTGGCGTCCAGGGCCCGCATGCCGCCGATGAGCACCGTCATCTCCGGCACCGTCAGCGTCAGCAGGTCGGCCTTCTCCACCATCATCTCCGCCGGCGAGCTGTAGTTGTTCTCGCCATAGTAGTTGCGGAAGGCATCGGCAGTCGGCTTCAGATAAGCGAAGGACTCGACGTCGGTCTGCTCCTGGCTCGCATCCATGCGACCCGGCACGAAGGGCACCTGCACATCGTAGCCGGCCTTCTTCGCGGCCTGCTCGACGGCGGCGGCACCGCCGAGCACGATCACGTCCGCCAGCGAAACCTGCTTGTCACCCGACAGCGACTTGTTGAAGTCCTTCTGGATGCTCGTGAGCTTCTTCAGCACCCGGTCGAGTTCCCTCGGGTTGTTCACGGGCCAGTCGCGCTGCGGCGCGAGGCGGATGCGCGCCCCGTTGGCGCCACCGCGCATGTCGGTGCCGCGGAAGGTGGACGCAGACGCCCAGGCCGTGCGCACGAGCTCGGCGGTCGTCAGACCGGAATCCAGGATCTCCGCCTTCAGCTCGGCGACGTCGCCGGCATCGATCAGTTCGTGGTCGACGGCGGGGATGGGATCCTGCCAGAGCAGCGCTTCCTCGGGCACCTCGGCACCGACGTAGCGGGCGCGGGGGCCCATGTCACGGTGCGTCAGCTTGAACCAGGCCCGTGCGAACGCGTCCTCGAACTCGTCGGGGTTCTCCAGGAACCGCTTCGAGATCTTGCGGTAGGCCGGATCTTCCTTCAGGGCGAGGTCCGTGGTCAGCATGATGGGCGGATTACGCTTGCCCTCGACGTGAGCGTCGGGAACGCTGTCTGCGGCAGCGCCGTCCTTCGGCACCCACTGAATGGCGCCGGCCGGGCTGCGGGTCTGCTCCCACTCGAAGTTGAACAGGTTGGCGAGATACAGCATCGACCACTGAGTCGGTGTCTGCGTCCAGGCGCCTTCGAGGCCGCTCGTGATGGTGTCCTCGGCGTTGCCCTTGCCGCACTTGTTCTGCCAGCCCAGGCCCTGCTCCTCGAGGTCCGCGGCAGCCGGTTCCGGTCCGACGCAATCGCCGGGCTTCGCTGCGCCGTGCACCTTGCCGAAGGTGTGACCACCGGCGATCAGGGCAACGGTCTCCGCGTCGTCCATTGCCATGCGGCCGAAGCTCGCACGAATCTGCTTCGCCGAGGCGATCGGATCGGGATTTCCGCCGGGACCCTCGGGGTTTACGTAGATGAGGCCCATCTGCATAGCGGCGAGCGAACCTCGCAGTTCGCCCTTCTCGTCGAACCGGTCGCGTCCGAGCATCTCGGTCTCGGGACCCCAGTTGACGATCTCCGGCTCCCAGTCGTCCTCGCGACCGCCCGCGAAACCGAAGGTCTTGAAGCCCATGGACTCCAGCGAGACGTTGCCCGCCAGGATCATCAGGTCGGCCCAGGAGAGGCTGCGGCCGTACTTCTGCTTGATCGGCCACAGCAGCCGACGAGCCTTGTCCAGGTTGGCGTTGTCCGGCCAGCTGTTCAGCGGATCGAACCGCTGCTGACCGCCGCCGGCACCGCCACGGCCGTCGTGCACGCGGTAGGTGCCCGCGCTGTGCCAGGCCATGCGGATCATCAGCGGACCGTAATGACCCCAGTCGGCGGGCCACCAGTCCTGGGAATCGGTCAGCACGGTCTCGATATCCGATTTGACCTGTTTCAGATCGAGGGCGGCGAACGCCTCGGCATAGTCGAAGTCCTCACCGTAAGGGTTGGACTCTTCGTCGTGCTGGCGCAGCGGCGTCAGATCCAGCTGCTCCGGCCACCAGAAGCTGTTCGGCTTGGCTTCACTCGGGCCGAGAGCCTTCTCGGATGCCACCACGGGTGACATCTCGGACGCCACCGCAGGCGATATCGTTATCGCCATGGCAGCGAGTAGTAGTATCGGTTGTTTACGCATTGCAGTTTTCCCCTTTCAGTAACACACGAAGCGTCACGGTCATTAATTAAACCGGATAAAGGACCGTCATGCGATTCAATTTTTGGGACACTGTGCCCCGGGAAAACGATTGCCCACAGATCATGCGTAACCGTTTAATCGGTCGGCAAAAAACGAGCGAGCCCCGGGCTCGACCTAGTGCCGCAGGCCCGCGGTGAACAATAGAACGGCCGCGGCGGCCGCGACGGTGCGCAACGTGTTCAGGCGCGTCCAGCCTTCGAGGTAGTGCTCCCAGAGCGGAACGGCCTCCGGATCCGCCGCGCAGACCGCCGCGAGCCGGTCGTTGAGCGGGACGTTACCGAGACCCGTCACCAGAAACGTGCCAACCAGGTAAGCGAGCGCACCCGCCAGGAACCAGGGTGCCTGCGGGCTCCCCCAGCCGGCGACGGCCAGGCCGGCGACCACCAGCGACACGACTGCAGTGCCGACGAACGTGCCGAGGAACGACCGGTTCAGGACCACGACGTTGATCGACTGCATCGCCGCGATCCCCTCCGCCGCCGGCAGGCGCGCCAGCGCGCCCATGACGAAGCTGGAGAAGGCGAAGAAGACCCCGGCGACGATTGCCGAGCCGAGCAGCGCCGCCACGGCGGCCACAGGGGCAATTACCGCCACTTCCGTCACCCCGCTCATGCCACCGCCTCCGCGGTGCCCGTATTCCAGGTGCCGCGGGCCGCAACCCGGTGCACAAAGTCGGTGAAATCCGCGGGTTCGCGGCCGAGTGCTCGCTGCACGCCGTCGCAGACGTTCGTGTTACGGCCATCGAGCACGGTGCCGAAGAGGTAATCGAGCAACCAGGCCACGTCGGCCGGAACGCCGGCATCCGCCAGCGCGGCGGTGAACGCCTCCTGCGGGATACGCACGAACGAGACCTGGCGACCGGCCGCCGCCGAGATCTCCGCGGCCAGTTCCGCGAAGGTCAGCGCCCGCGGACCGGTGACCTCGTAGACCTCGCCGGCATGACCGGGCTCACTCAGGGCCGCCGCAACCACGTCCGCGATGTCGTTCACGTCGATGAAGGGCTCCGCAATGTCCCTCGCCGGCAGCGTGATGGCGCCGTCCATGACCATCGGCAGGAACTCGCCCTCCGAGAAGTTCTGCATGAACCAGCCGGCGCGAACGATCGTCCAGTCCACGCGCGAGGCCTGCACGATCCGCTCGCAGGCCTGGGCCTCTTCCTCGCCCCGGCCGGACAGCAGCACCAGACGCCGGACGCCCGCACCGACGGCCCGGGCCACGAAGGCACGGATGGTGTCTGCCGCACCGGGCACCGCGAGGTCGGGAACGTAGGCGATGTACGCCGCCGTCACACCGGCGAGTGCCGCGTCCCAAGTATCGGCGTCCTCCCAGTCGAAGGCGGGCGTCCCGGTGCGGGACCCGATCCGGATCTCCATGCTCCGGGCCTCCAGGGCGCGAGCCACCCGGCGGCCCACCTTGCCGTTGCCGCCGGTCAGCAGGGTCAGCCCGGCTGCAGTCTCGATCTGATTGTTGTCTTTCATGGTTTTCTCCTTCGGTGCTTCAGCTTCGGTTGTTCTGGCTCAGTTGGCGCGACGGAAGTGCAGCAGGGTCAGCAGGCAGATCACACCGATGACGATCTCGATACCGGCGGCGCTCACGATGCCGCTGTGAGGCATACCGTCCACGGCGAGGATCGTCGCGGCGATCGCGACGGCCACCAGTCCGCTGAAAGCGAGGGCCAGCCGCGCGCCCGTCACCCCGTCGAATATGGCTTTTCTTCTTGAATTCATGACGGTTTCTCCTGCTCACTTGACACTGTGTCAATTGACATGGCGTCAACCATAAGGGATGCTTTACACCATGTCAAGCGAAAATTCCGAAACGCGCACCCGAATCCTCGAAGCCACCATCGCGATGCTCGAACAGAAGGGCGGCCACGGGGTGCGGATGGGGGACATCGCAAAGGCGGCGGGAATCTCTCGCCAGGCGGTCTACCTGCATTTCGCGTCCCGCACGGAGCTGCTGATCGCCGCAACGCTCTACCGTGACGAACTGCTCGACGTAAACGTCAGGCTGGCCCCCTCGCGGGCAGCGGAGAAGGGCGTGGAGCGCCTGCGCCTCTACATCGAGTTCTGGGGCAACTTCATCCCCGAGATCTATGGCGTCGGCAAGGCACTCATGGTGGCGCAGCACTCCGACGAGGCGGCGGCCGCCGCGTGGCGCGATCGCATGATCGCGATGAAGGACGGCTGCCGCGCCGCGATCGATGCGCTGCATGCCGACGGCACGCTGGCGCAGGGCTGGACGCGGGCGAAGGCCACCGAGGCGCTGTGGACGATGCTCCTCGTGCCGAACTGGGAGCATCTCACGCTCGAATGCGGCTGGTCGACGAAGGAGTACATCCGCTGGATGCAGTTCCTCGCGCATCGGGCATTCGTCGCGGAGTGAATCCCGGCCGCCGATCGGCCCGGTCCGGGTCGCCCGAACCGTGGTATCTTCTCTGCCGTCCCGACAAGAACAAGGAAACAGCGATGAATCGGTTCCTCCCGTCTGTTGCGGCTGCAGCAATCCTTCTCCTCGGCTTCGCGGCGCCACAGACGGTCGTCGCAGAGACCGAACAATGGGTGCTGGTGACGGGCGCCAGCACCGGCATCGGCCGCAACCTGGCCGAGACTCTCGCGGAGAGCGGCTATCACGTCTACGCCGGAGCGCGTTCGGAAGAAGACCTCGAGGCGCTCGATGCCATCGACAACATCACCGCGGTCCGTCTCGACGTCACGAAGCAGGACCAGGTCGACGCGGTCGTCGACCTGATCACCAGGAGAGGCACGGGTCTCTACGGTCTGGTGAATAACGCGGGCGTGGGCGGTGGCGGCAAGGTGCTGGAGACGCCGGTCGCCGGGCAGAGCTTCGTCTACCAGGTCAACGTCGAGGGCGTCTACCGGACGACCAAAGCCTTCGCGCCACTGGTCGCCGAGCAGAACGGCCGCATCGTCACCACCGGCTCCATTGCCGGCACCATGTCCTGGGCGGGCGGCAACGCCTACAGCGGCAGCAAGCACTGGATCGAGGCATTCACCGATGCGCTGGCCGCCGAAATGGAGCCGCTGGGGGTCCATGTCAGCGTCGTGGAACCGGGTAACTTCAAGTCCCGTATCCGCCGCAGCGCCGTCGCACGCGCCTTCGCGCAGGTCGAAGCCACCGGCGGCGAGATCACCGAAGAGATGCAGCAATTCCAGAAGGCGACCGTGGAACGGGAACTCTCCTACAAGGAACCCGACGAGGTCTCCGAGGCGTTCATGCATGCGCTGTTCAACGAGAAGCCGCTGCGCCGCTACGTGGTAACGCCGAACGAGGAGGAACACGTGGCAACGATCCGGACGAAGCTCACCGAGCTCGTCCAGCTCAACCAGTGGGGACCGTACAGCCACAGCCGTGACGAGCTCGTCGAGATGCTGGACGAGATCCTCTCGGGGGGCACGACTGAGTCTGTCGAGTAGAACGCGCCTCTTCCTCGTCGACGGGCACAACCTGCTCTTCGCGCTGCGCGCTCGCTTCGCGGAGCACCTGGCGGACGGCCATCCCGGCACGGCCGCCCGTGAGGCACTGGTCGACGCAATGGTCGGCGTATTTACCGGCCCGGTACAGGTTGTCCGCATCTACTTCGACGGCAGGACGCCACACCGGGAACAGCGTTCAACGCAGATCGAGGTGATCTATCCCGGGGGTGAAGCGGATCAGTGCGCCGACCGGGCGATCCTGCGGGAACTCGCCGCACGGGATGATGGCGCCAGGACGGGCCCGCTCGTCACGGTCGTGACCCGCGACATCAAGCTGGCCAAGCGAGCTCGAAAACGGGGCGCGGCGGTGGTGGATCCGGAAGCGTTCTTCGCAGCGTGGATGCAGGAAGGCGGCTAGCGCCCAGGTGCTAACCGCCAGCTCCAATTGCGAATATGGCGCGCCCGGAGAGATTGATTCGCTGGCTTCGCGGGATCGAGCACCGGGCTGCCCTTGCGCCTGCATTTCCGGGCCCAATAGCGCCGTAAGCCTTGCCGGCGCCAACGGAATCACCGTTTCAGGTTTGACGATACAGAGCGCGCCTCACCACCCGCGCACAAGTTCGAGACCAGCATCCAGAACGACCGATCGGCCGCGGATAGCCGAGGCTGAACGCCCTTCTCTTTCAAGAGCGCCAGCTGCTGCCGCAACAGCAGGTTTTCTAATGCCAGGTCACGACGGGACCGAAACAATGAAACGAAGGAGTTCAGGACTACGGAGAGCCATTCAGTCATCAGCGAACGCTAAATACCCCGCCGGAAAAATCCAGCAAATTCAATGCGGACGATTAAATGGTAGGCACACCCAACTCGAATTGCGATGCCGCGTGGTGGCGGTTCCGCTCCCCGGCTCGGCCGCTCTACAGTCCACATCCGCTTGTCTTACGATCCGTTTTTCGGGAACCTTTGGACGTTGGGACTCACTAACCCATCGAGCACCGGCCGATGAGCAACGACATGAACCAGACCGTGCCCCCGAAAGCAGCGCCGAACGGCAAGAACCCCCGCCGCCGCGCGCTCGTCTACGTCATCGTCGCCTTCGCCTTGATCGCGATGCTGGCGGCCCTGCCGTTTCTCGCGAGCCGCCCGCGGCCGGCGCCCGATTTCGCGATGACGACGCTCGCGGGCGAAGCGAAGACCCTCGAGACCCTGGCCGGTCGTCCGGTCCTGGTCAGCTTCTGGTCGACCACCTGCGGTCCCTGCATGACCGAGATGCCGTCGCTGATCGCCGTGCATCGCCGGTATGCGTCCGAGGGCCTGGTCACGCTCGCGGTTGCGATGCCCTACGACCGACGGGCCGAGATCGCGCGGGTGGTACGCAGCCAGGGCATGCCCTTCGACATCGTCCATGATGCCGACGGCAGTCTCGCCCGGATGTTCGACGACACCCAGAACACGCCGACGAAATTCCTGATCGACCCGAGCGGCCAGATCATCAAGATCTACGTGGGCTCAACCCACTTTCCCGACCTGATCGAGCGGCTCGAGGGCATGCTCTCGACCTGATCGACGTTGCACCCGGCGCCGCCAGCCAGGTGTGCCCCCAACCTCGTTCCTGCCCGTTGTCGAACGTCAATGCCGTGCCCCCGGGGCCAGCCCGAGACTGAGCGCTCGCCGGATCGCCCTGGGGTGTCGAAAAAAAGAAAGCGGCTAGCGCCTGAGCACTAACCGCTTGATCTAATTGCGGAAAATTGGCGCGCCCGGAGAGATTCGAACTCCCGACCGCCTGGTTCGTAGCCAGGTACTCTATCCAGCTGAGCTACGGGCGCGTTTTTTAAATCTGGCGGAGAGAGAGGGATTCGAACCCTCGAAGGGCTATTAACCCTTACTCCCTTAGCAGGGGAGCGCTTTCGACCACTCAGCCATCTCTCCGTTCCCTGCCACCGGTCACCGCCGGCGCGAAACCGCCATTATAGCGGTCCCTCGCGAGGGCCCGAAAGTGTACTGAGTCCGGTGGGTCGGGTAAAGGGTGCGAGCCGCTACTCGCTGCCGCCGCCGTTGGTGTACGCCGCACCGTTTACCGCGCCGGAACCATTACCCTGCTCGAGCTGGATACGCTCGAAGATCTCTTCCCGATGCACGGCCACGTCACGCGGCGCATTAATGCCGATTCGGACCTGGTTGCCTTTGACTCCGAGAACCGTGACGGTGACGTCGTCCCCGATCATCACGGTCTCTCCGACGCGGCGAGTAAGTATCAGCATCCTGTCTATCCATCCCCTGTCAGGCAGTGCGGGCAAGGCGGCGATCGACTGGCTTGCAACCTTGGATCACTCGAACTCAGCCCTTAATGCTGTCCGACTGATGTATACCACCCACGGTATCTATTAATTTTTTCCCACAAACGGCAAAGCCCGCCGGACAGATTCGAGTCTCTTGGCTAAACTTATGATAAGACTCGATTTACCGACCCAGCCGCCGGGTATGCCCCATGCTGCGGCCGGCTACGGACCATGCATCCTCCCTCACCTAAAATTGTATACCAATAAGCCGGCAGGGGCCAAACGCCTGTGGGTTGCAGAAGTAGACTGCGTCAGGATACGCGTTCCGCGACCCAGTCGCGAACGCCGGCCAGGGCCGAGTCGAGCGCTGCCGGATCGTTGCCGCCGGCCTGAGCGAAGTCCGGGCGCCCGCCACCCTTGCCGCCCACCTGCTCGGCGACGGTGCGCACGAGATCGCCGGCCTTGACGCGATCGGTAGCATCCTTCGTGACGCCCGCTGCCAGGCGCACCTTGTCGCCGTCGGCCGAGCCCACTACCACGACGCCGCGGCCTAGCTTGTCCTTGAGCCGATCGACGGTATCGCGAAGCGTGGCCGGATCGGCGCCGTCGATGCGCAGCGCCAGCACCTTCAGGTCGCCCACGGTCTCCGCGCCGGCCGTGAGGTCCGTGGAACCGCCGCCGGTCGCAAGCTTGCGTTTGAGGTCCGCCACCTCTTTCTCAAGCGCCCGATTTCGCTGTACCACCTGACTGACCTTACTGGCCGCATCGTCCCGGCTGCCGCGCACGAGTTCGGCGATCTGCGCCAGCGCCTCCTCCTCGGCCTTGACCCAGGCCAGCGCCGTCTCGCCGGTGATCGCCTCGATGCGGCGCACGCCGGCGGCGACACCGCCCTCGCCCGTGATCTTGAACAGGCCGATGTCGCCGGTGCGGCTCACGTGGGTGCCGCCGCAGAGTTCCATGGAGAAGTCGCCGAGCCGCAGCACGCGCACCTCGTCCTCGTACTTCTCCCCGAACAGCGCCACCGCGCCAGCGGCGATGGCATCGTCGTAGGCCATCTCCCGGGTCTCCGCGGCGACGTTGCGGCGGATCTCCCGGTTCACGAGGTCCTCGATACGCTGCAGCTCCTCCGGCGTGACGGGGTCGTAGTGGGAGAAGTCGAAGCGCAGGCGCTCCGGAGCCACCAGCGAGCCCTTCTGGGTGACGTGATCGCCCAGCACCTCGCGCAATGCGGCGTGCAACAGGTGGGTGGCGGAGTGGTTCAGTCGCGTGCGGTTGCGCCGCTCGGCGTCGACCTCGGCGCCGACGCTGTCACCGACTTTCAGCGTACCGGCTTCCAGCTTGCCGTAGTGGACATGGGCGCCGCCGCTCTTGCGCGTATCGGTCACCCGGAATGTGGTACCGCCGCCGCTCAGCACGCCGGTGTCGCCCACCTGGCCGCCACTCTCCGCATAGAACGGCGTATCGGCCAGCACGACGCCGCCCTCCTCGCCGGCGGCGAGTTCGGTGACGGTCTCGCCGCCTTTCACCAGGGCGATCACCTCGGACTTGCCGCTGTCCCGCTCATAGCCGGAGAAGCGGCTCTCGGCATCGACGGCAACGCCTTCGCCCCCTGCAGCGCCGAACTTGCTGGCCGCCCGGGCACGCTCGCGCTGGCCTTCCATCGCCGCCTCGAATCCCGGCTGGTCGATGCTCAGGCCGCGTTCACGGGCGATATCCGCGGTGAGATCCACCGGGAAGCCGTAGGTGTCGTAGAGCCGGAAGACGACGTCGCCGGGGATGGTCTCGCCGCTCAGGCCGGAGATGCTCTCCTCCAGTATCGCCATACCCTGCTCCAGGGTCTCGGCGAAGCGCTCCTCTTCCCGCCTCAGCACCTTCTCCACGTGGGCCTGCCGGCGCACCAGCTCCGGGTAGGCCTCACCCATTTCGCCGGCCAGCGGCTGCACGAGCTTGTGGAAAAACGGCTCGGTCACGCCCAGCTTGTAGCCGTGGCGCAGCGCCCGGCGGATGATGCGCCGGAGCACGTAGCCACGGCCCTCGTTGCTCGGGTCCACCCGGTCGGTGATCAGGAACGCGCAGGAGCGGATGTGGTCCGCGATGACGTTCAGTGAACTGGAGTCGTCGTTCGCCACGCCCATGATCCTGGCTATCGCCTCGATCAGGTTGGCGAACAGATCGATCTCGTAGACGCTGTGCACACCCTGCATCACCGCCGAGATGCGCTCCAGGCCCATGCCGGTATCGACCGAGGGCGCCGGCAGCTCGGTCATGGTGCCGTCGGCGGACCGATCGTACTGCATGAAGACCAGGTTCCAGACCTCGACGTAGCGATCGCCATCCTCATCCGGCGAACCCGGCGGCCCGCCCGCCACCTCGGGCCCGTGATCGTAGAAAATCTCGCTGCAGGGGCCGCAGGGGCCGGTGTCGCCCATGGCCCAGAAGTTGTCCTTCTCGCCCAGGCGCGAGAAACGCTCGGGGTCGATGCCGATCTCGTTCAGCCAGATATCGGCAGCCTCGTCGTCGTCCTTGTAGACGGTGACCCAGAGCTTCTCCGGCGGTATGCCGAGTTTCTCGGTGACCAGCCGCCACGCGAAGTCGATGGCCTCGCGCTTGAAGTAGTCGCCGAAGCTGAAGTTGCCGAGCATCTCGAAGAAGGTGAGATGCCGGGCCGTGTAGCCCACGTTCTCCAGGTCGTTGTGCTTGCCGCCGGCGCGCACGCAGCGCTGCGAGCTGACGGCGCGCACGTAGTCGCGCTGCTCCCGGCCCAGGAAGACGTCCTTGAACTGGACCATTCCGGCGTTGGTGAACAGGAGCGTGGGGTCGTTGGCAGGTACGAGCGGAGAGCTGGGCACCACCGCGTGGCCCTCGTCGGCGAAGAACTCCAGGAACGCCGTCCGGAGTTCGCTGCTGGTCATGGATTTCATGGCGTGAGAATCTACCAGATGTTCGGCGGCAGGGTAGCGGAGATCGGGCCGGAGAGGCCCGGATTCAAGCGGTGGCGCCGCCCCGGATGGCCGCCTGGATCTGGTCGGAGTCGAACCCCCGGTACTCGAGGAAGCGCATCTGCTTTGCCCGGCTGGGGAAATCCGGCGGTACGGTCTTGCCGAATTTCTTCACCCGCACCTCGGCGGCCAGCTCGTACCAGTCGACGTCCGCCTCGTCGATGCCGTCCTCGATCAGGAGTTCGTTGACGCCGCGGCGCTCGAGTTCCTGGTAAATGCGGACGGGGCCCTGACCCTTGCGCGCCCGGGCGGCGACGAAGGACTCGACGAAGCGGCTGTCGCTGAGCAGGCCCTCGTCCTCCAGGGCGTCCAGCGTTTCGTCCGCGAGATCGCCGGTGGCGCCCGCCGCCGCCAGCTTGTGCCGGAGCTCCCAGCGACTGTGCTCACGTCGGGCCAGGAAGTCCATGGCACGACGCCGGCAGTCAGCCGGCGTCAATTCACTTTCTTCGAGTTCGCTCACCGTCGGTCAGGCTTCCTTTACCTCGGGTTCGTCGTCCGCCGGCGCCTTCTTCGCGGGCAGCAGCAGCTCGCGGATCCTGCCTTCGATCTCCGCGGCCGTGTCCGGGTGCTCCTTCAGGTACTCCCGCACGTTCTCCTTGCCCTGGCCGATGCGGTCCTCGCCGTAGCTGTACCAGGAGCCGGCCTTCTCGATGATGCCATTGGCGACCCCGAGTTCGATGATCTCGCCCTCGCGGGAGATGCCCTCGCCGTAGAGGATCTCGAACTCGGCCTGCTTGAACGGCGGCGAGACCTTGTTCTTCACCACCTTCACACGGGTCTGGTTGCCGATGACCTCGTCGCCCTTCTTGATGGCGCCGATGCGGCGGATGTCGAGCCGCACGGAGGAGTAGAACTTCAACGCGTTGCCGCCCGTGGTGGTCTCGGGGCTGCCGAACATCACGCCGATCTTCATGCGGATCTGGTTAATGAAGATCACCATGGCGTTGGAGCGCTTGATGTTGCCGGTGAGTTTCCTGAGTGCCTGGGACATGAGCCGCGCCTGCAGGCCCACATGAGAGTCGCCCATCTCGCCCTCGATCTCGGCCTTGGGCGTGAGCGCGGCCACGGAGTCGACCACGATGATGTCCACCGCGCCGGAGCGCACCAGCATGTCGGTGATCTCGAGCGCCTGCTCGCCGGTATCCGGCTGGGAGACCAACAGATCGTCCACGTTGACGCCGAGCTTCTCGGCGTACTGCGGGTCGAGGGCGTGCTCGGCGTCAACGAACGCCGCGGTGCCGCCGGCCTTCTGCGCCTCGGCCACCACCTGCAGCGTCAGCGTGGTCTTGCCCGAGGACTCCGGGCCGTATACCTCGACGACGCGGCCGTAGGGCAGCCCGCCGATGCCGAGCGCGACGTCCAGGCCGATGGAGCCGGTGGACACCGAGTCGATATCGCGCGCCGGCCCGCCGTCGCCCAGCCGCATCACGGAGCCCTTGCCGAACTGCTTCTCGATCTGGCCCAGCGCGGCGGCCAGCGCCTTTTTCCTGTTCTCGTCCATGGTGTACCCGCAGCCTGTTGCGATTCAGTTATGAGAACCCGCGATTATTCCACAACGGCGACCATACATCAGCCATGGGAATCCGGGCCAGCGCGGCAGTTTCTCGGCGGCGGGGCTCATCTCTCCCAGATGCGGAGCGGCCGGTAGACCGAGCCGCCATTGCCATGACTACCGCCGTTCTCCGAGCGCACCAGCGCCACCTGCCGGCAGGGCCACACAACCGGCTCCTCCAGCGCCTTGCGCCCGCTGCGCCGGGCCTTGCGCGCGAGCGTCACGTGGGGCTCCCAGGGCCGGGTCTCCGGCGTCCAGCCCAGCGCCGCCATGCCCGCGCTCATCTCCCGCTGGTAGACGGCCAGCGCCTCCGGGCAGTCTTCGCCCACCAGGCTCAGGATCTTCGGCCGACGCCAGTACGTGATGCGGTCGAGGACGAGCTCGGCATCCGGGATGTCCAGCGCGTCCACCACCATCTCGATCTGCTCCCGGGCCTGCACCGGCCAGTTGCCGACGAAAACCAGGGTGACATGCAGGTTGTCCGCGGGCACCGGTCGGGCGCGGGCCCGTTCCACAGCCGGCGCGGCCACCGCCTCGATGCGCTCGCGCAGCTCCGTGTCCGGCCAGAAGGCGACGAAAAGGCGCTCGGTCTCGGTATCCTGCGGCGGGCCGTCGTGTTGCTCCGCTGCGCTCATCGACTTCTGTTACCGGGGCCTCTCACACCGGGATGCGCGCGAGCACGCCGCCCAGGGCGTGGCAGACGCTGCGGCGCCGGACCGTTTCCCGGTCGCCCTCAAAATGAACACATTCGGCATACGTGACAGGCGTGGCGCCACTGACCGCCCAGGCGAACCAGACCGTGCCCACCGGCTTGTCCGGCGTGCCGCCGTCCGGCCCCGCGATACCGCTGACCGCCACCGCAATGTCGGCAATGTCCGCGCCGCTGGCCGCCAGCGCCCCGGCCGCCATCTCGCGCACGGTCTCCTCGCTGACGGCGCCGCAGCCGTCCAGGGTCTCGGCGCGCACGCCCAGCAGGGAGCGCTTGGCCTCGTTGCTGTAGGTGACCAGTCCCGCCCCGAACCAGGAGGAACTGCCGGCCACGTCGGTGAGCGCCTTGGCGATCCAGCCGCCGGTGCACGACTCCGCCGTGGTCACCCGGCGCCCGGCGGCCAGCAATGCCTCGCCCGTGCGCCGGGCCAATGCGGCGATGTCCTCGAATTCGGTCATGGGTCTTCCGTGTTCGTGTCCGCGCCGCCGAGCACTTCCCGGTAAAGCGCCAGATGGCGCGCGGCCATGCGCTCCGGGGTGAATTCGCTGCGCACCCGGACGCGGCCGGCCTCGCCCAGACTGCGGGCCAGCGCGGGATCGGTCAATACCCGCAGCATGGCCCGGCCGAGCGCCTCGGAATCCCGGGGCGGCACCAGCAGGCCGGTGCGCCCCGGCTCCACGGCCTGGCAGACACCGCCGGCGGCGAACCCGACCACCGGCACGGATGCGGCGGCCGCCTGCAGGAGCGCCACGCCGAGGCCCTCCGCCAGTGCGGGATGCACTACCAGGTCCAGCGCCGGGAGTATGCGCGCCATGTCATCGCGGAAACCGGCCATCAGCACCCGGTCCGCGAACCCGAGGCGCCGGATCTCCGAGGCCAGAGCCTTCTCCAGTGGCCCACGGCCGAAAAAAATCACGTGGAGCCCGGGACAGTCCTCCAGCACGGCGGGCATGGTCTCGAGCAGGTACCGGTGGCCCTTGCGCTCGATCAGCTGGGCGACCACGCCGGCCACCGGCGCGCCGGCCGGCAGACCGAATTCGGCGCGCAGCCATTCCCGCTCCGGCGCCCCGGCGAAGGGCTCGGCATCCACGCAGTCGGGGATCACCGTGATGCGCCGGCGGTCGATACCGGCGTCCGTCAGCACTCGCTCGATCGCGTTGGAGATGGCGACGATGCGGATGTACGGCCGATAGCGCACGGCGGCGAGCCAGCGCGGTTCCGGGTTGTCGACCCGCCGGGAGACCACCGCGCAGATGCCGCTGCGCCGGGCCGCCAGACCGCCGAGCAGGTCCGCGCCGCGACGACTGTGGGCATGCAGGATATCGGGCCGCTCCTCCTCCAGCACCCGGCGCATGCGCGGCAGGAACCCGAGGTCGTGGTCACCGCGCATGGTCAACTCGCGCACGTGGTGACCTGCCGCCCGGGCGGCCTCGCCCACCTCGCTGCCGATGGCGCTGACCAGCAGGTGCTCGGACTCGTCATCGGCGAGCGCATCCAGCAGATAAAGCACTTGCTGGGCGCCGCCGTACAGGTTGAGTCCCGTCTCCAGGTGCAGAATCTTCATGGGTGTCCGCGGGTCCGCGGCTACGAGAACCGGACAGTGGAATGGTCGCGTACTGTACCCCGCGGCCGGGACGTACAGGAACCCACGGTGTCACAGATGGTGTCACCGATGGCCTGGCAAACCGGCACACCCACCGGCCGGGTCGCCGCCTCCGACAGCCCATCGACTTGCCGACCGTGACGGGCTAGCCTATCCGGCCCGCCCCACACCGGAAAACAGCGAAGAATGAGCGCGTCCGCCCGTGCAGAACACACGCCGATGATGCAGCAGTATCTCGGCCTGAAAGCCGAGCATCCGGACACCCTGCTCTTCTATCGCATGGGCGACTTCTACGAGCTCTTCTACGACGACGCCCGCCGCGCCGCCGAGCTCATCGACATCACGCTCACCACCCGGGGCAAGTCCGCCGGCGAGCCCATCCCCATGGCCGGCGTGCCGTATCACGCGGTGGACAGCTACCTCGCCAAGCTGGTGAAGCTCGGCGAGTCGGTGGCCATCTGCGAGCAGATCGGCGACCCGGCGGCGAGCAAGGGCCCGGTGGAGCGCAAGGTGGTGCGCATCGTCACGCCGGGCACGCTCACCGAGGCCAGCCTGCTGCAGGAGCGGCGCGACAACGCGGTGGCGGCGGTGGTGCTCGCCCGCCGGGAGATCGGCATCGCCTGGCTGGATCTCTCCGCCGGGCGCTTCCTGGTGAGCCAGGTGCCGGACGAGGGCGCGCTGGCGGCGGAGATCGAGCGACTGCAGCCGGCCGAAATCCTCTACGACGAGGAAGGCGGCGTGCCCGGCTGGCTGGCAGAGCGCGCCGGCGCCCGCGGCCGGCCGCCCTGGCACTTCGATGGCGAGACGGCAACAAGGCTCCTGTGTGAGCAGTTCGGTACCCGGGACCTGACCGGCTTTGGTATCGACGGTCTGGAGATCGCCATCCGCGCCGCGGGCGGCCTGCTCGAATACGTCCGCGATACCCAGCGCGGCGCCCTGCCCCACATCGACGGCATGGCCGCCGAGCAGCCGGACGACGCCATCCTCATGGATGCGGCGACGCGGCGTAACCTGGAACTCGACCGCAGCCTCTCGGGCCAGGATCAGCACACCCTCGCCGGCGTCATGGATACCTGCCGTACGGCCATGGGCAGCCGGCTGCTGCGGCGCTGGATCAACCGGCCCGTACGCAGCCACGCCGTCATCGGCGCCCGCTACGATGCGGTGGCGACGCTGCTCGAGCGCGGCCCCGAGGAACTGCGCGATCTGCTTGCCGACGTCGGCGATCTGGAGCGCATCCTCTCCCGGGTGGCGCTGCGCTCGGCCCGTCCGCGGGACCTGCGCCAGCTCGGCGACAGCCTGGGACGTCTGCCGGACCTCGCCCGGCTGCTCGCCGGCCTCGACGCACCGCGCCTGGCCGAGCTGGCCGCCGACGCGGCCGAGCACCCGGATACCCACCGGCTGCTGGAAACCGCGCTGGTGGAGAACCCGCCCATGCTGATCCGCGACGGCGGCGTCATCGCCTCCGGCTACGACGCGGAGCTCGACGAACTGCGGGATATCAGCGCCAACGCCGACCGGTATCTGGTGGATCTGGAGCAGCGCGAGCGCGAGCGCACCGGCCTGCCCACGCTGAAGGTGGGCTACAACCGGGTGCACGGCTACTACATCGAGATCAGCAAGGCCCAGGCGCAGAAGGCGCCCGAGGAATACACCCGGCGCCAGACGCTGAAGGCGGCCGAACGGTTCATCACGCCGGAACTCAAGCGCTTCGAGGACCAGGTACTGAGCGCCCGGGAGCGCGCGCTGGCCCGGGAGAAGGCGCTGTACGAGGGCCTGATCGACGCGCTGCACGAGGTGCTGGGCCCGCTGCGCCGCACGGCGTCGGCGCTGGCCGAACTCGACGTGCTGGCGTGCTTCGCCGAGCGGGCCGAGCGCCTCGGCCTGTCCCGGCCGATGCTCGGCGACGAGCCGCGCATCGCGATCCGCGCCGGTCGTCACCCGGTGGTGGAGCGGGTACTCGAGGCACCTTTCGTGCCGAACGACCTGGAGCTCGACGACGAGCGGCGCCTGCTGATCATCACCGGCCCGAACATGGGCGGCAAGTCCACCTACATGCGCCAGGCGGCGCTCATCGTCATCCTTGCCCACATCGGCAGCTTTGTGCCGGCGGACGCGCTGGAGATCGGCCCGGTCGACCGCATCTTCACCCGCATCGGTGCTTCGGACGACCTGGCCGGCGGGCGTTCCACGTTCATGGTGGAGATGACCGAGACCGCCAACATCCTGCACAACGCCACGCCCGCGAGCCTGGTGCTGATGGACGAGATCGGCCGCGGCACCAGCACCTTCGACGGCCTGTCGCTGGCCTGGGCGGCGGCCCATCACATCGCCACCCGACTGCGCGCCTTCACGCTGTTCGCCACCCACTACTTCGAGCTCACGGCGCTGCCCGACGAGTTGCCCCACGCCGCCAACGTGCACCTCGATGCCACCTCCCACGGCGACCGGCTCATCTTTCTGCACGCGGTGAAGCCGGGCCCGGCCAACCAGAGCTACGGCCTGGAGGTGGCTGCACTGGCCGGCGTGCCGAAATCGGTGATACGGCGCGCCCGCCGCCACCTGGAGCAGCTGGAGTCCGCCCGGCATCACCGCGACCACGGCCCCCAGCAGGAACTGGCCCTGGCGCCGCCGACGCAGGAGGAGCCGCCGGGGGACGCGCTACGCGAGACGCTGGAGGATCTGGACCCGGACTCGCTCTCGCCCCGCCAGGCGCTGGACCTGATCTACAAGCTGAAAGACCTGGCGGACGGCTCGTAGGAGGGCCTTCAGGCCCGATCCGGCTTTCTATCGGCGTTGGCCCGCCATCGACTGGGGCGGACTGCGGGGGACGCTCAGTCGGACGTCCTGTCCTCCTTCGCTTCGGCCGGGCCTCCTTCCCGCCGTCCTGGCTCCAGTCGGCCCGGACGACCCCCGCAGCCCGCCCCAGCCGCTGACGGGCCCGTAGCCGAGAGGCTTGGCACAAATCAGCAGGCGCTCCTGACTGTCAGCTCCGTCACGCCACCACGCGGCGGCCGTCATGCGGGGGTATCCGTCGCCGCGACCTTTCGTCGGGAGCAAGATGGATACCCCCGCAGGGCGGCCACAAAAGAACGCGGGTCTGGCAGGGCGGATCGGGCCTGAAGGCCCTCCTACGCGAATCTTCCTTCGCGGAGGAAGGTATCCGCGGCGGCGGCGGCGGCGCGGGAGAACAGGAGGCCCGTGTGGGTCACGTTGAGCACCAGGTGATCGGCGATGCCGGGCAGCTTTGTCTCCGCCACCCGCACCGTACCGTCGTGGGGCGGCTCCAGGCGGCCGAGCAGGCGGCCGGCGCCCACGCCCCGGCTGCCGGCGATTACGCCGGTGCGCGCGGCGAGTTCCGGCGGGCACCACTCCGCCGCGCTCGAGTCGAGCACGCCGCCGGCGATGCTGCGGCCGGTGAGGCGTCTGCCGAGGCGCGAGGAGGCGAGGCGTTCCGCCGAGCGGCTGCCGGTCAGGGGCGATCCCAGGCAGACGATGCGGCCCGGCGGCGCCTCGTCCCAGCCCGCCAGCGTGCGCAGTATCAGGGCGCCGCCGAGGCTGTGGCCTACCCAGCCGATGCGGCCGGCGTGCAGGCTGGCGGCGAAGGCGCGGAGGTCCCGGGCGTTCGCATCGATGCCGTGGCGGATGGTGCGCCAGGAGAAGAGGTTGACATCGTCCCGGCCGGCCTCGCGCAGGCGTCGGGCGAGACGCTTCAGCGCCCAGGATCCGAGCCAGAGACCGTGCACCAGGACGAGTGCGCTGCGTTCTCCCTCCGGGTTCACGCCAGGTCCCTGGCCAGGTCTTCGAGCGCCTCCCGGTTGGTCCAGGACCAGACTCGTTCGATGGCTTCCTCGAGGGGCACCCACGTGAACGCGGAGTGCTCGCTCGGGCTCAGCACCACGTCCCGGGGCTCGTCGAGCCGGAAGCGCCATTCATATTCGACGTTCTCGAAGATGCCCGGCGGGTAGCGGTTGCGCCAGCGGGGATCGATGACGAAGACGCGGCTGACCCCGGTGTAGGCGAGCGTGCCGTTGTCCTCGAAGCCGGTCTCCTCGGCGAGCTCCCGGGCGGCCGCGCTGTCGTGGGTCTCGTCCCGCAGCAGGCTGCCGGTGATGGACTGCCAGAATTCGAAGGGGCGCTGGCGATGCAGCAGCAGGACCTCGCCGCTGGCCGCGTAGACGACCACCAGCACCGACTCGGGACGCCGGTAGGGCCTGGCGGGAGTCGGTGCAGTCACGGCGCCGGCGCTCAGCTCGCGGTATCGCCCCGCGGCTTGCGGAGCCGGATGCCCACCTCGCGCAGCTGCTGGGCGGAGACGTCGCCCGGCGCGTCCGTGAGCGGGCAGGCCGCCGTCTGGGTCTTCGGGAAGGCGATGACGTCGCGGATGCTCTCGGCGCCGGCCATCAGCATCACCAGGCGGTCGAGGCCGAAGGCGATGCCGCCGTGGGGCGGGCAACCGTACTCGAGCGCGCGCAGCAGGAAGCCGAACTTCTGCTCCGCCTCCTCGGGGCCGATCTGCAGCAGGTCGAACACCGCCGACTGCACCTCCTGATCGTGGATACGGATGGAGCCGCCGCCGATCTCCGAGCCGTTCAGCACCATGTCGTAGGCGCGGGAGAGTGCGTGTTCCGGGTCCTTGCGCAGGGCCTCGGCGTCACTGATCGAGGGCGCCGTGAACGGATGGTGCAGCGGGTCCAGTCGGCCCGTGGCGGCGTCGCGCTCGAACATCGGGAACTCGACCACCCACAGCGGCTTCCAGCCGGCCTCCACCAGGCCCCGGTCCTCGCCCAGCTTCACCCGCAGGGCGCCGAGGGCGTCGTTCACCACGTGCGCCTTGTCCGCGCCGAAGAACACCAGGTCGCCGTCTGCCGCGCCGGTACGCTCCATGATGCCGGCAATGGCCTCGTCCGGCAGGAACTTGAGAATAGGCGACTGCAGGCCCTCACGGCCGGCGGCGGTGTCATTCACCTTGATGTAGGCGAGGCCCTTGGCGCCGTAGCGGCCCACGTAGGCGGTGTAGTCATCGATCTCCTTGCGGGTGAGTTCGCCGCCCTTCGGCAGGCGCAGCGCGGCCACCCGGCCCTTCGGGTCCGCGGCGGGGCCGGCGAACACCTTGAATTCGACCCCTTCGAGGAGGTCGGAGACTTCCACCAGCTCCAGCGGGATGCGCAGATCCGGCTTGTCGGAGCCGAAGCGCTGCATCGCCTCCGCCCAGGCCATGCGCGGGAAGGGTGCGGGCAGCTCGACGCCGAGCACGTCGGCGAACAGGGCACGGATCAGCCGCTCCATGGTGCCCATCACCGTCTGCTCCTCGACGAAGCTCATCTCGATGTCGAGCTGGGTGAACTCGGGCTGGCGGTCGGCGCGCAGGTCCTCGTCGCGGAAGCAGCGCACGATCTGGTAGTAGCGGTCGATGCCCGACATCATCAGCAGCTGCTTGAAGATCTGCGGCGACTGCGGCAGCGCGAAGAACTTGCCCGGATGGGTGCGGCTGGGGACGATGTAGTCCCGCGCGCCCTCCGGCGTGGTCTTGGTCAGCATCGGCGTCTCGACGTCGATGAAGCCCTCGTCGTCGAGGAACCGGCGCAGCGAGCGCGTGGCGGCATGGCGCAGGCGCAGGTTCGACAGCATGTCCTCGCGGCGCAGATCCAGGTAGCGGTAGCGGAGCCTGAGCTCCTCGTTGGCGGTCTCGTCGTGATGGAACGGCGGCGTCTTCGCGCCGTTCAGCACCGTCAGCTCCTCGGCCAGCACCTCGATCTGCCCGGTCCGCATATTCGGGTTCACCGTGCCCTCGGGCCGCGGCCGCACCTTGCCGCGCACCGCCAGGACGAATTCGCTGCGCACCCGCTCCGCCTCGGCGAAGATCTCCGGGCGGTCCGGGTCGAACACCACCTGCAGCAGGCCCTCCCGGTCGCGCAGGTCGATGAAAATCACGCCGCCGTGGTCGCGCCGGCGGTGCACCCAGCCGGTGACTTCCACGACTTCGCCGGTCAGTGTCTCGTCGACCTGTCCACAGTAATGAGTGCGCATAGGGTTATCGATGATGAATGAGGGACCGGCGACGCCGGCAAAAGAGGCGAAATGTTACGACCTGGCCTCGGGCGCTGCAAGCGGAAGCTCCTGCTCGCCGGCGTGCCAGCCGGGCACGACGACGCCCAGCGAGATGATCATCTTCAGCGCCTCGTCCACCTCCATCTCGAGCTCGATGATGTCCTTTCGGGGCACCATGATGATGAAGCCCGAGGTGGGATTCGGCGTGGTCGGCACGAAGGTGCAGACCACGTCCTCGCCGGTCTTCGCCTGCACCTCGCCCAGCGCGCTGGAGGTCTGGAAGGCGAGGCTGTAGACGCCCTTGCGCGGGTACTCGATCAGCAGCACCTTCTTGAACGAGTCACCGGAGTCGCCGAGCACCACCTCGGCGAAATTCTTGGAGGCGCCATAGACGGAACGCACCACCGGGATGCGCTGCAGGATGGCCTCGCCGAGCGCGAGCAGCCGCCGACCCGCGAAGTTGGCGACCAGCATGCCGGTCACGAGCAGGATGATGATGGTGAGCAGGATGCCGAGGCCCGGGATGGTGAACGTGATCCCGAAGACCTCGTAGGGCGGGCGTACGCTCGGCGGCAACAGGCCCAGGGTCTTGTCGAGCTGGCGGACCAGCAGGTTGAGGATGAACAGGGTCAGGCCGAGCGGTACCCAGACGAGCAGCCCCGCCACCAGCCAGCCCCGCAGGCGCTTCATGACCGCTCCCGCTCCACCCGTGCCGTCCCGGCTCAGGCCGCCGCGCCGCCGGTGGAGCCGGCCGCCTTGCCGTCGCTCGCCTTCTTGTCGGATTTGCTTTCCGGCTTGCTCTCCGACTTCTTGTCGCCGTCGCCGCCGGACTTCTTCTCGCCGTCGCCGCCGCTGCCACCGCCGTCGGCCAGGTTGCGCTTCTTGTCCTTGTCGGTCTTGAAGTCGGTCTCGTACCAGCCGCTGCCCTTGAGCCGGAAGCGGGGCGCCGAGATCTTGCGCTTCAGTGCCGCCTCGCCGCAGTCGGGGCAATCGGTCAGCGGGTCGTCACTCATCTTCTGCAGGGCGTCGAGTTCGTGCCCGCAGCTCTTGCACACATACTCATAGATAGGCATGTCGTCTCTCTCCACGAAGAACGCCCCCGGAGACACCGGGG
Organism: Lentisalinibacter sediminis; assembly: GCF_040706615.1. Taxonomy (NCBI): domain Bacteria; kingdom Pseudomonadati; phylum Pseudomonadota; class Gammaproteobacteria; order Woeseiales; family Woeseiaceae; genus Lentisalinibacter; species Lentisalinibacter sediminis. The sequence continues at coordinate 276,605 of NZ_JAPDRF010000007.1, read as the reverse complement.
GCGCCGATTATAGCCGCTGTCGGTACGGGAACCGGTTTCGTCCTCCCGCTCAGCCTGCCATGGCCTCGGGGGCATCCGAGGTGCGGAACACGATCTCCTCCCCCGAGACGTCGGCCAGGATGGTGTCGCCCGGCGCGAATTCGCCGGCCAGGATACGCTGGGCCAGCGGATTCTCGATGCGCTGCTGGATGGCCCGCTTCAGCGGCCGCGCGCCGTACACCGGGTCGAAGCCGGCCTCGGCGAGCTGATCCCGCGCGGCGTCGGTGAGCTCGAGGTCCATGTCGCGGTCGGCGAGACGCGCGTGCAGGTAGCCGAGCTGGATATCGACGATGCGGCGGATGTGCTCGCGGCCGAGCGGATGGAACACCACCACGTCGTCCACCCGGTTGATGAACTCGGGCCGGAAGTGCTGGGAGACGACCTCCATGACCTCCCCCTTCATCTTCGCGTAGTTCTCCTCGCCGGCGAGCTCCTGGATACGCTGGGAGCCCAGGTTCGAGGTCATGACGATGACCGTGTTGCGGAAGTCCACCGTGCGGCCGTGGCCGTCGGTGAGTCGGCCGTCGTCCAGCACCTGCAGCAGGATGTTGAAGACGTCCGGGTGTGCCTTCTCGACCTCGTCGAGCAGGATCACCGAATAGGGCCGGCGCCGCACCGCCTCGGTGAGGTAGCCGCCTTCCTCGTAGCCCACGTAGCCCGGCGGCGCGCCGATCATGCGCGCGACCGAGTGCTTCTCCATGAACTCCGACATATCGAGGCGCACCATGGCCTCGTCGGTGTCGAACAGGAACTCCGCGAGAGCCTTGGTGAGCTCGGTCTTGCCGACGCCGGTCGGGCCCAGGAACAGGAACGAGCCGATGGGCCGGCGGGGATCGGAAAGACCGGCGCGGGAACGGCGGATGGCATTGGACACGCTCACCACGGCCTCGTCCTGGCCGACGACGCGGGTCCTGAGCGCCTCCTCCATCTGCAGGAGCTTCTCCTTCTCGCCCTCCAGCATCTTCGAGACCGGGATGCCGGTCCACTTGGAGACCACCTCGGCCACCTCTTCCTCGGTGACCTTGTTGCGGACCAGCGTGGGCTTGGCCGTCTGCTCGGAGTCGGCAGCACTCTCCAGCTGGCGCTCGAGTTCCGGGATCTTGCCGTACTGCAGCTCGGACATGCGGGTGAGGTCGCCGGCACGGCGCGCCGTCTCCAGCTCCAGCCGTGCCCGCTCCAGCTCCTCCTTGAGATGGGTGGTGCCCTGCATGGCCGCTTTCTCGGACTTCCAGACCTCTTCCAGATCGGAGTACTGCTTCTCGAGGTCGCCCAGCTGTTCCTCCAGGTCTTCCAGCCGACGGCGCGAGGCCTCGTCGGATTCCTTCTTCAGCGCCTCGCGCTCGATCTTCAGCTGGATGATGCGCCGCTCGAGACGGTCCATCGCCTCCGGCTTGGAGTCGATCTCGATGCGGATTCGCGAAGCCGCCTCGTCCACCAGGTCGATGGCCTTGTCGGGCAGCTTGCGGTCGGTGATGTAGCGGTGCGAGAGCGTCGCCGCGGCCACGATCGCCGGGTCGGTGATCTCGACGCCGTGGTGCACCTCGTAGCGCTCCTTCAGCCCGCGCAGGATGGCGATGGTGTCCTCCACCGTCGGCTCGGTGATCAGCACCTTCTGGAAGCGGCGCTCGAGGGCGGCGTCCTTCTCCACGTACTGGCGGTATTCGTCCAGGGTGGTCGCGCCCACGCAGTGCAGCTCGCCGCGTGCCAGCGCGGGCTTCAGCATGTTGCCCGCGTCCATGGACCCTTCGGCCTTGCCGGCGCCCACCATGGTGTGCAGCTCGTCGATGAACAGGATGATCTGCCCCTCCTGCTTGGAGAGGTCGTTCAGCACGGCCTTCAGGCGTTCCTCGAACTCGCCGCGGAACTTCGCGCCGGCGATCAGCGCGCCCATGTCCAGCGACAGAATGCGCTTGCCCTTCAGGCCCTCCGGCACTTCGCCGTCGACGATGCGTTGCGCGAGGCCCTCGACAATGGCGGTTTTGCCGACGCCGGGCTCGCCGATCAGCACCGGATTGTTCTTGGTCCGGCGCTGCAGGATCTGGATGGTACGGCGGATCTCGTCGTCGCGGCCGATGATGGGATCGATCTTGCCCTGCTCGGCCCGCTCGGTGAGATCGATGGTGTATTTCTCCAGCGCCTGGCGGGTGTCCTCGGCGTTCGGGTCGTTCACCTGTGCGCCGCCGCGCATCTCCTCGATGGCCTTGGTCAGCGCGCCCTTCACCACGCCGGCCTCGGCGAGGATCTTGCCCAGCGCGCCCTTGTCTTCGACCGCCGCCAGCACGAACAGCTCGCTGGAGATGTACTGGTCGTTGCGCTCCTGGGCCAGCTTGTCGGTGACGTTCAGAAGCTTGCCGAGGTCGTTCGAGAGGTGCACCTCGCCACCCGTGCCCTCCACGCTCGGCAGCCGGTCGATGGCCTCGCCCAGCTGGGAGCGCAGCATGTTGACGTTGGCGCCCGCGCGCGTCAGCAGGCTGCGCACGGTGCTGCCCTGCTGGTCCAGCAGCGCGACCATCAGATGCACGGGCTCGATGAACTGGTGGTCCTGTCCGACCGCCAGTGACTGGGCATCGGCCAGCGCCATCTGAAATTTACTTGTCAGTTTGTCCATTCGCATGGGCTAGTCCCCCGGATCGGGATGTTCTCAACTGGTTCGGAAATGGTGCCGGAAGCCGCAGTTTCAAGCGCCGGCGCGGCCTCGGTGGCCTCCGGTCCCACCGTGCCGTCGGGCCCTCAGCCCCGTATCCAGACCAGAGTGGCCTGACGGCCGCAGTCGTGGTCGCGCCGGTAGGAGAAGAAGCGTTCGGCCTCGTCGTGGGTGCAGTAGCCGCCGCCGCTGACCGTCACGCCGGCGGCCTCGAGCTCCCGCCTGGCCAGGCCGGCCAGGTCCGCCTGCCAGCGGCCGCGGTCGTTGGGCGCGAAGAAAGCAGCATTGACGACGTCCCGCTCGATGAATCGCTCGCGCACCTCCCCGCCGACCTCGAAGGCGGGCTGGGCGATGGCGGGGCCGAGCCAGGCGAGGAGTTCCGCCGGCGGTGTCGTCATCGCGGCCAGGGTCGCCTCGACGATGCCGTCCGCGAGCCCGCGCCAGCCGGCATGTGCGGCCGCCACCTCGTCGCCGCGGCGGCTGGCGAGCAGCACCGGCAGGCAGTCGGCCGTGAGCACGGCGCAGACCACCCCCGGTTCCCGGGTCACGGCGGCGTCCGCCTCTGCCGGAGTGCCACCGGGTCGCGCCTCCACCACCCGGGTGCCGTGGACCTGGGCGAGCCAGGCCGGTTCGCCGGGCAGATTCAGCGCCTTCGCCAGGCGACGCCGGTTCTCCGCCACCGCCGCCGGGTCGTCGCCGACGTGCGCGCCGAGGTTGAGGGCCGCGTAGGCGCCCGTACTCACGCCGCCGGCACGGGTGGTGGCCGCTGCGGCAACCGCCGCGGGGGCTTCCCAGTCGGCTCGCAGAATGTCCATCAGCCGGCCTCCACCCGCTCCCGGTGGGCCCGCAACGCCGCGAGCAACGCGGCGTGGTCGTCGGGCAGCGGCGAAGAGAACGCGAGTTCCTCGCCGCTCACCGGATGTTCGAGGGCCAGCGACTCGGCGTGCAGCGCCTGGCGCCGGAAGTGCCGGAGCGTGGCCGCGAGCGCCTCGTCGGCCCCGGGCGGCAGCTGCAGGCGCCCGCCGTAGACCGGGTCGCCCAGCAATGGATGACGGATGTGGGCGAAGTGCACGCGGATCTGGTGGGTGCGGCCGGTCTCGAGGCGCACGCGCACGTCGGTGTGCGCCACGAAGCGCTCCACCACACGGTAGTGGCTCACCGCCGGACGGCCGCCCTCGCGTACCGCCATGCGCGTGCGCTGGACCGGATGGCGGTCGATGGGCGCGTCGATCGTGCCCCCCGCCGTCAGCACGCCCCGGCACACCGCCCGGTACTCACGACGGATGTCTCGACGGCCCAGCGCGCGGACCAGCGCCGTGTGGGCCTCCACCGTCCGCGCCACCAGCATCAGCCCGCTGGTGTCCTTGTCCAGCCGATGCACGATCCCGGCCCGCGGCACGGTGGCGAGTTCCGGGTAGCGGTGCAACAGGCCGTTCTGCAGGGTGCCTTCCCGATTGCCGGCCCCCGGGTGCACGACGAGACCGGCCGGCTTGTCCACCACGATCAGGCCCGCGTCCTCGTGCACCACCCGGAAGACGACCGGCTCCGCCTCCACACGAGTCTCCGGCTCGACCACCGCGTTCAGCTCCACGGTCTCGCCGCCGCTCACCGCATCCCGCGGGCGGCAGCCGCGGCCGTCCACGGTGATCAGGCCGGCCAGCAGCCACTCCTTCAGGCGGCTGCGCGAGTACTGGGGGAACATCTGCGCGAGCGCCTGGTCCATCCGCTTGCCGGCCAGCGCCTCGGGGATCTCCTGCCTCAGTGTCTGTGCTGTCTCCGTCATCGGGGGGCCTCGGGTAAGCCCGGCAGTTTACGTTATACTCCGCCGACTATGCCCAGCATTATGCGCCAAGCCACCCGGCCCACCGTTTCCAAACCGGTCTCCGGCACGGTTTCCGCCACCGTCTCTGCATGGCCGGGCGCCGCCAGCCGGCTGTTGCTGATCGCCTGCCTCGCCCTGGCTGCGGTCGCCTGCGGCACCGACGGGCCCGAGCGCCAGCAGGGCGCGGTGGAAGAAGTGTACGAGCGCGGCCAGCGCTCCCTGGCCAACGGCAATTACCGCCAGGCCATCCTCATCTTCGAGCAGATCCAGGCCCGCTTCCCGTTCACCGAATTCGGCAAGCAGTCCCAGATCGACCTGATCTATGCCTATTACAAGAGTGGGCGCGCCGAGCAGGCCATCGACGCTGCGGACCAGTTCATGCGCGAGAACCCCACCCACCCGCGGGTGGACTACGCGCTCTACCTGCAGGGCCTGACCTGGTTCGACAAAGAGCCGAGCCTGCTGGACCGGACGTTCGGCGTCGACCGCTCGGACCGCCCACCCACCGATACCCGTCGCTCGTTCGCCGCCTTCAAGAGGCTGGTGGAGCGCTACCCCACCAGCGATTACGCCGCGGATGCCACGCAGCGGATGATCTTCCTGAAGAACCGGCTGGCGGCCTACGAGAACCACGTGGCCGAGTACTACCTCCGCCGGGGTGCATGGATCGCCGCACTGAACCGGGCGAAGACCGCGCTGGAGGAATACAACGGCACGCCGGCGAACGAGAAGTCGCTGGAGATCATGGTGCGCGCCTACGAGAAGCTGGATCTGGACGAGCTGGCCGCCGACACCCGCCGGGTGCTCGCAGAGAATTTCCCGGACAGCTGATCTGCCTACCGGCGCCCGCGTGGTCGAGGGCCGCCTGAAAGGCTCTACCCGGGGAAGCGATAGCCCGAGGTGATCGGGTAGCGCCAGTCGCGGCCGAATGCACGGGTGGAGATGCGCACGCCCGGCGGCGCCTGGCGGCGCTTGTACTCGCTCCGCCGCACCATGTTCAGCACCCGCAGCACGGTCTCGCGCTCGTAGCCCCGCGCGGCGATCTCCTCCACCGACAGATCCTCTTCGATGAACGCGGCCAGGATGGGATCCAGCTCTTCATAGGGCGGCAGCGAATCCGTGTCCTGCTGGCCGGGCTTGAGCTCGGCGGAGGGCGGACGGGTGATGACCCGCTCCGGGATCACCGGCGAGCCGCCGTCGCGGGAATTACGATATCGGGCCAGCCGGTACACCAGCGTCTTGGCGCAGTCCTTCAGCGGCGCGAACCCGCCGGCCATGTCGCCGTACAGGGTGGCATAGCCCACCGCCATCTCCGACTTGTTGCCGGTGGTCAGCAGCATGCGGCCGGTCTTGTTCGAGATGGCCATCAGCAGGATGCCCCGGCAACGGGACTGGATGTTCTCCTCCGTCGCGTCCTCCGCCAGCCCCTCGAACAGGGGCGCCAGCTGGGCGAGCGTGGCATCCACCATGGGCTCGATGGAGATGACGTCGTAGCGCACCCCCATACCCTCCGCCTGGGCCGCCGCATCCGTGCGGCTGATGTCCGCCGTGTAGCGGTAGGGCATCATCACCGCCTGCACCCGCTCCGGGCCGAGCGCATCCACCGCCACGGCCAGCGTCAGTGCGGAATCGATGCCGCCGGACAGGCCCAGCACCACGCCGGGGAAGCCGTGCTTGTCCACATAGTCGCGGGTGCCGAGCACCAGTGCCGAATACACGCTCTCCTCCGCCCCGGGCAGCTCGGCGAGCGGCAGCGGCTCGGGCTCGATCGCACGGCGGCCGATATGGAGTTCGAGCGGGAAGAGCCCCTCCTCGAACATCGGCGCCCGGAAGGTGAGATTCCCTTTGGCGTCGGCCACGAAGGAGCCGCCGTCGAAGACCAGCTCGTCCTGGCCGCCCACCATGTTCAGATAGACCAGCGGCACACCGTTCTCGCCGGCGCGGGCGCAGCCCATGCGCTCGCGCTTGTCCTGACTGACCGTGTCGTAGGGCGAGCCGTTGATGGTCAGGATGACCTCGGCGCCGGCACCCCGTGCGAGCCGCGCCGGACCCGGCTGCCAGATGTCCTCGCAGATGGTGAGACCCACACGGGTACCGCGGAAGCGGAACACGGCCGGCTTTTCGCCCGGCGTGAAATAGCGCTTCTCGTCGAATACCCGGTAGTTCGGCAGCAGATGCTTGCGGTAGCGGGCGAGTTCCCGGCCGTCCTCGATCACGATCGCGGCGTTGTACAGCCGCTCGCCGTCGTACTCCGGGAACCCCACCAGCACCGCGACGCCCTCGAGCTCGGCGCGGATACGCTCCAGCGCGGCGGCGATCTGGCGCCGCAGGCCGGAGTGGAACAGGAGATCCTCCGGCGGATAGCCGCAGAGGAAAAGCTCCGGGAACACCACCAGATCCGCGCCGTGCTCGTCCCGGGCGCGGGCGGCCGTCGCGAGCAGCCGCTCCGTGTTGTCGGTGACGCCTCCGACCACCGGATTGAGTTGCGCGAGAACGAGCTTCAGCGACTCGGCCATGTCGGTAGTGGGCCAGGCGGCAGCCCGGCGCGGCTCAGCCCCCGAGCGCCGAGGCGATGGCGGAACCGAGATCCGCCGGCGAGCGCACCGTGGTGACGCCGGCCTCCTCAAGAGCCTCGAACTTGGCCTCCGCCGTGCCCTTGCCGCCGGCGACAATGGCGCCGGCATGGCCCATGCGCTTGCCCGGCGGCGCCGTCACGCCGGCGATGTAGGCCACCACCGGCTTGGAGACGTGGTCCGCGATGTACGCCGCGGCGGCCTCCTCGTCGGTGCCGCCGATCTCGCCCACCATGATAATGCCGTCGGTCTCGGCGTCGGCCTCGAACAGCTTCAGGCAGTCGATGAAGTCCATCCCGCGTACCGGGTCGCCGCCGATGCCGATGCAGGTGGACTGGCCGAGCTCGGCCTGGGTGGTCTGATAGACCGCCTCATAGGTCAGCGTGCCCGAGCGGGAGATGACGCCGATGCGCCCGGCCTGGTGGATCATGCCGGGCATGATGCCGATCTTCGCCTGCCCCGGCGTGATGATGCCCGGGCAGTTCGGCCCGATCAGCCGGCAGTCGTAGGCGGCCAGCGCGGCGCGCACCTTCACCATGTCCAGCACCGGGATGCCCTCGGTGATGCAGACCACCAGGCCCACGCCGGAGTCCGCCGCCTCCAGGATGGCATCGGCCGCGAAGGGCGCCGGCACATAGATCATGCTGACGTCGGCGCCGGTCTCGGCCACCGCCTCGTGCATGGTGTTGAACACGGGCACGCCCAGATGCTCCTCGCCGCCGCGGCCCGGGGTGACGCCCGCCACCACGTTGGTGCCGTAGGCGATGCACTGCTCGGTGTGGAAGGACCCCTGGTTGCCGGTGATGCCCTGGCAGACGATACGGGAATTGTTGTCGACTAGAACGCTCATGGATGCTCCTGTCAGCCGGCCGCCGCCACGGCCTTCTTGGCCGCGTCGGTGAGATCCGATGCCGCGATGATGTCCAGGCCGCTGCCGGCCAGCTTCTCGCGGCCCTGCTCGACGTTGGTGCCTTCCAGGCGCGCCACCACGGGCACCTCGACGCCCACCTCCTTCACCGCGGTGATGATGCCGTCGGCGATGAGATCGCAGCGCACGATGCCACCGAAGATGTTCACCAGGATGGCTTTCACGCTCTCGTTGGAGAGGATCAGCTTGAAGGCCTCGGCCACGCGCTCGGCGGTGGCGCCGCCGCCCACGTCCAGGAAGTTGGCCGGCTCGCCGCCGTGCAGTTTGATCAGGTCCATGGTGGCCATGGCGAGGCCTGCCCCGTTCACCATGCAGGCGATGTCGCCGCCCAGGGAGACGTAGTTGAGATCGTGCTCCCGGGCCTCGCGCTCGGTGTCGTCTTCCTGGGACGCGTCACGCATCTCCTCGAGCGACTGCTGGCGGAACAGCGCGTTTTCCTCGATGTTGATCTTGGCGTCCAGCGCGACGATGTCGCCGTCGCCCGTGACGATCAGCGGGTTGATCTCGAGCAGGCTCGCGTCCTTGTCCTCGAACAGGGCGTAGAGCTTGTTCAGCAGAATGCCGAACTGCTTCAGCTGGCCCTTGTCGAGGCCGAGCCCGAAACCGAGCCGGCGGATCTGGTAGGGCTGCAGGCCGGCGGCAGGCGAGACCGCGACCGAGAAGATCTGCTCCGGCGTCTTCTCCGCCACCTCCTCGATATCCATGCCGCCCGCGGCGGAGGCGATAATGGCAACGCGCTTGGCCTCCCGGTCCACCAGCATGCTGAGATAGAGTTCGCGCTCGATCGCCGAGCCGGATTCCACGTAGACCACGTTGACCGGCAGCCCCTCGGGGCCGGACTGGTGGGTGACGAGTTGCGTGCCGAGCATGCCCTCGGCGGCCTCGCGTACCTCATCGGCGCTGCGGCAGAGCTTCACGCCCCCCGCCTTGCCGCGCCCGCCCGCATGGACCTGGGCCTTCACCACCCAGAGATCGCCGCCGAGCTCTTGGGCGGCCGCCACGGCGGCGTCGGCCGTCTCCGCGGGCCGGCCCTCGGGCACGGGGATGCCGTAATCGGCGAACAGCCGTTTGGCCTGATATTCGTGCAGATTCATCGTTCGTCCGGACTGTCAGTTGGGAGACGCGGGCCGGTTTCTGCGTTCTGGTTCGCGGCCGCCCGCGGAAGAGGTGCGTATTGTGGGGCAAAGGTCGAGGATTGGCAAAGCCCCGTCAGAAGGCGGGTTCCACTACAATTCGGCCCCAACAGACATGTAGGAGGGCCTTCAGGCCCGACCCGATATGGCAGAAAACGCGGCAGACACCCAAGGGAATCCGGTGCCGGAGGCGGCCGCCGGCGCCACGTCGGAACTGGGCCGGCGAGTGCTCGGCACGCTCGCCGCCTTCCGCCTGTTCATCGCCGCTGCCTCGCTGCTGGCCTTCTTCGTCGACACCGACCCCCGACTGGTGGGCGCCGAGCAACCGGCACTGTTCGCCGGCACTGCCGCCGCCTACCTGATGGTGGCGGCGTTCACGCTGATGGGGCTGCGCCGCACGGTGGCCGGCCTGCAGATCTACGCCCAGATCTCCATCGACGTGATCGCGATCCTGCTGCTGATGTACGCCAGCGGCGGCGTCTCCAGCGGCCTCGGCGGTCTGCTCATCGTCTTCGTCGGCGGCGGCAGCCTGGTGATGCCCGGCCGGCTGTCCCTGTTTTTCGCCGCCGTGGCTGCCATCGGCATCCTGTTCAGCCAGATGATCTCGGTGTTGCGCGGCGCCGCGTTCGCCGACGGCTACCCGGCGGCCGGCATCCTCGGCGCCGTGATCTTCATCGTGGCGCTGGCGGCGCGGCCGCTGGCGCGGCGCATCCAGGAGAGCGAGGAACTCGCCCACCAGCGGGGCGTGGACCTCGCCAACATGGCCGAGCTCAACAACTACATCGTCCAGCACCTGCGCGAGAGCATCGTGGTGATCGACGCCGACGACCGGGTGCGGCTCATCAACGAGTCCGCCGCGCACCTGCTGCGTGCAGATAACTTCTCGCCCGGCATGAAGCTCGCGATGCTCTCGCCGGAACTCGACCGCCACGTGCGCGCCTGGCGCATGGTGGACCGGGAGGGCCCGCCGCCTGAGTTCACCATGACCGACCCCGAAGGCGGCACACCCATCCTCGTGCACCTCGCTCCTTTCGGCCGCACCGGCAAGGGCCGCGGACCGGTGCTGGTGTTCCTGGAGGACGCGAGCCTGCTCGCCGAGCGGGTGCAGCAATCGAAGCTCGCCTCGCTGGGCCGCCTCTCCGCCAGCATCGCGCACGAGATTCGCAACCCGGTGGGCGCCATGAGCCACGCGGGGCAACTGCTGCAGGAGTCGCCGGCCATCTCGGAGGAGGAGAAACGGCTGATCGAGATCATCCTCTCCCACTCCGACCGGGTCAGCCACATCATCGACAACATCCTCCAGCTCTCCCGCCGCGACACCAGCCAGCCCGAGCGCTTCGCGCTGGGCCCGTGGCTCGAGGACTTCACGCAGGAGTTCGCCAAGACGCTGCAGCTCAACGAGGGCGAGCTCACCGTCGAGCCCGGCGACGACCTGGAGGTGCGCATGGACCGCAGCCACCTCCGCCAGGTGCTCTGGAATCTCTGCGACAATGCGGTGAAATACGCCAGCGAGACCGGCGGCATCGAGGTGATACTGCGCACCGGCCGCGTGGAACCGGGCGACCGCCCCTATCTGGAAGTTCTTGACCGGGGTCACGGTGTGGAGACCGGCACCATCGATAAGATCTTCGAGCCCTTCTTCACTGCGCGACAGGGAGGGACAGGGCTCGGTCTGTATATTTCGCGGGAATTATGTGAACTGAACCGGGCCACGCTCTCGTACCGGCCGCGCGATGGCGGAGGCAGCGTATTCCGCATCGTGTTCGCGGACCCGAACCGCTGGCAGAGCTGACATGACGACAGACGTACAGGCACTGGTGGTCGACGACGAGCCGGACATCTGCGAACTGCTCGCGATGACCCTGAACCGCATGGACATCGCCACCGAGACGGCAGGCGACGTCGCCTCGGCCAAGCAGAAGCTCCGTGGCGGCGACTTCGACCTCTGCCTCACCGACATGCGGCTGCCAGACGGCGACGGACTCGAGCTGGTGGAATGGATGCAGAGCCACACGCCGGGCGTGCCGGTGGCCATGATCACGGCCCACGGCAGCGTGGAGACCGCCGTGCAGGCGCTGAAGCTCGGCGCCTTCGACTTCGTCTCCAAGCCCCTGGACGTCAAGGATCTCCGCAATATCGTCGGGGCCGCCATCCGGCTGGGCGCCGCCGGCGGCGACACCGCCCGGGAGCTGCTCGGCCGCTCCGCCGCCATCGACCGGGTCCGGGACATGATCGCGCGGGTCTCGCGCAGCCAGGCGCCCGTGCACATCTGCGGCGAGTCCGGCACCGGCAAGGAACTGGTCGCCCGCATGATCCACGAGTCCGGGCCGCGCAAGGACGGTCCCTTCGTGCCGGTGAACTGCGGCGCCATCCCGGCCGAACTCATGGAGAGCGAGTTCTTCGGCCACAAGAAAGGCAGCTTCACCGGCGCCGTGACGGACAAGAAGGGGCTCATCGAGACGGCCGACGGCGGCACCCTCTTCCTGGACGAGATCGCCGATCTCCCGCTGGCCATGCAGGTGAAACTGCTGCGCTTCATCCAGGAGAAGACCATCCGGCCCGTCGGCGCGCCGCGGGAGGTGGCGGTGGACGTGCGGATCCTCAGCGCCACCCACCGGGACCTGGCAGCCATGGTCGCCGGCGGCGAATTCCGCGAGGACCTCTTCTACCGCATCAACGTCATCGAGCTGCGCGTCCCGCCCCTGCGTGAGCGCACCGAGGACATCCCGCTGCTGGCCGAGGCCATCCTCGCCCGCTTCGCCCGGGAGTCCGGCGGCGAGCCGGCGCAGCTGACGCCCGGCGCCCTGGAAGCCCTGTGCGGCTACGCCTTCCCGGGCAACGTTCGCGAACTGGAGAACATCCTGGAGCGGGCGGTGACCCTGTCGCCGAACGGCATCATCGACAGCGGCGATCTGCAGCTGCGCCCGGCCGTGGCGTCGTCGAAAGAGGGGGCGGCGGCAGCGGCGGCAGCGCGCGCCGAAGCGCTGGGCGACCAGCTAGAGGACGTTGAGCGCCAGGCCATTGTGGAGGCGCTGGAGAAGACCCGTTACAACAAGACGGCGGCGGCGAAGCTGCTGGGGCTGACCTTCCGGCAGCTCAGGTATCGGATCAAGAAGCTGAATATCGATTGATGGGGCAGGCAGAGGCGGGATTTCGGCGCTCAATCGCCGATCAGCCTTCCCTGTCTTCCCGATAGAAGAAGTCGCGGCCGACACGCTCGCAGATCGCGTTCTCCGGCACTGGCATGATCTGGCGCAGGAAGCTGTGCTCGTACGGGAAAAAGTGCAGATGTGGATTGAACGTAAATCGATACTCCCGTTCTTTCGGCACGACGATGATCAGTCTCCGCCGGCAGATGCGCCGCAACTCGGCAACGGCCGTGCGGATATCGACAACATGTTCCAGCACATGGGTACAGATCACCGTGTCGAAGGAACGGTCCTCGAAAGGCAGGCGCTCGACAGCCCCCTCGACGAGCGTAACGCCGGGCAAAACCCGCTCCAGATCGCCGGGAACGACAATATCGACTCCCGTGTGCTGATACGCGTCAGCCGGCACGTTATCGATCAGGTGACGAAGTAGTCCGCCGGCACCACAACCGATATCGACGATACGTCCCGGCAGAAGCTCCGCAGTGATGCGCTCGAGACACGCACGGGAATTATCGGTATCCAGATGCAGCCGCGGCAGATTCACATAGACGGCTTCGTAGTCCGCTTCCGTCAGCCGATGGATGCGTCTGCGAAAATGCTCGAGCTCGGCGACTTTCGCGCCCCAGTAGCGCTCGAACAGCCAGCGCATGAAGGCGCTGTCCCGAAGGATCGGGGGCACCAACTCCTCCAGCACAAAGCGGATACGGTTCGAGGTTTCACGCTTCATCGAATCTCCATGCCAGCCTCCGCGAGCCCGGTAAGCCTTGACGCCTCCGCCGGAATTCGCGGTTGATGGACCAGCTCACAGTTTTATGTTCAATGTTGAGTATACTCTCGGTCGCTCCTGACCCGCCGACGTGCGGAAGTCGTCAGCCGCCATCCGAGAGAGACGGATATGGACCGACTCCAGATCGCCGTTCTGATCCCCTGCCGCAACGAGGCCGCGGCAATCGGGAAGGTCGTGGCCCAGGCCCGCGAGTCGATGCCATCGGCCGAAATCTGGGTATGTGACAACGACTCCACGGATGACACCCGGACGATCGCATCGCAAGCTGGTGCCCGGGTCCTGTCCGAAACCCAGGCCGGAAAAGGCCACGCCGTGCGCCGGCTGTTCGCCGATACAGAGGCGGATATCTATGTGCTTGTGGACGGTGATGGCACTTACGACCTGAGCCGGGCGGGCGAGATGATCGACATGATGATTCATCAGAAGCTCGACCTCGTCACCGGCACGCGGCAGGCGGTCTCCGCTGCCTCGTATCGGCAGGGACACAAGTTGGGTAATCGCGTTCTGACCGGACTGGTTTCGCTGGCCTTCGGCCGCAGGGCGACGGACATGCTTTCCGGCTACCGTGTCATGTCGCGACGTTTCGTAAAGTCCTTCCCTATGCTGAGCGGGGGCTTCGAGATCGAGACCGAGCTGACCGTGCATGCCTTCGAACTCGGTATGCCCCAGGCTGAGCTCGAGACCGAGTATCGGGAACGTGCCAAGGGCTCTGCCAGCAAGCTCAGCACCTACCGCGACGGTATCCGCATCCTTCGCACAATCCTGATACTCGTCAAGGAGGAACGCCCGCTCGCGTTCTTCTCGGGACTCGCCGCCCTGCTGGCCGGCCTGTCAGTGGCACTGGCGGTCCCGGTCATCCAGGAATTTCTCCGCACGGGACTGGTGGAGCGGCTCCCCACTGCCGTTCTCTCGACAGGCATTATGCTGGTGGCCGTGGTCTGCCTCGGTTCCGGACTGATACTCGACACGGTCACCCGCGGGCGGAGAGAGATGAAACGCCTGTCGTATCTCCGGCTACCGGCAGTGGTTGAAGCCGCGTCTCGGCCAACCGGGGAATGATGCAGCGAGACGCAAAGTTTCTGCTTGTTGGGGCTGTTGGCTTCGGAGTAGACATCTCGATTCTCTCCGGACTGACGACCCTGGGTGCAGACCCGATCCTCGCACGCTGCGTCTCGGCTCCCGTGGCAATCACTGCGACGTGGATTCTCAATCGGCTGTTCGTGTTCCGCACGTCAGGCAAGCTGAAGCCGGCAGGAGAATACGCGCGCCACGTAACGATCCAAACCAGCGCTTTCGCGCTGAATATGGCGGCGTACTGGTGGCTGGTTAGCAGGGACGACGCAACGGTAATCAATGCAGTGGTCGCCGCCTGTTTCGGCTCGGCGATCGGATTGATCGTCAACTATGTCGGCTCCAGGTACTGGACCTACGACCTGGGCAGCGGGGCACGGACGTGACGCAGCGGATTCCTCGCCTTCTGATATGGGCCGTGTGTAGCGCAATCGCCGTTTTCCTAGCGCTGCAGTTCCACATCGCCGCGTTCGTGGACGGCGAGTACATCCCCGTCGGCAATGATTCCTTCTACCACGCCAGGCGAATCCTCGATGCCGCCATCGGCGAACGGGGCTTTTATCAGTTCGACGAAATGATTCATGCACCCGAGGGGAGTCTGCTTACGTGGCCCTGGGCGTATGACTACCTGATCGCGAAAGCGCTGCAACTGGCCCTGCTGCTCGAGCCAGCCCTGGACCCTATGAAGTTCGTCGCGAATGTCCCGGTCTTCTGGGTCATCGTCAATGTCGGCTTGCTGACTCTCCTCACGCGGGAACTCGGACTGGCGGTCGAATGGCGCGTGGCCGCCGTATTGGCGCTCGCGCTCTCGCCACTGACCCAGCTCCTGCACGGCCAGGGCATCATCGATCATCACTTCATCGAGATGACCTTCACCCTGCTCGCGGCCTGGCTGGGTGTTAGATTCCTCAACGAACCAGAGAATCGAGCCTCCGCGACGATACTCGGAGTCGCTCTCGGCACGGCGCCGGCCTTTCATGCCAGCCTGTTCATACTGCAGATGCCGCTGGTTGCAGCATTATTTATATGGTGGGTCAAAGGAGGGTCTATCCCGGTCCGAAGCCAGAAATCCCTGGCCACGAGCTTGGTGTTAGCGACCGCTGCCATTCTCTCGGTATCGGAGCCTGTCCACCGCGGGCAATTCAACTTCACCACCCTGTCCTGGTTTCACCTTTATGCAGCCGCGGGGACATGCCTCGTCACCTGCCTCTTCAGCGCCTATACATACACCGTTCGACGGCTCATATGGCTTGCCGGCGTCGTCTTGCTTTTCGTCGCTCCTCTGGTGCCTACGTTAATGGCCGCAAAGGGTTTCATGGCAGGGCAGACGATCGGACTGGAGCGCATCGAGGAGGTCCGAAGCCCGTTCAGCATGTTGATACGCGAAAATGGACTAATTCGCACACTCGGGCTCTACGGCCTTGTGCTGTTGGCAGCTCCGGTCCTCCTGCTCGCATTCCTCTTTCGCAGCCTGCGAGGCCGCAGCCCCGCCGAAATCTATTTCGCGGTTTCTTGTGTCTTCGGATTATCGCTGGCACTGCTGCAGTTTCGCTTTCATCCGTTCGCAGCGGCGGCCTTTAGCGCGGGTCCCGCAGTACTGCTCAGTCCGATTTTGGCGCGCTTGCCGCTGCGACGAGGACTGGCCGCCGCTGTCGTCATCACCGGCGTCTTCATCGCATTCGCGATACCGCTGACGGAGCAACTGTTTGCGCGACACGCTGTCGGCCTTGATCCTCATTACGCCAACACAAGAAAGATTTATAACACGTTGTCTAAAGCCTGCCAGCAGGACCCCGGAGTAGTTCTAGCGGATAGCAACGACGGTCACTACATCCGCTTTCATACCGACTGCAGCGTCATTGTGAACAACTTCCTGTTGACCGCCCAGCATGGGCAAAAGCTGAGTCAGGCCAGGCAGCTCATGCGGCTCAGACCCGCGCAATTGCTTGATCATGAGCTCCCGATCAAATACGTATTCAGCCGGCTGGAATATGTTTATACGAAAGACGACGGCGTCGGAAGGGCAACGACGTTAGAGGAAATTGCCTCGGCCAATCCACCGCTCTTCCTGGAGCTTGCCTTTAGTGAGCCGCCCAAGGGATTCGAGCTCCTCGACGAGATTCGTCTAGAGGATCGGCGTGATCTAGGCTACGCGAGACTCTTCCAACTCGTGCCGAATAAGGCCCGCTCAACCGGCCGCATCGAGAAGTGGAACTAGGGGCGGCGCTCGTACAACCACCATTGCCAACCCGGGTATCCCGAGTACGGAAAAGACTCGATCAGGTCATATGACCGATCATTCAGTGATACAGATGTGGGGCTTCTGCCGCAGGGTCTAGTTCCTGGTCTAGAAAAGATCAGCGGATGTGCGCATGAGTGAGTCTTGATCGAGATATATGAGACGTTTGCTATCTGGACGTTAACCAGCATAGAAGTCCAATAGGACCTTGTTACGAAAACCCTGGTCGCTTGCCACGGTGAACTGCCGCTATCCGTCGACTCGAATAGCCGCTCGACTGCAGCAGTGTAGCGTCCGCCGCCCGAGTCCAGAAGAGCGTGGAGCTGATAGGCATTGCCCGCGACAATCGCACAGATGATCGCGATGCTCGCAATTCTGGCAGGCGTCGATTTATCCCATAAAACACCAAGGAAGATAGCTACCGCAAGGTGGAAGAACGTAACAGCGACAAGAAGTTATCTCGGGAAGAGGAACGGCGGCTGTGATTAAGAGCAACGCCAACGGTATGGCCACCGTGATGGAAAGCAGAACCAGGCCTTGACCATTTGCGTGGACTACGCCGCCACTAAACAAGACCGCCGCTGCAACGGCTACGGAGCGTTGCGGCGAAGGCAACAGTTTAGTGACAAATTTTGTCAGGATCTGACAAGGCTCAGTATCGGCAGACCGTATCCGACTCCCCAAATTGAGTACCACCCTCAACGATAATCAAAGATTATCAAGTGCTTAGGTCTTCCTATCAGGGGTTGGCCTCGATTTTGCATCTATCGTCGCGCCGACGGGACACCGTCACAGGAAATATTCTGGCTATCTCTTTCAAGGGAGAAAGAAATGAAGAAAGTGCAGCAAGGTTTTACCCTTATCGAACTCATGATCGTGGTTGCGATCATCGGCATCCTCGCCGCGATCGCTATTCCGGCTTATCAGGACTACACCATCCGTTCGCAGGTCTCCGAGGGCCTGAACCTCGCGGCGGCTGCGAAGGCGGCTGTGGCCGAATCGTTTTTGAATACCGGCGAGGCCCCAGCAAACCGCACAGTAGCTGGCATGAGCGAAAACGCGGTCGACACCCAAGGCAAGTATGTCGCGTCAGTCAACGTGGAAGGTGGCGATATCGTCATCGTATACGGCAATGATGCTAACGCGAAGATTAACACGGACGCCGCTTCCCCCGACGGTACTACGCTAGTGATCCGTCCCTTCACCACCGTTGATGATTCAATTACGTGGGTTTGTGGTTGGGGCATAACTGGCGTCACTTCTCCGGCAGGCACTGCACTCGGCACTGGCGGTTCGAGCACAGATATCCCCGCGAAATATCTGCCGTCTTCTTGCCGTCCATGAACTAGATACTTGCATGGCGAAAGGCCCCCTCAACGGGGGCCTTTTTGCATCGGTTAGCCAAATCTACATAATTGCGGAATAGATGTAGGCTGGTAGGGCAAGAATGAACAGATCACAGCACGGCTTTACGTTGATCGAGCTAATGATAGTCGTTGCGATCATCGGCATTCTAGCGGCAATTGCCGTCTCCTCGTACCAGACGTATACGATCCGGGCGCAAGTGGCGGACGGATTGAATCTCGCGGCGAATGCCAAGACCCCGATCGTCGATGCTTTCGTCAATAATGGTACGCCACCCTCGAATCGCCTGGCCGCTGGCATGTCCGCGAATGCCACGGATACCGCTAGTAACTACGTTACGGCCGTCGACGTACGTAACGGCACAGTCGAGATCCGGTACGGTAATAGGGCTAATGCTGCGATCGGGGGCGCCTCCCTATTCTTAACGCCGTATGAAACCGGTAATCTGGGCGTTATCTGGATCTGTGCCGATGCAAATCCACCCGATGGTACTGCCCCGATGGGCACGCAAGCCGGTAACCCGGCTTTCATCGGCGACACTACTGTACCCGCCCGTTACCTCCCCACCAATTGCCGCTGACGCCCTTCGGCAATCCGCTAAGTGTCTCTGTATGCCACACGGCACAGACAGAACTTACTGTTTTCTCGGTGATTTGCGGGTACGGGAGCAGAATTTCACAGAGCCCGTTCCTTATTTGTGACGACGCGCACAAAACCAAGTTGATCACCCCCGGCAGATGGGTGAGACTATGGTGCTCCGGGTCGAGCGTAATTTAGGGAGCATCGGCGCAGCCCATGGCCGTAACCGCCTCACAGACTACTTTGTCCGGCCTGCCGCGTAGGCTGGTGCAGGACGGTATTGTCTCCGAAGACGTGGTGAGCCAGGCCTCCGAAGACGCTCGCAATGCCAAGATTTCCCTCGTTGCCCACCTGGTCACTTCCAATCTGGCTGATGCTCGTGCAATAGCCATCGCGGCAGCCCACGAATTCGGGGTCCCACTCCTGGACCTGGACGCCATCGACGTGGATCTGGATACGGTCCGTTCCGTCGACCAGAAACTCCTTAACAAACACCGGGTGATCCCGCTCATCCTGCGTGGCAAGCGCCTCTTCCTCGGTGTCGCAGACCCGACCGATCTGCAGGCCATCGACGAGATCAAGTTCCAGACCGGTCTGCGGGTCGACCCGGTGGTCGTCGAGCAGGACAAGCTGGAGGAGCGGGTCGCCAAGGCGCTGGAAGCCGTCGACACGCGGATGACGGCGTTCGACGATGAGGACTTCGACGATCTCGACAACCTAGAGGTCTCCAGCGGTATCGAGGACGAACAGGACGATATCAGCCGGGACGAGATCGAAGACGCCCCGGTCGTCCGCTTCGTCAACAAGGTACTGCTGGACGCGATCAAGCGGGGCGCCTCGGACATCCACTTCGAACCCTACGAGAAGTACTTCCGCGTGCGGACTCGTCAGGACGGCGTGCTAAAGGAGATCGCCCAGCCGCCGGCGGGACTGGCCGGCAAAGTCTGCGCCCGGCTGAAGGTCATGTCCCGGCTGGACATCGCAGAACGCCGCGTACCCCAGGACGGCCGCATGAAGATGCGGCTGTCGAAGAACCGGGCGATCGACTTCCGGGTGAACACGTGCCCGACGCTGTTCGGCGAGAAGATCGTCCTGCGTATCCTCGATCCGTCCAGCGCCAAGCTGGGCATCGATGCGCTGGGCTACGAACAGCAGCAGAAAGAGCTCTACCTCAAGCACCTGAACAAGCCCTACGGGATGATCCTGGTGACGGGCCCGACCGGTAGCGGTAAGACGGTCTCGCTCTACACGGGACTCAACATCCTCAACACCGAGGATCGGAACATCTCCACTGCGGAGGATCCTGCGGAGATCAACCTGCCGGGCATCAATCAGGTGAACGTCAATCCGAAGGTGGGTCTGACTTTCGCCTCGGCGCTGAAAGCCTTCCTCCGCCAGGATCCCGACGTGATCATGGTGGGTGAGATTCGTGACCTCGAGACCGCGGAGATCGCGATCAAGGCGGCCCAGACGGGCCACCTTGTGCTCTCCACCCTGCATACCAATGACGCGCCGAAGACGCTGACCCGGCTTGTAGACATGGGCGTGAAGCCCTACGCCATCGCCTCCTCCGTGAGCCTGATCATCGCCCAGCGCCTCGCGCGGCGCCTTTGTGACAACTGCAAGGAGCAGAAGGACATCCCCGATGCCGCACTGCTGAAGGAAGGCTTCACCGAGGAAGAGGTAGCAAAGGGCATCACGATCTTCGGTCCCGTGGGCTGCAACCAGTGTACGGACGGCTACAAGGGTCGCCTCGGCATCTTCCAGGTCATGGAGGTCACCGAGACGATCGGCCGTATCATCATGGACGAAGGCAACGCCATGATGATCGCCGAGCAGGCCACCAAGGAAGGCGTCTGGGACCTGCGCCGTGCCGGCCTGCAGAAGGTCATCAACGGTCTGACGGGACTGGAAGAGATCAACCGAGTGACGGTCGAGTGACGAACTCGACCGCAACGTAACGACAGGAACAGTCTGGATACGGAATCATGGCTGAAGCAGCAATCAAGACGACCCCGTTCAACTGGGAAGGCACGGACCGCCGCGGGAACAAGATCAAGGGCAAGACCCTGGCCGCCAGTGAGGCGGCGGTGCGGGCGGAACTCCGCCGACAGGGCGTCGTGCCCAGCCGCATTCGCAAGCAGCAGAAACTTTTCAGTACCGGCTCGAAGATTCAGACGGCAGATATCGCGATCTTCAGCCGCCAGCTCGCCACCATGCTGGCGGCAGGCATCCCGTTGGTGCAGGCCTTCGAGATCGTGGGCAATGGGCACGAGAACGAGGCCATGCAGAAGCTGATCCTCGCGATTAAGGCCGACGTCGAGGGCGGTGCATCGCTGCACGAAGCGCTGGCCAAGCACCCGCTCTACTTCGACGATCTCTTCGTCAACCTGGTGGAAGCCGGCGAGCAGGCGGGCGCTCTCGAGACGCTGCTGGACAAGATCGCCACCTACAAGGAGAAGACGGAGGCGATCAAGAAGAAGATCAAGAAGGCGCTGTTCTACCCCGCAGCCGTGGTCGCGGTCGCGATCATCGTGACGGTGATCCTGCTGATCTTCGTGATCCCGGCCTTCGAGGACCTGTTCAAGGGTTTCGGCGCAGACCTGCCGGGCTTCACGCGCATGGTGGTGGACCTGTCGATCTTCGTGCGCACCAAGGGCTGGCTGCTGCTCATCGGCATCATAGTGGCAGTCGCTGCATTCCTCTATTTCAAGAAGCGATCGCGCGCGATGCGTCACTTCCTCGACCGCCTGAGTCTGAAGCTGCCGGTCATCGGGCCGATCCTCGAGAAGTCCGCCATCGCCCGTTACGCCCGCACGCTGTCCACGATGTTCAGCGCCGGCGTGCCTTTGGTCGAGGCGCTGGAATCCGTATCCGGCGCCTGCGGCAACATCGTCTACGAGGAAGGCGTGATGCGCATGCGCGACGAGGTCGCCACCGGCCAGCGCCTCCAGCAATCCATGGAGAACACGGACCTCTTCCCGAACATGGTCATCCAGATGATCGCCGTCGGCGAGGAATCCGGTCAGCTCGACTCCATGTCGGCCAAGGTCGCTGACTTCTACGAGGAAGACGTGGACGCCGCAGTGGACAGCATGAGCAGCCTGCTGGAACCGCTGATCATGGCCATCCTCGGCGTGCTGGTCGGCGGGCTCGTGGTCGCCATGTACCTGCCCATCTTCAAGATGGGATCGGTGGTCTGACGCGCCGGATCACCGCACTCGCGCGCACTGAATCGCCGACCGGGCCCGCCGGAGCATCCCGATGAGCCTGGTGGAACTCCTCAGCAGCATGCCGGCGGTCTGGCTGACCGTCGTCGGCCTGCTGAGCCTGCTGATCGGCAGCTTCCTGAACGTGGTGATCCTGCGCCTGCCGGTGATGATGGAACGCGAGTGGCGCGCCCAGGCCGCCGCAGTGGAAGGCCGGGAAGAGGGGCCCGCCGAACCGTTCAACCTCGTGGTGCCCCGCTCCCGCTGTCCGCAATGCGGCGCCGCGGTCCGCGCCTGGCAGAACATCCCCATCCTGAGCTACGTGCTGCTGCGCGGCCGCTGCGCCGGATGCTCGGCGTCCATCGGCGTGCGCTACCCCGTCGTCGAAGCCTTCACCGCCCTGGCCTCGGTGCTGGTCGCCTGGCGATTCGGTGTCACGCCGGAGGCTGTCGCGGCGCTCGCCTTCACCTGGACGCTGATCGCCCTGGCCGTGATCGACATCGACCACCAGTTGCTGCCGGACTCACTGACCCTGCCGCTCCTCTGGCTGGGCCTGCTCCTGTCACTGTGGCACGACACGGCCGACGCCACGGTGCTGTTCCAGACGCCGCGCGAAGCGATCATCGGCGCCGCCGCCGGCTACCTCTCACTGTGGTCCGTGTATCACCTGTTCCGCCTCGCGACCGGCAAGGAGGGGATGGGCTACGGCGACTTCAAGCTGCTGGCCGCGCTCGGCGCCTGGCTCGGCTGGCAGATGCTGCCGCTGATCATCCTGCTCTCCGCCGCCGTCGGCGCGGTAGTCGGTATCGCGCTCATGGTCTTCACCCGCCGCGGCCGGGACGTGCCGATTCCCTTCGGTCCCTATCTGGCGGCCGCGGGCTGGATCGCGCTACTGTATGGGCGCGAGATCATCGACGCCTACCTCGGTATGTGGCAGGGCTGAACAGAGCATGACCCGACATCCGGCCGCAGACGACATTCTGCACATCGGCCTGACCGGCGGCATCGCCAGCGGCAAGACGGCCGTCTCCGACATGTTCGCGAAGCTGGGCGCACCGGTCATCGACACGGACCGCATCGCCCGGGAAGTGGTGCAGCCGGGCCGCCCGGCGCTGGCCGAGATCGTCGAAGAGTTCGGCGAGGACGTACTGGACGCCGACGGCAGCCTGGACCGCCGCGCGCTGCGCGAGCGCGTCTTCGCCGAGGACGGTGTCCGCCAGCGCCTGGAGGCGATCACCCATCCGCGCATCCGGGACGAGACGCTGCGGCGCATGCACAACGCCGGCGGCCCGTATCAGGTCATCGTGGTGCCGTTGCTGGTGGAATCGGGTTTCGGCGCACTGGTGGACCGGGTGCTGGTCGTGGACTGCCCGCCGGAGGTGCAGCGCCAGCGGCTGATGGAGCGGGACGGCGAGTCGGCCGAGACCGCCGATGCAATGATGCGTTCCCAGACCGACCGGGAGACGCGGCTGGATGCGGCCGACGATGTGGTGGACAACACCGGCTCGCTGGAAGACACCCGGCGCCAGGTGGAGCACCTGCACAACCGCTACCTGGCTCTGGCGCGAGCGGCCCGCGAGGACGAAGACTGACCGTCGCGATTCGGCGACACCATAGGCGACATCAGAGGCGGCACTGTCGTCGCACAATAGCCTGTCCTGACAGGACATTTGCTCTGGCCGCGTCCGCTGACGCAGAATAGCGGGATGCCGCAAGCTGCCAGAGAAGATACCGCACCCGAAACCGCCACGGCGCCCGTGGAGTACGAGCAGCCGCTGAGCGAGCGCATGCGGACATTCCTGCGGCTGGAGTTCCTCTACCAGCAGACGCTATACCACTGCGAGACCGAGTCCGACTGGGGCACCCGCGCCGCCATCTCGAGCCTGCTGGAGATCACTTCCATCCTCACCCGCGGCGACGTCCGCAGCGAGGTGATGAAGGAGCTGGAGCGCCAGCTGGCGACGCTGGAGGGCTACCGCAGCCAGCCCGGGGTGGACATGGGGCGTCTGCGCACGCTGCTGGGCAACCTGGAGCAGGCCCGCGGCGAGGTCAGCCACACCGGCCCGCACTTCCTGCAGCCGCTGAAGGAATGTGAGTTCCTGAGTTCTATCAAGCACCGCAGTGCCATTCCCGGCGGCACCTGCGAGTTCGACCTGCCCGATTACAGCCACTGGCTGCGCCAGCCCTGGGAACGGCGCATGGAGAACCTCGAGAGCTGGCTGAAGGTGATCCGCCCGGTCTGCGATGCCGTGCTGGAGCTGATGTGGCTGATCCGCGAGAGCGCCATCCCGCAGGCGCGCACCGCGACGGGCGGCATGTATCAGGACACCATCGCGAAGGACAATGCCTGCCGCCTGCTGCGCGTGTCGCTGCCGCCGGGCAGCCCGCTGTTTCCGGAGATCAGCGGCAGCCCCCACCGCTTCACCGTCCGCTTCATGGAGTGGTCGGACATCGACTCCCGCGCGGTACAGACCGGCGGCGACGTAGCCTTCCGCCTGAGCATCTGCTGAAGACGCTCTAGCCGACCCGGTCCCGCAGCAGCGCCTCCAGAACCGGCGCATCGGCCTCCAGCATGTCGTAGTCGAACAGTTCCGCTGCGCTCGCCCAGGCGAGTTCCTGCCGTTCGAGTGCCTGCACGCGGCCGCGCCAGCCGGTCACCAGATGGAAGTCCAGCGCCACGCTGCGTTCGGGGTAGTCGTGCTCCAGCGCCATGAAGCGACGGGCTCCCAGCACCTCGATGCCGATCTCCTCCGCCAGCTCCCGCCGCAGGGCGGCCAGCGGTTCCTCGCCGGGCGCGATCTTGCCGCCGGGGAATTCCCAGCGGCCGGCGCCGTGCTTGCCGGGCTGACGCCGGCTGATCAGGATGCGGCTGTCGCCGTCGCGGAGGATCCCCGCCACCACCTGCAGGCGGGGACGGGGCGCGTCGGTCACGACAGCCGGCCGTGGCACTGCTTGTATTTCTTCCCGCTGCCGCAGGGACAGGGCTCGTTGCGCCCGATCTTGCGGCCCTCGCGCACGAATGTCTGCACCGGCTCGGCCGATGCGCCGCCTCCTCCGCCGCCCGCCACTGCCTCGGCGGCCGCGGCAGACGCCGTCGCCGCCGTCCCGCCGGACGCCAGTGCCGACGCCTGCGCGTGCTGGAACTCCATGGCCTTCTTGGCCCGCTGCTCGGCCTCCATGCGCTCCACCTCTTCCTGGCTGCGCAACCGCACCCGCATCAGGATGCTGATGGTGTCGTGCTTCACCTGCTCGAGCATCTGCCCGAACATCTCGAAGGCCTCGCGCTTGTACTCCTGCTTCGGGTTCTTCTGGGCGTAGCCCCGCAGGTGGATGCCCTGACGGAGGTAATCCATGGCCGCCAGGTGCTCCTTCCAGTGCAGGTCCAGCTGGGAGAGCATGACCTGCTTCTCGAAGCCCCGCATGATGGACTCGCCGATCTCGCCGACCTTTTGCTCGTAGTAGTCTTTCGCGGACTCGACGATGCGGTCGCAGAGCTGGTCCGCGTTCAGGGTCTTCTCTTTCTCCAGCCACTGGACGACGGGCAGGTCGAGCCCGAAGTCGGCGCGCAGCGCCTGCTGCAGGCCTTCCGGATCCCACTGCTCCTCGACGCTGCCCCGCGGGATGAACTCCTGCACCGCCGTCTCCACCACCTCGTCGCGGATGTTCTCCACGGACTCGGCGACGTCGTCGGCCTCCATGAGTTCCGAGCGCTGGTGGTAGACCACCTTGCGCTGGTCGTTGGCGACGTCGTCGTACTCGAGCAGCGATTTGCGGATATCGAAGTTGTGGGCCTCCACCTTGCGCTGGGCCTTCTCGATCTGGCGTGACAGCAGCCCGCTCTCGATGGCCTCGCCGTCGCGCATGCCCACCCGCTGCAGCAGGCTCTTCGTGCGGTTGGGATCGCCGAAGATGCGCATGAGGCTGTCTTCCATGGACAGGTAGAAGCGGCTGGAACCCGGATCACCCTGACGGCCGGAGCGGCCGCGCAGCTGGTTGTCGATGCGCCGGGACTCGTGACGCTCGGTGCCGACGATGTGCAGACCGCCGGCCTCCAGTACCTGGTCGTGCCGCTTCTGCCACTCCGCGACCACGGCCTGGCGCTGCTCGTCAGTGACGTCCTCGCCGAGTTCGGCGAGTTCGGCATCCCTGTTGCCGCCCAGCACGATGTCCGTGCCGCGGCCGGCCATGTTGGTGGCGATGGTAATGGTGCCGGGACGGCCGGCGTCCTCCACCACCTTCGCCTCGCGCTCGTGCTGCTTCGCGTTCAGCACCTGGTGCGGGATCTGCTTCTTCTTCAGCAGGCCGGACAGGAGCTCGGAGTTCTCGATGGAGGTGGTGCCCACCAGCACCGGCTGGCCTCGCTCCCGGCAGTCGACGATGTCCTCGATGATGGCCTCGAACTTATCGCTCTGATTCAGGAACACGAGGTCCGGATGATCCGCGCGGACCATTGGCCGATGGGTGGGAATCACCACCACCTCGAGGCCGTAGATGGACTGGAACTCGAAGGCCTCGGTGTCCGCCGTACCCGTCATGCCGGCAAGCTTCTGGTACATGCGGAAGAAGTTCTGGAAGGTGATCGACGCGATGGTCTGGTTCTCTTCCTTCACCCGCACTCCTTCCTTGGCCTCCACCGCCTGGTGCAGACCGTCGGACCAGCGCCGGCCCGGCATGGTGCGGCCGGTGAACTCGTCGACGATGACGATCTCGCCGTCCTTGACGATGTAGTCGACGTCGCGCTGATACATGGCATGCGCGCGCAGCGCCGCCATCAGGTGATGCATGAGCTTGATGTTGCCGGCGTCGTAGAGACTCTCGCCGGGCTGTATCAGCCCTGCCTTCGTCATCAGCTCCTCGACGTGCTGATGGCCGTCCTCGGTGAGATAGACCTGCTTCGTCTTCTCGTCCGGCATGTAGTCGCCCGGGCCTTCTTCCTCCTCCTGCTTGACGAGCTTGGGCACGAGCTTGTTGATCTTCTCGTAGAGTTCGGTGCGCTCCTCGGAGGGGCCGGAGATGATCAGCGGCGTGCGCGCCTCGTCGATGAGGATGGAGTCCACCTCGTCGACGATGCCGTAGGCGAGCTTGCGCTGGGCCCGGTCCTCGGTGGAGAACGCCAGATTGTCACGCAGGTAGTCGAAGCCGAGTTCGTTGTTGGTGGCGTAGGTGATGTCCGCGCCGTAGGCCTCGCGCTTCTCCGCCGGCGACTGACCGCTGCGGATCACGCCCACCTCGAGCCCGAGGAAGTTGTACACGGGGCCCATCCAGGCCGCGTCACGACTGGCCAGGTACTCGTTCACCGTAACGATGTGCACCCCTTCGCCGGTGAGCGCGTTGAGATAGGCCGGCAGGGTCGCGACCAGCGTCTTGCCCTCGCCGGTTTTCATCTCCGCGATCTTGCCCTCGTGCAGCACCAGCCCGCCGATCAGCTGCACGTCGAAGTGGCGCATGCCCACCGTGCGATCGGCCGCCTCGCGCACGGCGGCGAAGGCCTCGGGGATGAGGCTGTCCAGCTTGTCGCCGTTGGCGAGACGCTCGCGCAACGCCGGCGTCATGGCCGCGAGTTCCTCGTCGCTCTTGTTGCGGTACTCGTCTTCCAGCGCGTTGATGGCCTTGACGAGCTTCGAATACGATTTGACCAGACGCTCGTTGCGACTGCCGAATATCTTTGTGAGAAATGCCACTGGGTTATCCGTCCTGAAACGCGCTCTGATACGCGAAAGAGCGCCGTCGGCCGTCGCGGCGTCGGCGCTCGATTGGGGTTCGCCCGAAAAGGGCTATCCTTAAAACGGTTATTCTAAGGGCAGCGGGTGCGCTGCGTCTAAAAAGGGCGGGCGTCGGGGGCTCAGCTGCCGCTGGCGCGAATGTATTTGAGCGGGTTGACCGACTTGCCCTCGTAGATGACTTCGAAATGCAGGTTGGGCCCGGTCGCCCGACCGGTCGCTCCCATGTGCGCAATAATCTGTCCTTTCCTGACTTCATCACCCACATTCACGAAGTTCTCGGCGTTGTGCGCGTAGCGCGTCACGTAGCCGTCGCCGTGGTCGATCTCCACCATCTGGCCATAGCCATAGCGCTTGCCCGAGTAGGTGACCACGCCGGCGCCGACGGCGACGATCTCCGCGCCGGCCTTGCCGGCGAAATCCACGCCCTTGTGCCATGCCTGCTTGCCGGTGAACGGGTCCGTGCGCCGCCCGTAGTAGGACGACAGCCAGCCGGACTTCACCGGCCGCCCTTCCGGCCTGATCTGCTCGTTGAGATTGCGGGTCAGGAGCACACTTTCAAGTACACCGAGCTGCTTTTCCCGATCGCTCAACTGCTGGGAGAGCCCGTCCAGCGACGTCAGGATGTCGGCGACGCCGCCGCTGCCGAATTCTTCCGGCTCCTCCGGGCCGCCGATGGCGGGCGGGGACTCGAAGTCGAATTCGCCGTCCTGCAGCTCGGCCATCTCGGTAAGACGCCGCCCGAGCGCGTCCAGCCGGATAACGTGGGCGTTCATCTGGCCGAGCCGGATCGCCAACGCATCCAGTGTTTCTTCCGTCTCGCGCCGGGCCGCCTCGATCTCGCGCCGCTGCCCGTCCAGTTGCTCGGACATGGCGCGGAGTTCGGCCGTATCCGCCTGGGTGCCGTGCTGGCGCGCGAAGAAGTATCCGCTACCGAAGACCGCTGCCGCGAATACACCGACGATAGTGCCGGCGATGGCGAGGGTGAGCGGCGCGCCGAGGTCGATCTGGCGAACGCCCGTACGGCGGCGGCTGAATATGACGAGATTCATCGATTGCAGTCCCGATTACGAGTCGGATCCCGGTCCGAAAAGCCGTTCCAATAACACCACCGACCGGGAATTGTTGGTCGCTCTTGTTCCGACCTGTGACCGACGAACCCGCTGGCTCCGGAGCAACTGCCCGGCTTGTGCAGCAATGTCGGCTTCAGTCTAATGGTCATCCCGGCAACCCCGCTGTCCGGGGCTCGGGACCCGCGGACCGGAAGCTTTGCGTCCCCGGCTCACACCGGGTTTGCCCTGATCGAGATCGTCAATATGCATAATGAAGACCGGCAGATCAAGGAATTGCATGCGCCGGAGGGGTCCTTCACGGTCAATCTGTGAGCCGGTTAACATCCACGCAAGCCATGAACGAGAAGAAGCTCGGCAATCTGCTCTCCCGTCCCGACAGCCCGCTCGCGGGCATCGTCGAGCGCGCCCGGGCCATGGAGACGCTCACCGCGGCCGTGCGGGCCGCGCTCTCCGAGGACGCGCGCGCCCACTTGGTCTCTGCCGCACGAAGGGACGATGGCACGCTGGTTCTGGTCACCGAGTCGTCCGCGTGGGCGGCGCGCCTGCGTTTCGCCGCCGACGAGGCGCTGGCCGCGGCACGGCGCTACGGCGTGACCGCCGAGTCGGTGAGCGTGCTGGTGCGCCCGGAGCGCGAAGGCCCGGAGCACGAAGACTCAGGGCGCGAAGACGGCTAGCCGCTCAGGCGAATACCGGGCTCGCGTAGGAGATCGGTGCCTTGCGGCGATCCTCGAAGGTGACCGGCTGCCACGCCGACTCGTCCTCGAGCAGGCGCCGCAGCAGCAGGTTGTTCAGCTCGTGGCCGGAGCGGTAGCCGCTGAATTCGCCGATCAGGCTGTGACCCAGCAGATACAGGTCACCGATGGCGTCCAGGATCTTGTGCTTGACGAACTCGTCGTCGTAACGCAGGCCGTCCTCATTGAGGATGCGGTAGTCGTCCAGCACGATGGCATTGTCCATGCTGCCACCGAGGGTCAGGTTGTTCGCCCGCAGCGTTTCGATGTCGCGCATGAAGCCGAACGTCCGCGCCCGGCTCACCTCACGCAGGAAAGACGTCGTGGAGAAGTCGATGGAGGCCCGCTGGGAGTGCTTCTTGAACACCGGATGATCGAAGGCGATCTCCAGGTTCACCTTGAAGCCGTTGAACGGCCGGAATTCCACCCACTTGTCGTCCTGCTCGATGCGCACCGGCTTGCGGATGCGGATCAGCTTCTTCGGGGCATTCTGCTCCTCGATGCCCGCCGACTGCAGCAGGAAGACGAACGGGCCTGCGCTACCGTCCATGATGGGCACTTCCGGCGCGCTCAGGTCGACGTAGCAGTTGTCGATACCGAGACCGGCCAGCGCCGACATCAGGTGCTCGACCGTCGCCACACGCACGTCGCCGTCGATCAGCGTCGTGCCGAGCGTCGTCTCGCCCACCCGGTGCGCTTCCGCACGGATCTCGACCGGCTCTGCCAGATCGGTCCGGCGAAAGACAATCCCGCTGTTCGGCGCGGCCGGGCGCAGCGTCATGTAGACCTTGCGGCCCGAATGCAGACCGACTCCGGTCGCGCGGATGGCCGTTTTCAGCGTTCTCTGTTGCAGCATGGCTACATTTCCCGACGCGGCCCTGCCCTCTCCCCGGCACGACCGATAATAATGGCGATCCCGCGGAAACTGCCGCTGAATCACGGATGTTCACTGGTTGTAGTCTGCGCAGCCCGCGGTTCACCCACCGCCTGACAACGCACCTGTTGCGCGAAAGCAACGGTGTATGCCCGGAAAACCCGTCGGCAAAAACACCGGTTTTCAGGCAGTTACGACCGTTGCTTCACAACACCAACGAATAAAGATATCACAGCGTTTTTTTGCAGTGCAAGAAAAAAGGGCCGGGGCGACCCCGTCCGTGGGTCGCCCCGGCCGAGCGGAGGCGGCAGCGGTCAGTCGGCCTGGCGGCGCAGGAACGCCGGGATGTCCAGCAGATCCTCCTGCAGCCCCAGGTCGCTGATGCCGTCACCGACGGCACGCTTGCGCTGCACGGTCGGCTTCTCGAGCTCTCCATAGTTCGGCTCGGTGCGTGCGGCACCGGAGCGGCGCACCACCCGCATGGGCGTGCCGGCGGCCATGGCCGGCTGACCGAGCCCGGTGGCCACGACGGTCACCCGGATGGTGTTGCTCATGTCGGGATCGATCACCGTGCCGACGACCACCGTGGCATCGTCGGAGGCGAATTCCTTGATGGTGTTGCCCACTTCCTGGAACTCGCCGATGGACAGGTCCATACCCGCGGTGACGTTCACCAGGATGCCGTTTGCGCCGGCCAGGTTGATGTCCTCCAGCAGCGGACTCGAGACGGCCGCCTCGGCCGCTTCCCGCGCACGGTCCTCGCCGGACGCCGCGCCGGAGCCCATCATGGCCATGCCCATCTCGGCCATCACCGTACGCACATCGGCGAAGTCCACGTTGATGAGGCCGGGCCGGGTGATCAGCTCGGCGATGCCCTGCACGGCGCCCTGCAGCACCTGATTGGCCGCGCGGAACGCGTCCAGCAGGGTGGTCTCGCCGCCGAGAACCGTCAGCAGCTTCTCGTTCGGGATCGTGATCAGCGAATCGACGTATTTGCCCAGCTCGGCGATGCCCTGATCGGCGATCTTCATGCGCTTCGAGCCTTCCATCCCGAAGGGCTTGGTGACCACGGCCACGGTCAGGATACCGAGCTCCCTGGCCACCTGGGCCACCACCGGTCCTGCGCCCGTACCGGTGCCACCGCCCATACCGGCGGTGATGAAGAGCATGTCGGCGCCCTCGATCACCTCCTGGATCCGGTCCCGGTCCTCCATGGCCGCCTGCCGGCCCACGTCGGGGTTGGCGCCGGCGCCGAGCCCTTTCGTGATATTGCAGCCGATCTGCAGCGCGGTGCGCACCTCGGCATTCTTCAGCGCCTGGGCATCGGTATTGGCGCAGATGAAATCCACCCCTTCGATGCCGGCCTCCACCATGTGAGCGACGGCGTTGCCGCCGCCGCCACCCACGCCGATCACCTTGATGACCGCGCTCTGGCTGTATGCATCCATCAGTTCGAACATGTCGCTTCCTCCGCTCTCAACATTCCAATGTCGTTGCTCTCAGTACCTTCAGCCGGCAGCGCCGCCGCCGGCATCCGCTCTCTAGAAATGGCTCTGGAACCACGCACGCATGCGCGCCAGCACCTCTTTCAATCCGTTGCCCATCGGCACCTCGTTCTCCTGCCGGGTCAGGTTCTCGTAGCCGTACAGCAGGAGCCCGACGCCGGTGGCGTGTATCGGGTTGCGCACGACGTCCGACAGGCCCTTTACGTACTGGGGGATGCCGAGCCGCACGGGCATGTGGAACACCTCTTCGGCCAGCTCCACGGCACCCTCCATCTTCGCGCTGCCGCCGGTCACGACGATGCCGGCGGCGATCAACTCCTCGAAGCCGCTGCGCCGGAGCTCGTCGCGCACCAGGGTGAACAGCTCCTCGTAGCGCGGCTCCACCACCTCGGCCAGGGTCTGGCGGGCGAGCCGCCGCGGCGGCCGGTCGCCCACGCTCGGCACCTCGATGGTCTCGTCCGGATTGGCGAGCTGGGACAGCGCGCAGGCGTACTTGATCTTGATGTCCTCGGCGTACTGGGTGGGCGTACGCATCGAGACCGCGATGTCGTTGGTGACCTGGTCGCCGGCGATGGGGATCACGGCGGTGTGCTGGATGGCACCGCCCAGGAAGACCGCGATGTCGGTCGTGCCGCCGCCGATATCGACGATGGCGGCGCCGAGTTCCTTCTCGTCCTCGGTCAGCACCGAATAGCTGGAGGCCAGCTGCTCGAGCACGATGTCGTCCACCTCCAGGCCGCAGCGCTGGACGCACTTGACGATGTTCTGGGCCGCACTTTCCGCGCCCGTCACCATGTGCACCTTCGCCTCCAGGCGCACGCCGGACATGCCCACCGGCTCGCGGATGCCCTCCTGACTGTCGATGATGAATTCCTGGGGCAGGATGTGGAGGATCTTCTGGTCGGCCGGAATGGCCACCGCCCGCGCGGCGTCGATGACGCGCTCCACGTCGCTCGGGCTCACTTCCTTGTCCCGGATGGCGACGATGCCGTGAGAGTTCAGGCTGCGCACGTGGCTGCCGGCGATGCCAGTGTACACCGAGTGAATATCGCAGCCGGCCATCAGCTCCGCTTCCTCGATGGCGCGCTGGATCGAATGCACCGTCGACTCGATGTTCACCACGACGCCCTTCTTCAGGCCGCGCGAAGGATGCGAGCCGATGCCGATCACCTCGATCTCGCCGGCCTCGGAAAGCTCGCCCACGATCGCCACCACCTTCGACGTGCCGATATCCAGTCCGACGATGAGGTTCTTGTCCGTCTTCCTGGACATCTAGCCCGCCCCCCTGGCCGCCACGACGGCTGACTCGGCCGAGTCCCGGCTCGCCCAGGCCGCTTCCTTCCAGCCGATGGAGAAACCGTTGGAGTAGCGCATGTCGATATGTGTGATGTCTCCCTCCCTGGCCGTGACCATGTCGACGACCGTCTCCAGAAACAGCGCCAGGCGCTCATCCACCGCCCTGCGGCCGAGCCGGACCTGGATGCCGTTGGTGAGCGTCAGCTGCCAGGCACCCCGGGCGTCGAGCCGGACGGCAGCCAGGTCCAGGCCGGCCTCGATCAGCGGACCGCGCACGGCGAGGTAACGGGAAGCCACCTGAGCCGCGCTGCCCTCGGGCCCGGACAGCCGCGGCAGCTCCGCCGGGACGTGGCGCGCTTCGGTGAGGAACAGCTCGCCGCGCACGTTCAGCAGCCCGCTCTCGCCCCAGCGCGCCGCAGGCACCTGCTCGCTCACCGCCACGCTGAGTTCGTCCGGCCATTCGCGCCGCACGCTGGCCGCGTCCACCCAGGCCAGCGCCTCGAGGCGGCGGCGCATCGCGCCGAGATCCGCGCTCAGGAAGCCGTCCCGCAGCCCTTCGGCGATGGCCTCCTCGATGCGGGCTTCGGTCACCCGCTGGAAAGGCGCGTCGATGGTCACGGCGCGGATCGGCCGGTCGAGGGCCAGCGCGCTCAGCTGATAGGTGGCGCCGATCAGCGCCAGCGCGCACAGCGCCGTCAGGATCCCGGTCACGGGGATCTGCGATAGCTGCGGCAGCTTCAGCTGCACGGCCGGCTTCTGCCGCGGAGTCCTTCTGCGCTTCGCCTGCTTACGCGCCATTGACCGACCTCCGTGTCTCCACGGCCGGCAGCTCGGCCATACTCGTCTCCAGGATGCGCCAGCACAGCGTGGAGAAGTCGATGTCCGACCCGACGGCGGCCATGGGCACCAGGCTCTGGCCGGTCATCCCGGGCACCGTATTGATCTCGAGCAGCTGGGGCACCCGGTCGGCGCCCACCATGAAGTCCACCCGGCCCCAGCCGCTGCAGCCGAGCGCCCCGAAGGCGGCCAGCGCCTGGCGGTGCAGATCCTGCTCGAGGGCGGGCTCGTCGGTGCCGGGGCAGTGATAGCGGGTATCGCCGGACTCGTACTTCGCCGCGTAGTCGTAGAAGACCCGCGGCGTCTCGATGCGGATGGACGGCAGCGCGGCCCCCCGCAGCACGGCCACCGTGAACTCCTCACCGTCCACCCATTCCTCGACGATCACCTCGTCGTCGTAATCCGCTGCCGCGGCCCATGCCGCCGCGAGTTCGGCAGCCGTCTCCACGCGGCGCATGCCGACGCTGGAACCCTGGCCCGCAGGCTTTACGATCAGCGGCAGGTCGAGGGCGGCGAGCGCGGCCTCGAGACCGGTCTCGCTGCGCACCGTCCGCCAGGCGGGCGTCGCGAGACCGGCGGCGGAGAACAGCATCTTGCTGCGCACCTTGTCCATGGCCAGCGCGGAGGCCATCACACCGCTGCCCGTGTAGGGGATGCCGGCCCATTCCAGCGCTCCCTGCAGCGTACCGTCCTCGCCGCCCGGGCCGTGCAGGGCGATCCAGACCCGGTCGAACCGCGCCGCCAGGAAGTCGGCGAAGCGGCGCTCCGCCGGATCCCAGGCGGCCGCGTCCACGCCCGCCTCGCGGAGTGCCGCCAGCACGGCGCCGCCGCTGCGCAGCGAGACCTCGCGTTCGCTCGAGGCGCCGCCGTACATCACGGCCACCCGACCGAAGGCGCCGGCATCGCGCACGGTCCTGACCACGTCGGCGGCGCTCATGCGGCCTGCCCCACGATGCGGACTTCGTGGCGCAGCTTCACGCCGTGCTCGCGCTCGACGGTGGTCTGCACCAGCTCGATCAGCGCCTCGATGTCGGCGGCCGTGGCACTGCCGTCGTTGATGATGAAATTCGCATGCTTCTCCGAGACCACGGCGTCGCCGATGCGCCGGCCCTTCAGTCCGGCGGCCTCGATCAGCCGGGCGGCGTGATCGCCCGGCGGGTTGCGGAACACCGAGCCGCAGCTCGGCAGGCCGATCGGCTGGGTGGCCTTGCGCCGCTCCACCAGCTCGTTCAGGCGCTCGATGCTCGCCTCGCTTTCCGGCTCGAAGTCGAAATGCGCCGCGATGAACCATTCGTCCGCCGGTCCGCGCACGCTGCGGTAGCCGACCTCGTAGTCCTCCGGCGTGCGCTCGCGCAGCGCGCCGTCCCGGGACAGGGTCTCGACGCGCACGATCCGGTCCCAGGTCTCGCCACCGAAGGCACCGGCGTTCATCGTGAGCGCACCGCCGACGGTCCCCGGTATGCCCGAGAACCAGGCACTGGGACCGAGGCCCCAGCGGGCGCAGCGCCGCGCGAGCCGGGTGCAGGGCACACCGGCCTCCGCGCGCACGCCGGTCTCGCCCTCGCGCTCGAGCGCGGAGAGCAAACCGGTCGTGGCGATGACCACGCCGCGGATGCCGCCATCGCGCACCAGCAGGTTGCTGCCGAGACCGACCCAGTGCACCGGGGTCGCCGGATCGAGTTCACGCAGGAACGCAGCCAGGTCAGCCACGCTGGCCGGACGGAAGAACAGGTCCGCCGGTCCGCCGACCCGCCAGGAGGTGTGACGGGACATGGGCTCGTTACGGCGCAGGTCGCCGGCAGGCTGCTGTCTCATCGTCCCGGCGTTCATGGCTTCACGCTCCTCAGACGGCCCTCGGCCAGCTTTTCCGGCAGGGCCGCGGCCTCGGCGCCGATGTCGCCGGCACCCATGGTGAGCACGACGTCGCCGTCGCGCAGCATGCCCGGCAGCACCTCGGCCAGCCGGCCGAGATCCTCCAGGAACACGGGCTCGACGGCGCCGCGGCTGCGTACCGCCCGCGCGATGGCGCGGCCGTCGGCGCCGGCGATCCGGGCCTCGCCGGCGGCGTAGACTTCGAGCAGCAGCAGCGCGTCGGCGCGGGACAGCACGTCGGCGAAGTCGTCCAGCAGATCCCGGGTGCGGGTGTAGCGATGCGGCTGGAAGACGAGCACCAGGCGCCGCGACGGCCAGCGCTGGCGCGCCGCCTCCAGCGTCGCGGCCACCTCGGTGGGGTGATGGCCGTAGTCGTCCACCAGCGTGATGCGGCCCGCCCGGGTCGCGACACCGTCGTGCACCTGGAAGCGGCGGTCGATGCCCTCGAAACCGGCCAGCGCCGCCAGCACCGCGTCGTCGGCCACGTCCAGGTCCTGGGCCACCGCAATCGCGGCCAGGGCGTTCAGCACGTTGTGCGTGCCGGGCAGGGACAGGCGCACGTCCAGGTCCGGCGCATCGCCGGGCCGGCTGACCCGGAAGCCGCTGCCGGATTCGTCGAAGCGGATGTCGGTGGCGCGCACGTCCGCATCCTCCGCGGTGCCGTAGGTGACGGCCGCGCGGCCGATGTCGGGCAGGATGCCGCGCACGCCCTCGTCGTCCAGACAGACGAAGGCGACGCCGTAGAACGGCAGGTTGTGCAGGAAGGCGACGAAACTCTGATGCAGCCGCCGCAGGTCGCCCTCGTAGGTCTCCATGTGATCGGCATCGATGTTCGTGACCACGGCCATCATCGGCTGCAGATGCAGGAACGAGGCGTCGCTCTCGTCGGCCTCGGCCACCAGGTAGTCGCCGGCGCCGAGCCGCGCGTTGGCATCCGCACTCTTCAGACGGCCGCCGATGACGAAGGTGGGATCGAGACCGCCCTCGGCGAGAACACTCGCGATCAGGCTGGTGGTGGTGGTCTTGCCGTGAGTGCCGGCCACGGCGATCGAACGGCGGCTGAAACGCATCAGCTCGCCAAGCATCTCGGCGCGCTGCACCACGGGGCAGCGGTGCTCCTGGGCGGCCAGCACCTCGGGGTTGTCCGGCGTCACGGCGCTGGAGATCACCACCACGTCCGCCCCCTCCACGTTGGCCGGGTCGTGGCCGATGCGCACGTCCGCGCCCAGGCGCTCCAGGCGGCGGGTGACGGCGTTGGCTCGCAGGTCCGAACCGCGCACCTGGTAGCCTTGGTTCAGCAGCACCTCGGCGATGCCGCTCATGCCCGTGCCACCGATGCCCACGAAGTGGATGAGATTGACCCGGCGCATCCGATCGATCATCCGGCACCTCCCGCGGCGGCGAGGCAGAGTTCGGTGATCGTCGCGAGCGCCCGGGGCGACGCCGTCGCGCGCGCCCGCTCGGCCCGCACCAGCAGCGCCTCCCGGTCGCCACCCAGCTCCTCGATGGCGGTGGCCAGGCGCTCCGGCGTCAGGTCGCGCTCCTGCACGACCAGCGCCGCCCCCGACGCCACGAGCACGGCGCCGTTGGCGGTCTGATGGTCGTCCACGGCCGCCGGGAACGGGATGAACACGGCAGGCAGTCCCGCCATCGCCACTTCGGAGACCGTGAGGGCGCCGGCCCGGCAGACCACCAGGTCGGCCCAGGCGTAGGCCGCAGCCATGTCTTCGATGAACGGGGCGACCTCGGCTTCCACGCCCGCGACCCCGTAGGCCTCCCGGGCTGCCTCCAGCGTCCGCTCACCGGCCTGGTGGCGCACCTCCGGCCGGATGCCGGAGGGCAGCGCGGCGACGGCGAATGGCAGCAGGCGGTTCAGCGCAAGGGCGCCCTGGCTGCCGCCCAGCACCAGCAGGCGCAGCGGGCCGGCGCGCCCGCGCAGGCGCTCGGCGGGCGGCGGCAGCGCGGCGATATCGCGGCGCACCGGATTGCCTACCGTCTGCGCCGTAATACGGCTGGAAAAGCTGCCCGGGAAGGCTTGCAGCACAACCCGGGCTAACCCAGCCAGAAGTCGATTCGTCAGTCCTGGGACCGCGTTCTGTTCGTGGATGATCAGGGGGCGGCGCGTCAGCCACGCGGCGACGCCGCCGGGGCCGCTGACGAAGCCGCCCATGCCGAGCACCACAGCAGGCCGCCGCCGTATCATCACGACCAGCGACTGCACCAGCGCGACGGCGAGGCGGAACGGCGCCAGCAGCCGGGTCATGAGGCCCTTGCCGCGCAGGCCGGAGATGCCAATCCACTCGATCTCGATGCCGGCGGCGGGCACCACCCGCGCCTCGAGCCCCCGGCGCGTGCCCAGCCATACCACCTCGCGGGCACGCTCGCGCAGGGCGTCGGCGACCGCCAGCGCCGGATAGACATGGCCGCCGGTACCGCCCGCCATGATCAGGATGGGCCGCGCGCTCATGACGAAGCCCTCTTCCGCCGCCGGCCGCGGCCGGTGCTGACCGGCGCGGCCGCGAGTTCGTGGCAGGCCCGGAGCACGAAGCCGATGCCGGCGAGCGTGACGATCAGGCTGCTGCGGCCGTAGCTCACCAGCGGCAGCGGCAGCCCCTTGGTCGGCAGCAGCCCCATGTTCACGCCGATATTGATGAACGCCTGCAGCCCCAGCCAGATGCCGAATCCGAATACGGCATAGGCCTGGTACCACTGCCCGGCTTCGGCGAGCTTCCTGGCGATGCCGAGGATGCGCCACACCAGCGCGAGGAACAGACCGATCAGCACCAGCGCCCCCAGCAGGCCGAACTCCTCGGCGAACACCGCGAAGACGAAATCGGTGTGCGCCTCCGGCAGGTAGAACATCTTCTGCACGCTCGCCCCGAGGCCAACGCCGAACCACTCGCCCCGGCCGATGGCGATCAGCGACTGGGTGAGCTGAAAGCCGCTGTCGTAGGGATCCTCCCAGGGATTGAGGAACGCGGTGAGGCGGCGCATGCGGTACGGCGAGGTGACGGCCAGCGTCGCCAGCGTGGCGACGGCAGCGGCGAAGAACGCCAGGAAGTCCCGCAACCGCGCGCCGCCGATGAACAGCATCGCGAGCGCCGTGGCGACCAGCACCGTGGCAGCACCGAAATCGGGCTCCGCGAGCAGCAGGACCGCGGCGAAGCTGATCACCACCATCGGCTTCAGAAAGCCGACGAAGTGACTGCTGAGATCCTGGCCGCGGCGGACGATGTAGCCGGCCAGATACAGGATCACCGCCAGCCGCGCGGGCTCGGACACCTGGATGGTGATGCTGCCCACCCGCAGCCAGCGGGTGGAGCCGTTCACCGCGTGGCCGACGCCCGGGATCAGTACCACCGAGAGCAGCGCCAGCGCCAGCAGCACCAGCAGGAAGCCGCTGCGCTGCCAGAACGTGGTCGGCACGCACAGCATGAACACGGCCGCGCCGAGGCCCACGGCGATGGCCAGCAGCTGACGCCAGACGAAGGCGAAACTGCCGACCTCGCCGCCGTCCGCCACCGCGATGGACGCCGAGGCGAGCACGACCAGGCCGCCGAGCAGCAGCGTGGACGTCAGCGCCACCAGCACCGGATCCAGCGACGGCTGCGGCATGAGGCGCACCGGGAACGGCAGGGCTGCGGAACTGGTGGCGCTCATGAGTCCAGCCCCTCCACCGCAGCGCGGAACGCATCGCCCCGCGCGCGGTAATCCGCATACATGTCCAGGCTGGCGCAGGCGGGCGCCAGGACGACCGTATCGCCCCGCTCGGCGAGCGCCGCCGCCCGGGCCACGGCACTCTCCATGTCGGCCGCCGTCTCCACCGGCCCCACCGGGTCCAGCGCCTCGGCGAGCCGCGGCGCATCCCGGCCGATCAGCACGGCGGCGCGCAGCCGTCCGCGCACCGCCTCCGCCAGGGCGTCGAAGCGGGCGCCCTTGGCGTCGCCGCCGGCGATCAGCACGAAGGGCGTCTCGATACCCTGCACCGCGGCCACGGCGGCGCCCACGTTGGTGCCCTTGGAGTCGTTGATCCAGGTGACCCCGTCCCGCTCGGCGATGAACTCGCTGCGGTGGGGCAGACCGCGGAACTCGATGGCCGCGTCCACCATGGCGTCCATGTCGAGCCCCAGCCCCTCGCCGAGAGCGAGCGCGGCGAGGGTATTCAGCCAGTTGTGCCGGCCGCAGAGGTGCAGCGCGCCGGCCGGCAGCAGCTCTTCCGCGCCCCGCGCCAGCCACCACTCGCCGGCGGACTCGCGCAGGCCGTACTGGCCCGCGGGCGGCGCGTCCTCACCGAAGCTGATGCGCCGCTCCGGCAGTTCGATACCGTCGGGCGGCGCCTCCGCCCGGTTGGTCACGGCGATGTCGGCGTCGCGATAGATGCGGTACTTCGCCCGGGCGTAGGCGTCCATGGAGCCGTGCCAGTCCAGATGGTCTGCGCTCAGGTTCAGCATCGTCGCCACACGCGCCGGCAGCCGGGCGGTACGCTGCAGCTGGAAGCTGGAGAGCTCCAACACGTAATAATCGGGCCGGGGCTGGTCCAGCAGATCCAGCGCCGGGGTGCCCAGGTTGCCGCCGGCCAGCGCCTTTACGCCGGCTCCCTCGCACAGGGCGGCCAGCAGGGAGACCACCGTGCTCTTGCCGTTGGAGCCGGTCACCGCGGCGATGGGCGCCTCGGCCTCCTGCACGAACAGATCGATGTCGGAGAGCACCGGCAGGCTGCGCTCGCGGGCGGCCTGCAGCAGCGGCTCGGAGTCCCGGATGCCGGGCGAGACGACCAGGCGGTCCACGCCCTGCAGCAGCGCGGTGTCGAACGAGCCGGTGTGGATCTCTGCCCGGGGCAGCACCGAACGCAGCACCTCGGCCCCGGCCGGCGCCGGACGGCTGTCGGCGAAGCGCGCGGACAGGCCGCGGCGCGCCAGCCAGCGTGCCACCGACTGGCCGGTGGCGCCTGCGCCGAGGACGAGCGTGGCAACGGCGCTGCCGCTGCCGCTGGCCTCGTCCCGCGCATAGAGCGGTTTGCTGTCGGCGTAGCCCATCATCGGATCTTGAGACTCGACAGGCCGATCAGGACCAGCACGACGGTGATGATCCAGAACCGGACGATGACTTTTGGCTCCGCCCACCCCTTCAGCTCGAAGTGATGGTGCAGAGGCGCCATGCGGAAGATGCGCCGGCCGGTAAGCTTGTAGGAGACCACCTGCATCATCACCGAGACCGTCTCGACGACG
This sequence comes from Lentisalinibacter sediminis, assembly GCF_040706615.1. Lineage (NCBI taxonomy): Bacteria > Pseudomonadati > Pseudomonadota > Gammaproteobacteria > Woeseiales > Woeseiaceae > Lentisalinibacter > Lentisalinibacter sediminis. Next base: position 235,928 of record NZ_JAPDRF010000007.1, on the reverse strand, counting down.
AACACGCCGCCCATCACCGCCAGGATCAGCTCCTGCCGGGTGACGACGGCGACGGTGCCGAGCGCAGCCCCCAGCGCCAGCGCGCCGATGTCGCCCATGAACACCTGCGCCGGGTAGGTATTGAACCAGAGGAAGCCGAGTCCGGCGCCGGCCAGTGCCGCGCAAAACACCAGGATCTCGCCGGTGCCGGCGACGTAGGGGATGCCGAGATACTCGGAGAAATTCACGTTGCCGGTGACGTAGGCGAACACGCCCAGCGCGCCGCCGACCAGCACCGACGGCATGATGGCGAGGCCGTCGAGGCCGTCGGTCAGGTTCACCGCGTTGCTGAAACCGACGATATAAAAATAGGTGACTACCATCTGCGCCGCGCCGAGCGGGATCGCCACGTCCTTCAGGAACGGGATCAGCAGCGAGGTCTCCACCGGATCCACGGCCGTCAAGTACAGGAACACCGCCGCGCCGGCGGCGAACACGGACTGCCACAGCAGCTTGAAGCGCGGCGCGAGGCCGGTGGGATCCTTCAGGATCAGCTTCTTGTAATCGTCCACGAAGCCGATGCCGCCGAATGCGAGGGTCACCAGCAGCACCACCCACACGAACCGATTGGAGAGATCCGCCCACAGCAGCGTGCTGATGGCGATGGCGATCAGGATCAGCGCACCGCCCATGGTGGGCGTGCCCGCCTTCAGCAGATGCGTGGCCGGGCCATCGTCGCGAACCGTCTGGCCAATCTGGCGCAGCGACAGGCGGGCGATCATGTAGGGGCCCACCACGAAACAGATCACCAGCGCCGTGAGCGCGCCCAGGATCGCGCGCATCGTCAGATAGCTGAAGACGTTGAAGCCCGATTCGAACCGGGTCAGGTATTCGGTGAGCCAGAGCAGCACGTCAGCCCTCCCCGCCCGCAGCCGTGTCCGGCTCCGCGTTCACGAGGCCATCGACGATGCGCTCCATGCGCATCCCCCGGGAGCCCTTCACCAGCACGCTGACTTCCGCCGTGAGATCGCCGCGCAGCGACGCAATCAGCTCGTCGGCGCTGGCGAACCAGCGCGCGCCGCCGCCGAAGCCTTCGGCCACCCGGCGCGCCAGCTCGCCGAGGCAGTACACCCGCTCGATGCCGGCGCTGCGCAGATCGGCGCCCGCCGCCTCGTGGATGGCGGCCGTCTCCTCGCCCAGTTCCAGCATGTCGCCGACGACCGCCCAGGCCCGTCCGCCGCCGGCGACCACCGCGCGTGCGCCGGCCGCGAGCGACGTGGGGTTGGCGTTGTAGGTGTCGTCCCAGATCACCGCGCCGCCGGGCGTCGGCCGGCGGGTCATGCGCCCGCTCACGCGGCGGGCTGCGGCCAGGCGCTCGGCGGCCCGGCGCAGTGGCACGCCGGCGGCCATGGCGGCCGCCGCCGCGCAGCAGGCGTTCATGACGTTGTGCTCGCCCGGCAGCGGCAGCTCGACCTCGACCGACGCACTGCCGGCGACCAGCAGGAACCGGCTGCCGTCCGCCGTCGGCCGGACGTCCCTCGCGCTGACGTCCGCGTCGTTGCGGAGACCGAAGGTCACCACCTGTGCCGGACCGGCCATGGCCTCCCACAGTCCGCACCAGGCATCGTCGGCGTTGATCACGGCGGTGGCCTCGGGACCCAGCGCCTGGAACAGCTCGCCCTTCGTGCGGGCCACACCCTCGATGCTGCCCAGCCCCTCGAGGTGGGCGGAGCCGGCATTGGTGACCACGCCGATGTCCGGGCGGGCGAGGCCGGCCAGCCACGCGATGTCGCCCGGGCGGCTGCAGCCCATCTCGAACACGCCGTACTCGTGGTCCGGCTCGAGCTCCAGCAGCATCAGCGGCAGTCCGATCTCGTTGTTCAGGTTGCCGCGGGTCGCGAGCGCCGTCTCGCCCAGACAGGCCGCGACGAGTTCCTTCACCGTGGTCTTGCCGTTGCTGCCGGTAATGCCGATGACGGTGGCCCCGTGACGGCTGCGCCACTCGGCGCCCAGGCGGCCGAGCGCCACGCGGGTGTCCGGCACGCGCACCTGGGGCAGCGCCGTATCGGCGCACCGGGAGACCACCGCGCCGGCCGCGCCGCGCTCGGCCGCCGTCGGCACGTAGTCGTTGCCGTCGAAGTTCGGGCCGGTGAGCGCAAAGAACAGCTCGCCCTCGCCCAGGCGGCGGGTGTCGGTGCTCACGCCCGCCCAGGGACGGTTCTCGCCGACGAGCTCTCCGCCCACGATCTCGGCCGTCTCGCGCAGCGTGCCGGCGCTCATGCCGACGACCTCCCCGCGAGCGCCGCCAGCGCCTCTGCCGCATCGCTCAGCGGACGGGGGCCGGCGGCCGTGATCTGGAAACGTTCGTGGCCGCGGCCGGCGAGCAGCACGCAGTCCGCGGGCGCTGCCTCGCGCACCGCCGTGGCAATCGCGTCGCGGCGATCGGCGACGACGCGGTACTTGTCGTCTCCCGGGCCGTCCGCCGGCGCCCCGCTCATGATCTCCGCGATGATCGTAGCGGGGTCCTCGGCGCGGGGATTGTCGCTGGTCACGACCACCCGGTCGGCGGCCGCGGCCGCGCGAGCCATCAACGGGCGCTTGCCCGGGTCCCGCTCGCCGCCGCAGCCGAACACGCACCACAGCTCGCCGTCGCAATGGGGCCGCAGCGCGGCGAGGACCGCCGCGAGCGCGTCCGGGGTGTGGGCGTAGTCGACGACCACCAGGGGACGGCCCCCGCCCACCACCTGCAGCCGGCCCGGCGGCGGTTCGACGGCGGCCAGCGCCGCCGTCGCCTCGTCCAGCGGGATGCCGGTCTCCAGCAGGAGCCCGAGCACGACGCCCAGGTTCTCCACGTTGAAATCGCCGCGCAGACGCGAGCGCACGCTCCCGTCGCCGAACGGCGAGGTGAACGAGAAAGCGATGCCGTCGGCGCCGAGGCAGACGTCGCCGACGGCGATGCGGCGCCGCGGCGCCGTCGCGCCCCTGCGGGTCACGGCGAGCGCGGAGTCTCCATGACGGCGGCAGAGTTCGGCGCCGAAGGCATCGTCTGCGTTGATCACCCGGTGCTCCAGCCCCGGCACGTCGAGTAGCCTCGCCTTGGCTTCGCCGTAGGCCGCCATGCTGCCGTGGTAGTCCAGGTGATCGCGGCTCAGGTTGGTGAAGGCGGCCGTGGCGAGGCGGACCCCGTCGATGCGGCCCTGGTCCAGGGCGTGAGAGGAGACCTCGATGCTTGCATGGCCTGCGCCCGCGTCCGCGAAGGCGGCGAGACGGCGGTGCAACTCGATCACGTCCGGCGTGGTCAGGTCCGCCGTCTCCAGCACGTTCGGCATGCCGGCGCCGAGCGTGCCCAGGTAGGCGCAGGGGCGCTCCAGCCGGTTCAGGGCATCGGCGAGCAGCCAGCTCACGGTGGTCTTGCCGTTGGTGCCCGTCACGCCGGAGACGGCGATCCGCGCCGACGGCGCGCCGAACCAGCGGTCGGCGATCGCACCCAGATGGCTGCGCAGTTCAGGCACCGCAACTGCGGGGACGGACAGCCCCTCGGGCGCCGCGACACCGCGGGCAGGCTCGTAGACCACGGCGCCGGCGCCGGCCGCGAGTGCCTGTGGCAGGTAGTCGAGGCCGTGGCCGGCCGTGCCCTGCAGCGCGAAGAACGCGCCGCCCGGCACCACGCGGCGGCTGTCCAGCGTGATGTCCGAGAGGGTCGTCGAGGTCGCCGCAGGCACCGCCGCCGCGGGCACGATGCCCGCCAGCAGCGCCTGCAGCGTCGTCGGCCTTGTCGACGTCTCGGGCGGACTCATGACCCCTGCCACCGCACTCATCGTCCCGCCGCCTGCATCGCCTGCACGACCTCGCCGGGCTGGCGCACCGGCAGATCGTCCGGCGGCACGGCCAGCAGGCGCAGCGCTTCCGAAGTCACCCGGGCGAACACCGGCGCGGACACCTGGCCGCCGTAATAGGCGTCGCCCGTCGGCTCGTCGATCAAGACGACCACGGCGAGCCGCGGGTCGCTGGCCGGCGCGAGGCCGGCGAAGATGGCGAGATAGCGATCCTCGGAATAGCCTCCCGCCGCGAATTTCCGCGCCGTGCCGGTCTTGCCGGCGATGCGGTATCCGGGCACGTCCGCCCGCGTGCCCGTGCCTCCGGGCAGCACCACCTGTTCCATCATCCCCAGCACCTGCCGTGCCGTGGATTCGGCGATGGCCCGGTTCGCCGGGGGCGGCTCGTCCAGCTTCAGCAGCGACACCGGCCGCATCAGGCCGCCGCTGCCGATCACGGCATAGGCCCGCGCGAGCTGCAGCGGCGTCACCGACAAGCCGTAACCGTAGGCCAGCGTCGCCTGGCTGATCGGCTTCCAGTGGTTGTAGTGGCTCAGCAGTCCCGCGGACTCGCCGGGGAAACCGCAGGAGGTGAGGCTGCCGATACCGAATCCCGACAGGGTCCGCCAGAGCTGCTCCGGCTCGAGCGACATCGCGATCTTCGTGATGCCCACGTTGCTGGAGCGCGACAGCACCGTCGTGAGGTCGATCGGGCCCAGGTCCTCGGTATCCTCGATACGCTTCGCGCCCACCTCGACCCAGCCCGGCCCGGTATCCACGATGCTGCCCGGACGGAAGCGGCCGCTCTCGAGCGCCGCAGCCATCACCAGCGGCTTCACGCTGGAACCGGGCTCGAGGATGTCGGTGACCGCCCGGTTGCGGTAGCGCTCCACCGCCAGTTGCGAGCGATCGTTCGGGTTGTAGGCGGGCTGGTTCACCATGGCCAGCACCTCGCCGGTGTCCACGTCCAGCACCACGATCGAGCCGGAGGCGGCGCCGTGGCGGCGGACCGCGGCCTTCAGCTCGCGGTAGGCCAGATACTGGATGGTCAGGTCGATGCTGGCGGCGAGTGTGCGCCCGTGCCGGGGCGGGCGGATGCTTTCGACGTCCTCGATGGAACGCCCCCGATTGTCCTTCAGCACGCGCTTGGCACCCGGCTCGCCGGCGAGCCAGTGGTTGAAGGCGAGCTCGAGGCCCTCCTGACCCGAGTCGTCGATGTCGGTGAAGCCGAGCAGATGGCCGGTGACCTCGCCGGCGGGATAGAAGCGGCGGTATTCCCGCAGCACGTTCACCCCGGGCAGGTCCTCCGCCTGCACCCGGTCCGCCCGGTCCGGCGAGAGGTGGCGGCGCAGGTAGACGAACTCCCGCTCCATGTTGCGGGTGAGCCGGCGCATGAGCTGCTCGGGGTCCAGGTCGAGCAGGCTGGCCAGCTTCGGCACGTCTTCGGCGGCGGGCGCGAGCTGGCCGGGGTTCGCCCAGATGCTGTCCACCGGGGTCGAGACCGCCAGCGGCTCGCCGTTGCGGTCGGTGATGGCGCCGCGATGGGCGGAGATCTTCTCCGTGCGCAGATGGCGCGCGTCGGCCTCCCGCGCCAGGAAGTCGTTGTTCAGCACCTGCAGGTCGACGGCGCGCGCCACCAGCGCCGTGGCCGTGAGGGCGAAGAAGCCGAGCACCAGCGCGCTGCGGTTGCGAAACCGCCGCACGGCCTGTTCCTTCTTGCGCGCTCCCTTCTTCATTCCGGTTTCACGATGTAGATGTCACTGGTCTGCGGCCGCTCGAGTTCGAGATCGCGGCGGGCGATGCGCTCCACCCGGGCGTGGGTGGCGTAGGCGCTCTGCTCGATCTGCAGCCTGCCCCATTCGATGTTCAGCGCATCCCGCTCGCCGCTGAGCTCCTGTAACTGCACGAACAGCTCGCGCGACTGCTGGCGGGTGTGAATAATCGCCATCGCCGAGGCCACGCACGCCAGCGCGAGCACCAGCGTGAGGCCGAGCGGCACCGTTGCCGGGAGCGTCTTCATCGGCTGCCGGCTCATGCCACCTTCTCCGCCACGCGCAGTCGTGCGCTCCGGGCCCGGGGGTTCGCATCCGCTTCGTCCGCCGAGGGCGTCAGCGGCCTGCCCACCAGCCTGAGCCAGGCCCGCGCCGAGGGCGGCACCTCGGGCAGGCCCCGGTAGCGTTCGTCGTCCAGCGAGGCGTCGCGCATGAAGCGCTTTACGATGCGGTCCTCCAGCGAGTGGAAGCTGATCACGGCGAGCCGCCCGCCGGGCGCCAGCACCTCGCGCACCCGGGACAGCGCCTCGGTGATCGACTCGAGTTCACGGTTCAGACAGATGCGGATCGCCTGGAAGGTCTTCGTCGCGGGATGCCGCTCGCCCGGCTTGCGCCTCCCGAGCACCGACTCGACGATCCCGGCGAGCTGACCCGTGGTGGCGAGCGGGGCTTGTTCCCGCGCGCGGACCACGGCCCGGGCGATGCGTGCCGCCTGCCGTTCTTCGCCGTAGGTTTTCAACACCTCTCGCAAATCGCGCTCCGATACCCGGTTAAGCCAGTCGCCTGCGCTCGGGCCTTCCTGCCTGTCCATCCGCATGTCGAGCGGGCCGTCCTGTCTGAAGCTGAAGCCGCGCTCCGCGTCGTCCAGCTGTGGCGAGGAAACCCCCAGATCGAAGAGAATCCCGTCGGTCCTGCCGCCGAAGCCGTGCCTGACCGCGATAGCTCCGAGATCCGAGAAATTCCCCCGTTCGATACGAAACCGTCCGTCTTCCGAAAACCGTTCCCGTCCGGCAGCGACCGCCTCTTCGTCCCGGTCTATCGCCAGCAGCCTGCCGACGGGACCCAGCCTTTCCAGAATCGCCGCGCTGTGACCGCCCCGGCCGAAGGTCGCATCGATGTAGAGACCGTCGGGCCGTATCGCCAGACCCTCCAGCACCTCGGCCAGAAGGACCGGGATATGCTCAGTCACTCGGCGCCAACCACCTTGTTCTTATAAGGAGAGCGACTCGAGTTCCGCGGACAGCGGCAGCTCGTCGCCTTCCTCGTCTGCCAACCACGAGTCGCGCTTCTCGCTCCAGCGCTCCTCGTCCCATAACTCGAACTTGTTGCCCTGCCCGATCAGCACCGTGTGCTTGTCGAGCCCGGCAAACTCCCGTAGCTCCTTCGAGAGTAGAATGCGACCATGGCCATCGAGTTCGACCTCTGTCGCATGACCCACCATGAGGCGCATCAGCCGCCGCGCCTTGCGGTCGAGTGCCGGCAGCCGCACGAGCTTGCGCTCGATCTCTTCCCAGTCGGGCAGCGGATAGATAAGGAGGCAGTAATCCCGGTCTACGGTGACAACGAGGTTCCCGTCGCAACGCGCAGCGATCCGCTCGCGGTAGCGCGTCGGTATCGCCAGCCGCCCTTTGGCGTCCAGCGTGACTTTGGTAGGACCTCGAAACATGCGTGGCGGGACCCCCTGTAATCCCAACTATTCCCACTTTTCACCACTTTTCGACACTATAGGGACCGACCCTGAGGGCGTCAATATCGGCGTGCGGATTATCGCTTGTGGGACAGGGACTTAGCGGGAAGAGGCCCGGCCGGGGCGGGACCGGGTGACGGCATATAAAGCCGAAAATCAGTAGCTTAAATGTGCCTTCTCGGCGATATCTGAACTGACTGTCGCCGTTCGGCGACAGGGGCTTTGCGGGGATCGCGAGGGCCGTCGCTTGCGCAAACGGGGGCGGAGGCGGCTTCCGCCACCCCCACCACAGACTCGTCCGAGAAAAAGGAGCCGGCCGGTAAGCCGGGTTCTGTCGAGGGCAATCATTCATCTGGGGCAGCCGTCGCCGGCTGCCTCTAGCGACCTACCCGGGAGTCCGTTCGGGACCGACGGTGCGGCTTGCGCCGCGCACTCCCCTATTTGGTCTTGCTCCGGACGGGGTTTACCTTGCCGCGGCGTGTTACCACCCGCGCGGTGCGCTCTTACCGCACCATTTCACCCTTACCAGCGCCTCTCGGCGCTTCGGCGGTATGCTTTCTGTTGCACTTTCCGTGGGCTCGCGCCCCCCAGGCGTTACCTGGCGTCCTGTCCGAAGGAGCCCGGACTTTCCTCCCCGCGCGAGGCGGGGCGATTGCCTGGCCGGCTCCATGATCCAAATTAGGGCAAGCCGTTACCGGAAGCAAGCCACCAGCGGCGATACCTCAGTCACTGCCCTTCAGAACCAGGGCGCGGCGGTACAGGCGGTTGCGGGGGATGCCGGTCAGGCGGGCGGCCAGCCTGGCGGCAGTCTTCACCGGCAATTCCTCGAGCAGCAGGCCGAGTACCCGGTCGGCTTCCGCCGCGTCCTCGTCTGCCCCGGCCGGCGGCGCGGCGCCCACGCAGACGACGAACTCCCCTTTTGCCGTGATGGCGCCACCCCGCCAGGCTGCGGCCATGTCGCCGGCAGAGCCCCGGTGGAAGGTCTCGTGGGACTTGGTGAGTTCCCGCCCGATCACGACCGGGCGCTCCGGCCCGAGCACCGAGACCAGGTCCTCGAGCAGCTCGCCGCAGCGATGCACGGATTCGTAGAGGACCAGTGTGCGCGGGTCCGCGCGCACCGCCTCCAGCCATCTCCGGCGGGCCTCGCGACGCGCCGGCGGGAAGCCGAGGAAGGCGAAACTGTCCGTCGGCAGTCCCGCGGCGCTGAGCGCGGCCACGGCGGCACAGGGGCCCGGGACGGGCGAGACCGTCAGGCCCGCGCCGGCCGCCGCCCGCACCAGGCGGTAACCGGGGTCGCTCACCAGCGGCGTGCCCGCATCGCTCACCAGCGCCACGGATTCGCCGGCGCGGAGGCGCTCGACGAGACCCGGGATCGCCTGTTCCTCGTTGTGCTCGTGCAGCGCGAATAGCGGCTTTTTGATGCCGAAATGCGTTAGCAATCGCCGGGTGTGCCGGGTATCCTCCGCTGCGATCAGGTCGACCGCCACGAGCGTCTCCCGCGCCCGCACGGACAGATCGTCCAGATTGCCGATGGGCGTGGCAACGACGTACAGTACTCCGGCGGTATCCGGCGCCGGTGAACTCTCTCCAGCGGCTCTGGCCATCTCGGGATCTTTCATGAGGAATCGTCGCATCGTGCATGGCAAATACACGCGAGGGCAAGCTGCCCTGCGCATCTTCGCGCTGCTGCTTACGGGGCTTTTCGCCGCCGGCTGCCAGACCACGCCGGGCGGCACGGGCTATCCCCAGGCCGAGGCCCGGGCCGATTCGCTGGCGGCGGCCGGCCGCCACCAGGATGCGGCCCGTATCTACATCGCGCTCGCCGGCGACGCGGGCGGCGACGAGCGCGCCCGCCTGACGCTGATGGCCGTGGAGGAATGGCTGCGCGCCGGCGATATCGCCCGGGCGCGGACCGCCTTCGCCAGCACGCAGCAGCCGGCGGATGCCGATCTCGCCACCGACTGGGCGCTGACCGCCGCACGTCTGGATCTCGCGGCCGGCGACGCGGCCGCCGCGCTCGAACGGCTGCAGGCGATGAACGACCTGAGCCTGCGGGTGGAACAGCGCCTGCGCCGGGATGCGCTGCGGGGCGCAGCGCTGTTCGACACGGGCAACACCCGGGAGGCGCTGGAACTGCTGGTAAGGCGGGAGCTGTGGCTGGACAACGCGCAGGCCGTGCGCACGAATCACGAGATCATCTGGGCGGGCCTCATCGCCACGCCGCCGGCGCAACTGGAGGCGACGCTGGCAGAGGCGTCCGACCCCACCATACGGGGCTGGCTCGAGCTCGGCCTGACAGGCACGGCCGCCGCCGCGGATACCCTGGCCTTCCGGCGCGGCGTCATGGACTGGCGCCGGTCGTACCCGCGGCACCCGGCCCTGGCCGACCTGGTGCCCTCCCTCCTGAACATCGACATGGCCGCAGGCGCCTATCCGCGCCAGATCGCTGTGCTGCTGCCCCTCTCAGGCCGCAGCGGCCGGGCCGGCGCGGCCATCCGCGACGGTATCCTCGGCGCCTGGTTCAACGACTTCCGCGAGGGCATGAAGCCGCTCATCCGGTTCTACGACGTCGCCGCCGAGGGCAACGTCTACGCATACCGGCAGGCGCTGGAGGAGGGGGCCGAGTTCGTGATCGGTCCGCTGCTGAAACCCTCGGTGATGGATATCGCCACCGGGGTGGAGATCGCGGTACCGACGCTGGCGTTGAACACGCTGCCGGACGAGGTCCAGCCCCCCGCCGGTCTGTACCAGTACGCCCTGGCGCCGGAGGACGAGGCGGCCCAGGTCGGCCGCCGGGTGGTCATCGACGAGCACCCCCGAGGGGTGGCACTGGTTCCTGCGTCCGACTGGGGCGAGCGGGTGCTGGGCGCCTTCGCCGCCTCGCTGGACCAGTCCGGCGGCAGGCTGCTGGACTACCGCCGCTACCAGCCCGGCGCCGCGGATTTCTCCGACACGATCGAGGATCTGTTGCTGCTCGACGAGAGCATCCAGCGCTACCGCCGGCTGCGCGGCGTCGTGGGCGGATCGCTGCAGTTCGAGCCCCGGCGGCGCGGCGATATCGACTTCATCTTCCTCGCCGCCGACGGCACGACCGCAAGGCTGCTGCGCCCGCAGCTGCGATTCCATTACGCCGGCGGCCTGCCCGTCTACGCCACCTCCACCATCAACGAGCGCGACGGCCGCAGCAACTCCGACCTGAACGGCATACTGTTCCCGGAGGTCCCCTGGATCGTCTCCGAACGCGCGGAGATCGGAGGCCTGCGTGCCACCTATACGGAGCTGTGGCCGGGGTCGCCCCCCCTGTCCCGACTGCACGCCATGGGCTACGACGCCTACCGCCTGGTCGGCGCGCTGCAGGACGGCGCCGGCAGCGGCCTGGAAGAACCGCTGCAGGGCATGACCGGGGAACTCAGCATGGACCTGCGTGGCGTGATCCACCGTCGCCTGCCCTTCGCTACCTTCGAGCAGGGCGAGATCGTCGCGGTGGCGGAACCGGTGCCGGAGACCGGGGACGAGGCCGACCTGCCGCCGGGCATCGACATCCTGCTCCGGGACTCGCCCCGGGCGCGGCCGCCGGCATCGTGGGACGCACCGGCCGACAGCGACTAGGAGACGGCGCCGAGGACCTGGCCCGCCGCCACCTCGAGAGGGCCGGGCTCGACTGCGTGGCGGCGAACTACCGCTGCCGCCTGGGCGAGCTGGACCTGCTCATGCGCGCCGGCAATACACTGGTCGTGGTGGAGGTCCGCTACCGGGGTGCCGGCGCACGCTACAGCGCCCGCGACTCGGTCTCGCCATCCAAGCAGCGCCGGATCGTCCGTGCCACCGAGCAGTTTCTCTGCCGGTATCCCCGCTACGCACAGATGGAATTCCGCTTCGACGTCGTCTGCATCGACGTGAGCGCGGACGGGCGTCCACGGTTACAATGGCTGCAGGACGCCTTCCGACCCTGGTGAAGACCACGGACGAGAGCACCGACGAGAGCAAAGAGTCACCATGGAAACCGAGAGCATCGTCAGAGACCACTTCGCCGAGAGCATCGCCGTCAAGCAGGCCGCGTCGGAGACCCTGGCGCTGCCCGTCGCCGCCGGCGGCGCCATGCTCACCCGCTGTCTGCTGGAAGACGGCAAGATCCTGTCCTGCGGCAACGGCGGATCGGCGGGTGACGCCCAGCACTTCTCCTCGGAGCTGCTGAACCGCTTCGAGCGGGAGCGCCCCGGCCTGCCGGGGCTGGCGCTCACCACGGATTCCTCGACGCTGACGTCGATCTCGAACGACTACGCCTACGACGAGATCTTCTCCAAGCAGGTCCGCGCACTCGGTCGGCCGGGCGACGTGCTGCTCGCGATATCGACTTCCGGGAACTCGGAGAATGTGTGCCGCGCCATCACGGCCGCCCACGAGCGCAGCATGCCGGTGCTGGCCATGACCGGGCGCGACGGCGGCCGCATGGCCGGCATGCTGGGCGCCGACGACGTGGAGATACGGGTGCCGGCGGAGCGCACCGCGCGCATTCAGGAAGTGCACCTGGTGGTGATCCACTGCCTGTGCGATCTCATCGACCGCTCGCTGCTGGGTGCCGGCTAGGGTCTATCGACAGGCGCTGCTGCCTACTTCACCACCTTGAGGTGAGACGGCCGGCTGCTGCGCCCGCCATCGTTCTCATTGTCGTCATCATTACCGCCGTCGCCGCCGGGGCCGTCGGGCGGCTCCGGGCCGTCGTCGTTCTGGGAGAAGATCATGCCCTGGCCCGTCTCCCGGGCGTAGATGCCCAGGATGGCCGTCACGGGTACCCAGACGTTGTAGGGTGTGCCGCCGAAACGGGCGCGGAAACTGACCGCCTCGTTGTCCAGCCTGAGGTCATGGGCGGCGGAATAGCTGATGTTGAGGATGATGCGGCCGTCCTTCGCGTGCTGCTCGGGCACGTTGACGCCGGCCATGGTGGCGTCGACGACGATGTGCGGCGTATGTCCGCTGTCACTCATCCACTCGTGCATCGCCCGCACGAGATAGGGACGCTTCGATACCGCGGCCGGGACGTCGGAACTCATCCTCCGGCTGCCGACCGCAGGCTCACAGCCGCATCTCCTGTTCGCGTTCGGTGAGACTCTGCTGGAACGAAGAGCGCGCGAAGATCCGGTCCATGTAGGCCTCGATGGCGCCGCTCTTGGTCGAGATGTCGATGTTGTAGACCGGGAGACGCCACAGGATGGGCGCGATGCTCGCATCCACCAGCGAGAACTCGTCGCTCAGGAAGAACTCCCTCGCGGCGAACACGTCCGCACTCTGCAGGATGGACTCCTTCAGCATTTTCCGGGAGCGGGTCGCCTGCTTCTTCTCGCTGGCCTCCTCGATCTCCTCAGCGAGGCGGTACCAGTCCGTCTCGATACGGAACAGAGCCAGGCGGAAATGGGCGCGGGTCACCGGGTCGACGGGCATCAGCGGCGGGTGCGGGAAGCGCTCGTCCAGGTACTCGATGATCACCCGGGAGTCGTACAGCACGAGGTCCCGGTCCACCAGAGTGGGCACCGTGTGGTAGGGGTTCAGATCGAGCAGGTCCTCCGGCAGCTCCGGTCCCTCGACGTTGACGATCTCGATGTTGATGCTCTTCTCGGCGAGCACCAGCCGCACCCGGTGACTGTGGATGTCGGTGGGCCGGGAAAATAGCGTCATCACTGAGCGCCGATTGGCAATTACCGCCATGATGGTCTACCTCTGACGTCCTGTTGCGGCGGGGCGCAAGGCCCGGCGGCAGGCTGGTAACTCAGTGTACGTCCTTCCAGATCTCTTTCTTCAGCAAGTAGGCGAAGAGGAAGAATACCACCAGGAACAGCAGCACCCAGATGCCGAGCACGCGACGCTCCAGCTGAACGGGCTCGCTGATGTAGTCGAGGAAGTTGACCGTGTCGCGAACGAACTGGTCGTACTCCCCGGGCGAGAGCGTACCCTCTGTGATCTGCTCGAACTCCACGAACTGCTGCACCGTGTGACCTTTCTCGTCCGTCACCTCCTCGTACACCGGCCGCTGCAGGCCCTGCAGCTTCCAGAGCACGTGGGGCATGCTGGCACCGGCCAGCAACATGTTGTTGGTGCCGGTGGGCCGGCTGTCGTCCACGTAGAAGGTGCGCAGAAAGTTGTAGAGATAATCCGTGCCCCGGCTGCGGGCGATGAGGGAGAGATCCGGCGGCGTCTTGCCGAACCAGCGTGCCGACTGATCGGCCGGCATGGAGGCCTGGACGGTCTCGTGGGTTTTCTCGGCGTTGAACATCAGGTTCTCGATGAGCTGTTCCTCGCTCAGCTCGAGACCGTCCGCCAGCGTGTTGTAGCGCACGTACTTGGCCGAGTGGCAGCCGGCGCAGTAGTTCATGTAGTTACGCGCCCCCCGCTGCAGTGACGCCTCGTTGCCCACGTCGTTGTTGGCCGGCTCGTTGAACTGCGAGCCGCCGCCGGCGGCCGTGGCCTGGACCGAGAAGGAAGCCGCCGCGGCCGCGACGAGCGTGACGACGATTCTTGCCTTAGCCATGGTAGACGACCCTCTCCGGCACCGGTTTGGTTTTCTCGATCTTCGTGTAGAACGGCATCAACAGGAAGAACGCGAAGTACACCACGGTGAAGATCCGCGCCAGCAGCGTGTACAGACCGGTCGCGGGCTGCACCCCGAGATACCCCAGCACGATGAAGCTGACGACGAAGGCAGCCAGCGCGCCCTTGTAGATCGCGCCCCGGTAACGGATGGACCTGACCTTGCAGCGGTCCAGCCAGGGCAGGAACAGCGGCAGCAGCACTGCCGCGCCCATCAGGATGACGCCGAGCAGCTTGTCGGGCACCGCCCGCAGGATCGCGTAGAAGGGCGTGAAGTACCACACCGGTGCGATGTGCTCTGGCGTCACCAGCGGATCCGCCGGATCGAAGTTGGCGTGCTCCAGGAAGTAACCGCCCATCTCCGGCGCGAAGAAGACGACCGCCGAGAACGCCATCAGGAAGACGATGATCGCCACCAGGTCCTTGGAGGTGTGATACGGATGGAACGCGACGCCGTCGACCGGCACGCCGTCCGCGTCCTTGTGCTCCTTGATCTCGATACCGTCAGGGTTGTTCGAGCCCACCTCGTGCAGCGCCAGGATGTGTACCACCACCAGCATGACCAGCACCAGCGGCAGCGCGATCACGTGCAAGGCGAAGAACCGGTTCAGCGTGATATCCGAGATGGAGTAGTCACCGCGTATCCACTCCACCAGCGTGTCGCCGATGGCCGGTATGGCGCCGAACAGGGAGACGATGACCTGGGCACCCCAGTACGACATCTGGCCCCAGGGCAGCAGGTAGCCGAAGAACGCCTCCGCCATGAGGACGAGAAAGATCAGCATGCCGATGATCCAGATGAGCTCACGCGGCTTCTTGTAAGAGCCGTACAGCATGGCCCGGAACATGTGCAGGTAGACCACGACGAAGAAAGCGGATGCGCCGGTGGAGTGCATGTAGCGGATCAGCCAGCCCCAGTCCACGTCGCGCATGATGTACTCGACCGAGGCGAACGCCTCCGTCGCCGAGGGCTTGTAGTTCATGGTGAGGAAGATGCCCGTCACCAGCTGGATGACCAGCACCACCATCGACAGCACGCCGAACACGTACCAGACATTGAAATTCTTGGCGGCGTAGTATTCGGTGACATGCTCTTTCAGCATGCTCTCCAGCGGGAAGCGGTCGTTGATCCACTTCACCAGGCCACCGCGGGTCGACTCGGTCACTTCAGCTTCGGTTCTAGCCATCGTCTTACGCTGCTCCCGTCTCGTCACCGACCAGTATCACGTCGTCATTGATGAAGCGGTACGGCGGCACCGGCAGGTTCAGCGGTGCCGGCACACCCGCATACACCCGGCCGGACAGGTCGAACTTCGAGCCGTGGCACGGGCAGTAGAAACCGCCGTACCAGTCGTCGCCCAGGTCCGCGGGCTGGACCTCGAACCGCTTGATGGGCGCGCAGCCGAGGTGGGTACACTGGCCGACCACCACGAAATACTCGGGTTTACGCGCCCTCGCCGGGTTTTGCGCGTATTCGGGCTGTTCGGATTCAGAGGAGTCCGGGTCGCGCAGGTATTGTTCAGCTTTCTCCAGACGCTCCAGCATGTCCGGGCTGCGACGGAGCACCCAGACCGGCTTGCCGCGCCACTCGACACGGACCATCTCGCCGACCTCCAGGGGGCCGACGTCGATTTCCACCGGCGCGCCGAGAGCCTCGGCGCGGGCGCTGGGCCGCAGGGAAATAACGAAAGGCGCCGCGGCGAGCACCGCGCCCACACCACCGGTTACGGCGGTCGCTACAGCAAGGAAATGACGTCTGCTGCGATCAACGTCGTCCGTCATCAGGCACTCCCATACAACCGGCTATGACAAGCTCGTTCTAGGTTTGGCTCGAAACTGGTAAATTGACTGAGATTCCCGGCGGGAGCCCGACAGGCCCGGAGAGGTCCTGGGCCGGAGGCCGCGCATGGGTCAAAACCGGGATTATACACACCGCCAGACGGAGTTGCCTACCAGCGGGCCGCCGGATGACCCGGGTCCAGGCGGTGTCCACGAGCGTCACGAGAGCGTCATGGCAGGCATCCAGCGGGCAGTCTACTTCCTCGTCCAGTCGATCGTGATCGGGCTGGCTGCGGCCTTCCTGATCGTGCTGGTGAGGCCGGAGCTGATGCCTGTCTCCGGCGGGCCGGAAGCCGCCGGCGTCCCCGCTCCGGGGGGCTACGCCGACGCAGTGGCCCGCAGCGCCCCGGCCGTGGTGAACGTGTACACCACACGACTGGTGCGCGACGGCGCGCGGCCCGAAGAACGTCGGCCGGAGCGCTTCCGTCTCGACTCCAGCCTCGGCTCGGCCGTCATCATCGACAGCGAAGGCTACCTGGTCACCAACTACCACGTGGTCGCCGGCGCCGTGCAGATCCGCGTGCAGCTCGCCGACGGCCGCGTGGCCGACCCGGTGCCCGTGGGCCAGGACCTGGAGACCGACCTCGCGCTCCTGAAGATCGACCTGCCGGACCTGCCGGCGGTGCCGCTGGGCCGCTCGGACCGACTGCGCATCGGCGACGTGGTCCTGGCCATCGGCAACCCCTACGGCCTGAGTCAGACGGTGACCCAGGGCATCGTCAGCGCGACCGGCCGCGGCCTGCTCGGCCTGACCACTTTCGAGAACTTCATCCAGACGGATGCCGCCATCAACACCGGCAACTCCGGCGGCGCGCTGGTGAACACGCGCGGCGAGCTGGTCGGCATCAACACGGCTGTGCTCGCGCAGGACATCGCCACCGAAGGCATCAGTTTCGCCATCCCGGTGAACCTGGTGCGTGGCGTGGTGCGCGAGCTGAAGGAGCACGGCCGCGTCATCCGCGGCTGGCTGGGCATGGAGCCCGACGATCTCACGCCGGCGGAACTGGCGGCACTGGGTCTCGAGAGCACGGGGGGCATCCTGCTGGAACGGGTCCATGAGAACAGCCCGGCGAGCCGCGCCGGTCTGCGGCGCGGCGACGTGCTGGTGGCGATCGACGGTGCGCCTATCGGCAACACGCAGCAGGCGCTGCTGAGGGTGGCCGGGGTGAAGCCGGGCACGCGCCTCGCTATCACCGGCATCCGCGACGGTGAGCGCTTCGAGACCGAGGCGGTCGTCGGCGAGCGGCCCCAGTTCCGACCGGCGTCCTCTTCCCCGCCCCCGCCGTCGGCGGAATCCTCCCGCTAGCCGGCCGCTCGTTCCGCTGCACCCTCGCCGTCGGCAGTCTCGCTGCCCGGCACCCGTCGAATGACCGCGCCGAGCTGGCGCAGCTTCTCCTCGATGCACTCGTAGCCGCGGTCGACGTGGTAGATGCGGTCCACCAGGGTCTCGCCCTTCGCGACCAGCCCTGCGAGCACGAGGCCGGCGGAAGCCCTGAGGTCCGTGGCCATGACCGGCGCGCCCTGCAGCGCCTCCACCCCCTCCGAGATCGCGGTATTCCCTTCCAGACGGATGCGCGCGCCCATGCGCTGCATCTCGAGCACGTGCATGAAGCGATTCTCGAAGATGGTCTCGGTGATGGTGCCGACGCCTTCGGCCACCGCATTCAGCGCGCAGAACTGCGCCTGCATGTCCGTCGGGAAAGCGGGATAGGGCGCGGTTCGGATGTCCACGGCGCGGGGCCGCCGTCCGCCCATGTCGAGCTCGATCCAGTCCTCGCCCGTGCGGATCTGCGCCCCCGCCTCGGTCAGCTTGGCCAGCACCGCCTCCAGGATGTCCGGCCGGGTCTGCTTCAGCCGCACGCGGCCCCGGGTCATGGCGCCGGCCACCAGGTAGGTACCGGTCTCGATGCGGTCCGGCAGCACCGTATGGCGTGTGCCCGAGAGCGTCTCGACGCCCTGGATGCGGATGGTCCCGCTGCCGGCTCCCTCGATCCGCGCACCCATGCTGTTCAGGAAGGCGGCCAGATCCGCCACCTCCGGCTCACGCGCGGCGTTTTCCAGCACCGTTTCGCCCCGGGCCAGCGTGGCCGCCATCATCAGGTTCTCCGTGCCGGTGACCGTGACCGTCTCGAACACGAAGTGGGTGCCCTGCAGGCGGCCGGCCCGGGCGCGGATATAGCCGTCCTCGATCTCCACCTCGGCGCCCATCGCCCGCAGTCCCGCCACGTGCAGATCAACCGGCCGGGCGCCGATGGCGCAGCCGCCGGGCAGCGAGACGTCGGCAGCGCCGTGGCGCGCCAGCAGCGGCCCCAGCACCAGAATGGAGGCCCGCATTGTCTTCACCAGGTCGTAGGGAGCCCGCAGCTCGCGTATCGCCGAGGCGTCCACCTCGACGCTGAGCCGGTCGTCCACGGTCACCTCCACACCCATGCGCTGGAGCAGCGAGATGGTGGTGGTCACGTCCCTGAGATGGGGAACGTTGGCAACGGTGACCCGCTCGGAGGCCAGCAGGGTGGCGGCAAGGATCGGCAGTGTGGCGTTCTTGGCGCCGGAGATGCGGATCTCGCCATCCAGCGCTGAGCCGCCGGTGATCTTCAGTTTGTCCATGCTCGAAAACGGGCCGCCGGGCGCCTCAGCCCTGGCGGCTCCACTCGTCCGGCGTGAAGGCGCGGATCGAGAGTGCATGGATCTCCCGGCCCATGCGCTCGCCGAGGCAGCCATAGACCATCTGGTGGCGCTTTAGCGGACGCTGGCCCTCGAACTGCGGACTCACGACGACGGCCTCGAAATGGGTGTTGTCGTTGCTGGCGACCTGCGCCCGGGTATCGGGCAGGCCCTGCTCGATAAGCTGCGAGATTTCCTGAGGTGTAATCATCCCCAAACTGATGAAGCACTCTGTATGATTCCGCGCGCAGTGTAGCCCAAAGGCAGTCCGGACCCAACGGCTGCGCCCGGCGTCGCGGCGGCCGGGCCCTATTGTGTATGATTCTGCCCCTCTTCGCCGTGGGGGCGGCTGCCGCGGGCGCTGGGTCGCCCCTGTCGAGGTTCGAACCTGACCATGTTGCTCGATCTCATCTCCGTCGCAATCGGCCTGGCGCTCCTGATCTGGGGCGCGGACCGCTTCGTCGTGGGCGCAGCAGGGACGGCTCGCAACCTGGGCGTCCCCACGCTGCTGATCGGGCTGACCATCGTCGGATTCGCGACCTCCGCACCGGAGATCCTCGTCTCCGTGGTCGCCGCCCTCGCGGGGCGCCCGAGCCTCGCACTCGGTAACGCGATCGGCTCGAATATCGCCAACGTCGCCCTGGTGCTCGGGGCCGTCGCGGCGGTGCGGCCCATCCTGGTCACCTCGACCATCCTGCGCCGGGAGATGCCCCTGCTGCTGGCGGTCACGCTGCTCACGCTCGCCCTGTTCCTGGATCTGCGCCTGACCCGCATCGACGGCTTCGTGATGCTGGGGGCCCTGGTCGTGGTGCTGTACTGGATCGTGCGGCTCGGGACCGGCGCGCGCGCCGCCGATCCCATCGAGGCGGAGTACGAGGCCGAGATCCCCCGCGACATGCCGATGCGCACGGCCATCCTGTGGCTGGCGGTAGGGCTCGCCGTCCTGCTCGTAGGCTCGGAATTGCTGGTGGACGGCGCCCTCCAGCTGGCCCGGGAGCTCGGTGTCAGCGAACTCGTGATCGGCGTCACACTGGTGGCCATCGGCACCAGCCTGCCGGAACTGGCGGTGTCGCTGGTGAGCGCGCTGAAAGGCGAGCAGGGTCTGGCCATCGGCAACATTCTCGGCTCCAACATGTTCAACCTTCTGGCCGTCATCGGCCTGGCCGTCGTCATCCACCCGGCGACGGTGGAACCGACGGTACTGACGCTGCACTTCTTCGTCATGGTGGCCGTCACGCTGGTCCTGTTCGCGATGACGTACAATTACGCTGATGCCGGCCGTATCGGCCGGCTGGAAGGCGTGGCGCTGCTCGTCGCGTTCGTGGCTTACCACAGCTACGTGGTCTCGCAGAACCTGGGGCAGACGCTCACCTGAGCCGCGGCGGCGACGCCGTCAGGAGCGAATGCTGGACGCAAAAGCCACCAGAGAACTGGCCCGCAACGTGCTCGGCATCGAGGCACGGGCGGTGCAGGACCTGGCCGAACGCATCGGCGAGGACTTCGACCGCGCCTGCAGCCTGTGCCTCGCCTGCACGGGGCGCATCGTTGTCACCGGCATGGGCAAGTCCGGACACATCGGCGGCAAAATCGCCGCCACCCTCGCCAGCACCGGCAGTCCGGCCTTCTTCGTCCACCCGGGCGAGGCGAGCCACGGCGATCTGGGCATGATCACCGCCACCGATCTGGTCATGGCCGTCTCCTATTCCGGCGAGACCCAGGAGATCGTCACCATCCTGCCGCTGGTCAAGCGGCTCGGGGTACCGCTGATCACGCTGACCGGCAAACGCGACTCGACGCTGGGCAGGGCCTCCGACGTAGTCCTCGACGTCGGCGTGCAGGAAGAGGCCTGCCCGCTCAATCTGGCCCCGACCGCCAGCACCACGGCGACGCTCGCCATGGGCGACGCCCTCGCGGTGGCACTGCTCGAGTCGCGCGGCTTCACGGCCGAGGATTTCGCCCGCTCGCATCCCGGTGGCAGCCTGGGCCGGCGTCTGCTGCTGACGGTGGGCGACATCATGCACACCGGCGACGACGTGCCCCGGGTGGGCCCCGGGGTCACGCTCAGTGATGGCCTGCTGGAGATGACCCGCAAGGGCCTGGGCATGACCGCGGTGGTGGACGCGGCCGGCCGCGTGGTCAGCATCTTCACCGACGGCGACCTGCGCCGCACACTCGACACCGGCGCCGACATACGCGCTACGACCATGGCGGAGGTCACCCACGCCGGCTGCCTGACGGTGACGCCGGATACGCTCGCCGCGGAAGCGGTGCACATCATCGAGCAGAACAAGATCACGGCACTGCTCGTCGTGGACGAACGCGAGCATCTGATCGGAGCGCTGAATATCCACGACCTGTTCCGCGCCGGCGTCATGTAACGGTGGCGGACCTCAGCGACAGGCTGTCCAGGCTGCGTCTGATCGTCTTCGACGTGGACGGCGTGTTCACCGACGGGCGCTTCCTCATGGACGAGGACGGCAGGGAATACAAGACCTTCCATACCCAGGACGGTTACGGCGTACGCCGCCTGCTGGAGGCGGGGGTGCAGGTGGCCGTCATCAGCGGGCGGCGTTCCGGCGCGGTGGACCGGCGCATGGCGGAACTGGGCGTGACCCGGGTCGTGCAGGGCTGCCGGCACAAGATCCCCGAACTCCACGCGCTGGCGCAGGAACTCGGTATCGACCTGGCCGAGGCAGCCTACGTGGGCGACGACCTGCCCGACCGGGAGGCGATGCGTGCCTGCGGCCTCGCCATCGCGGTGGCCAACGCCGTACCCGACATCGTCGCCGAGGCGGACTACGTCACGGCCCGCGGCGGCGGCCACGGCGCCGTCCGGGAAGTGGCCGATCTGGTACTCGCTGCAAGGCTCGCCGCCGCCGGCGACGGAGGCGCGTCCGCGTGAACCTGCGCGGCGTCCTCGCCCTGCTGCTGCTGGCGGCGGCCGCCGTCGGCACCTGGCTGCTGAGCCTGCGGGGCACCGAGGAGGTGCCGGAGGCGGCCGACCCGAGCACGATCGTCAGCGGCTACTACATGCGCGATGCCACCGTCACCGGTACGGCCGAGGACGGCGACGTCCTCTACCGGCTGCATGCGGCGGAAGCGACCCAGGCCGAGGACGGCGGTCCCGTGCAACTCACGGACGTGACCGTGCGCTACAGCCCGGAGGCCACCGTGCCCTGGTCGCTGACCGCCGCCAGCGGCGTGCTGCAGCCGGCGTCGCGGAAGATCGTATTGAGCGGCGATGTGCGCGCGGTCAGCGAACCGGACGACAACGGTGAGATCACCGAGCTCACCACGCTGCACCTCGAATTCGACCCGCGCGCGAAGACGGCGAGTACCGACGAACGCGTCACAATCCGCATCGGCGAGCAGAGTCTGTCGGCGACCGGCATGCTAGCATTCCTGCAGGAAGACCGAGTGGAGCTGAAGTCCAATGTCAGCGGCAAATTCATGCCCTGACGCCGGGCGCACCCTGCGCCGGCGAGGGTTCGACAAGCGACTCACGGCCGCGCCCCTGCTGGCGGCGGCCGTCGTCCTGCTGGCGGCTCCTCTCTTCACGTCGGGCCAGAGCCTTCGCGAGGGCGTCGACAGCCGGCTGCCGATCTCCCTGGATGCGGACTCCAGCGAATTCGACCGCCGTAACAACCTGATGATATTCCGCGGCCTGCGCATCACCCAGGGCACGATCGGCATCGAGGCCGACCGGGGCCAAACGCTGTTCGGCGGCGACAGCAGCCCGGACTTCCGGGACAGCGTCTGGCGTTTCGAGGGCAACGTACGCATCGACGTGGACACCACCAATATCCTCTGCGACAGCGCCGAGCTCACCTTCAGAGACCACCGCCTCTCCAGCGCCGTGGCCGCCGGCGACCCCGCCCGGTTCCGGGACGAACGGCCGGAGGAAGGCACGGTTACCACCGGCCGGGCCGGCCGCTTCGAGTACGACGTGACCGCCGGCCGGGTCAGGTTCACCGGTGACGCCCGCATCCGCGAAGGCTCCAACACGATTGCGGGCGAGCTGCTGGTCTACGACCTCGATCAGCAGGTGGTCACCGCACGCGGACGGGAGGGCGAGGACGGCAAGGTAAGCCTCACCATCGTGCCGGAGGAGGTGGAGCAGCGCCTGGACGACGACGAGGCGCCATGAGCATCCTGAGCGTCCAGGACGTCCACAAGAGCTACAAGTTCCGCGAAGTCGTCAAGGGTATCTCGCTGGAGATCTCCAGCGGCGAGGTCGTCGGCCTGCTGGGCCCGAACGGCGCCGGCAAGACCACCGCCTTTTATATGATCGTTGGCCTGATCCCCTGCGACAAGGGACGCATCCTGCTGGACGCGCAGGACCTCACCCACCTGCCCATGCACCGGCGCGCCCGCCTCGGTCTGGGCTACCTGCCGCAGGAGGCATCCATATTCCGCAAGCTCACCGTGGAGCAGAACGTGCTCGGCATCCTGGAAACCCGGGACGAGCTGGAACGCAGCGACCGCGAGCGTATCCTGGACGAGCTGCTGGACGAGCTGCACGTCGGTCACGTGCGTACCAGCCTCGGCATGAGCCTGTCCGGCGGCGAGCGCCGGCGCGTGGAGATCGCCCGGGCCCTGGCGGCGGACCCGCGCTTCGTGCTGCTGGACGAGCCGTTCGCCGGCGTCGACCCGATCTCGGTCATCGACATCCAGCGCATCATCCGCCACCTGAGCGACCGCGGCATCGGGGTGCTCATCACTGATCATAATGTGAGGGAGACCCTCGGAATCTGCAGCCGAGCCTATATACTCAACGAGGGGTCATTGATCGCAGAAGGCACGCCGGAGGAGATTCTGGCGGACCGCCATGTGCGGCAGGTCTATCTGGGCGAGGGGTTCCGGCTCTGACCATCGGCAGACGCACACGGACTCACCGGCAGCGCGACAGGGGCTGCCCGGCAGCAAGATGTTGAAACCGTCACTCCAGCTAAAACTCAGTCAGCAGCTGACGATGACACCGCAGCTGCAGCAGGCCATCCGCCTGCTGCAGCTGCCCGTGATGGATCTGACGGCGCAGATCCAGGAAGCGCTGGAAGAGAACGTCATGCTGGAGGCGGAGGAGCTGCCGGAACCGCCGCGCGTGAACGGCGAGTCCAGCGCCGAGGAGACGCCCGGCGACGTGCGCGCGGTCACCGCGGAGGACAGCTGGCGCGACCTGCCCGCGAGGAGCCAGGACTCCGGCTGGAGCGGCGATCGCGGCATGTCCGAGTTCGCCGACGAGAGTCAGGAATCGCTGCACGAGCATCTCCACTGGCAGCTGGAGCTGGAAAAGTTCACGGCCCGGGAGATGCTGATCGGCGAGGCGATCATCGACGCCATCAACGACGACGGCTATCTCACCGTCTCGCTGGACGAGATTCGCGACATCGCCGGCCCCGAGCTGGACGTCAGCGAGGAAGAGGCCGAACGCACGCTGAGGAAAATCCAGCGCTTCGACCCGGCCGGCATCGCGGCGCGCTCGCTGTCCGAATGCATCGACCTGCAGCTGCGCCAGCTCGCCGGGGACACACCCGGTCTCGGACTGGCCCGGGAACTCGCGGCCGAGCACCTGGAGCGGGTCGCCGAGAACGACCCGGCACACCTGCAGCGCGAACTGCAGGTATCGGGCGACGAGCTGACCGACGCGCTGGCGCTCATCCGCGGCTGTCATCCGCGGCCGGGACAGGCCATCGCACCCGCCCGCACCGAGTACGTCATCCCCGACGTCTTCGTGCGCAAGATCGACGGCGAATGGCTGGTCGAGATCGCCTCCTCCGGCATACCCCGGCTGACCGTCAACCAGCGCTACGCCGAGATGCTGCGCGGCGACGGCGGCCATACCGCACTGAAGGCACAGCTGCAGGAGGCCCGCTGGCTGGTGCGCAGCCTCGAGATCCGCAACGAGACGCTGATGAAGGTAGCCACCTGCATCGTCGAGCGCCAGACGGAGTTCTTCGAGCACGGCGAGGAAGCCATGAAGCCTATGGTGCTGCGTGACGTGGCGGAGGCCGTGGAGATGCACGAGTCGACGATCTCGCGGGTCACGAACAACAAATACATGCACACGCCGCGCGGCGTGCTCGAGTTCCGCTATTTCTTCTCCAGCCACGTCGGCAGCATCGACGGTGAGGACCAGTCCTCCGTGGCGGTGCGCGCGAAGATCCGCAAGCTGATCGGCGCGGAGGACCGTCGCAAACCGCTCAGCGACAGCAAGATCGCGGCGATGCTGAAGGAGGACGGCGTGGTTGTGGCGCGGCGGACCGTTGCGAAGTATCGTGAGTCCATGGACATACCGTCTTCCAGCCAGCGCCGCGAGCGCAGCTCCGCATGAGAGCTGAGGGGGCCCGGCGCGGCCTCGTCCCGAATGATCCCGGCCGCAGGGCGCGGCGGACCGACGCCCCCCTCCCCGGCCCCACCCAGCAGAGGAGAGAGCCATGCAGCTAGATGTCACCGGTCACCACGTGGAAGTGACGCCTGCGCTGAAGGATTACGTACAGACGAAGCTAGGGCGCATCGAGAGACACTTCGACCACGTGACCGACGTGCACTGTATCCTCACCGTCGAGAAACTGCGGCACAAGGCCGAAGCCACCGTGCAGGTCAGCGGCGGCCGGCTGTATGCCGACGCGACGGAAGAAGACATGTACGCCGCCATTGACGGACTCATCGACAAGCTGGACCGGCAGGTCAAGAAGCACAAGGAGAAGCTCTGCGACCACCATGCCCGCGAGGCGGACAAGCGCGCATTCAGTTGACAGTCACCGGCGGCCCGTCGCGGCGCGCGGCGGGCCGCCCCTTTCACGGTCTTACCCCATGACACTGCACGAACTCGTCAGACCCGACTCCGTACTCTGCAACGTCGAGGCGCGGAGCAAGAAGCACGCCCTGGAGATCCTGAGCGAGTTGCTCGCACACGGCTCGGACGATCTGCGCCAGCCGGATATCTTCGCGGCGGTCGCGGAACGCGAACGTCTCGGCTGCACGGCGCTCGGCCGCGCAGTCGCGGCACCCCACGCCCGCATCGCGGACGCCCCCTTCCCCATTGGCGCGCTGCTGAAGCTGTCCACGCCGGTGGACTTCGACACCCCGGACGACGATCCCGTGGACCTGATCTTCGGCCTGATCGTCCCCGAAGACGTGGACGACCAGGCCATCGAGGACTTCCGCGGTCTGACGGAGATGCTCTCGCAACGGGGCACGCAGGCGCGGCTCAGGAAGGCCCGCAGCAGCCGCGAACTCTACGAGGCGCTGATGGTCGAAGACCGTCCCCGCGCCGAGGGCGGCCTGGCGGCGGGCGGCGGGGCCTGAGGAGGCCGCGTGGCGCCCGGCACCGGAGAACGCCGCTCGACGCGCCTGATCATCGTCAGCGGACTGTCGGGCTCGGGCAAGAGCGTCGCGCTGAACGTCCTCGAGGACCTCGGCTTCTACTGCATCGATAACCTGCCGGCGGGATTGCTGCCGGCCCTGCTGCCCGAGATCACGCGGGACGGCGGCGCCGTCGCCACCCAGCGCATCGCCGTGGGCATCGACGCCCGCAATCCCGCCACCGACCTGGAGGCACTGCCCGGCCTGGTCCAGCGCATGAAGCACGACGACATCGAATGCGACGTCATCTTCCTGCAGGCCGAGGACGACATCCTGCTGAAACGCTACAGCGAGACCCGCCGGCGCCATCCGCTGGGGGACAGCGGCCTGGCACTGCGCGACGCCATCGATCGCGAGCGCGACCTGCTCGGTCCGGTGATCAACACCGCCGACCTGGTCATCGATACCACCCGCACCAGTGTCTACGAGTTGCGCGATGCGCTGCGCGAGCGCGTGGCGGCACGCCTGCCCCGGTCGCTGTCCACCCTGATCGAGTCCTTCGGTTACAAGCACGGCATCCCCACGGACGCCGATTTCGTCTTCGACCTGCGCTGCCTGCCGAACCCGTACTGGGAGGCGAACCTGCGGCCGCTGACCGGGACGGACGAAGCCGTCATCCGCTTCCTGGACGAACAGCCACTGGTGCAGTCCATGTACCGGGACATCATCGGCTTCCTGCGCCGCTGGATCCCGGAGTACCTGAGCTTCCACCGCAGCTATCTCACAGTGGCGGTCGGTTGCACCGGCGGCCAGCACCGCTCCGTGTACATGGCCGAGAAGCTCGCCCGGGCGCTGGCCAAAGAGCACGAGCCCATCCACACCCGCCACAACGAGCTGCCCGGCAAGAAGGCGCCGGACGCGGGCTGAGCCCGCGCCACCCTTAGCTTTGTCACCGGCCGCGGGCTAAACTGCCCGCTGATCCGGGCGGCCGCGGGGGCCGCCGTACACCCACCGCCCGACGGGCGGATGCGCCGGCAGCATGGATAACCAGGAACACAAGCAGACACCGCTGGAGACGCTGCGCGAGGCCCTGGAGGGCGGCGCCATGCGTCCCGTGCGGCGCATGATCGGCAGCCTGCATCCGTCCGAGGTGGCGCGGCTGCTGGAGTCACTGCCTCCGGCCGAGCGCGCCGTCGTCTGGGAGCTGGTGGACCCGGACGACGAGGGCGACATCCTGGTCGAGGTGGCCGACGAGGTCCGCAGCGGGCTCATCGAGCGCATGGACGCCCAGGAGCTCATCGCCGCCACCGAGGGCATGGAACTCGACGACCTGGCCGACCTGGTGGCCGGCCTGCCGGAGACGGTCACCCGCCAGGTGCTGCGCTCGCTGGACAAGCAGGACCGCGACCGTCTGCGCGAGGTGCTGGCCTACCCCGAGGACAGCGCCGGCGGCCTCATGAACAAGGACACCATCACCGTACGTCCGGATGTGACGCTGGAGGTGGTGGTGCGCTACCTGCGTGTACACGGTGGTATGCCGGACCAGACAGAGTCGATATTCGTCGTTAACCGGGACGACATTTTCCTCGGCACGCTCACCCTGTCCCGGCTTCTCACGAACGACCCGGACCTCACCGTGGCCGAGGTGATGGACACCGACACGAAGCCGATCCCCGCGGAGACCAGCGACCAGGAAGTGGTGCGCTTCTTCGAGAATCGGGACCTGCTGTCGGCGGCGGTGGTGGACATGGACAACCGCCTGCTCGGGCGCATCACGGTGGACGACGTACTCGACGTCATCCGCGAGGAAGCCGAGCACTCGCTCATGAGCCGCGCCGGCCTGGACGAGGAAGACGACATGTTCGCGCCGGTGGTGACCAGCGCACGGCGCCGGGCCGTGTGGCTGGGCATCAACCTCGCGACCGCCTTCCTGGCCGCCTCGGTGGTGGATCTGTTCCAGGACACGGTGGACGCCATCGTCCTGCTCGCCGTACTGATGCCGGTGGTGCCCAGCATGGGCGGCGTCGCCGGCACCCAGTCGCTGACCATCATCACCCGGGCGATGGCACTGGGTCAGATCGACAAGTCGAATGCGCGTCAGATCCTCGCCAAGGAGGTCTCCGTCGGCATCCTGAACGGCATCGGCTGGGCCCTGGTGGTGGCGGTCGTGACGGTGCTGTGGTTCGGCACCTGGATGGTGGCCGCGGTGATCGCCGCGGCGCTCACCCTGAACATGATCGTGGCGGCGGCGGCGGGCTTCATCGTGCCGCTGACGCTGAAGCGTCTCGGCGTGGATCCGGCCATCGCCGGCGGCGTGGTCCTGACCACGGTGACCGACGTGGTCGGTCTCATGGTGTTCCTCGGTCTGGGGACGCTGCTGCTGCTCTGAGGTACTCCAGGGCGCTCAGACGGCCAGGTCGCGGCGCATCCAGGAAGGCGCGAACAGCCGCGGCACGTCCGCGCCGCGCACGAACGCCTCGAGTTCGTCGCGCACCTTCATCGCATCACGGTAACCGAGGTCGATCAGCGCGCGGGTGAACTCCGACTCGAACAGCAGGTAGCTCAGCAGCCGCCGCTCGCCCTTGTCGGGGCCGCCGAGCCCGCGCATCAGCGCCCGCAGCGGCACCGGCGCCGCCTTGCGGCAGCTCGCCGCGATCTCCCGGATCTCCTCGCTGGGGATCACGATCATGGTATCGATGGGGCGCATCTTCGCCGCGGGACCGGTGCGCTCGGCCTCCGGTATGGAATCGAGCAGGTCGTTGATGCGGGACAGCCGCTCCAGGTCCGAGTACAGGCCGTCCAGGAACAGCGTGTCCAGCATGTAGCCGGCGATGTGTCCGAAGCTCGGGTAGATCGGCGGCGTGTGCGGGTCGCCGGCCGGCTCCGGCGTCTCGTCCCGGATGCCGATGACCAGGATGCGGTCGGCGCCGAGATGGACCGCCGGTGACAGCGGCGTGGAATGGCGCATCGCTCCGTCGCCGTAATACTCGCCGCGGATGCAGGCAGGCGGGAAGACCAGCGGCACGGCGATGCTGGCCATCAGGTGGTCCAGGTTGATGGCGCAGCGCACGCCGATGCGCCGCGTGCGCTGCCAGGCGCGGGTCCCGGGAGACGCCTGGAAGAAGGTCACCGAACGGGCCGACTGGTAACCGGCGGCCGTGATGGCCAGCGCCTGGACGTGCCCGCGGTCGATGGCAGTCTGTATCCGCGGGAAGCGGATATTGCGCGAGAGCAGCGAGCGCAGGGGATCGTTGTCCAGCAGCGAGCGCGGATTGTGTTCACCGAGGCCGCCGAGCACGATCGTCGCCAGCCAGTGCAGGCTCGACTTCAGCATGGTCAGTGCATCGGTGCGGAAGACCTGTTCCGAGCGGAAGCCGGCCCAGACGGCCTCCATCTCGCCCACCGCCGAGCGGAAGCGGCGGGCGCGGCTCGCGAGTACGGCCGAATTGATGGCGCCGGCGGAGGTGCCGCTCAGTATGGGGAACGGATTGGGGACGTCACCGGGCAGGATCTCGGCGATAGCCTTCAGTACGCCCACCTGGAATGCGCCACGGGCGCCGCCGCCGGGGAGTACCAGACCGAGTTTGCTGCCGCTCACCCCTCACCTCGCCCGGCGCGCAGCCGGTGTCCTTTCCTGCGTTCAGTGCAGACGCTTGATGCCCTGGTCGAGCCCGGCGACGGTCAGCGGATACATGCGGTCGTCCATCAACTCGCGAGTCAGCTTGACCGACGGCGTGTAGTCCCACCGCGCCCGCGGCTCCGGGTTCAGCCAGATGGCCTTCGGGAAGGCCTTCAGCAGGCGCTCGATCCACACCGCGCCCGGCTCCTCGTTCCAGTGCTCGACGCTGCCGCCGGCGTAGACGATCTCGTACGGGCTCATGGTGGCGTCACCGACGAACACCAGTTTGTAGTCGTGGCCGTACTTGTGGATGATCTCCATCGTCGGGATGCGCTCCGCGTGCCGTCGCCGGTTGTCCTTCCACAGGCTCTCGTAGACGAAGTTGTGGAAGTAGAAATACTCCAGGTGCTTGAACTCGCTGCGGGCGGCCGAGAACATCTCCTCGCAGACGCGCACGTGGTCGTCCATCGAGCCGCCCACGTCGAGGCACAGCAGCACCTTCACCGCGTTGTGCCGCTCCGGCACCATGCGGATGTCGAGCAGCCCCGCATTGCGGGCGGTCTTGTCGATGGTGTCGTCGAGGTCGAGCTGGTCGGCCGCGCCCTCGCGGGCGAACTTGCGGAGTTTCCTCAACGCCAGCTTGATGTTGCGGGTGCCGAGCTCTACGGAATCGTCCAGATTCTGGTACTCACGGCGATCCCAGACCTTCGTCGCCTTGCGGTTGCCACCGCCCTTCTGGCCGATGCGCACGCCCTCCGGATTGTAGCCGTAGGCGCCGAAGGGCGAGGTGCCGGCGGTGCCGATCCACTTGTTGCCGCCCTCGTGACGTTCGGTCTGCTCGCGCAGGCGCTCCTCCAGCGCGCGCATCAGCTCCTCGAATCCGCCCATGGATTCGATCTTCGCCTTGTCCTCCTCCGAGAGCTGGAGCTCAGCCATACGCTCGAGCCAGTCGTCGGGCACGTCGGCGACGAGGTCGGAGAAGGCGTCCTCGATGCCCTTGAAGTGAGCGCCGAAGATGCGGTCGAAACGGTCGAACTGGGTCTCGTCCTTCACCAGACAGGCGCGGGAGAGATAGTAGAAGTTATCGACGCTGCGTTCGGCCAGCCCGTTCTTCAGCGCATCGAGCAGAGTCAGCAGCTCGGTGATGGAGGTCTTCATCCCCCCTTCGCGCAGCATGAAGAAAAACTGGATCAGCACGGCTCAGCGCGCCCTCCTCGACATGAACACCAGCTGCTCGAACAGGTGCACGTCCTGTTCGTTCTTCAGCAGCGCGCCATGCAGCGGCGGTATCGCCTTGCGGTTGTCGTCGCTCCTGAGCGCCTCGGGCGGGATGTCCTCGGCCAGCAGCAACTTGATCCAGTCGAGCAGCTCGGAGGTGGAAGGCTTCTTCTTCAGCCCCGGTACGTCGCGCACCTGATAGAAGCTCTCCAGCGCCTCGCGCAGCAGATCCTTCTTCAGCCCCGGGAAATGGACGTCGACGATCTCGGTCATCGTCTCCTTGTCCGGGAACTTGATGTAGTGGAAGAAGCAGCGGCGCAGGAACGCATCCGGCAGCTCCTTCTCGTTGTTCGAAGTGATGATCATGATCGGACGGTGCCTGGCCTGCACGAGTTCCTTGGTCTCGTAGACGAAGAACTCCATGCGGTCGAGTTCCTGCAGCAGATCGTTCGGGAACTCGATGTCGGCCTTGTCGATCTCGTCGATCAGCAGCACCGGCTGTTCGTCGGAGGTGAACGCCTCCCACAGCTTGCCGCGCACGATGTAATTCGCGATGTCGTGCACCTTCGGGTCGCCCAGCTGCGAGTCGCGCAGCCGCGCCACCGCGTCGTACTCGTAGAGCCCCTGCTGAGCCTTCGTCGTCGACTTGATGTGCCACTCCAGCAGCGGCTTGCCCAGCGCCCGGGCCACCTCCTGCGCCAGCATCGTCTTGCCGGTGCCCGGCTCGCCCTTCACGAGGATGGGCCGCTGCAGGGTCACCCCCGCGTTCACCGCCATCATCAGGTCTTCGGTCGCGACGTAGCGGTCGGTACCCGTAAATCTGCTTTCCGTCATGTCCAGTCCTGTACCCGTGCGTTGCGCACTGAGCCATTCAGTATCCGGGTACAGCCCCGCGCTGACAACCCGGCTCAGCCGCCCGCCGGCGGCACCAGTTCGAGGCGATACGCGGCCGTGCCCGGCAGAAACGGGGTCGGGCGGCCTTCGGCCCAGTCCCCGTGACCGGCGTCGTACCAGGGCGAGAGCGGGTGGCCGCTCTGGCCCGTCGGCATGTGGAAATAGCCCTGCTCCTCCGCTCCCGGGGAGACGGCGAAACGCTCGGAGGCGCCGAAACGCGCCGACTGGGCCCGGGGCAGGTTGGCATCGCCCGGCAGGGGCTCGTACGGCATGTCCAGCCACGGCGCCAGCGCCGGCAACGCACGGGACAGAGGGTGCTGGATGCGCACCGTGTTGCGCTCGCCCCAGGTGCGCTGCGCCAGCGGCGAGTCGTAGTTCTCGTCGTACCAGTCCAGCGAGACGTCGACGGCGTCCAGCAACAGCTCGCGCCAGGTGCCGTAGTCCGGGTTCAGGAGATGCGGCGGCCGCTCGGTGACCAGGCGCCAGGCCGTGCCCTCGAACTGCCGGCTGAGCGCCAGGCGGCGGTCCTCCGGCAGCGCCGGCGTCAACTCCGCGGTGAGGCCGGCCATGACCCGCTCCAGGACCCGGCTGCGGAAGCTGCGTACCAGCCGGTAGCCCACGGAGTCCACGCTGGCGCGGGGAATCCAGTCCTCCGCCAGCGCCCGATAACGACCGCGCGCCGGGTCGGCCTCGATTGCCTGCCGGTCGAGGAGGTCGAGCAGCAGACGGCGCCAGCGGGCGAGGAAGACGGCCCGGTCGTCCAGCTGGATGGCCAGCATGTCCTCGGGCTGCGCCGCGTCTATCAGGGCGAGCGCATCGCGGATCTGCCCCGCCCGGGCGCCCAGATCGTAGTCGCCGGGACCGATCACGCGGAAGGCCTCGCCGTCGATCACGCGGGCGTTGGCGGTCCAGATGCGCCCGGAGGACGGATTGACGATGCGCGGGTACTCCTCCGGCGCCAGCCAGCCGTCCCAGCCCGTGCCCGGCCGGCTCCAGTCCGCCGGCCGGCGCGAGTCGAAGCCGCCGATACGCCGCGGGATGCGGCCCGCGATGGTCCAGGCGATGCGGCCGTCCGCGTCGGCCACCGTGAAGTTCTGCGGCGGTATGCCCGCGGCGGCGGCCAGCGGCAGCGCCTCGGTCACGCTGCGCGCCCCCTCCAGGCGCATGAGGCCCAGGTTCACCGCCCCCGGGCGGTGCGCGGTCCAGGCGACGGCAAATTCGCCGTCCTCCGGCGTGATGCCGGGTATCACCGGACCCCAGATCGTCTCGCGCACGAGGAGCTCCGCGGGCTCGCCGCCGGCGATCTCGATGGTCTCGGTGACGTGCCGGTACTCGCGCTCGCCGTCCGGCGTCCTGTAGGTGCCGGGTCGCGACCCCGGACGCAGCGCCACGAGGTCCGTCCAGTCGCCGTAGCTGTTGGTGAAGCCCCAGGCGATACGGCCGTTGGAGCCCGCGACGAGGGCCGGTGTGCCGGGCAGGGTGACGCCGCACAGGCGCACGCCGTCCGCCTCGTGCACGAGACAGGCGCGGTAGAACGTATTCGGCACTGCCAGACCCAGGTGCATGTCGTTGGCGACCAGGCCGCGGCCGTCCGCCGTCAGCGGGCCGGCCAGCGCCCAGTTGTTGCTGCCCGGGATCACGGGAGGCTCCGGCTCCGCCGCGGGCGCCGGCGCCACCCGACCGGTGACCCTGCGCAGGTCGTAGCGCGTCTCGGCCGGCAGCGGCGGCAGCGGCGCGGGCCCGCCCGCCAGCGGCGCGTCCCATTCCGTGCCGAGCGGATAGAGCAGGTCATACAGCGGGCGGGGCACGCGGCGATGGACGAAGCCCCGCTCCATGTCGCGGCGGCCGGTCTCGTCGTTGAGCTGCAGGAACATGGCATAGAGAACCAGCACCGTGTCCTCCGGCCGCCAGGGTACGGGCTCCTCGCCGAGCAGGAGATACTCGAACGGTCGCGCGCCGAGGCTCCCGAGCCCGGCGTTCACACCGGCCGTGTAGGCCCGGATGATCGCCTGCTCCGCGGCGCTCGACGCGGCCACCACGGCCTCGGCCCGGCTGCGGAAACGGTGCAGGCGCAGGCCGCGGTCCATCTCCACCGCGGCCTCGCCGAACAGCGCCGCCAGCTCGCCGGCGGCACCCCGGCGCGCGAGATCCATCTGGAAGTAGCGGTCCTGGCCGTGCACGAAGCCGGTCGCGAACGCGAGATCGGTGCGGTTGCCGGCGCCGAGCGTCGGCACGCCCCCGGCATCCCGCTCGATGGCGACAGGCGCCGCCAGGCCGGCCTGCTCGATGCGCCCGTCGACGGGAGGCAGGCTAGCCCGCAGGAGCCACCAGACGGCGGCGAGCGCGCCGAGCGCGGTCAGTCCGAGCGCCGCCGCGCCGCGCACGAGCCAGCGTCGTCGCCGCCCGGTCGTCATCGTCTCCGCCGTTCAGCCGCCACGCAGGACGCGCAGGATCTTCATCGCGTTGGTGCCGCCCTGCACGCCGGTCATGTCGCCCTTGGTGAAGATCACGAGGTCGCCCTCCTCCACCAGACCGCGGCCGAGCATCAGGTCGAAGACTTCACGATAAACGCTCTGCGCATCCGTGTGGGTGATATCGAAAGACACCGGATAGACGCCCCGGTAAAGCACCACCCGGCGCCGCGTCCGCTCGTGGCGCGTGAAGGCGTAGATGGGGATGTCCGAGCGCACCCGCGACATCCAGCGGGCTGTCGAGCCGGACTCGGTCAGCGCGATGATCGCCTTCACCGCGAGGTGGTTGGCGGTATACATCACGGCCATGGCGATGGCCTCGTCGACGTAGCGGAAGGTATCGTCGATACGCTCCCGGCGCCGGGAGCCGGCGGTGCCATACTTCTCCGCTCCCACGCAGACCTCGGCCATGGCGCGGACGGCCTCCACGGGATACTGGCCCACGGCGCTCTCGGCGGAGAGCATGACCGCGTCGGTGCCGTCGATCACGGCGTTCGCCACGTCCGATACCTCGGCCCGGGTGGGCATGGCGCTCGCGATCATCGACTCCATCATCTGCGTGGCGGTGATGGCGATCCGGTTGTACTGGCGGGTCCTCGTGATGATGCGCTTCTGCAGACCCGTGAGTTCGGCGAATCCCATCTCCACGCCGAGATCCCCGCGGGCCACCATGACCACGTCGGACGCCTCGATGATGGAATCGATCTCCTCGACCGCCTCGGCACGTTCGATCTTGGCCACCATCAGGCCCTCGCCGCCGGCCTCGCGGAACAGCCGGCGGGCTTCCTCGATATCGGCCGCGGTGCGCACGAAGGAGACGGCGAGGTAGTCGAAGTCCAGCTCCGCCGCCAGCCGGATGTCCTCCCGGTCCTTGTCCGTGAGAGCCGGAGCCGAGAGTCCGCCGCCGCGCAGATTGATGCCCTTGTGGTCGGACAGCACGCCGCCGATGACCACCCGGGTGTGCACCCGGTTGCCCTCGATGCCGGTGACCTCCAGCTCGATCTGGCCGTCACTCAGCAGCAGCATGTCGCCCGCTTCGACGTCGGCGGCGAGGCTCTCGTAGGCGATGCCCACGCCGGCATCGGTGCCCGCGTCGGCGTCCAGATCCGGATCGAGGAAGAAGTTCGTGCCGCGCGCCAGCTGCTCGCTGCCGTTCTGGAACCGGCGGATACGGATCTTCGGCCCCTGCAGGTCACCGAGCAGCGCGACATAGCGCCCCTCCGCCGCGGCCACCTGCCGCAGCCTGTCTGCGCGCTCGCGCATCTCGTCCGCGCTGCCGTGGGAGAAATTCAACCGGGCCACGTCCAGACCGGCGCGGATCATCTGGGCCATGACCTCCGGCTTAGCGGTGGCCGGCCCGAGGGTCGCCACGATTTTCGTTCTTCTCAAGTGCCTGCCCTCCTGTCAGAAGCGCGGGATTATCGCACAGCCCCGCCCCGTCAGGATTCCGCAGCGCGCTCCTCGAGCATGGCCACGGCGGGCAGCGTCTTGCCTTCCAGGAATTCCAGGAACGCGCCGCCGCCGGTGGAGATGTAGGAGATGCCGTCGGCCACGTCGTACTTCTCGATCGCCGCCAGCGTATCGCCGCCGCCGGCGACGGAGAACGCGTCGCTGTCGGCGATGGCCTGGGCGAGTATGCGTGTGCCCTCGCCGAACTGGTCGAACTCGAACACGCCGACCGGCCCGTTCCAGACCACTGTGCCCGCCTCCGCGATGATCGCGGCGAAACCCTCCGCGGTATCCGGGCCGATGTCCATGATCATCTCGTCCTCGGTCACCGCCTCCACCGGCTTCACGTCCGCCTCGGCCGCGGCGTCGAACTCCCGGGCAACGACCACGTCGCTCGGCACCGGGATGTCCGCCCGGTCGGTCTCGTCGGCGGCCAGGCGCTTCGCGACGGAGAGCATGTCGGCCTCGTGCAGGGACTTGCCCACGTTGTGGCCGGCGGCCGCGATGAAGGTATTCGCGATACCGCCGCCCACGATGAGGTGGTCCACCTTGTGCACCAGCGCCTCCAGCACCGACAGCTTCGTCGACACCTTGGAGCCACCGACGATGGCCACCACGGGCGTCTGCGGATGCTCCATCGCCTGGGTCAGCGCCTCGAGTTCCCGGGCCAGCAGCGGACCGGCGCAGGCCACCGGCGCGAACTTCGCCACGCCGTAGGTGCTGGCCTGGGCGCGGTGGGCGGTGCCGAAGGCATCCATCACGAACACGTCGCACAGGGCCGCCATGCGCCGTGACAGGGATTCCTCACAGCCCTTTTCGCCCTGCTCGAAGCGCACGTTCTCCGCCAGCACCACCTCGCCGGGCGCCACGTCGACACCGTTCAGCCAGTCGGTGACCAGTTTTACCTCGCCGCCCAGCAGCTCGCCGAGCCGCCGCGCCACCGGCGCCAGCGAGAACTCGGGCTGTACGGCGCCTTCCTTGGGCCGGCCGAGATGGGACATCACGATGACCGCGGCACCGGCGTCCCGCGCCAGCCGAATGCCTTCCAGCGCGGCACGGATGCGGGTATCGGAGGTGATACGTCCGTCGTCGATCGGCACATTGAGATCTTCGCGGATCAGGACCCGCTTTCCCTGCAGATCCAGATCCGTCATCTTGAGGATAGTCATTACCTGCTCCACGGAGGTGGGCCGGCACGGCCCCGCGGCGGCCGGCGGCCGCCGCCCGGCGCCGCGCCGGAGTTGGAAGGGTCAGCCGGCCTTCGCCAGCGCCAGGGCCGTATCCAGCATGCGGTTGGAGAAGCCCCACTCGTTGTCGTACCAGGCACAGACCTTCACCAGCGTGCCCTGCATGACCTTGGTCAGCGTCGAGTCGTAGGTGGAGGATGCCGGGTCGTGGTTGAAGTCGACGGAGACCAGCGGGCCGTCGCTGTAGGCCAGGACGCCTTTCAGCGGACCCTCGCTGGCCTCCTTCAGGATCTTGTCGATCTCCTCCTTGCTCGTCTCCCGGGAGGCGACGAAGGTCAGATCGACCATGGAGACATTGATGGTGGGCACGCGCACGGCGAAACCGTCCAGCTTGCCCTGCAGCTCGGGCAGCACCAGCCCCACGGCCGCGGCCGCACCGGTCTTGGTCGGGATCATCGACATGGTCGCCGAGCGTGCCCGGCGCAGATCCTTGTGGAAAACGTCGGTGAGAACCTGGTCGTTCGTGTAGGCATGGATCGTGGTCATGATGCCGTGCTCAACGCCGATGGCATCGTGCAGCGGCTTCACCATGGGCGCCAGGCAGTTGGTGGTGCAGGATGCATTCGAGACCACGGTGTCCGAAGCGGAAAGTGTGTCGTGATTCACGCCGTAGACGATCGTCGCATCGGCATCACCACCTGACGGCGCCGAGATCAGCACCTTGCTCGCCCCCGCCTTTATGTGGGCTGACGCCTTCTCCTTGGTGCGGAACAGGCCGGTACACTCCAGCACGATGTCCGCTCCGAGTTCGCCCCAGGGGAGCTTCGCCGGATCCCGCTCGGCCATGACCCGGATGCGGTCGCCGTTGACCACGATCGCATCGTCCTCCACCTCGACGGTACCCGGGAACTTGCCGTGAGCGGTGTCGTAGCGGGTCAGATAGGCGTTGGTCTCGGCGTCGCCGAGATCGTTGATGCCCACGATCTCGAGTTCCGCGCGCCGGTTACTCTCGTAAAGCGAGCGCAGGACCATGCGTCCGATCCGTCCGTAGCCGTTGATGCCAAGCTTGATAGTCATCGATTCCTCCTGGTGCGGCGCGCGAAGGCGCGCCTGCTCTGCTGACCGTTCCGTCAGACGGCCCTCAGGCGCCGAGCCTGCGGGCCACCGTTACTACATTCTCCACCGAGAAGCCGAACTTCTCGAATAATTCTCCTGCCGGGGCGGACTCGCCGAAGCGGTCGAGACCGATCACGGCCCCGTCGGGCCCGACGTAGCGCCACCAGCCCGCTGTCGCTCCCGCCTCGATGGCCACCCGTCGGGTGATCGACGGCGGCAGCACCGCCTCGCGATATGCGCGGTCCTGGCGGTCGAAGACCTCGCAGCAGGGCATGGAGACCACCCGTACTGCGCGACCCTCGCCGGCCAGTTCTTCGGCCGCGGCCATGGCGAGATGCACCTCGGAGCCCGTCGCGATCAGGATGAGCTCCGGGTCCCCTTCCGCCTCGCGCAGCACGTAGCCGCCCCTCTCGATCGCCCCGATGCGCTCGCCGTCACGCTGCTGATGCGCCAGCCCCTGGCGGGTCAGCACCAGGGCCGTTGGCCCGTCGCACCGCTCCAGGGCCGAGCGCCACGCCACGGCCGTCTCGACCGTGTCGCAGGGCCGCCAGACCCGCAGATTCGGCATCAGCCGCAGACTCGCGGTGTGCTCGATCGGCTGATGGGTGGGGCCGTCCTCGCCGAGACCGATGGAGTCGTGGGTGTAGACGAGGATGTTCGGCACCTCCATCAGCGCGGCCATGCGCACCGCGTTGCGGGCGTAATCGGAGAACACCAGGAAGGTGCCGCAGTAGGGCCGCACCCCGCCGTGCAGGGCGATGCCGTTGCAGATGGCGGTCATCGCGAACTCGCGGACGCCGAAATAGACGTAGTTGCCCGAGGCGTCCCCGGCGTGCACGGCCTTCGAGCCGTCGTGCCAGGTGTTGTTCGAGCCGGTGAGATCGGCCGAGCCGCCCACCAGCTCCGGCAGCCGGGGCGCGAAGGCGTTCAGCGCGATCTGCGAGGCCTTGCGGGTCGCCACGTCGGCGCCGGCGGCGGCGATCTCGCGGATCGCGGCGTCGGCAGCCTCCGCCCAGTCCGCCGGCAGCTCGCCCGCCATGACCCGGCGGTATTCGGCAGCCGGCCCGGGATGGGCCTCGCCGTACGCTTCCAGCAGACGGTCCCACTGCGCTTCGGCCGCGGCGCCCCGCTCGCGCGCGTCCCAGGCCGCGCGTACCGGCTCCGGCACCTCGAACGGCGGGTGATGCCAGCCGAGTTCCTCGCGGGCGGCGGCGATCTCGTCCTCGCCCAGCGGCGCGCCGTGGGTATCGGCGCTGCCCTGCTTGGTGGGTGCGCCGTACCCGATGACGGTGCGGCAGCAGATGAGCGTGGGGCGATCCGTCTCCGCCCTGGCCGCCTCCAGCGCCTCGGCCACGGCGTCCGGGTCGTGGCCGTCCACATCCGGGACGACGTGCCAGCCGTAGGCCGCGAAACGGCCTGGCGTATCGTCGGTGAACCAGGAGTCCACCTCGCCGTCGATGGAGATGCCGTTCTCGTCGTAGAGGCACACCAGCTTGCCAAGACCCAGCGTGCCCGCGAGCGAGCAGGCCTCGTGGGAGATGCCTTCCATCAGGCAGCCGTCACCCAGGAACACGTAGGTATGGTGATCCACGATCGGGAAGTCCGGCCGGTTGTAGCGGGCCGCCAGCATCTTCTCGGCCAGCGCCATGCCCACGGCATTCGCCAGTCCCTGCCCCAGCGGCCCGGTGGTGGTCTCGATGCCGAGATCCGGCTCGCGCTCGGGGTGGCCGGCCGTGCGGTAGCCCAGCTGGCGGAAATTCCTGAGTTCATCCAGACCCAGCTCGTACCCGGTGAGGTGCAGTAACGAGTACAGCAGCATCGAGCCGTGCCCGTTCGAGAGCACGAAGCGGTCCCGGTTGTCCCAGCGGGGATTCGAAGGATTATGTCGCAGGAAGTCG
Source organism: Lentisalinibacter sediminis (assembly GCF_040706615.1). NCBI lineage: Bacteria > Pseudomonadati > Pseudomonadota > Gammaproteobacteria > Woeseiales > Woeseiaceae > Lentisalinibacter > Lentisalinibacter sediminis. Next base: position 196,433 of record NZ_JAPDRF010000007.1, on the reverse strand, counting down.
TTCCACAGCACCTCGGCAATATCCGCCATGCCCATCGGCATGCCCGGGTGGCCGGAGTTCGCCGCCTGCACGGCGTCCATGGACAGCGCACGCAGCGCGTTGGCCCGTTCCCGCCGCGGCGGGCGGCCGGCGCGCGTGTCTTCTGCGGTGCTCGACATCGGAATTCCCCAAACGATGAGGCGCGCATTTTCGCTTTTTGGTAGGGTGCGGGCAAGCGCGGCCCGGACCGATCCGCGCTTGCCCTGTCTCGCTTCTGCGCAGCAAACCGTAAAGTGGCCGGGCCGGGTCCTGAATAAATTCTTGTATCATTGACTGTTACGTCGACAATAACGTCTCAATTGCGGAAACAAGCCCATGAGCAATGCCTTCCTGTTCACCTCCGAGTCTGTCTCCGAGGGCCACCCGGACAAAGTCGCGGACCAGATCTCCGACGCGGTGCTGGATGCCATCCTGGCCGACGACAAGAATGCCCGCGTGGCCTGCGAGACGCTGGTGAAGACCGGCATGGTCATGGTAGCGGGCGAGATCACCACAACGGCCTGGGTGGACATCGAGGCCCTGGTCCGCGAAGTGGTCACGGACATCGGCTACACCAGCTCGGACATGGGCTTCGACGGCGACTCCTGCGCCGTCCTGAATGCCATCGGCAAGCAGTCGCCCGACATCGCCCAGGGCGTGGACCGCGAGGACCGGCGCAGCCAGGGCGCGGGCGATCAGGGGCTCATGTTCGGCTATGCCACCAACGAGACCGACGTGCTGATGCCGGCACCGATCACCTTCTCCCACCGCCTGGTGAAGCGTCAGGCGGAGGTGCGCAAGTGCGGCGACCTGACCTGGCTGCGACCGGACGCCAAGAGCCAGGTGACTTTCCGCTACGAGGACCACAAACCGCTCGCCATCGACGCGGTGGTGCTCTCCACCCAGCACGCCCCGGACATCTCCCAGGCAGAGCTGCGCGAAGCCGTGATGGAGGAGATCATCAAGCCGGTGCTGCCGGCCGAGTGGCTCGATAAGGACACCGTCTATCACATCAACCCCACCGGCAGCTTCGTGATCGGCGGCCCCATGGGCGACTGCGGGCTGACCGGGCGCAAGATCATCGTTGACACCTACGGCGGCAGCGCCCGGCACGGCGGCGGTGCCTTCTCCGGCAAGGACCCGTCCAAGGTGGACCGTTCCGCCGCCTACGCCTGCCGCTACGTAGCCAAGAACATCGTCGCGGCCGGCCTGGCGGAGCGTTGCGAGATCCAGGTCTCCTACGCCATCGGCGTGGCCGAGCCCACCTCCATCTCCGTGCGCACCTTCGGCACGGGCAAGGTGCCGGAGGACCGGCTCACCGCCCTGGTACGCGAGCACTTCGACCTCACGCCCTACGGCATCCTGAAGATGCTGGACCTGGTCCGGCCCATCTATCGCAAGACCGCGGCTTACGGCCACTTCGGCCGCCTGGACGCCGACTTCACCTGGGAACGCACGGACGTGGCAGAGACCCTGCGGGGCGCCGTCGCCGCCTGATGCATTGGCAACGCATATGCACTGCATGTGCAATGCATCGGCGCCGCATGGCGGGACGAAAGAACAGACTCTTAGAACATCTGACGGAGAAGACCCAATGAGCAGCAACGCCGCCGAAATGCCGGCACAGGACTACCGGGTAGCCGACATCGGCCTGGCCGAGTGGGGCCGCAAGGAGATCGCCATCGCCGAGACGGAGATGCCCGGCCTGATCGCCGTCCGCGAGGAGTTTGCCGATCAGCAGCCTCTCAAGGGGGCACGCATCGCCGGCTGCCTGCACATGACCATCCAGACGGCGGTGCTGATCGAGACGCTGACCGCGCTCGGCGCCGAGGTGCGCTGGTCCTCCTGTAACATCTTCTCCACCCAGGATCATGCGGCGGCGGCCATCGCCGCCACCGGCGTGCCGGTATTCGCCTGGAAGGGCGAGACCGAGGAGGAGTACTGGTGGTGCGTGGACCAGACGATCACCGGCCCCGACGGCTGGAAGCCGAACATGCTGCTGGACGACGGCGGCGACCTGACCCAGGTCGTGCACGAGAAGCATCCGGAACTGATGGAGGAGATCCGCGGACTCTCCGAGGAGACCACGACCGGCGTCAAGCGGCTCTACGAGATGCAGCGTGACGGCACGCTGGGCTGCCCCGCCATCAACGTCAACGACTCGGTCACCAAGTCCAAGTTCGACAACCTCTACGGCTGCCGGGAGTCGCTGGTCGACTCGATCAAACGGGCAACCGACGTGATGATCGCCGGCAAGATCGCCGTGGTCTGCGGCTATGGCGATGTGGGCAAGGGCAGCGCGCAGAGCCTGCGCGCCCTGGGCTGCACCGTCTGGATCACCGAGATCGACCCCATCTGCGCGCTGCAGGCCGCGATGGAAGGCTACCGCGTCGTCACGCTGGACGAGGCCTTGGACAAGGCGGACATCTTCGTCACCGCCACCGGCAACTACCACATCATCAGCGGCGAGGACATGGAGCGGATGAAGGACCAGGCCATCGTCTGCAACATCGGCCACTTCGACAACGAGATCGATGTGGCCTACCTGCGCGAGCTCGAGTGGGAGAACATCAAGCCCCAGGTCGACCACGTGATCTTCCCGGACGGCAAGCGCATCATCCTGCTGGCGGAGGGCCGGCTGGTGAATCTCGGCTGCGGCACCGGCCATCCGAGTTTCGTGATGTCCAACTCGTTCACCAACCAGGTGCTGGCACAGATCGACCTCTGGCAGCATCCGGAGAACTACGAGAAGCGGGTCTACGTGCTGCCGAAACACCTCGACGAGAAGGTCGCCCGCCTGCACCTGAAGAAGATCGGCGCGAACATCACCACGCTGAGCGAGGAGCAGGCGCGCTACATCGGGGTACCGGTCGAGGGGCCCTACAAGCCGGATCATTACCGCTACTGAGACCTTCGCGCGGCGCGGCGGCAGCCGCAGCCGATGCGCGATATGATCGGGGCGGAGCCCGGCCGGGCTCCGCCCTTTTTCATGCCCGGCCATCCGAGGGAAGGAGCCTCCGGTGACTGACGATTCGACGACGATGCAGATACTGCACATCACGGACCCGCACCTCTACGCCGAGGCGGACGGTGAGTTGCGCAGCGTGCGCACGGCGGAATCGCTGGCTGCCGTGCTGCGCGCCGCGTGCGGCGAGGCAGGGCCGTACGCCGTGCTGGTCACGGGTGACATCGCCCAGGACGAATCCCGCGGTGCCTACGAGCGCTTCCGGGACCTGCTGGCCGGCTGCGGGGCCCCGGTGTGGTGCCTCGCCGGCAATCACGACGACCCCGCCCTCATGACCGAGGTCCTCGCCGAGACTCCGTTCACCTTCGGCGGAATCGTCCACGCGGGCGCCTGGCGAGTGCATCTGCTGTCCACCTGGGCAGAGGGCGAGGTGGGCGGACGCCTGAGTGCCGAGGCGCTGGCCGCCGTCGAGGCGGACCTCACCGCCCACGCGGACGCTCCTGCGCTGGTCTGCCTGCACCACCATCCGGTGCCGGTGGGCAGCCGCTGGCTGGACGGCATCGGACTGGCGGAGCCCGACGGCCTGCTGCAGCTCGCCGACCGCCACACGCAGGTGCGAGGCATCGTCTGGGGCCACGTGCACCAGGAACTCGACCGCCGCCGAAACCATTGCCGCTTGCTGGCGACGCCCTCCACCTGCCGGCAGTTCATGCCGCGCCGTGACGAATTCGCCGTGGACGACCGCCCGCCGGCGTGGCGCTGGCTGGAGCTGGGCGCCGACGGCAGCCTCGACACCCGGCTGCGCTGGCTCGAGCGGGGAGCCCGGCCTTGAACCGCTGCCGGTCTGCGCGATCAGCTCGCCCGGCGGGCCTCGGCCGGCTCGTCCTGCTGCTGCTCGTGCTCGGCGCCCCCGCCGCAGCGGCGGGAGCCGACGGGCTGCCGCTCTGGCAGATCCGCGATGCCGACAGCCGGGTATGGCTGCTCGGCTCCATCCACCTGCTGCGCGAAAGCGACTACCCCCTGCCCGAACCGATCCGGGAGGCATACGCGCAAGCCGATGCGCTCGTGATGGAGCTGGACATGGACGACCTAGACTCCGCGATGGTGTCTGCCGTCATGTTCGCCCGCGGAACACCGCCGGAAGGCGAGACGCTGGCGTCGCTCATGGGCAGCGAGAAATACGCCCGCGCCCGCGAGGCGGCGGCGGCGGCCGGGATCGACCTCGACCGGCTGCAGGGCGCCGAGCCCTGGTTTGCTGCGCTCACGCTCACCCAGATGCTGTTGATGCGCCATGGCTACGACCCCCGCCAGGGACTCGACGTACACATGGCTGCCCTCGCCCGCCGTGACGGCAAGCCGGTGGAGGGGCTGGAGACCTTCGAGGAGCAGATCGTCTTCTTCGACACCCTGCCCATGGCGCTGCAGAGCGACATGCTGCTCGAATCACTGGCCGAGATCGACGATCTCGAGGCGGGCATGGGGCGCACGGTCGACGCCTGGCGGCGCGGCGATACCGCCTACCTGGCCGACGAGCTACTGCAGGAACTGCGTCATTATCCGGACCTGTACCAGCGGCTGGTCACGGAGCGAAATCGCAAGTGGGCGCCGCGCCTCGCGGCGCTGCTGGATCGTGACGGCGACTATCTGGTCGTGGTGGGAGCGCTGCATCTCGTCGGACCGGACAGCGTGCTGGCCATGCTGGCCGCCGAAGGCGTCCGGGCGAAGCAGCTCGGCGCGGCGCCCCACGCCGACGGGCCCTGAAGGTTCAGACGCGAGCGCTCACACCTCGACCATCTCGAAGTCTTCCTTGCCGGCGCCGCAGTCGGGGCAGCGCCAGGACAGCGGCACGTCCTCCCAGCGGGTGTTCGGCGGGATGCCGGATTCGGCATCGCCCTCGGCTTCGTCGTAGACGTAGCCGCAGATAAGGCACATATAGCTCTTCACGGGAGATCGCTCTTCATGACAAATCCCAGCGCTTTGCAGTAGCGGATGTCGACGGCAATGATACGGACCGGCCGGCGGGTTTTGAAGGCGGTTCGGCCTCGGTTAGGATGCGCCCAGCACAGGAGGTAAGCATGAGTCTGTTTTCCGAAGCCAGCAAGTACATCCCCGGCGGCGTGAACTCCCCCGTGCGGGCGTTCGCGGCGGTGGGCGGCGAGCCGCTGTTCTTCAAGCGCGCCAAGGGCCCGCGAGTGTGGACCGAGGACGGCCGGGAGCTGATCGACTACGTCGGCTCCTGGGGCCCCATGATCCTGGGCCACGCCCATCCGACGGTCATCGAGGCCGTGCAACGCACGGCGGAAGACGGCCTGTCGTTCGGCGCGCCCTGCGTGCTGGAGACCGAGATCGCCCGCAAGATCACGGAACTCGTGCCCTCCATGGAGCTGGTGCGCATGGTGAGCTCCGGGACCGAGGCCACCATGAGCGCCATCCGGCTCGCCCGCGGCTACACCGGCCGCGATCTGATCGTGAAGTTCGAGGGCTGCTATCACGGCCATTCGGACTCTCTGCTGATCAGCGCCGGCTCCGGGGCGCTCACCTTCGGTGTGCCGAGTTCGCCGGGCGTGCCGGCGGGGCTGGCCGAGCTCACGCTCACGCTGGAGTTCAACAACAGCCAGCAGGTGCGGGAAGCGTTCGACGAGTACGGCGAGCGCATCGCCTGCGTCATCGTCGAGCCGGTGGCCGGCAACATGAATTTCGTGCCGCCCGTGCCGGGCTTCCTGGAGACGCTGCGCGAGACCTGCTCGGCCGCCGGCGCCGTGCTCATCTTCGACGAGGTGATGACCGGATTCCGGGTGGCGAAAGGCGGCGCCCAGTCGGTGTTCGGCATCCAACCGGATCTCACCACCTTCGGCAAGGTCATCGGCGGCGGCATGCCGGCCGCGGCCTTCGGCGGAAAGCGCGAGATCATGGAGCATATCGCGCCCGTCGGCCCCGTGTACCAGGCCGGCACGCTGTCCGGCAATCCCGTGGCCATGGCCGCGGGTCTGGCCACGCTGGAGGGCATCGACCAGGAGGGTTTCTACGAGGGCCTGACGGCGCGGACTCAGCAACTGGCGGACGGCATGGCCTCCGCCGCGGCGGAGGCAGGCGTCCCTCTCGCCACCGGTTCACTGGGCGGCATGTTCGGCTTCGTCTTCACCGATGACGGCCCCGTGCGCACCTACCGCCAGGTCGCGGGCGGCGACGTGGACCGGTTCCGCCGCTTCTTCCACGCGATGCTCGAGCGCGGCGTCTACCTCGCGCCGTCGGCCTTCGAGGCGGGCTTCGTCTCGGCCGCCCACGGCGAGACGGAGATCGCAACGACGCTGGAGAAGGCGGCCGAGGCCTTCGCGGAGGTCGCCGACTGACGCTCAGCCGTCGTCTTCGTCCGCTTCCTGCGCGGAACGCAGTATCACGCGGATGATCTCCAGCCGCTGCAGCGCGTCCTCGGTCTCGAGGCAGAACTGTTTCTGCTCGGGCGTGATCGGCAGAATCTCGGCGAAGCGGTAACCGACCCACGTGGCGTCGTCGTAGCGGCGCTCCAGCAGTTCGTACAGCCGGCCGAGGTCGTCCAGCACGCCCCGCAGGATATCCACCATCGGCCGGAAGGCGGCCGGCACATCCACCCGGGGCTCCGGCGCAAGCCAGGAGACCTGCGCGAGGTTCAGCCCGTCCGGGGCCTGGCGCACCGACTCCACGCGGAATCGGTCGCTGCCCTGGGCCGTGATGCCCAGCAGCCCGTCGCTGCCCTGGTACCAGTCGACGATCTTCGCCAGCGTGCCGGTGCCGCAGGTGCTCGCCGTGCCCGTCTCTGTGCCCTCGCGGATGAGCACGACACCGAAGCCCGTGTCCTCGCGCAGGCAGCGGCTGATCATATCCAGGTAGCGGGTCTCGAAGATGCGCAGCGGCAGCGGGCCCTCGGGGTAGAGGACCGTGCGCAGGGGGAACAGCGGGATCTCGGTTTCGCTCATGCTCACCTGCCATTCGCTGCCAGGCAGCCGGCAGATGCGCCAGCCGCCGTTCGGGCTTCAGCCGCGTGCGGTCAGCGCGGCAACCACCCGCTCGCGCAATCCGCCGAAGCCGCCGTTGCTCATCAGCACGAGGATATCGCCGGCGGCCACCTCGCGCAGCACTCCCGCGGCCATCTCGCCGTAGTCCCCGGTTAACGTGGCCCGCTCGCCCAGCGATGCGAGCGCCGCAGCCAGATCCCACTCGAGCCCGTCGGGTGCGAAGACGAATACCCGGTCGGCGCCGGCGAGCGAGCCGGCCAATGTCTCACGGTGCACGCCCAGACGCATCGTGTTCGAGCGCGGCTCCAGTGCCACCACGATGCGGGCATCGGGCTCGCGCCGGCGCAGGCCCGCCAGTGTCCTGGCGATGGCGGTGGGGTGATGGGCGAAGTCGTCGTACACCCGGATGCCGCCGCCCTCGGCGGCCAGCTCCAGGCGCCGCCGAACGCCGCGGAAGCGGGCCACCGCGGCCAGCGCCGCCGCCGGCTCCACGCCCACCGCCACGGCGGCGGCGACCGCCGCGGCCGTGTTCTCCAGGTTGTGCTCGCCGGCGAGCGGCCAGTCGTCCTGCAGCCGTTCCCCGCCCGGCCCGGTCAGGCTGATGCCCTCGCCGTCCGGCCCGAAATCCACCCGCCAGTCCGCCGCGCCGCCGGCCGCGAAGGTCTCCACCGGTGTCCAGCAGCCCATCGCCAGCGTCTCGGCGAGTTCCGCATCGCCCGCCCGCACCACCAGCCGTCCGCCGCCCGGCACCGTGCGGATCAGCTGATGGAACTGCCAGCGGATTGCCGCCATGTCCGCGTAGATGTCGGCGTGGTCGTATTCCAGATTGTTCAGCACCGCCACCCGGGGCCGGTAGTGCACGAACTTGGCGCGCTTGTCGAAGAACGCCGTGTCGTACTCGTCGGCCTCCACCACGAACAGGTCGGAGCCGCCGAGGCGGGCGGAGGCACCGAAGTCGAGCGGGATGCCGCCGATCAGGAACCCCGGCTCGAGTCCGTTGGCCTCGAATATCCATGCCAGCAGGCTGGAGGTGGTGGTCTTGCCGTGGGTGCCGGCCACCGCCAGCACGCGCCGCCCGGCCAGCACGTGCTCGGCGAGCCAGGCCGGTCCCGACGTGTACGGCAGCCCCCGCTCCAGCACCGCCTCCACCAGCGCGTTGCCCCGGCTCATCACGTTGCCGATCACCACCATGTCGGGCGCCGGTTCCAGCTGGCCGGGATCCCAGCCCTCGGTCACCTCGATGCCGAGCCGCGCGAGCTCTTCGCTCATCGGCGGATAGACCTCCCGGTCACAACCCGTGACCCGGTGGCCGGCCGCCTTCGCCAGGCCGGCGATACCGCCCATGAAGGTGCCGCAGATGCCGATGATGTGGATGTGCATGGTCGAACGGAACGCCGGGCAGAGCCTCAAGCCGCGGGGAATTGCTGGTACAGCACGAGCTGACCCGAGAACACGGCCAGTGCCAGCAGCGTGCCGCCGATCAGCGGCACCTCCAGCGCCCGCGCCATGATGTGGCCGTCCACCAGAATCGACCAGGCGATGAGCGCCAGCAGCACCATCACGCCGCCCTGCCCCTCCGCATCCAGCGCACCGGTGGCGAGCAGCGGCAGCTCGGCGAGGCTGATCAGCGCCGAGGCACCGAACAGCGCGGCGAAGGTCTGGGGGATACGGCCCTCACGGCCGCGCAGCCGCAGGGCGACGGTATAGGTGCCGAGCGACAGGCCGAGGCTGAGCGCGAAGAAGACGGGAGACCAGGGCTGCCAGCCGCCGGACAGGGCCAGCCCGGTGAAACTCGCGCACAGCATGGCGGCGAACAGCAGGACGGCCAGGAAGAACGAGCGCGGCAGCGCGTCCGGCCCCAACCGCAACAGCACGATACCCGTCAGTGTCCGGAGCAGTATCAGCACGCTGCGGCAGTGTATCCTCCCATGCAGCGCATAGTCTCACGATAATACCGGAGGGCAAAGACCCGCCCATGAGCGACATCCTCTTCATCGATACGCAGGCTTCCCTGCAGCAATTCCTGGAAACCTGCGCGGCCGGCGAGAGGCTCGCGGTGGATACGGAATTTCTTCGGGAGCGCACCTATCACGCCCGCCTTTGCCTGGTGCAGCTCGCTGCGGACGAACGCATCGCCTGCATCGATCCGCTGGCCGGTCTGGACCTGGAACCGTTGTGGCGGTGCTTCGACGGCACCGAGCTGACCCTGCACGCCGCGCGTCAGGACCTGGAGGTGCTGCTCGGCACGGCCGGCCGTCTGCCCGGTCGCATCTTCGACACCCAGGTGGCCGCCGCCCTGTGCGGCTACCCGGCGCAGATCGGCTACGCCTCCCTGGTCCGGGAACTGCTCGGCATCGACCTCGGCAAGCATCACACGAGAACGGACTGGTCCCGCCGGCCGCTCAGCGCCGAACAGCTCGAGTACGCTGCCGACGACGTGCGCTACCTGGAGGAGATGCGCGCCATGCTCGGCGCGCGCCTGGAAGAAGTCGGCCGGCTCGACTGGGCCGTGGCCGACAGCAACGAGCTGCTGGATCCCGCACTCTACGACCCCGCGCCGGCGTCGGCGTGGCAGCGGCTGAAGGGCCTCGCCCGCATGGACGAGCGCAGCGCGGGCGCGGCCGCCGCCCTCGCCGTGTGGCGGGAGCAAGAAGCGCTGCGGGCCGACCGGCCCCGGCAGTGGATACTGAAAGATGCGGCACTCATCGCGCTCGCCCAGGGCCGGCCGACCAGCCGGGAGGCGCTGGCGGAGACCGAGGGCGTTCCGGCCGGGCTCGCCCGGCGGGCGGGAGACCAGCTGCTGCGGGTTATCGGCGCCGCCGGGCCGTCGCCGGTGGTGCGGCGGGGCGCGCCGTCGGCGGCGGAGAAGGCGCTGGTGGCGAAGATGGCAGCGGTCGTCAGGGGCAAGGCCGAGGAACTCGGCATCGAGCCGGAGCTGATCGCCTCGCAGAAGGACCTGCGCCGGGCGGCCGCCGGCGGCGACGGGCTCCGGGCCCTGTCCGGCTGGCGCCGGGAACTGGTCGGCGAGGCCCTGGAGACGCTACTCGAGCGGCGGGCTCAGTCCTCGACGGCGGAGACGAGCCGCTCGTAGACGGCCGCCACGGTGCCTTCGGCATTGACGGTCTTCAGCAGGCCCCGGTCCCGGTAGTAACCCACCAGCGGCGCGGTCTGCTCCCGGTAGACCTGCAGCCGGTTGGCGATGGTCTCCTCGTTATCGTCGTCGCGTTGCAGGAGTTCACCGCCGGCCTCGAGGCAGGCATCCAGCTCTTCCTGCGGCGAGAAATGGATGTTGAGCACCTTGCCGGTGGCCGAGCAGGTGCGCCGCCCGGTCAGTCGCTTCATGAGGATGTCGAAGTCCACGTCCATGAGCACCGCAGCGTCCAGGGGCTGGCCCAGCTCGGCCAGAAGGTCGTCGAGGGACCCGGCCTGGGACTCGTTGCGCGGGAAGCCGTCCAGGATGAAGCCGTCGGCCACGTCGTCCTCGTTCAGTCGTTCCCGGATCATGCCGAGCACGAGATCGTCGGAGACGAGTTCGCCGGCGTCCATGGCCGCCTTCGCCTTGCGGCCCAGCTCACTGCCGGAGGCGACGGCCGCGCGCAGCAGGTCGCCGGTGGATATCTGCGGGATGCCCTTCCGGGCCATCAGCCGCTGGGCCTGGGTCCCCTTTCCGGAGCCGGGGGCGCCGAGCAAAACGATGCGCATGATTGAACTCCCTGCCGCATACCGGCTGCTTGCCGGCAATAAGTCGACGATAAGTCGACAACACGCCTGTGAGGCGCGCAACCGTAGCCGCTCCCCGTGACGCCGTCAATTCAGCCCGCCGCATGAAGGCGGGCCGGAAATTGGCTATGCTCCCCGGCCAGTCGTCCATTGAGCCGAGCGAGGGATCCCATGTCAGCAAAGAAGGCAGCCAAGAACGCATTCTATGCCCAGTCGGGCGGCGTCACCGCCGTCATCAACGCGAGCGCCTGCGGCGTCATCGAGACGGCCCGCCAGCACAAGGGCCGCATCGGCAAGGTCTACGCCGGCCGCAACGGGATCATCGGCGCGCTGACCGAGGACCTGATCGACACCAACCGGGAGTCGGCCAAGGCCATCGCCCAGCTGAAGCATACCCCGGGCGGGGCGTTCGGTACCGCCCGCTACAAGCTGAAGGGACTGGACGAGAACAGGCGCGAGTACGAGCGTCTGATCGAGGTCTTCGAGGCCCACGACATCGGCTACTTCTTCTATAACGGCGGCAACGACTCCATGGACACGGCCCACAAGGTGTCCCAGATCGGCCACAAGCTCGGCTTCCCCATCACCTGCATCGGCGTGCCGAAGACGGTGGACAACGACCTGCCGGTCACGGACAACTGCCCGGGCTTCGGCTCCGTGGCGAAGTACGTTGCCGTCTCCACCCGGGAGGCAGCGCTGGACGTCGCCTCCATGGCCGAGACCTCCACTAAGGTCTTCATCCTCGAGGTCATGGGCCGGCATGCCGGCTGGATAGCCGCGGCCGCCGGCCTGGCGGGCGAGGGCCCCGACGAGCCGCCGCACATCATCCTGTTCCCGGAAGTCCCGTTCGAGAAGAAGAAGTTCCTCGCCCGGGTGAAGCGCTGCGTGAAGGACTACGGCTACTGCGTGGTCGTCGTCTCCGAGGGTGCCCGCTACAAGGACGGGCGCTTCCTGGCCGATGCGGGCACGAAGGACGCTTTCGGCCACGTGCAGCTCGGCGGCGTGGCGTCGGAGGTCGCGACGATGGTGCGCGACGGCACCGGCTTCAAGTTCCACTACGCCATCGCCGACTACCTGCAGCGCTCCGCACGCCACATCGCCTCGGCCACGGACGTGGAGCAGGCTTACGCGGTGGGCCGTGCGGCCGTCGAGATGGCGCTGGCCGGCGAGGATGCGGTGCTGCCGGTAATCAAGCGCACCTCGGACAAGCCCTACCGCTGGAAAATCGAGAAGGCACCTCTCGGCCGGGTGGCCAACCGGGAGAAGAAGCTGCCGAAACGCTACATCACGCAGGACGGCTACGGCATCACCGGGGCAGCCCGGCGCTACCTGGCACCGCTGATCCACGGCGAGGACTACCCCCCGTACTCCCGCGGCCTGCCCGTCTACGCGAAACTGCGCAACGTGCCGGTGAAGAAGAAGCTCAAGAAACGATTTGTGGTATGATGCGCGCGCTGTCGCCGCCGGGGACGTATGGCGGCGACCTCTTGAGTGCCAATAAACTCCGACAAACCAGCGAGTTACGGAACGAGCACCGGATCAGAAAACCAGCCGTAGCGGGGTGCGAGTCGCCACCGTCTGCGCAGCGGATCCGGAACCCCGACCGGTCTCGTACCCGCCGCCTGGGGCACGGGCGGAGGGCACTCCAGCTGAACAATCACGAACAACCGACGGTCCGCCGGGCCGATCGGTGGACATGATCGGGAGGAATAACTCATGTCGTATGAACTCGCGCTGTGGCTATGCATCGGCGCCGGCGTACTCGCCATCCTGTACGGACTGTTCTCGGTCCAGTGGGTCCTGAAGCAGTCCGGCGGCAATGACCGGATGCAGGAGATCGCCGCAGCGATCCAGGAAGGCGCCGCGGCCTACATGAACCGCCAGTACACGACCATCGGCATCGTCGGCGTCGTGCTCGCCATCGTCGTCGGCTTCGCCCTCGACTGGTGGACGGCGCTCGGCTTCGTCATCGGCGCGGTGTTCTCCGCCATGGCCGGCTACATCGGCATGTTCGTCTCCGTGCGGGCCAACGTGCGCACCGCCGAGGCCGCCCGCAAGGGGCTGAACCCGGCGCTGGACGTCGCCTTCCGCGGCGGCGCGATCACCGGCCTGCTCGTGGTCGGCCTGGGCCTGCTCGGCGTTGCCGGCTACTACGGCCTGCTGGGCGCGTTCGGCATCGAGGGCGAGAAGGCCATCAAGGCGCTGGTCGGCCTGGCCTTCGGCGGCTCGCTGATCTCCATCTTTGCCCGACTCGGCGGCGGCATCTTCACCAAGGGCGCCGACGTCGGCGCCGACCTGGTGGGCAAGGTCGAGGCCGGCATCCCCGAGGACGATCCCCGCAACCCGGGGGTGATCGCCGATAACGTCGGCGACAATGTGGGCGACTGCGCCGGTATGGCCGCGGACCTGTTCGAGACCTACGCGGTGACCATCATTGCCACCATGCTCCTCGGCGTGCTGTTCCATGCCGACTGGGGCTGGGCGGCCTGGGTCTATCCGCTGGTCCTCGGCGCAGCCTCCATCGTCGCCTCGATCATCGGCACCTTCTTCGTCAAGGCGGGCGCCAGCGGCTCGATCATGGGTGCACTGTACAAGGGCATGATCGCGGCCGGCGTCCTCGCGGCCGCGGCCTTCTATCCGATCACCACGGTGATGATGGGCGACACCGGCGAGGCGGGCGTTCTGTACGGCGCTGCGGTCATCGGGCTGGCCCTGACCGCCTTCATGGTCTGGATCACCGAGTACTACACCGGCACCGACCACAAGCCGGTGCAGCTGGTGGCCGAGTCTTCACTGACCGGTCATGCCACGAACATCATCGCGGGCCTCGGCGTCTCCATGAAGGCGACGGCCTGGCCGGTGCTCGCGGTGTGCGCCAGCATCTGGGGCGCCCACGAGCTGGCCGGTCTGTACGGCATCGGCATCGCGGCGACCACCATGCTGTCGATGACCGGCATCGTGGTGGCGCTCGATGCCTTCGGTCCGATCACGGACAACGCGGGCGGCATCGCCGAGATGGCCGAACTCGAGTCCGAGGTGCGCAACATCACCGACCAGCTCGACGCCGTGGGCAACACGACGAAGGCAGTGACCAAGGGCTACGCCATCGGCTCCGCCGGTCTGGCCGCCCTGGTGCTGTTCGCCGACTACACCCACGCGCTGGAGGCCAACTTCGACCAGCTGTTCGAGTTCGAACTGTCCGATCCCATGGTGATCATCGGCCTGCTGATCGGCGGTCTCGTGCCGTATCTGTTCGCCGCCCTGGCGATGGAGGCGGTGGGCCGCGCCGCCAGCTCGGTGGTGAACGAGGTGCGCCGGCAGTTCAAGGAGATGCCGGGCATCATGGAAGGCACCCAGAAGCCGGATTACTCCCGCGCGGTGGACATGCTGACCAAGGCCGCCATCAAGGAGATGGTGGTGCCCTCGCTGCTGCCGGTGCTGGTGCCGATCGTGGTGGGCCTGATCCTCGGCCCGATCGCCCTCGGCGGCATGCTGCTCGGCACGATCATCACCGGCCTGTTCGTGGCCATCTCCATGACCGCCGGCGGCGGTGCCTGGGACAATGCCAAGAAGTACATCGAGGACGGCAACTTCGGCGGCAAGGGTTCCGAGGCGCACAAGGCTGCGGTCACCGGCGACACGGTCGGCGACCCCTACAAGGACACCGCCGGCCCGGCCATCAACCCGCTGATCAAGATCATCAACATCGTGGCACTGCTGATCGTGCCGCTGCTCTGATCGGGATCGGCCTGACGGCCCAGAACCGCCGGGCTCCCCAGGGGCCCGGCGGTTTTTTTGGTTTTTTTGTTTTTTGGTGCCGGTCACCCGTAATTTGCGGAATGAAACTTTTGTGAGTTTGGGTGCCGGACACCGAAACTTTAGAAAGTTGCGAAAGTTGGATTAGTTCGGTCCGGCACCCAAGAGGCGGGGGCGGTCGATCAGGTAGCCCTGGGCGAAGTCCACGCCCATCTCGCGCAGCATGTCGAAGTCGTGCTGCTCCTCCACCTGTTCGGCCACGGTGCGGAAGTTCATCTTCCGGGCGAGCTTGATCATCGCGCTCACCATCTCCTGGTTGACCGGGTCGCGGCCGAGGTGGCGGGTGAAGCTGCCGTCGATCTTCAGATAATCGATGGGCAGATGCTTCAGGTTGGAGAAGGCGCCGAGGCCGCTGCCGAAGTCGTCCAGCGCGAACTTGCAGCCCATGCCATGCAGCACCTCGATGAAGCGCTGGGCCTCGCGCGGCTCCATGATCAGCGCCGCCTCCGTCATCTCGAAACAGATCCGGGCCGGGGCAACGCTCGTGCGGTCCAGCGACTCGACGACGAACTCCAGAAAATCCGCATCGCCCAGCGTCTGGCCTGACAGGTTGATGATACAGCTGCGCCCGGCCGGAACCCGGATGTCCCCGGCAGCGACAGCGGTCAGCGTTGCGCTGACCACCCAGCGGTCGATCCGCGGCATCAGGTGATACTGCTCTGCCGCCGGCAGGAAGTCCTTCGGCGACTCGGTCCTGCCCTGGGCGTCCTGGAAACGCAGCAGCACCTCCATCGCAGGCCCGGATTCCCGCTCGGCGTCGAGCGCGATGATCGGCTGGGTCGCCAGCACGAAACCGCCGTTCGACAGGGCGTCCTGCAGGCGCCGCAGCCACTGGATCTCCCCACGCTCGCGCGCCGCCGCCTCGTCCGCCGAGGAGTACACATGCACCTGGCCGCGCCCCCGCTGCTTCGCCATGTAACAGGCGGAGTCCGCGGCGGCGAGCATGTCCTGCACCGAGCCGCTGTCGGGGCCGAGCTCGACGATGCCGACGCTGACGCCGATGGTGAAGATGCGGTCCTGCCACACGAAGCGGTGATCCGCCACCGCCTGCACCACGTCGCCGGCGATCTGGCGGGCCTTCTCCAGCGGGCAGCCGATCAGGAGCATGCCAAACTCGTCGCCGCCGATGCGCGCAACCGAATCCGAGTCGCGCACCTGATCCTTGATCAGCGACGCCACCTCGCGCAGCAGCGCATCCCCCGCCATGTGGCCGCAGGTGTCGTTCACTGCCTTGAAACGGTCCAGGTCCATATAGCAGAGCACATGGTTCGCCTTCTCGCGCCTGGCATTGTCGATGGCCTCCTCCAGCCGCCGCTCGAGCTCGCGCCGGTTGATGAGACCGGTCAATGCATCGTGCGCCGCCTGGTAGCTCATCTGTCGCGTGAGCCCGCGCATTTCGCTCACGTCCTGGAATACCACCACCACGCCACGGATGTCGCCGTCTCCGGTACGGATCGGCGATGCCGTCAACTCGACGGAATGCTCGTGCTCGTCGTCGCGCCCCACCATCAGCGCCCGTCGCCCCATGTTGACCCGCTGGCGCATGGACAGACACCGCTCCACCGGGTCGCCGAGGGATCGCTTGTCGAGTTCGTCGATCAGCCGCATGATCTCGCCGAACGGCCGGCCCTCGGCCTCGCCCCGACCGTAGCCGGTGAGCAGCTCGGCCTCGCCGTTCATGTACTCGATACGGCCCCGGGTATCGGTGGTGATCACGCCGTCGCCGATGGACTCGATCACGGCCAGTGCCTGTCTCCTGTCGCCGCGCAACCCCGAATCGTTCTCCCGGCGATGGCTGACGTCGCGGCCAACCGTGAGCACCAGCTGGCGATCACCCCACGCCACCACCGCCATGCCGGCCTCCACCCACATGCCTTGCTCGCCGCCGTTGATGAGCTGCATCTCCAGCGTCTGGGGCCCGATCTCGCCGGCGATCAGTCGGCTGACGGTGCGTCGGAACAGCGCCCGGAAGGCCGGGCGCACGAGGTCGCTGACCGGCCGTCCCTCCAGCTGCTCGGCCTCCAGACCCACGAGCCGCGCGGCGGACTCGTTGGCGAGTTGCACGCGATCGTCGTGCAGCAGCACCACCTCGGGCATCGTGCGTACCAGTCGCCGCAGCGCGCGGTCACGTTCGAAGACGGCCTCGTCCTTCTCGGCGAGGGCATCGAACAAGCGGTTCAGGGAACGTCCGAGCGGGCCGAGCACGGGGTCGTCCGCGGGGCGCAGCCGGCGCCCCACCGAGGCGTCGGCGGACACCTCGACGATCTCCTGGTTGAGCCGCCGCAGCCGTTCCTGGAAACGCCGCCGCAGCACGATGAGCAGTATGGCCAGCACCAGTACCGCCGGCACCAGAACGGTGACGGCGACGATCAGTGCGGTTGGCGGCATGGTTCGCTCATCGGTCCCCGGCGGCAGGACAGGTTAAAATTCTTGTTGTTTCAAGAGCCTAGACTCTCAGCACGACAAGCATAGCCTAATCCGTATCGGCACGGCCGACCAATTCACCATAACGCCCTCTGGATCGTCGCGCAGCGCGCTTGTCAGCCTTCTGTAAACTCCGTAACCTCACCCGCCGTCCTGCCGCTTGCGGCCAATCGAGCAGTTGCCACGGATATCAAACACGGCTATCAAGAATGGATATCGAGATCGCAAGGGAACAGATGATCGACCAGCAGATCCGCGCCTGGGACGTGCTGCAGCCCCGGGTCCTCCGGGTCCTGGGCGAGATTCCCCGCGAACGGTTTGTGCCCGAGGCCTGGTCGAGCCTGGCGTTCGCCGACACCGAGATTCCCGTGGCCCACGGCGAGAACATGATGGCGCCGAAGGTGGAGGGCCGGCTGCTGCAGGCGCTGGAGATAGAGCCTGGCGACCGGGTACTGGAGATCGGCACGGGCACCGGTTTTCTCACCGCCTGCCTCGCCCGGCTGGGCGAACACGTGGTCAGCGTCGACTGCTATTCGGACTTCGTCGCCACCGCGGGCGACCGGCTGCGGGAGTCCGACATCGTCAACACCGAACTTCTGACCATGGATGCCATGCAGGAACTCCCGGCAGGCGGATTCGACGCCATCGCGGTGACCGGCTCGGTGCCACGCTTCGAGCAGCGCTTCGCCGACGCGCTGGCGATGGACGGGCGCCTGTTCCTGGCGGTGGGTGAGGCACCGGTCATGGAGGCCTTCCTGATCACGCGCACCGGCGAGAACGAATGGAGCCGCGAGAGCCTGTTCGAGACCGTCCTGAAACCGCTGCGCAACGCCGAGCCGCCGTCCCAATTCCGCTTCTGAGCCGGGACGGGACGCGCAGGCCGCCGTTCACGAGGAAATCCTGCGATGGTGGAAGAGCTGACACCGGCCGAACTGGCCGCACGCATCCGCGCCGGTGAAGACTGGCAGGTGCTGGACGTGCGCGAGCCGTGGGAACTCGGCATAGTGTCGCTTGCCGACGCCGTCGCCATCCCGATGAACCAGGTCCCGAACCGCCACCGCGAACTGGATCCGGAGCGGCCGCTGGCCGTACTCTGCCACGGCGGCATGCGCAGCTACCGGGTGGCCGCCTGGCTGCAGGAACACGGCTTCCGGCGCGTGGTGAACGTGGCCGGAGGCATCGATGCCTGGGCGACGGAGGTGGACTCGTCCATGCCCCGCTACTGAGCGGGTGTCCATGCCCCGCTATTGAGAGAGGCCGGAGAGCGGTGCTATAGTGATATACCTGACTAAAACACCTGTCTCGCAGAACGAGGATACGAAGAAAACGATGGTTATCCGCAGATCCAGGCTGCTCCTGCCGCTGGCCGCCCTGTTCGCCGCCTTGCCCGCCGGGGCGGAGTCTCTGCTGGAGGTCTACCAGCGCGCGCTGCAGAGCGACCCACTCATCCGCGAGGCGGAGGCGAATCGCCGGGCGACGGAAGAGGCCGTGCCCCAGGCGCGCGGCCTGCTGCTGCCCCAGCTTTCGGCCTCGGCCAGCGAGACCCGCGGCACGGCCGAGGGCGCCTCCGCGTTCCAGCAGGTATCGCCGACGGGCGAGACCATCACCGTCACCAGTGACTTCGAGGACGAGAGCATCGAGACCACCCAGTGGCAGATCGAGCTGCGCCAGACCGTGTTCCGCTGGGACCAGTTCGTCGGCCTGAAGCAGGCCGGCAAGCAGGTGGCCCGCGCCGAGGCGGACTTCGAGGCGGCCCAGCAGGACCTGATCGTCCGGGTGGCCAACCGTTATTTCGAAGTGCTCGCCGCGGAAGACGCGCTCGAGGCCGCCCAGGCGAGCAAGCGCGCCATCGACCGCCAGCTGGAACAGGCCCAGCAGCGCTTCGAGGTGGGACTGATCGCCATCACCGACGTGCAGGAAGCCCAGGCCGCCTACGACCAGGCCATCGCCGAGGAGATCGCCGCCAAGCGCCAGCTGGCTTCGGCGCGTGAATTCCTGCGCGAGATCACGGGCGAGTACCTGAAGAACCTGGAGACGCCGGGGCAGCAGCTCGCGCTCGAGACGCCGGACCCGGCGCAAGAGGACGACTGGGTGGACACCGCTTTCGAGCAGAATCTGGCCCTGATCGCGGCGCGGCTGAACGCCGAGATCGCAAGCCAGGAGATCGACTCGCGCCGGTCGGGTCATTACCCGACGCTGGATCTCGTCGCCACGCGCAGCGACTTCGACCGGGAATTCGAGCGCTCCAACGAGGGCGGGCCCTTCAACGACGTCTTCAACAATCAGACCTCGGACAGCATCGCGCTGGAGTTCCGCATCCCGCTGTTCTCGGGCGGCAGGACCTCGGCCCAGGTGCGAGAGGCGGTCCACCTGCATCGCGCGGCGAGAGAGCAGCTGCAGCGGGTGGCCCGGGAGACGGAACGCCAGGCCAGGGACGCCTACCTGGGCGTCCTGGCGGAGATTTCCCGGGTGAAAGCCCTGCGCCAGGCCCTCTCGTCGGCGAAGACGGCGCTGGAGGCGACGGAGGCCGGCTTCGAGGTGGGAACCCGCACCACCGTGGACGTGCTGGACGCCCAGCAGCGAGTCTTCTCCGCCCGCACGAACTACCGCCGTGCGCGCTACGACTACCTGCTGAACGTGCTGAGGCTGAAGCAGGCAGCCGGCATCCTGCGCATCCAGGACCTGGAAGACATCGACTCTATCCTCGTACCGCGGAGCGAGATGGCCGACTGACGCCGCACCGGCCCGGTTCAGCCGTCATTGAACCGCCGGGTAAGGGGCTCCAACAGCTCGAGCAGGCTCCTGAGCGAGCCCCGGTTGTCCAGCAGCAGCCGTCGCGCACGCTCGCCCATCTCCCGCCGCGCCGCCTCGTCGGCAAACAGCTGCTCCAGCGCAGCGGCGAGTTCCGCCTCGTCCATGACCACCCGGGAGGCGCCCCGCTCCGCGAACATGGCCGCGATGTCCTCGGCATTGAACAGGTGCGGGCCGGTGAGGATGGGCAGGCCCAGGGAAGCGGGCTCCAGCAGGTTGTGCCCGCCGATGGGCACCAGGCTGCCGGCAACGAAGGCGATGTCCGACGCGGCATAGAGCAGGGGTAGCTCGCCCATCGTATCGCCGAGGAAAACGCGGGTCCCGGAATCGCAGCGCTCGCCGCCGGTACGGCTGACGAAATCGAGGCCCTGCTCCCGGACCATATCGGCGACGGCGGGGAAGCGTTCGGGATGCCGGGGGACCAGCACCAGCAGCGCGTCCGGTACGGCTGCGAGCAGACGCCGGTGGGCGGCGAGGACGATCTCTTCCTCGCCCGCGTGGGTGCTGGCCGCGATCCAGACGCTGCGGCCGGGGAAATGCTCCGCCGCAAACTCCCGTCCCCGGGCCGCGAGGCTCTCGTCGATTTCCACGTCGAACTTGATATTGCCGGTTACGAAGGTGCGCGCCGGGGCCGCTCCCAGATCGCGGAAGCGCTGCGCGTCCTGCTCGCTCTGGGCGGCGATGATGATGCCGTGGGACAGCGCCTCCCGGAACAGCGGCGTCAGGTGGCGGTAGCGTTCCACCGAGCGGGGCGAGATCCGCGCGCTGGCCAGCACCAGCGGGACCCGGCGACGGCCGCATTCGGCATAGAGGTTCGGCCAGAGCTCGGTCTCGATGATGACGGCCAGCTCGGGCCGGATGCGATCGAAGAAGCGACGCACCGCGCCCGGCGTCTCGAACGGCGCAAAGCAGTGCACCACCTCGTCGCCGAACAGGCGGCGCACCCGCTCGGCGCCGGTGGGAGTCACGGTGGTGACCACGACGGCCCGGGACACGAACCGGTCCTTCAGCGCCTTGATCAGCGGTGCCGCGGCCTGCACCTCGCCAACGGAGACCGCATGGATCCAGACCGATCCGGAACGGATGTCCGGGAAGCCGATACCGAAGCGCTGGCCGAGCCGATCGTGATAGCCCTTGCGGGTGAAGCCGCGCCAGAGCCAGAAGAAGAACACGAACGGCGTGGCCAGGTAGACCAGCAGCTGATAAGCGAATCGCACCGTCGCGCTTCCGGCCTCAGGGCAGGCCGCGGATGGACTCGATGATACGGGTGCTGGAACGACCCTCGCGGAACGCGAGCACACGCACCTCGCCGCCTGCCGCGAGCACGGCCGGGCCGCCCGCGATCTCCTCCGGCCTGTAATCGCCGCCCTTCACCAGTACCTCCGGCAGCACGGCCTCGATCAGGCGGGCGGGCGTTTCCTCGGCGAAGGGCACCACCCAGTCGACGGCCGCCAGCCCGGCGAGAACCGCCATGCGGTCTTCCACCGGATTCACGGGCCGGCCCTCGCCTTTCAGCCGGCGCACGGAGTCATCGGTATTCACGGCCACCACCAGCCGGTCGCCCAGCGACTTGGCTTCCTCCAGATAGGTGACGTGGCCGGCATGCAGGATGTCGAAGCAGCCGTTGGTCATCACGATCCGCTCGCCCCGGCTGCGCGCCTCCGTCACGAATTCGAGCAGCGCGGTCTCGTCCACCATGCCACGGCCGCCCTTGCCCCGCTGGTGCAGCGCCACCCTGAGTTCGGACGGGGTGACCCCGGCCACGCCGATCTTGCGCACCACCAGCCCGGCCGCCAGGTTGGCCAGCGCCGCTGCCTCGCCGAGCGTGGACCCCGCTGCCATCGCCGCGCCGAGCGTGGCGATCACCGTATCGCCGGCGCCGGTCACGTCGAAGACCTCACGAGCCTCGGTTGACAGGAACTGCGCTTCCCCGCTGCGCTCCGCCACCAGCATGCCGCGTTCGCTGCGGGTGATAACCAGCGCTTCCAGGTCGAGGTCGTCGAGCATCAGCCGGGCGCGGCGCAGCAGGTCTTCGTCATCCTCGGCGCTCCCGGCCACCGCCTCGAACTCCGCCTGATTCGGTGTGAGCAGCGTGGCGCCCCGGTAACGCGCGAAGTCGGTACCCTTCGGGTCGACCAGCACCGGCACGCCTGCCTCGCGGGCGGCGGCGATGAGCTGGCCCACCTCGTGCAGCGCCCCCTTGGCGTAATCGGACAGGATGACGAGCCCGGCATCCCGGAGTGCCGAGACGAACGGTTCCCGCACCGAGACGGCGGCTCCGGTCGCGGTCTCCTCCCGGTCCAGACGGATGAGCTGCTGGCCGCGGGAGAGTACCCGCAGCTTCGTGGTGGTCGGCGCCGCCGGCGAGACGGCGAAACGGCAATCGACGCCCCGCTCCGCCAGCAGCGCCTCGAGGCGCCCGGCGGCCTCGTCGGCGCCCACGATCCCCACCAGCGCCGCGGGCGCTCCCAGCTCGGCCAGGTTCACCGCCACGTTGGCGGCGCCGCCCGGCCGCTCCTCGCCGTCGCGAACGTGGACGACCGGCACGGGCGCCTCCGGCGAGATGCGGCCGGTGGCGCCGAACCAGTACTGGTCGAGCATGAGGTCCCCGGCCACCAGGAGACGGGCGCCGGAGAAGTCTGGTATCTGCAGGGTCACGAGCTTGCCGCCGGGGAAACCTCGGAAGCCCGGCATGTTAGCAAAGAGAGCGCCCCTTTACGCTGCGCTCAGCCGCACTTGGACTCGCCGCAGCTCAGACACGTCATGCAGCCGTCCATCATGATGACGGCGGCCACGTTGCACTTGGCGCAGAGCTGCGCGCCCTCCGGGAACTCGCTCTCGGAGAAGGCATCGGTCTGGGCCGCGCGGGCCTCGAATTCCGCCCGCTTCTCGGCGATCAGCTTCTGCTGGTGCTCGTCCGGGCCGGCCGGCTTCAGCAGCCCGATGGTGTGCAGGTGCTTCTCCACGATGTGGCCCAGCTCGGCGATGATCGAGGGCATGAACTTGCCGCCCGGCTGCCAGTATCCGCCGCGGGGATCGAACACGGCCTTCAGCTCGTCCACCAGGAACGTGACGTCGCCGCCCTTGCGGAACACCGCCGAGATGATGCGGGTCAGCGCCACGATCCACTGGTAGTGGTCGAGGTTCTTCGAGTTGATGAAGATCTCGAAGGGCCGGCGCTGCTCGTGGGGCGTGTCCTCGTTCAGCACGATGTCGTTGATGGTGACGTACATCGCGTGATCCGAGACCGGCGTCTTCACCTTGTAGGTGGAGCCGATCAGCACCTCCGGGCGCTCGAGCCGCTCGTGCATGCGGATGACGGTGGCGCCGTCGCCCTCCTGCTCCACCTCGTACGCGCGCTTCTTCTCCGCCTTGCCTTCCGGCTTCTTCACGGAGTAGCCGACGATCTTCCTGTCTATCTTCTTTGCAGCCATTCTTCGGTTCCTCGTCTGGCCCCGCCGCGGCGGGGCCGCATCAATCCTTGCCAGCTCCGCACTCAGAACTTGCCGTAGTAGCCTTCCTTCAGCGCGTCGAACAGGTTCGCGGCGGTATGCATCTCGCCGTCGTACTCGATCTCCTCGTCGCCCTTCAGCTCCACCGTGCTGCCGTCATCCAGCTCGAAGACGTAGGTGGTGTTCTTCAGATCCTGCTCCTTCACGAGCACGCCCTGGAAGGCCTCCGGATTGAAACGGAAGGTCGTGCAGCCCTTCAGGCCCTGCTCGTAGGCGTAGAGGTAGATATCCTTGAAATCCTCGTAGGGATACTCGGTGGGCACGTTCGCCGTCTTCGAGATGGACGAGTCCACCCACTTCTGGGCCGCCGCCTGGATGTCCACGTGCTGCTTCGGTGACACGTCCTCCGACGTGATGAAGTACTCGGGCAGCTTCTCCTCCGGCGCTTCCGAGTGCGGCATCGCCCGCCGATTGATCAGCTCGCGGTAGGCGAGCAGCTCGAAAGAGAACACGTCCACCTTCTCCTTGGACTTGCGCCCCTCGCGGATGACGTTGCGGAAGTAGTGATGGGCAAAACTGGGCTCGATGCCGTTGCTCGCGTTATTGGCCAGCGACAGCGAGATGGTGCCCGTCGGCGCGATGGAGCTGTGATGGGTGAAGCGGGCGCCCACCCGCTCCAGTTCCTGTACCAGCTCGGGAGCCTCGGCGCCGACCTTCTGCATGTAACGGCTGTAGCGCGCGTGCAGCACGCGGCCGGGCAGACGATCGCCGGGGCGGATGCCGTCGGCGGCCATCTCGGGTCGCTTGCGCAGCATCTCCGGCGTCACCTCGAACTCCTCCTCCATGATCGGCGCCGGCCCTTTCTCCCGGGCGAGTTCCAGGCCGGTCTCCCAGCCCGAGATCGCGAGCTGCTTCGCCACCTTCTCGGTGAATTCCACGGAACCCGGCTCACCGTACTTCATGCCCATCATGGTGATGGTGGAACCCAGCCCCAGGAAGCCCATGCCGTGGCGGCGCTTGCGCGTGATCTCGTTGCGCTGCTCGCCCAGCGGCAGGCCGTTGATCTCGACGACGTTGTCCAGCATGCGGGTGAACACCTTCACCACCTCGCTGAACTCCTCCCAGTCGAAACGCGCCTCGTCGGTGAACGGCGAGACCACGAACTTGGTCAGGTTGACCGAGCCGAGCAGGCAGGAGCCGTAAGGCGGCAGCGGCTGCTCGCCGCAGGGGTTGGTGGCGCGGATGTTTTCGGTCCACCAGTTGTTGTTCATCTCGTTCACCCGGTCTATCAGCACGAATCCGGGCTCGGCGAAATCGTAGGTGGAGGCCATGATCATGTCCCACAGCCGCCGCGCGGGCACCGTCTTGTAGATGCGGCAGGCCACCAGGCCGCTCTCGTCCTGCACATAGTCGCCGCCGCCGGGCCACTCGCGCCAGATGAACTGCTCCTGATCGGCGAGGTCGAGCTGGTCGTGCTCCGCCTCGTCCACCGACACGGGGAATGCAAGCTTCCAGTCTTCGTCGTCCTTCACCGCCTGCATGAATTCGTCCGTGACCAGCAGCGACAGGTTGAACTGGCGCAGGCGGCCGTTCTCGCGCTTGGCGCGCACGAAGTCCATGACATCGGGGTGACCCACGTCGAAGGTACCCATCTGGGCGCCGCGGCGGCCGCCCGCCGACGAGACCGTGAAGCACATCTTGTCGTAGATATCCATGAAGGACAGCGGGCCGGAGGTATAGGCACCGGCACCGGTCACGTACGCGCCTTTCGGCCGCAGGGTGGAGAACTCGTAGCCGATGCCGCAGCCCGCCTTCAGCGTCAGGCCGGCTTCGTGCACCTTGTTCAGGATGTCGTCCATCGAATCCATGATGGTGCCGGACACCGTGCAGTTGATGGTGGAAGTCGCCGGCTTGTGTGCCTGGGCGCCCGCATTGGAGGTGATGCGCCCGGCCGGGATGGCGCCGCTCCTGAGCGCCCACAGGAAACGCTCGTACCAGTGCTCGCGGCGGTCGGCGGGCTCCACGTCGGCGAGCGCACGGGCCACCCGCTGGTAGGTGGCGTCGACAGAGGCATCGATCTCCGTGCCGTCCTTGGCTTTCAACCTGTATTTGGAATCCCAGATGTCGATAGACGCATCCTGGAAAGCGATCTCCGAGACTGCGGTCGGTGCCATCATCTCTGCCGGTTTCATCGTACGAGAACCCCCAAAAAGCCGGGCCGTCGGCCAAGTGCCTGAACGGCGGTATATTCTGTCAAATGCGGTGGCCAGAACACCGCATAAGAACCCCTGGCATCCGGCACGAGCGCGCCGGATACCTGCCCTGAAGCAAGGTTTATGCTTGTTTTGCGAGACACAAGATGTTGTGCCAGCGAGTGGTTAGATTAGGACCGTGAGGGGCCGCTGTCAAGGGGAAACCGGAAACTTTTTCCCTAACAAAATATATTATAAATCAATAGTTTAATGTATTTACCGCAAAAAGCGCATTAAAATCCGTTTATTTTCTGCGCGTCGGAGTGTCATATCAGTGACACAATATCTTGTGCGGACGGCGGGGACACGCCGAATGCCTTCGCCGACGTCTTTCCGGCCGTGCGGAGCACTTGAAAAGCCACGCACCGGTCCACATTTCGGCCTCATCGAACAGGAGCGGGCAGAGTGCCCGTCAAGCAACGAGGAGGTCGATTATGAGCCTTGTAACCTATGAACCCTGGAGCCTGGTGAACCGGCTCCACCGTGATCTCGACAAGCTGATGGCGGGCCGCATGCCGGCGGACCCGGAGAGTTCGTCCGCCGTCGCCGACTGGATCCCCGCCGTCGACATCAGCGAGGAGTCCGACCGCTTCGTCCTCACTGCCGATGTACCGGGTGTCGATCCGGAGGACATCGAGGTGAGCATGGAGAACGGCGTACTCACACTGAGTGGCAAGCGGGAATTCAGCGACCGTGACGAGCAGAACGGCTACCGCCGCGTCGAGCGTGTCAGCGGCAGCTTCTTCCGCCGTTTCACGCTCCCGGAGACCGCGGATGCCGAGAGTATCACCGCGAAAAGCTCCCACGGTGTACTCGAGATCAGCATTCCCAAACAGCCTAAGGTGATGCCGCGCCGCATCGACGTCACCGTCGAATGAGGCCGGCGTCGGGCGCGGCGCGGCCCTGCCCGACGGGCGTGTCACGGACGGCGGAGACCGGAACCAACCGGTCTCCGCCGTTGTCTTTGCTGGACTGCTCACATCACGAGCGTTCATGATGGATTCAGCAGGTCGGGCCCAGGATGACCGAAAATCACCCGCGACCGCACTGGCTGGGCCGTTCAGCGACATCCATTTCGCACCGAGGAAATCATCGCATGACAAGACGTAGCGTTCTGGCAACCCTCATCCTGGCGATCGGCCTGGCAGGCCCCGGCTGGGCCGCACTGCCCCAGCTCGTGGATGACGAGAAGGTGCCGAGCCTCGCACCCCTCGTCCAGCGTGTCTCTCCCGCCGTCGTGAATATCCGCGTCAGCGCCACTGTCGAGATGCGCACGCCTTTCCACGACAACGACCCCTTCCGCCGCTTCTTCGGGCTGCCCGACCAGCAGCCTCGAGAGCGCCAGATGCAGAGTGCGGGCTCCGGCGTGATCGTGGATGCGGATAACGGCTACATCATCACGAACCACCACGTGGTGGACGGTGCGGACGGGATCGAGATCACGCTGTTCAACGATCGTACGCTGGACGCCGAGATCATCGGCTCAGACCCGGGCACGGACATCGCGATCCTGAAAGTCGAGGAGGACGGGCTCGTCGAGCTGCCCATCGGCGATTCCGACGTCCTGGAGGTCGGCGACTTCGTCATCGCCATCGGCAATCCGTTCGGCCTGCAGCACACGGTGACATCGGGCATCGTCAGCGCACTCGGGCGGTTCGGGCTGAATCCGGACGGCTACGAGGACTTCATCCAGACGGATGCCTCGATCAACCCGGGTAACTCCGGCGGCGCGCTGGTCAACCTGCGCGGCGAGCTGGTCGGCATCAATTCGGCGATCATCTCGCGCTCCGGCGGCAACGTCGGCATCGGCTTCGCCGTACCGTCCAACATGGCCAACGCGATCATGCGCCAGATCCTGGAGTACGGCGAGGTGCGGCGGGGCCTGCTGGGCGTGCAGATCAGCACCGTCGACGAGGATACCGCCGACGCGCTGGGGCTCGACGACGTCCGCGGTGCGCTGGTCCAGTCCGTGAACCCGGGCTCCGCCGCCGAACAGGCGGGTATCCAGGTGGACGACATTATCGTCGAGGCGAACGGCGAGCCAATCGCCAGCGGCACCGAGCTGCGCAACACGATCGGCCTGCTGCGCGCCGGCGACGAAGTGGAGATCCGCCTGCTGCGCGACGGCCGGGAGAGGACCGTGACCGCCGTACTCGACGACCGTAACGCCATGATGAGCAGTGCCGGCGTCGATCTGCATCCCGGCCTAGAGGGCGCCGAGTTCACGCCGGCAACGGGGCCCGACGCCGACGGCGTGGAGGTGGTCTCCGTCGAGGCCGGCAGCCCGGCGGCCCAGCGCGGCCTGCGGCCCGGCGACATCATCGTCGAAGTCAACCGCAGCCCGGTCACCAACATGACGGAACTGCGCGAGGCGGCCGGCGACAGCCGGATTCTCTTCCTGAAAGTCATCCGCGGCGAGCGCGTGCTGCTGTTGCAGATACGCTAGGCAGATACGCTAAGCAGATACGCAAGACCCGTCCATCGTAGCGAGGCCGGCCCGCAGCGGATGCGGGCCGGCTTTTTTTTCACCTTGCCTCCGCCCGGGCCGCTGAGTATGTTCTCAACATGCACGACTCGCGCGCTCTTCCCTTCTCTTTCCCGGCCGTGGCGGCCCTCGGCGCCCTGGCGGTCATGACTGTCATGGCTGCCATGGCTGCAATCGCGGGCGGCCCGCCGTCCGCCGCCGACGACATCGACATCGACAATATCGAAGCGCGCCGAGAGCTGTTCGCGGCCGTCTACGCCGAGGCGCGCGAAGGAGAGTGGGCGTCGGCGGAAGCCGCCGCTGCCGAGTTGCGCGACTATCCGCTCTGGCCGGATCTGCGCGCGGCCTGGCTGCAGGCGACAATCCGGCACGCGGATAGCGCGCAGGTCGAAGCCTTCCTGCGCGAACATGCGCACCTGCCGCCCGCCCGCCGGCTCGCCGACCGCTGGATCCACGAGCTGGCGCGACGGGGCGACTGGTCCCGCTTCCTGACCCTGTATAGCGGGCGCTATGCGGACGCGGGCATCACCACACTCGACTGCACGGCGGCCGAGGCCCGGAGCCTGACCGAAGCCGGCCACCGCTACACGGAGAACGACGTCGCGCGCCTCTGGCTCGCGGGCCGGAGCCAGCCGCGGGAGTGCGATCCCGTGTTCGAGGCCATGCGCGCTCAGGGCCTGTTGGACGCCGAGCGCTACCGGCAACGGTTCGCACTCGCCATCGACGCCCGGGAGTTCCGGCTCGCCCGCTATCTGGCACGGGAGCTGGACGAAGACGCGCGGCGGGAGGCGGCGGCGTGGATCGCCATGCAGAACGATCCCGCCGCAGAACTCGTCCGGCTGGATCCGGCCGGCGTCAACGAAACCGTCCGGGCGCGTGCCCTGTGGGGCGTCGAAGCGCTGGCGCGCCGTGATCCCGCCTATGCCGCCGAACTGTGGCGCCGGCTGGCATCACAGCTGCACGTTTCGGGCCGCGAGCGCTGGGAGGTGGCCGGCTACATCGGTATCCGCGCCGCCCTGCGGCGCGAGCCTGCAGCACCGGGCCTGCTGAAGGCGATTCCCGCCCATCTGGCATCCGCCGACGTGCTCGCCTGGCGCACCCGGGACGCGCTCCGCCGCGAAGACTGGCCGGACGTGCTGGCCGCCATCGAGGCGATGCCGGCCGACATGGCCGGCCAGGATATCTGGCGCTACTGGCGCGCACGAGGGCTGGCCGCCACCGGCGAGCAGGCCGCGGCCGAGAGCCTGTGGCGCGCACTCGCCGCGGAACGCAGTTATCACGGTTTCCTGGCCGCGGACGCGCTGGACCTGCCCTACGCCTTCGGCCATGCGCCGCTGCCAGCCGATGGGGAGACCCTCGCGGGGCTGGCGCGCGACCCCGCGATCCAGCGGGCCAGCGAGCTGTTCCTCGTGGGACTGGAGAGCCTGGGACGCAGCGAGTGGAACGAAGCCGTCACCGGGCTCGACAACCACAGGCTGGCCCAGGCTGCGCTGCTCGCGCACCGCTGGGGCTGGCACTCCCGGGCCATTGCCACCGCGGCGAAGGCCGGCCACTACGACGACCTCGGTCTGCGCTATCCGCTGCCGTGGAAGACGGACTTCGAGACGCACGCCGCGGCCGCCGACATCCGCGAGGCCTGGGCCTACGGCATCGCCCGCAGCGAGAGCCTGTTCATGGCGGACATCCGTTCGTCCGCCGGCGCCATCGGCGTGATGCAGCTCATGCCGGCCACGGGGCGCGGCACGGCGCAGCGCGCCCGGTTGCGCTGGCGCGGCTATGCGACGCTGATCGACCCGCCGGCCAACATCCAGCTCGGTACCCGCTATCTGGCCGAAGTCTACGAGCGCTTCGACGCGAACCCGGTACTGGCCACCGCGGCATACAACGCGGGCCCGCATCGGGTCGAGCGCTGGCTGCCCGAGGCCCGCTCGCTGCCCGCCGACATCTGGATCGAGACCATTCCGTTCGCCGAGACACGCAGCTACGTCAAGCGCGTCCTCACCGCGGACAGCATCTTCAGCTGGCGCCTGACCGGTCGTGAACTCCGGCTTTCGGCACTGCATCCCCCCGTGGCGCCGCCCGGCGAGCGGCTGGCGCTGGCGCGGGCCGGGGACAGCGGACGATGACACACAGGATCTGCGTACTGGGCGGCACCGGCTTCGTCGGCACGGAGATCGTCGAGCGTCTCGCCGCGGATCAGCACCGGATTCTGGTGCCCACGCGCAACGTGGAGAACGGCCGCCACCTGAAGGTGCTGCCGACGGTGACAATGGTCGCTGCCGACGTACACGACCCGGCCGCGCTGGAGCGGCTGTTGCAGGGGCAGGATACCGTGATCAACCTGGTGGGCATCCTGAACGAGTCCGGCCACAGCGGCCGTGGCTTCGACGCCGCGCACCGGGAACTCACCCGCAAGGTGGTGGCGGCCTGCCGGGCGGCAGGGGTGGGACGCCTGCTGCAGATGAGCGCGGTGAAAGCCAGCCCGGCCGGCCCGAGCCATTACCTGCGCACGAAGGGCGAGGCCGAGGAGATCATCGAGCGCGACAGCGGCGACGCGCTGGCCTGGACCATCTTGCAGCCCTCGGTGATCTTCGGGCCGGACGACGGCTTCGTGAACCGCTTCGCCGGTCTGCTGAAATTCCTGCCCGCGCTGCCGCTGGCCATGCCGGACTCGCGCTTCGCGCCGGTCTCGGTGGACGACGTGGCCGAGGCATTCGCCCTCTCCCTGGACGACGCGGAGACCGAGTCGCGCCGCTTCGAGCTCTGCGGCCCCAGGACCTACACGCTGCGGGAACTCGTCGAGCTCATCTGCGCCACGCTGGAGATCCGCCGTCTGATCATCGGCCTGCCGGAATGGGCGTCGCGCCTGCAGGCGCGCATCTTCGAGTATGTGCCGGGCAAGCCGCTGTCTTGGGACAACTACCTGTCCCTGACGGTGCCGAGCGTCTGCGACAGCGACGGCTTCAAGCACTTCGGCATCCGGCCCCGCTCTCTCGAGACCGCGATGCCTCTGTATATCGGCAAGGCAGGGCGCAACGCGCGTTATTCCCGCTACCGACGCGAAGCCGGTCGCATCACTCAGCGATAGGCTGCCAGGCCGACCCTCAACGATAGGCCGCCAGGCGCTCGCGCCGCACCGCGGGCTCCAGTTCCGCCAGGGCGGCGGCCCGCTCGTAGAAACACCCGAGTTCGCCGTCGCAGGCCTCCAGCATCCCGGTGAAGCCGGGCACCAGGCCGTGGTAGGCCATCGCCGGCACCAGTGCCGCATTGTCGTTCGGCACTTGCCGGGGAGCCATGGGCAAGCGCGCCAGTCCGGCGAACAGACGCTCCTTCCCGGCGCGCATCTCCGCCGGCGGCCGCCCGCTTGCGTACAGTGCCTGCAGACGGCTTTGCAGGGCCTGCACTTCCGCCATCCAGTCGCGCAGCCATGCCACCCGCCGCTCCAGCGCCGTGAGACCCTCCGCGTCACCGCGCCACTGCAGCCAGCGACGCGCGCCCACGCGACCCACCACCGTGGCGAACGACTCGTTGAACTCGGTGTCGTCCTGCACGTACAGGCGCTGGTGCGCGAGTTCGTGGAACAGGGTCTCCACCAGCAGCGGGTCGGACCAGCCCATCATCGTGTTCAGCACGGGGTCCTCGAAACGGCCCAGCGTGGAATAGGCGGCGACGCCGGCGACGTGGGTGTCGTAGCCGTCCGCGGACAGCCGCGCCGCCTCCGCTTCGGCCGCCCCCCGGTCGAAGTAACCCCGGTAGGCGACACAGCCGGCCACGGGAAAACACCAGCGCTTCGGCTCCAGCGAAAATTCCGGCGCCGCGAAGACGTTCCACACGACGAAGTCACGCCCCAGGTCTGCGTAGCTGCGATAGCTGCCGTTGTCCGGCAGGCCGAGCTCGGCCACGCCGAATTCCCGCGCCGAGCGCACCAGCTCCAGGCGCCGGCGCAGCGAGGCGGGCGTCGCCGGATCCTCCATTACCTCGGGAATCGGCGTGCGCTTGCGCACGATCTCCAGCTGCCCGCGCGCGGCCTGCAGGTAGTAGCAACCGCCGAGGCCGGTCGAGAGGACGACGACGGCGAGCACCGCCATGGCCGTACGGATGAGGGATTTGCGGACCATTCGTGTCTTCACGTTAGAATGCGGCGATGGAAGTCTACCTCGTCGGCGGGGCGGTCCGTGACCGTCTGCTCGGGCTGCCGGTCAGGGAGCGGGACTGGGTCGTCGTCGGCGCCAGGCCGGCCGAGATGACCGATCGGGGCTACCGCCAGGTCGGCAAGGACTTCCCGGTGTTCCTGCACCCGGAGACCGGCGAGGAGTACGCGCTGGCCCGCAGCGAGCGCAAGTCCGGCCACGGCTACCACGGCTTCGAGTTCGACACCTCGCCGGACGTCACACTGGAAGACGACCTCCGGCGCCGCGATCTCACCGTCAACGCCATAGCCGAGGCCCCCGACGGCACGATCATCGATCCTTACGGCGGCCGACTCGATCTCGAGGAGCGCATACTGCGGCACGTCTCCCCGGCCTTCTCCGAGGACCCGCTGCGGGTACTGCGCGCTGCGCGCTTCGCCGCCCGCTTCTCCGACCTGGACTTCACCCTCGCTGGGGAGACACTCGGCCTGATGGCGGAGCTCGCCCAGTCCGGCGAACTGGAGCACCTCACTCCCGAACGGGTCTGGCAGGAGACGGCGAACGCGCTCGAGGGGCCGCGCCCCGCCGTTTACTTCCATATCCTCTACGTCTGCGGTGCCCTGGCCGTCCTGTTCCCCGAGGTGGAGGCGCTGTTCGGCGTGCCCCAGCCCGAGGAATGGCACCCCGAGATCGACACCGGCCTGCATACGCTGCTGGTGCTGGAGCAGGCCACCCGACTGTCGCCGTCACTGGCGGTGCGCTTCGCCGCCCTCACCCATGACCTGGGCAAGGGCGAGACACCCGAGTCGGAATGGCCGCGTCACCGGGGACACGAACGGCGCAGCGTGCGCCTGCTCGGCCGCCTGTGCGAGCGGCTGCCCGTGCCGAAGGCCTGCCGCGACCTCGCCCTGCTGGTGGCCGAGTATCACGGCCTGTGCCACCGCGCCACGGAACTCAGGCCGTCGACGGTGATGAAACTGCTGGAGGCGGCGGATGCTTTCCGGCGGCCGGAACGCTTCGAGGAATTCCTGCTCGCGTGCGAGGCCGACGCTCGCGGCCGCACGGGCCTCGAGGACCGGCCCTACCCGCAGGCCGACCGGCTGCGCCGGGCGCGGCAGGTCGCCGCCGCGGTCTCGGCCGACGACGTGGCCGGCGAGAATCTCGAGGGACCCGCCATCGGCCGGGCCATCCGGGAAGCGCGTATCGAGGCCCTGCGCGGGGCGCTCCCCCGCGACGCCGGCTAGCCTTCGCCTGTGCTCTCTGCCAATGCCGTTCTGCCGATACTCTCTAGACCACCAGCCAGAGGATCGCCGCTGTCAGCACCAGGCGGTACGCGGCGAAAGGCCACATGCCGATGCGCTCGATGAAGCCGAGGAACAGCCGTATGGCGAGATAGGCGGTCACGGCGGAGATGGCGGTGGCGCCGGCCAGGATGTCCCAGCGGACCGGGGCGGTGGACTCGATCAGGTTCCAGGTCTCGAGACCGGTCGCCGCCAGGATGGCCGGCACCGACAGGAGGAAGGAAAACCGTGCTGCCGCGCTGCGCGTCAGTCCCAGCGCCATCGCGGCGGTCATCGTGATGCCCGAACGCGACGTCCCGGGTATGAGCGCGAGCACCTGCGCCAGCCCGACCAGCAGGGCGTCGCCGAGCCGCAGTGAGTCTTCCGAGCGGCGCTGTGCGCCGAACGCATCCGCAAGCCACAGTGCGACGCCGAAGCCGCCCGTGGCCGCCGCGATGACGAGTGCCGAGCGCAGGTTCGCCTCGATCCAGTCGTGCCCGACGAAGCCCACCAGACCCAGCGGCACCGTGCCCACGATCACTGCCCACGCCAGCCGGGACTCCGGCGACGGACCGCCTCCGCCGACCTGGCGGAACCAGCCGCCTGCCATCGCCAGCAGGTCACGGCGGAAGACGATCAGTACGGCGGCGAGGGTGCCGAAGTGCACGGCCACGTCGAAGGCGAGACCCTGGTCCTGCCAGCCGGCGATCACCGGCACCAGCACCAGATGGCCCGAACTGGAGATGGGGAGGAACTCGGTCAGCCCCTGCAGCAGGGCGAGGACGACCGACTGCCACCAGGTCATGGCAGTGGACTCGGCTGCGGACTCACAGGGTGCGCCTGAGATCGCTCAGGGCGAAGCCCCTCGGCCGCAAAGGACGTTGGTCTGCCGCCCGGCCAAAGCCCATGAATCTGAATGCCTCGCCCATCTCGCCGGGGAGCGTAAGGGTTTTGACCCCGGCAGACAACGACAGACGCTGCCGCTCGTCGAGTGACTCCTGCCCGGCCAGCTCGGCCTCCAGTCCCGCCGCGATCAGGAAGTGCGCCTGGGTGGTATAGCCGACGAGATCCAGTCCGGCAGCCAGGCCTGCCTGTGCCAGGGCCGTGAAATCGACCCACGCCGTCAGATCCTGCAGGCCCGGCCACAGCAGGGCGTCCTCGTGGGCACGGTGCCGATAGTGGCAACGGAACGTGCCGCCGCTGCGCTCCGGCGCGTAGTACTCCGACTCGCTGAAGCCGTAGTCGGCGAGCAACAGGAACCCCTCGTCGAGGGCGGCGGCGATGTCGGCCATCCAGCCGCCGAGCCCGAGTGACAGTTCGGAGACGTAGCCGGACGCCAGGCGTCCGCCGAGCCGCGCTTCCAGGGCGGCCACCGCCCCGGCGAGCGCCGGCGGCGCCGGGGCCCAGTCCAGCGCGAGGCCCGCCGGCTTCTCGGTAATCACGGCCCCGCTCACGCCCTCCGCCTCGCGGCGGAATCGCTCCACCGGCAAGGCGTCGACAACCTCGTTGCCCACGATCACCCCGCGCAGTGGCTCGGCGGGCAGCCCCTCCAGCCAGTGCACCCGCTCGAGCTGCCCCGGCATCCGCGCGGCGATCGTCTCCCGCTGCCGGGCCCGGAGATCCGCGCTCACCTCGAGGATCCGATAGCGCGCCGGCAGGGCCTCCGCCGCGGCCAGCGAGGCCAGGATCTCCGCCGCCATGACGCCGCTGCCGGCGCCGAGCTCCAGTATGTCGCCGCCGCCGACGGCGGCGAGCATCTCGGCGAGCTGGCGCGCGAGCACCCGGGAGAAGAGCGGACTCACTTCCGGCGCGGTGACGAAGTCCCCGCCCGGACCGAACTTCCGCGTGCCGGCCGAGTAATAGCCCAGCCCCGGGGCGTAGAGGACCAGGTTCATGTAGTCCGCGAAGCCGAGCGCGCCGCCCGCTGCGCGGATGCGCTCGCGGACCAGCGCCTCCAGCCGCGCCGAGTGAGCCAGGGCATCCGGCTGCGGCGTCGGCACCGCCTCGGTTCCAGCGCCGCGGACTTGCATCATCCCCGGCGAATCCGTATCACTGCCGGAGCCGAAACACAGGCGCGGCTATTGACCGACGGATGGGCGAACGGACGGGCGGACGGAAGGCGGCCGGTATGGGCGAAAACGACAGTCACAAGAATCTCGATTCCCGCTGGGTCCTGATCACCGGCGGCGCGAAGCGCATCGGCGCGGAGATCGCGCGCACGCTGCACGGGGCCGGAGCGAACATCGCCGTGCATTATCGCAGCTCCGCCGGGCCCGCCGAAGCGCTGGCGGCCGAATTCGAAGCCGCACGGCCCGGTTCGGCGGCTGCCTTCGCCGCCGACCTGCTCGATGACGATGCCCGCGATTCGCTGGTGCAGCGGGTCGTGGAGCGCACCGGGCGGCTGGACGTGCTGGTGAACAACGCCTCCACGTTTTATCCGACACCGATCGGCACCATCACGCGCGAACACTGGGACGACCTGCTGGGCACCAACCTGAAGGCGCCGCTGTTCCTGTCCCAGGCGGCGGCGCCACACCTGCGCCAGACCGGCGGCGTGATCGTCAACCTGGTGGACATCCACGCCCGCCGCCCGCTGCGCGATCATCCGGTCTACGGGCCCGCCAAGGCGGGGCTCGCCATGCTGACCCGCTCGCTGGCCAAGGACCTCGGCCCTGAGATCCGGGTCAACGGCGTCTCGCCGGGCGCCATCCTGTGGCCGGAGGACGAGGACATGACCGAGTCGGTGAAAGAGAACATCATCGGCCAGACGGCGCTGAAGCGCACCGGCTCGCCGGCCGACATCGCGTGCTGCGTTCTCTACCTGGTGCGCGACGCCACTTACGTCACCGGCCAGATCATCGCCGTCGACGGCGGCCGCAGCCTGGGGTGGTAAGCGGGGCTGACGGACCAGAGTTCAGAAGAACCCGTCGATACTGCGCCAGGGCGGCGCCGGCGCGGTTTGGTATTCGTACTTCGGGACAGCCGGTTTCTCGGCGGCGACTGCAGCCGGGCAGCTGCCCGTCAACAGCACGTCCAGAGCCGC
The DNA here is from genome assembly GCF_040706615.1 of Lentisalinibacter sediminis. Classification (NCBI taxonomy): domain Bacteria; kingdom Pseudomonadati; phylum Pseudomonadota; class Gammaproteobacteria; order Woeseiales; family Woeseiaceae; genus Lentisalinibacter; species Lentisalinibacter sediminis. The sequence continues at coordinate 160,045 of NZ_JAPDRF010000007.1, read as the reverse complement.
CTGCAACGACGGATCGTCCAGATCGCCGATCGGGAAGCGGATGTCGTCCGCGGCCGGGCAGTCGGCCGGCAGGCCGTCGAAGTAGCCACCCTCATCCAGCGCATTGACCGTCTCGAAGGCCACGGGCCGCAGGATCACGTCGCACTCATCCAGCACCTCGCCGGTCTGACCGACCGGCTTGCCGAAAGTATCCGCGCCGACCACGCTGACCTGTACGTGCGGCGCCATGCCGTTGATCACCAGTTCACTGGCCGAAGCGGTCGCCCCGGTGGCGATGAACACAATGCGGGAGAGAACCGGCGCCGCATCGACGAACTCGAAGAGCTCATCGTCATTCCGCGCCGCATTCGTGGCATTGAACAGCGTGCGCGAAAACACGTCGCCGGGTGCAGCCCCCCAACCCAGATAGTCGCCGAGCAATTCGGCGGTACGTACCAGCCCGCCGCCGTTGTAACGCAGATCCACGACGAGATCGGTAACGGCGGCAGCCTCGAACTCTTCGAAGGCGCGGTCCAGAGGGCCGTCGGCGCCCTCGGCGGTGCTGATGAACTGCGACATCTCCATGTAGCCCGCGCGAAGGGCATTCGTCTCGATGATCCGACGCTGCGGCACCGGATCGATCGTCACCACGTCTTTGCTGACGCTGACCTCGAATTCGGAGCCGTCCAGCTCCCGGATAAGAAACAGGCGCGTGACCCCCACTTCCGACGGGCCGAAAGCCGCGTTGATGCCCTCGGCCGCCTGTATCTCCGCGATCGTGCGTCCGTCGATCTCCAATATCCGCTGGCCGCGCTCGAAGCCGGCCAGCGCCGCCGGGCTGTCGGCAAAGACCCGGGTAAATCTCAGGTCGTTGTCCGCCTCGAAGCGACTCGAGAAACCGAAGCCGGCAAACTGGCCCTCGCCGAAGAACTGGGCATCCTCCGAGGCAGAGCCGATGAAACTGAATCGGTCGACGCCACCGGGGCTGAAAGACCTCAGCTCGGCGAGCAGCGCCTCCGGGGTGGCGAAGTCCGCGATATCGATGGCGGCCGGCAGCCGGTCCGCCCAGAGGTAGACATCACGCATCCGCTCTAGCACGAACTCCTTCTGCGCGGTAGCAGTGCAGTCGTCCGCACCGGTCGGCGGTGGCGCGGTGGTGCCGCCGCCTCCGCCGCCCCCGCCGCAGGCGGCGCTAGTCAGCGCGGCAACAACCATGATCCCGACGGTCTTGAGTCTCTTCATCCCTGTCGCCTCTCTCGTCCGCATGCGGTGTCGGACCCTCGTCGTCGCCAATCTATCCTCCACGGCGCCATTTTTCGAGGCCTCAGATCCGGGCCTCGACGTCGACGTCCTCCACGGTGAGCCGGCGGTCGCCGTCCTCGAAGGCCTCCCAGAGGTCGGCGAGACGGCGCCCGTCGACCGGGTGGACGAGATCCGGGACGAGCTCGGCCAGCGGTCCCAGCACGAAATCGTATTTCAGGACATCGTCCCGGGGCAGCGTGAGCGGCGGCCCCTCGGTGACCAGATCGTCATAGAGCAGCAGGTCCAGATCCAGCGTCCTCGGCCCGTAGCGCTCCGCGCCCCGCTGTCTGCCGGCCAGCCGGTGGATCTGCTCCAGCTCGGCGATCACCTCCTCCGGATCGCCTTCGGTGTCGAAGCCCGCTACCAGGTTGAGGAAGTCCTCGCCATCGAAGCCCACCGGCGGGTTGCGATACACGGAGGAGAGATCCAGGTCGCCGAAGCGCCGCTCGAGTTCCGCGCAGGCCAGGCGGAGATTCTCTTCCGGCCGTATATTGCTGCCGACGCTGACGAACACCCGGGCCATCTCATTCGGGCCTCGCGCCGCGCTCGATGCGTACGCCCACGTCCCGGGAGCCGCGGATGGCGCCGGGCTTGTTCACCGTGACGCGCACCCAGGGCACCTCGAATTCCCCCAGCACGATCTCGGCGATGCGCTCGGCCATGGTCTCGACCAGCTGGAACTCCGACGCCTCGACGTAGGCAATGAGCCGTTTCGCCACGCGCTTGTAGTTGAGCGTGTCGTCGATGCTGTCGGTCGCGGCCGCGCGGGCGATGTCGGCGGCCATCTCCAGATCGATGCTGACGGTCTGGCGGATGCGCCGCTCCCAGTCCCAGATGCCCACCACGGTGTCGATGCGCAGATCGCGCAGAAAGATGATATCCATGAGTCCTCCGCTCAGGCGGCCAGCGCCGGCAATTCCTCCAGCGACCAGCGGGCCCGCGCCAGGATACGGGGCTCGTCGCCGGATTGTGCCAGCCGGAGTGCGCCGGCCAGTGCGATCATCGCGCCGTTGTCCGTACAGAACACCGGCCGCGGAAAGTACACCCGGCCGCCGCCGGCGGAGACGTCCGCCACCAGTGCTTCGCGCAGCCGCCGATTGGCGCCCACGCCGCCCGCCACCACCAGACTGTCACGCCCGGCGGTCTCCAGCGCCCGGCGGCACTTGATGGCCAGGGTCTCCACGACCGCCGCCTCGAACGCGGCGGCCATGTCGGCGCGGGCGCCCTCGTCCCAGGCGCCGGCATCGCGCAGGCGCCGGGCCTCGACCAGCACCGCCGTCTTCAGGCCCGAGAAGCTGAAGTCCAGCCCCGGCCGCCGCGTGAGCGGACGGGGGAATGCGAAGGCGCGCGGATCTCCCCGCTCGGCCAGCGCGGCCAGGGCGGGACCGCCCGGGTAACCGAGCTCCAGCAGCTTCGCGGTCTTGTCGAAGGCTTCTCCGGCCGCATCGTCGAGTGTGGTGCCGAGTACCGAGTAACTGCCGATGCCGGCCACGTCCACCAGCAGCGTGTGGCCGCCGGACACCAGCAGGGCGACGAACGGGAACTCCGGCGGCTCCGCCTCCAGCAGCGGCGCCAGCAGATGGGCCTCCATATGATGCACGGGGACGGCGGGCAGGCCGGCAGCGGTGGCGTAGCTGGCGGCGAAGGTCGCTCCCACCATCAGAGCGCCGATGAGCCCGGGACCGGCGGTGTAGGCGATCCCGTCCAGGTCGCCGGTCTCCATGCCCGCGTCGGCCATGACCTCTTCCACCAGCGGCACCAGGCGCCTGGAGTGATCCCGTGACGCCAGTTCGGGCACCACACCCCCGTAGCGCGCGTGCAGATCCACCTGGCTGTGCAGGCGGTGCTCCAGCAGCCCGGTCTCGGTGTGGTACAGGGCCACCCCGGTCTCGTCGCAGCTCGTTTCGATGCCCAGTACCAGCATAGCGGGCGGATAATACCCCAGGAAAAGGACAAAAGGCTTTTGCATTCGCCGGGTACCGGCCGTAAACTTAGCGGTCTTTGTCCGCCGCGGCGGATTTGTCCAACCAATTGTTCAACGAATTGTCCAACCACGGTCCGAGTGCCCCGCCGGCCTGAATGCCATGCGGCAGCCTCGACTCGAGAGCAGATAGATCGGAAAACCTATGCCGAGCGTTAAAGTCAGAGAGAACGAATATTTCGACGCCGCACTGCGGCGTTTCAAGCGTGCCTGCGAGAAGGCGGGCGTGCTGACGGAGCTGCGTCGCCGCGAGTTCTACGAAAAGCCCACCCAGGAGCGCAAGCGCAAGAAGGCGGCCGCCGTGAAGCGCCACATGAAGCGGATCTCCCGCGAGCAGAACCGCCGCAAGCGGCTGTACTGAGCGCCGCCGCCCCGGCCATCCTGGCCCCGGGCCACACAGGCAACCGAGCCATGAACCTGAAAGACCGGATCACGGCCGACATGAAGACGGCCATGAAGGCGGGCGAGAAGGACCGCCTCGGGGTGATCCGCATGACGCTCGCCGCCGTGAAGCAGCGTGAGGTGGACGAGCGCAAGGAACTCACGGACGCCGACGTGCTCGCCGTCATCGAGAAGATGGTGAAGCAGCGCCGGGAGTCGGTGAGCCAGTACGAGGCCGGCGGCCGCGCCGACCTGGCCGGGAAAGAGAATTACGAGATCGGCGTCTTGTCGGAGTATCTCCCCGAGCCGCTCTCGGACGACGAACTCGCCGCACTCATCGATGCCGCCATCGCCGAGACGGGCGCCGAGTCCCTGCGTGACATGGGCAAGGTCATGGCCCGCATCAAGTCCGAAGCCCAGGGGCGCGCCGACATGAGCGCCGTGAGTGCGAAGGTCAAGGCGAGGCTCGCCGGCTGACCCCATCCGCATCGCGCATTCGCGTCCGCGCCACACGCCGGCTATCCTGTGCCGGGCACGCCGGAAGAGTCGGGTGAGGGCAACCTGGTGAGGGCAATATGAGCGGCCGCATCCCCCAGGAATTCATCGACGACCTCATCGCCCGCGCGGATATCGCCGAGGTGTTGGGCACCCGCATCCAGCTGAAGAAGGCCGGCCGGGAGTACAAGGCCCTGTGCCCCTTCCACGGCGAAAAGACGCCGTCTTTTACCGTCAGCCCGGACAAGGGCTTTTACCACTGCTTCGGCTGCGGCGCCCATGGCACCGCCATCGGCTTTCTGATGGAGCACGATCACCTCGGGTTCCCGGAGGCCATCGAGGAACTGGCGGGGCTGATGGGGCTGGAGGTGCCACGGGAGGCCGATTCCCGGCCCACGCGCAAGCTGGACCGGCTGCTGGAGCTGACCGCCGCGGTCGAGCAGTACTACGTCGATTCCCTGCGCGACAGTGACGAGGCCGTGGCTTATCTCAAGCAGCGCGGCATCGACGGCACCACCGCGCGGGCCTATCGCATCGGTTTCGCGCCCGCGGGCTGGGATCATGTGCTGAAGCGCTTCGGCACCGAGGACGAAGCCGTCGAGCGGCTGCACGCCGCCGGGCTGGTGATCCGGCGCGACAACGGCGGCTACTACGACCGCTTCCGCCATCGTGTCATGTTCCCCATCCGCGACTCGCGGGGACGCACCATCGGCTTCGGCGGCCGGGTGCTCGGCGACGAGGAGCCAAAGTACCTGAACTCGCCCGAGACGGTGCTGTTCCACAAGGGCCGGGAACTCTACGGGCTCTACGAGGCGAAGAAGCGCCTGCGCGACATCGAGCGCCTGGTGGTGGTGGAGGGCTACATGGACGTGGTCGCCCTCGCCCGCCACGGCATCGGCTATGCGGTGGCGACTCTCGGCACGGCCACCACCGCCGATCACCTCTCACGCCTGTTTCGTCTGACCGACGCGGTCTGCTTCTGCTTCGACGGCGACCGGGCCGGCCGCGCCGCCGCGTGGCGAGCGCTGGAGAACGCCCTGCCCCAGGTACGCGAGGGCCGCCAGATCTACTTCGCCTTCCTGCCGGAGGGCGAGGATCCGGACTCCCTGGTCAGCAGTCGCGGCGCCGCGGCCTTCGAGGCGGTGCTGGACGACGGGATGCCCCTGTCGGATTTCCTGGTCGGCGAACTGGCCGGACAGGTCGATCTCGGGTCCGTGGACGGCCGCGCACGGCTGGCGGAGCTCGCGCGCCCGCTGGTGGCGAAGATTCCGGCGGGCATCTACCGGGAGCTGCTGCTCGAGCGCCTCGGCGAGACGGTGGGCCTGTCCGGCGAGCGGCTGGCCGGCATGATGGAGGCGCCCGAGGAGAAGAAGGCTGAGCCGAGGCGGCACGCCCGGCCCCGCATACAGACCGGCCGGCCCACCCTGGTACGGCGGGCCATCACGTTGCTGCTGCATCATCCGGCGACGGCCTCGTCGGTGGACGTGGAACGGCTGGCCGGTCTCGACCGCCCGGGCGCCGACCTGCTGGTGGAACTCCTTGAAACGCTGCAGGCCGAACCTCATATGAATACCGCAGGCATACTGGAACGCTGGCGTCACCGTCCCCACGGCCGGCACCTGGCGGCACTGGCCGCTGCCGAGAGTCCCGGTCACGAGGATTTCGACGCGGCGGCCGAGCTCGAGGGCTGTGTCCGGCAGCTGGTCCAGGCCGCCCGGCATGACCGGGTGGAATTCCTGCGGGAGAAGGGCCGGAGCGGTGAGCTCTCGACCGAAGAGCGGGAGGAGCTGCGTCAGCTGCTCTCCCGGCCTGCGAATCCGGCGTCCGGTGATGGAAATATCACGGAAAATTCAGTATAGTTGGCCGTTTGCCCAACCCACGCACAGAGGTTCTGTTTGTGAGCGAAAAACGCAACAGCGCGTCCGCGATCCCGAACGATAAGCAGTCTCAGCTCAAACTGCTGATCGCGCGGGGCAAGGAACAGGGTTATCTGACCTATGCGGAGGTGAACGACCACCTCCCGAACGACATCGTCGATCCGGAACAGATCGAGGATATCGTCAATATGATCAACGACATGGGTATTACGGTGCACGAGAAGGCGCCGGATGCCGAGTCTTTGCTGCTGTCGGACGCCGCAGTCTCGAACGACGACGACGACACCGAAGAGGCGGCAGACGCGCTGGCCTCGGTCGACAGCGAGTTCGGCCGCACTACCGACCCCGTGCGCATGTACATGCGTGAGATGGGCACCGTGGAGCTCCTCACCCGGGAGGGCGAAATCCAGATCGCCAAACGCATCGAGGAGGGCCTGGACCAGGTCAAGGCCTCGCTGTCGCACTTCCCGCCGAGCGTGCAGTTCATCCTGGACGTCTTCGCCGCCGTCCAGGACGGCAATGCGCGGATGCAGGATCTGGTGGTGGGTTTCATCGACCCGAACGAGCCGGACGAAATCCCGACGCCGGGTCAGCGCAGCGACGACGATGAAGACCCCAACGCGCCGCCTGACCCGGCGGATGTTGCCAAGCGCCTGAAGAAGCTCCAGAAGCTGCACATCAAGGTGATGACGGCGCTGGACAAGTACGGCAGCCGCGACAAGAAAACGAAGAAGGCCCGGGACGAGCTGACCGCCGAACTGATGGAGCTGAAGCTCTCGCCGAAGCTGTTCGACGCGATGATCACCATCCTGCGCGACACGGTCCAGACAATCCGCTCCCAGGAGAGGGCCGTGATGCAGATCTGCGTCAGGCAGGCCGGCATGCCGCGCAAGGACTTCATCGCGAGCTTCCCGAAGAACGAGACCAATCTGAAGTGGGTGGAGAAGCATATCCGCGCGAAGCGCAAGCACTCCTCCACGCTGTCGAAGCTGAAGGAAGACATCCTGCGCGCCCAGCGCAAGCTGGTGCAGGTGGAAGAGGAGACCGGGCTCTCCATCGCCCAGATCAAGGAGATCAACCGGGCGATGTCCATCGGCGAGGCGCGGGCACGGCGGGCGAAGAAGGAAATGGTCGAGGCCAACCTGCGCCTGGTGATCTCCATCGCCAAGAAGTACACCAATCGGGGCCTGCAGTTCCTGGACCTGATCCAGGAGGGCAACATCGGCCTCATGAAGGCGGTAGACAAGTTCGAATACCGCCGCGGCTACAAGTTCTCGACCTACGCCACCTGGTGGATCCGGCAGGCCATCACCCGCTCCATCGCGGACCAGGCCCGCACGATCCGCATCCCGGTGCACATGATCGAGACCATCAACAAGCTGAACCGGATCTCCCGGCAGATGCTGCAGGAGATGGGCCGCGAGCCGACGCCTGAGGAGCTGGCCGAGCGCATGGAGATGCCCGAGGACAAGGTGCGCAAGGTGCTGAAGATCGCCAAGGAGCCCATCTCCATGGAGACGCCCATCGGCGACGACGAGGACTCGCATCTCGGCGACTTCATCGAGGACGCCTCGGTGGAATCGCCGATCGACTCGGCGACCTCCGAGGGCCTCAAGGAGACCACCCACGGCGTGCTGGCAGGCCTCACGCCCCGGGAGGCGAAGGTACTGCGCATGCGCTTCGGCATTGACATGAACACCGACCACACCCTCGAGGAGGTCGGCAAGCAGTTCGACGTCACCCGTGAGCGCATCCGCCAGATAGAGGCGAAGGCGCTCAGGAAGCTGCGCCACCCGAGCCGCTCGGATCAGCTCAGGAGCTTCCTGATAGAGGACTGAACCTGCCGGAGTGCAAGACGGAGGGCGGCATCCTGCAGGTTGCCGCCCTTTTTCGTGGACGGCCGCGGCGCGGCGTTACGGGGAAGCCGTTACCAGCGGAACTCCGCCACCAGCGGATAATGATCGGAGCCCACATCGGGGCCGCTCTGCACCCGCACCGCCACGAGGCCGCCGCGGTAGACGCAGTGGTCGATGGGGATCCAGACCGGCAGCCAGCCGGCCGGGAAAGTGGCCGGGTAGCCCTGCCCCGCCGCGGCATTGGCCACGCCCGCCCGCGTCATGAAGGCGCGGAAGCTCGCCGAGAACGGCGTGTCGTTGAAATCCCCGCAGACCAGCGTCGCATCGCGGGACTCCCGGACGAGGTCGGCCAGGGCGGCAAGCTGGGCGTTGCGCTCCGCGGTGAAGCCGGCCGAGATGGGCGAACGGGGATGGATACCCAAGACCCGGAGCTGCCGCCCCCCTGTATCCAGCACGGCATCCAGCGCCGGACTGTCGATGCCGGCCGGACGGATCACACGGCCCGAGGCGATCGGATGGCGACTCAGCAGGGCGATGCCCCAGGCGCCTTCGCGGGCCGCCTCCAGGCGATGAGGATAGACGTCGGCCAGGGAGGCAAGACGCCGCGCGGCGGCCGGCGTGTATTCGGGTAGCACGACGAGGTCGGCCCGCAGTTGGCGCAGCCAGGCCTCGGCGGCACCGAAGTCCGGATTGCGCCAGTCCAGGTTCAGGACCGCCGCCGTGAGGTCGGTGGGGGAAGCCTCGGCCGTCGCGAAGCCGGGGAGGTGCTCGCGGGCCTGGAAGAGGCAGAGCGCCACCGCCGCCGCGAAGACCAGCGCAGGCACCCGCTGCCGGGCCGCCAGCGCGACGGCCAGGAGCAGCAGACAGCCGGCGGCGATCTGCAGCGGGAAGTGCACCGGCAGGCCGAACACCCACCAGAGCGGCTCGGCGAGGGGCAGCGCGAGCAGCGCCACGCTGCCCGCCGCCGCGGTGGTCAATACGCCTCTACTCATTTCGCCTGCTCACGGCCGCCTCAATGCCCGGGCCGGTCCCCGCCGGCTTCGCCCGCAGTGATCACCTCGTCGAACCGCCGGATCAGCGCCAGCAACTCGTCCGTGTCCCGCGTGTCCTCGCGCAGGCACTCCTCGGCATAGGCGTGGATGCCGCTCTCCGACGGCATCCCGTCGCCGCCCGCATCGAGGATGCGCTGCATGCGGGGCAGGAACAGCCACTGCAGCCACTGGTGGAACCGCAGCGTGTCGAAACAGAACGGCTGGGCACTGCCGAGACGGCTGAGCGCCGGGCGTTCCTCCTCCCAGAGTCCGACGCGCCTCATCTCCGCCTCGATCCCGCCGACGATTTCAGCCACTGCCTGCTGGAATCCGTCCATCCGTTTATTCTGGCATATCGGGACGTCGGGGACGCGGGAGCGGTTCGCAGAATGTGTCGCCGTGAGCTGGCAGTGGCCGTGATGACGAGACCGGACTTCGTGGCTATACTGGCCCGCCCGACGGGCCCTTAGCTCAGTTGGTTAGAGCAGCGGACTCATAATCCGTAGGTCCCAGGTTCAAGTCCTGGAGGGCCCACCATCTCTCCCGCGGCCGCAGCGGCTATCGCCGCTATCGCCGCTTCCGCGCGCCCAGCGCCACCCGATCCAGCCACCAGCCGCTGCGGAAAGTGAGATAGGCGAGCATCGCCATGTCCGCGACGGTGATCACGAGCTTGTGGGAGATGCCCTCCGCCACGTCGATCACGTGCAGCAACAGCACGGCGATGACGGCCTGGACGACGATGAAGCGGAACCGCTCGATGGCGTCGCCGCCCAGGGTCTCGCTGAGGAGATTCCTCCGCCTGCGATAGCCGGCGATCAGATCCATGTAGAGGCTGCGCAGAAACACCGCCGCGAACGCTGCGTGCACGGCCCAGAAGACGAATGGATCGGTATCGAGAGTCATGCCGGCCAGAGGAAGACGAGCGCCGTGCCGAACAGGATCGATACCCCCATCGTCGCGAGCGCGTAGGCGCCGAGCCGCCGCCCGCCCAGCACCGCCGCGGCGCCGATCTTGAACGCCAGATTCGACAGGGTCGCGATCAGAATCGCGCGCCATGCCGCGTCGCCGGACAGCCGGCCCTGGGAGAACAACTCCGCCGTGGACAGCGTCAGGGCATCCACGTCGGTCAGCCCGGATACCACGGCGACGCCGTAAATGGCGGCGTCCTCGCCGAACTCCTCGCGCACGGCCGTCACCAGCAGCAGGATCACCGCGTACAGGACGCCGAACACGATGGCGGTGCGGATCTGCGCCGGGTTTTCGAGATTCGGCGGTTGCATGTCGCGCGAATCGATCTTCAGCAGCAGGCCGACGCAGAGCAACGCCATGAAGGCCATCATGACGGCCAGCGGCAGCGCGGCCTGGCGCAGGAGGTCCGGGGCGACCGCACCCAGCTCGATGCCCACCCGCACGTAGACGATGGTGGAGGCGATCAGCACCACCAGCGCGGCGGCGGGGGCGGCGGCCGGGTTGCCGGCGCACTGCCGGGCGTAACTCACGGTGGTCGCGGTGCTCGAGATGAGGCCGCCCAGCACGCCGCCGGCCAGCGAGCCGCCGCGCACGCCCAGCACCCGATAGGCCAGGTAGGCGGCCAGACTGATCCCGACGATCAGAGTGACCATGAGCCACAGCGTGAAGGGGTTGAGGACGTCGTAGGGCCCGATGGTCTGGTCCGGCACCACGGGCAGGATCACCAGCGCCACCAGGACGAACTGCATCATCGCCGCGAACTCACGCTCGCCGATCGCGCCTATCAGCCCGTGCAGCTTGGTCTTCCACTGCAGCAGCACGGCGGCCACGCCGGCCAGCGCGACCGCCGGCGCCTCGATGCCGCTGGTGAGCATCGCGCCCACGCCGAACATCAGCAGGCCGGCAACCTCGGTGGTCAGGCCGAAATGCGCCGGGTTGGTGCCCTCGCCCCGTGCGCGGAGGAGATTGCCGAGGATGAACAGTGCGGTGATGCCGAGCAGGCCGGCGGCGATCATCCAGCCGCCATGGTCCTCGGCCAGGATGCCGCAGACGGCCCCCACCAGCGTGATGAGCGCAAAGGTGCGCACGCCGGCGATGCGGCGGTGTTCCTCGTCGCGCTCGCGCTGGCTGCCGACGAGCAGGCCCAGACCGAGCGCGATGGCCAGTGGTTCGAAGATGCCGAAATCCATGGATCCGTCGCCTGTCTGCTCGCTTCGAGGGTAACCCAGGCTCCCGGCGGCGGCGAGCCGGGATATGCCGCAGTCAGGCGAACAGCAGGTAGCAGCCGCCGGTGACGACCGCGGCGCCGATCAGGTTGAGCGCGAAGCCCTCCCTCGCCATCTGCTTCACCGTCAGCTCGCCGGAGCTGAAGATCACCGCGTTCGGGCCGGTGGCCACGGGCAGCATGAAGGCGAAGCTCGCGCTCATCGCAGCCGGCACCATGATGAGCCGATGGTCGAAGCCCGCGGTGGTGGCGGCCGCCGCGAGGATGGGCATGAGCAGCGTCGTGGTCGCGGTATTACTGGTGACCTCGGTGAGGAAGGTCACGGTCAGGCAGGTCAGCAGGATCATCACCAGCACGGGTAGCACGTCCAGGGCGGCGACCATCTCGCCGAGCGAGGTGCTGAGACCGGAACTCACAAACGCCTTGGCGATGGTGATGCCGGCGCCGAACAGGATCAGGATGCCCCAGGGGATGCGCACGGCGGTGTCCCAGTCGAGCAGGCGCCCGCCGCGGCCGTTCGGCACCAGGAACATCACGACCACCGCGAGCAGCGCCACGCTGGCGTCGTTGGCGCCGGGCAGATCCAGCCACGCGCTCCAGCCGCCGAAGGGCTCGCGCCGGGTCATCCACAGCACCGCGGTGACCGCGAAGACGATCAGCGTGCGGACCTCCTCGCTCCGCCAGGCAGCCACCGGCGGCATCGTTATGGCCCGCGCATGGGACAGGCCGCGGGTGAGCCACAGCGCCGTCAGCGGGATCATCACCGCCACCACCGGCAGCGCCCAGGACATCCAGCCGAAGAACGTCACCTCCCGGCCCGTATTCTCCTGGTAGACCTCCATGAAGATCAGGTTGGGCGGCGTGCCGATGGGCGTGCCCACGCCGCCGACGCTGGCCGCATAGGCCACGCCCAACAGCAGGCTCACCTTCAGCCGGTTGTCGTCGACCCGCTCCAGCACCGCCAGCACGATCGGCAGCAGCATCAGCGTGGTCGCCGTGTTGGAAATCCACATGCTGAGGAAGGCGGCCGCCGCCATGAAGCCGAACACGAGACTGCGGCCGCTGCCGCCGCCGAAGGCGCTTACCATGCCGAGCGCGATGCGTCGGTGGGCGCCGCTCTTCTCCATGGCCGTCGACAGGATGAAACCACCCAGCAGCAGCAGGATCAGCGGATTGCCGTAGGCCTCGCCCACCTGGGCGGGCGTCAGTACACCGATCAGGGGGAAGACCGCGATGGGCACCAGGGAGGTGGCCGGGATGGGGATCGGCTCGAAGATCCACCAGACGGCACAGAGCGTGGTGACCGCGGCGGTCCAGGCCACGTCGGCGGAGGCGCCGCGCGACTGCAGCAGGAGCAAGACAGCGAGGGCGGCGAGCGGCCCGGCATACAGAGCGATCCGGCGCACCATGGTCGGGTCCGGGTCCTCAGTCTTCGGCCGGCAGCACGAAGACTTCGTCCGCCACCGGCTCGTTCACGCGGAAGACCCGCCAGTGGATCTCGTTCTGTTTGACGCCGTCGTAGTACAGGCGCACCAGGCGAGGCTGGCGCCAGCCGCTGTCGGCGTCGCTGACGAAGTCGGAGTAGTACCGGTGGTGCCAGCCTTTCGGCGTCCCGAAGCCCACCATGCGCACCGCGTAGTCGTCCCTGTCGATGCCGAAGATCGTCTCCGAACCCGCGGGATCGCTCACACGCACGAAGTAGGCGGGATGGCCTTCCACCGTATCGTCCGGCAGCCGCGTCAGGCTGAAGCCCTCGTCGAGGGCATAGCGGATGATTCCGAAGCCGAACGAGTTCTTCCACTGGGGGCTGGCCGCGCCGCCGGGGATCGGGCCGTCGGCGTTGTAAGCCGTCTCGCCGTCGAAGGCGATCCGGAACATGGTGGTCTCGCCGAGGAAGCTGTCGATGCGCACCTTGCCGTTGGCGAGGTGGGCATCGGCACTCTCGGGCGCGTATTCGCGCCACATGCGGTAGCGGTCGGCCACCACGCGGCCGCCCTCGGTCCCGTCCGGCCAGAAGACGCCGTAACCTTCGAGATAGAGCGTTTCCGGCCGCCGCCACGTCTCGCCGCCATTCGCCTCGTATACCGCGGCGATGATCTCCTCCGCCGACAGGTCCTCGCCGGCCGCCGCGGCCGGCGGCGCCAGCAGCAGGCCTGCGCAGGCGACCGCCAGGCCTGCGGCCGCTTGCAGCGCCCCGGTCACTGCAGGAGCTCGATCACTCCGCAGGCGATGCGCGCGCCGGCGGCGCCGGTGGGCTGGGTCTCGAAATCGTCGGGCTCGGCATGGACGATCACCGCACGGCCGATGATGCCCGTGCCGCCCTCGAAGGTGAGTCCCTCGCCCAGCACCCGGTCGAAGCGGGCCTGACCGTGCTCGTCGAAGGTGATATTGCCGAGGTCGCCGGCGTGGTGCTGGCCATCGGGCTCGTCGGGCGAACCGTGGGGAGCGCCGGCGGGGTTGAAGTGCGGCCCGGCCGACGTGCCGTCCGGCGCGCTGCAGTCACCCACCTCGTGGATGTGGATGGCATTGGTGCCCGGCTCGCCGCCGTCCAGCACGCCGCCCATCACCATCGGGCCCTCGAAGGCGGTGAAGACCACGGCGCCGCTCACGGAAGAACCGGATTTCGGCTCCATGCGGGCGATCGCCCTGAGGCTGCTGCCCGTCGCCTGACGTGCCTCGGGCTGCTCCGCGGCCGGCTCCGCGGCCGACCTCTGTTCCATCGGCGGCGGTGACTCGCCGCCGCAGGCCGCCAGCAGGATGGCGCAGGCCGCTGCCGCCGCCAGGCTCTTCCGATAGTCTCCCATGGATCGCTCCCTGTCGATTGAGGTATTGATGCCGGTCAGTGAATTCTGGCCGGAAACGTCACCGTCTCAGCGCGCCCGGCGCCAGTATTGTATCAGCAGGAAGCCGAACAGCATGCCGCCCAGATGGGCGAAGTGGGCCACGCCGGGCTGCATGCCGGTGACGCCGTACATCAGCTCCAGCACGCCGAACAGGATCACCAGGTACTTCGCCTTCATCGGTATCGGCGGTATCAGCAGCAGTATCTGCCGGTTCGGGAACATGAGGCCGTAGGCCAGCAGGATGCCGAAGACGCCGCCGGACGCCCCGATGGTGGGATAGATCTCGGGCTGGAAGCTCGCCACCACCAGCTGCACGATACCCGCGCCCACGACACAGACCAGATAGTAGATCGCGAAATAGCGCGGACCCCAGAAACGCTCGATGTCGCGGCCGAACATCCACAGCGTGAACATGTTGAACAGCAGGTGGGTGAGATCGCCGTGCAGAAAGCCGTAGGTGACGAACTGCCAGGGCGCGAAGTACTCGGAGCCGGCAGGCCAGAGCGCCAGCGACCCGAGCAAGGTCACGAACATCTCCCGGGAGGCGTTCTGGGCGGCGAAGGCGAGGCCGTTCGCTACCAGCAGCGTGAAGATGACCGTGGGGATGAGACTGTTGTTGCCGGGGGGTTGCGGCCGGATCCTGTAGGCACCCATGCCGACGTTATACAGGAAACCCGGGCCCCGGGTCAGGCAGGGCCCGGCAGGGGGACGCGCGCACCGCAAGCTGTCCCGCTCCTGTCCAACCGCGGTTGCGGTAACATCGCATTCAGCCCGGCGGGCCGCCACCGTGTTCGCAGCCCGCCCGTCCCCCACGCCGACCCGGAACCCGGAGCTTATGGCTGCCGACAGCATCGTCATCCGCGGCGCACGACAGAACAACCTGCGCGACCTGGATCTGGAGATCCCGCTCAACGAACTCACGGTCATCACCGGCGTGAGCGGATCGGGCAAGTCTTCGCTGGCCTTCGATACGGTCTACGCGGAGGGCCAGCGGCGCTACGTGGAGACCTTCTCCCCCTACGCCCGGCAATTCCTGGACCGCATGGACAAGCCGGCCGCCGAGCGCATCGAGGGCATACCGCCGGCGATCGCCATCGACCAGACCAACCCGGTGCGCACGTCGCGCTCCACCGTGGGCACGATGACGGAGCTGAACGACCACCTGAAGCTCCTCTACGCCCGCGCCGCCACGCTGTACTGCAGCGGCTGCGGCCGGCCCGTGCGCCGGGACCATCCGGAATCGATCTGGGAGGAGCTCGGCGAGGCGTGGTCCGGGCACCGGGCGGTCATCACGTTTCCGGTGGAACGCCCCGACAACTTCAGCGAGGCCGAAATCCGCAGCTACCTGGAGGCCCAGGGCTATCTGCGCGTGCAGGAGACCGAGGGGCGCACCCTCCACGTCGTCGCCGACCGCCTCCGCGTGACGGACGACAACCGCAGCCGTTTCATCGAGAGCATCGAGTCGGCGATGCGCCGGGGCGACGGGCATGTGCGCGTCTACGACCACGACGCCGGCGGCGTGCAGCGCCGGTTCTCCGACCGGCTCCACTGCGCCGACTGCGATCTCGACTACCGGGACCCCCTGCCGAGCCTGTTCTCGTTCAACTCCCCGGTCGGCGCCTGCGAGACCTGCCGCGGTTTCGGCCGCACCATGGGCATCGACCGGGACCTGGTCGTGCCGGACGGCTCGCTCACCCTCGCGGAGGGCGCCATCAAACCCTGGCAGAGCAAGAGCTACCGGGAATGCCAGCGGGATCTCGAGCAGCACGCGCGCCGGGCCGGAGTGCCTCTGGACGCGCCCTGGAACGAACTGACGGCGGCCGAGCGGCGCTGGGTATTCGAGGGCGAAGGCAGCTGGGACGACAACGTCTGGTACGGCGTGGACCGCTTCTTCGACTGGCTCGAGAGCCGCGCCTATCGCATGCACGTTCGCGTGCTGCTGTCCCGCTACCGGAGCTACGACCTCTGCAGTGCCTGCAGCGGTGCCAGACTGAAACCGGAGGCGCTGCTCTGGCGCCTCGGCGCGGACGCCAGCCCTTCGGGCGCACCGGGCCTGAACGTCCACGAACTGACCTGCCTGCCCATCGAGCGCGCGGTGGCGTTTTTCGCCGGGCTCGAATTGCCGGCCCCGCTGGACGAGGCCACCGACCTCCTGCTGACCGAGATCCGCACCCGCCTCGACTACCTGCTGGAGGTGGGCCTGGGCTACCTGACGCTGGACCGCCAGTCGCGAACGCTCTCCGGCGGCGAGGTACAGCGCATCAATCTGACGACGGCGCTGGGCACCTCTCTGGTGAACACGCTGTTCGTGCTGGACGAGCCGTCCATCGGCCTGCACCCCCGGGATATCGACCGCATCAACGGCGTGCTGAGGCGCCTGCGCGACGCCGGCAATTCGCTGCTGGTGGTCGAGCACGATCCCCAGATCATCCGCGCCGCCGACCGGGTTCTCGACATGGGCCCCGGGCCCGGCAAACGGGGCGGCGAGGTGGTGTTCTTCGGCACGGCCAAACAGCTGGCCCGCTCCCGGCGCTCGCTGACGGCGCAGTATCTGCGCGGCGAGCTTCTCGTGAACGCGGAGCGCGCGGCGCGCCCGGTCGGCGACGACACCCCCGTGCTTCGGGTGCGCGGCGCCCGCGCCCACAACCTGAAAGGAGTCGACGCCGCCTTCCCGCTGGGCCGGCTGGTGGGCGTGACCGGCGTGAGCGGCTCCGGCAAGTCCACCCTGGTGGAGGACGTGCTGTGGCGGGGACTGCAGCGCCGCCGCGGGAAGGCGGGCGACGCTCCCGGCGAACACGATGCCATCGAGGGCGACGAGGACCTGGGCGAGGTGGTGATGGTGGACCAGTCCCCCATCGGCAAGACCACCCGTTCTAACCCGGCCAGCTTCGTGGGCGCCCTCGCGCCCATCCGCAAACTCTTCGCCGACGCCCCGCTGGCCATCGAGCGCGGCTACACCGCCGGCACGTTCAGTTTCAATTCGGGCGACGGCCGCTGCCCGGAGTGCGGCGGCAACGGCTTCGAGCACGTGGAGATGCAGTTCCTCTCCGACGTCTACCTGCGCTGCCCGGCCTGCGACGGCCGCCGTTATCGCTCGGAGGTGCTGGAGGTGCGCATCGGCGGCGACGCCGGCGAGCGTTCGCGCTCCGTCGCCGACGTCCTCGAGATGACCGTGGCCGAGGCAATCGCCTTCTTCGCCGGCGAACCCGCCGTGCTGCGCGGGCTGGAGCCGCTGGCCGCCGTCGGCCTGGACTATCTCGCTCTCGGCCAGCCGGTGCCGACCCTGTCTGGTGGCGAATCCCAGCGCCTGAAGCTGGCCGCGCACCTGGCCGAGGCACGCGGCCGGCGCTCGCCGGGCGAGCGCAAGCTGTTCCTGTTCGACGAGCCGACCACCGGCCTGCATTTCCAGGACATCGCCACCCTGCTGGATGCGCTGCAGGAACTCATCGCCGACGGCCACTCGGTGATCGTGATCGAGCACAACCTTGACGTGATCGACGCCGCCGACTGGATCGTGGACCTCGGTCCGGAGGGCGGCGAGGACGGCGGCGAGGTCGTGTTCGAAGGCCCGCCGGACACGCTCGCGAAGCGCCGCGGCAACCATACGGGCAAGGCGCTCGCCGCCTATCGCCGGGAACGGGGCAGCCCGGCCGCGGCGACGGCCAGGAGCGCGCGGCGAGAGAAGCCCGGACGCGCCGACCGCGACATCCGCATCCACCACGCCCGGGAGCACAATCTGCGCAACGTGGACATCCGCATACCGCGGGACCGGTTCACCGTCATCACCGGTGTCTCCGGCAGCGGCAAGAGCACGGTGGCCTTCGACATCCTGTTCAACGAGGGCCAGCGCCGCTATCTCGAATCCCTGAACGCCTACGCGCGGCAGTTCGTGCAGCCGGCCAGCCGCCCGGACGTGGACGCGGTGTTCGGTATCCCGCCCACCGTCGCCATCGAACAGCGCACCAGCCGGGGCGGGCGCAAGAGCACCGTGGCCACGATGACCGAGGTCTACCACTTCCTGCGCCTGCTGTTCGTGAAGCTGGGCACCCAGTACTGCCCGGACTGCGACGTGGCCATCGAGCCCCAGAGCGAGGAGCAGATGCTGGGCCGCCTGCTCGAGACGCGCCGGGGCGAGCGCATCGCCCTGCTGGCCCCGCTGGTGGTCGGCCGCAAGGGCTACTACACGGATCTCGCGAAGTGGGCGGCGAAGAAGGGCTACGACAGCCTGCGGGTCGACGGCGACTACCTGCCCACCGGAGACTGGCCGCGGCTGGACCGGTTCCGTGAACACGACATCGACCTGCCGGTGGGCGAGATCCGGCTGGCGCCGGGCTCGCGCGGCGAGCTGGCCGGCCTCCTCGGCCGCGCGCTCGACCTTGGCGGCGGCGTGGTCCGGGTGGTGGCGGACGACGGCGAGACCCTGCTGTCCGCGCGCCGGGCCTGCCCGTCCTGCAACCGCAGTTTCGACGAGCCGGACCCGCGGCTGTTCTCCTACAACTCGGCCCGTGGCTGGTGCGAGGGCTGCGCCGGTACGGGCCTGGCGGCCGCCGCCGAGGACGAGGAAGACGGCGCCGGCAGCGATCGGCAGCCCTGCCCCGTCTGCGATGGGGCGCGGCTGAACCCGGTGGCACTGAACGTGCGCTTCCGCGAACGCAGCATCGCGGACTACGCTGCGCTGCCGGTGGAGCAGGCGGAGGACTGGTTCCGCACTCTCAAGCTGACCGGCCGCCACGCCGAGCTGGCCCGCGACGTGCTGGCGGAACTCTGTGCGCGGCTCGAGTTCCTGCAGAAGGTCGGCCTCGGTTACCTCACGCTCGACCGGGCCGCGCCGACGCTTTCCGGCGGCGAGGCGCAGCGCATCCGGCTCGCCTCTCAACTCGGCTCCAACCTGCAGGGCGTGTGCTACATCCTGGACGAGCCCACCATCGGACTGCACGCCCGTGATAACCGGCGCCTGCTGGACACGCTGAAAGGGCTCGAGGCCCGGGGCAACACCGTCGTCGTGGTGGAACACGACGAAGACACCATCCGCGCCGCCGAACACGTGGTGGACCTGGGGCCGGGTGCCGGCACCCACGGCGGCCGGGTCGTCGCGGAGGGTTCGGTGGCGGCGATGATGCGCAGCAAGGACTCCCTGACCGGCCACATGCTCGCTCATCCCCTCGCGCATCCCCTGATGGAGCGTCGCCGTGAGGTGAACCCGCGGCGCCGGGACGTGGCCTCCGTTCGCATCGCCGGCGCGGAACTGAACAATCTGAAAGGCTTCACGGTGAACGTGCCGCTGCATGCCCTGGTGGCCGTCACCGGCGTATCCGGCAGCGGCAAGTCCACGCTGGTGCGTGACATCCTGCACGACAATCTCCGCGCCCTGCTGGCCGCCCGCCGCTCGCGCGGCAGGAAGATGCCCACGCCGTCCGGCTGCGCCGAACTCTCCGGCTGGGAAGCCGTCGACCGGGTGCTGGAGGTGGACCAGACGCCCATCGGCAAGACGCCGCGCTCCTGCCCCGCCACCTACATCGGCTTCTGGGACGAGATCCGGCAGTTGTTCGCCCGCACGCCCGAGGCGCGCATGCGCGGCTACGAGCCGTCCCGGTTCTCGTTCAACGTGAAGGGCGGACGCTGCGAGGAATGCGAGGGCCAGGGTGTGCGGCGCATCGAGATGAGCTTTCTGCCCGACGTACGCGTGGACTGCGAGGCCTGCGGCGGGCAGCGCTTCTCGCGCGAGACGCTGGCCATCCGTTACCGGGACCGCAGCATCGGCGAGGTTCTGGCCATGAGCGTGGAGGAGGCGCGGGAATTCTTCCACGCCCATACGCGCATCCATCATGCCCTCGACCTGCTGGCGCAGATGGGCCTCGGCTACCTCACCCTGGGCCAGCCCAGCCCGACGCTGTCCGGCGGCGAGGCGCAACGTATCAAGCTGGTCACGGAGCTGGCGAAAGCGGGCCCGGACCTGCCCGACAACGCCGGTGCCGGCAAGCGCCGCAGCCGGGACCACACGCTGTACGTGCTGGACGAGCCGACCGTCGGGCTGCACATGGCGGACGTCGAGAAGCTGATCCGGGTACTCCACCGTCTGGTCGACGCGGGCAACAGCGTGGTGATCATCGAACACAACCTCGACATCATCGCGGAGGCGGACTGGGTCATCGATCTCGGCCCCGAGGGCGGCGACGACGGCGGCCGGATCGTCGCCCGGGGCAAGCCGGAGGACCTGCTCGAGCGGCCGGGGCGTTCCCACACGGCCGCGGCGTTACAGGAATTCCTGGCCGATCGCAGCCGCTGATGGTGGCTCTCGACTGCTGACGATGATCGGTCGCTGGATTTTTTGACGAGTTTGTGTAGAATTTGACCCGTAGACACAATGTAGACGGGAGAAAGGCATGGCACAGACGGGAGCCGGACAAGGGAATGGCAGCAAGAGCGGCAACGACTATGCGATCGGCGCCGTCTCACGGCTGACCGGCATATCCACGCACACGCTGCGGATCTGGGAGCGGCGCTACGGCGCCGTGGTCGCCGAGCGCACGGACAGCGGGCGGCGGATCTATTCGCGCCGGGACGTGGAGAAGCTCGGGCTGCTGAAGATCCTCGTGGACCGGGGCTTCTCCATCGGCCAGATCGCCAATCTGGATCTCGACGAACTGCGCGCCCGCCGGGAAGAGGTGGTGCGCCAGGCCAATGACCTGCAGCTCGCCCGGGCCGACCAGCCCATCCGGGTGGCGGCACTGGGCCGCTTCGCCCTGCAGGGACTCGGCCGCAGCGGCGCACTGCCGGAACAGGTGGAGCTCGCCGCCCTCGAGAGCGACCCGCGGCGCTTCCGGGCGGATATCCGTCGGCTGCGCCCCGACGTGCTCCTGATCGAGGTACCGGTGGTCGACGATCGGACCGCCGAGCGAATCGCGGGCCTGCGCGACCTCTGCGGCGCCGGGCGCGTCATGGTGCTGTACAACTTCGGCCGCGGCGAGGACGTGAACCGGCTCGCCGCCGCCCAGTTCGAGCTGTTCCGGGCGCCCACCTCGACCCTGACACTCGTCGAGGCGCTGCTGCGCGGCCCGCGGGTGACCAACATCACCCCGCGCCCGGCGCGTTCCGAACAGCAGCGTGCCGCAAGCGACGCGCCGGAGGTGCCGGTGCTCACCGAGGAGCTGCCGCCACGGCGTTTCGACGACGGCCAGCTGGCGACACTGGCCGGCATCCGCACGGACGTCGACTGCGAGTGTCCGCACCATCTCGCGGACCTGGTGCAGAGTCTGACAGCCTTCGAGGTCTACAGCGACCAGTGCGAATCACGCAACAGCGAGGATGCCGCCCTGCATGCCTATCTGCATGCGATGACCGCCCGGGCCCGCGCCCTCATGGAAGAGTCGCTGGCCACGCTGGCCCGCGTCGAGAAGCTGGAGTACTGAGCCGCCGTGATCCGCGCCGCCGGCATCGTGACGGCAGCCTTGCTGGTACTCGGCGGCACGGCGACGCCGGCCGCCGGGGCGCCCGGCTTCGGCGTGCGCATCTCACCGGTGGCCAATCTGGTCTACCACCTTGATTGCCTGAGCGGCTACCGGCGTTGCACCCGCGCCGCCTTCGACGAACTCTGGCAGCGCCTCGACTGGAGCGTCGAAGACGAGCGCCGCCTCACCCGCTGGCGCCAGCTGCAGGAGCGTTACCGGCTGTATGCCGACTTCATCACGCCGGCGCCGGACACGCCCTACCCCTACACCTTCCCCTACCTGCAGGCCCGGGGCGTGGACATCGGCGAGAAGCTGCGCCTGACGAGTCTTCAGGCCCGCGATCTCGCCGACTACGGCGAGCGGCTGCGTCTGCTGCTGCAGCCGCGCGATGCCCGCGAGGCCCTGGCCATCGCCCGCCACTTCGAGCCCCGCTTCGACGCCTGGTGGCGAGATGGCGCCGCCGGCGACCTGGAGCGGCTCGCCGCCGGCTACCAGGGGACCGCACGGCGCGCCGAGCTCGACACCCTGCTCGCCCGCGTCGGCAGCCTGTTCGACCTGCAGCTGGAGGAAGTGGCCGACCTCGAGGTCAGTCTGGTGGCTTTGCCGGAGGGCGCGAGAGCCTCCCGCGCGACGCTGATCGAGAACCAGGCCATTGTCGAGAGCCGCCGCGGGGAGTCGCCCGCCGATCGCCTCGGCGTGATCGTCCACGAGTTCGTGCACTATCTGTACGCCCTCAGCCCCGACGCACGGCACGAGGCTCTGCTCGCAGCTTTCCTGGCGAGCGAGAGGCCCTGGAGCCTGCGGGCCTACAACCTGATCAACGAGGCGGTCGCGAGCGCCATCGGCAACGGCATCGTCGAGCGGCGGCTGCAGTCGGAGGTGGAGTATCGGCGCTACCACGCGCTGCCGGATTCCTTCTACGCGGATTTCTACGTCGACACTCTCGCCAAGGCCCTGGTGCCGGTGCTGGACCGCCACCTGGAAGATGGCCGTCCGCTCGGCGCGGCATTCGCGGGGGACTACCTGGACACCGCCGCCCGGGCGCTGGAGGGCCGGCTGGACGACCTGGCGCTGCAGCTGGTCTCCTCCGCGGTGGTCGCCACCGACCCGGCACTGGCCGAACTGGCCCGCCTCCCCGCCTCGGCATTGACGACCTTCTCGCTGTTCACCCACGTCACCGCCGAAGCGGGACTCCCGGCCACCGCGCTCACGCGCTACCCGGAACTCTCCGGCATCGTGCTGGTGCGCGCCGGCGACCTGCCGCGCCTGTCCGGCTTCGCCGACGAGTCCGTGATCGAGCTGATGCAGGGACTGTCCGCGCGGCTGGGCGCGTTCGTCTATGGCCAGCCGCGCAGCCCGCAGGCGACGGTCTACTTCGTGTGCGGCAGCGACGAGGCGGCCGTGGAACGGGCGCTCGAACACCTGCTGTCGCGCAGCGCGAGCTTCACCGGTCTGAGCCTGCCGGCCGGGACGGCTGGCCGCTACTCAGGCTATTCCGGCTCGTCGGACAGGATCTCGAAGCGGATGCCGATGGCTCGGAGTCTCGTCAGCAACGCATCGCCCATCGCTTCCGCTGGCGTCAGCACGCCGTAGCGCGGCGGCAGCGAGTCCGCGTCCAGGGACAGGCACAGCGCCGCCTCGGCCAGCATGCGGGACGTCTCGGCGTACCCGGGTTCGCCGCCGGACGCCTCGCCGATCAGGCGCCGGCCGTCGCCGCGGGCGACAAAGGTCACGCGGAACGAACCGGTGGCACGGGTGTGTTCGTCGGGGCCGGAGCCCGACGGCTTGAGCCCGCCGAGCCAGCGGCGTATCGGCCCCACCTGCGCCAGCCCGGTCACCGCGGCGATGCCCGAGGACAGAGCGACCAGTTTCGGCAGTGAGCCGACACGGATGTAATGGGCGTAGGTGAATTCACGCCCGTAAGCCGGCAGCGCCGTCGCCGAACGGATGATGATCTGCCGGTCGATAGTGGGGAACGGCATCACCCAGCCCTGCACCAGCTCCTCGTAATGGGCACCGCGTCTGTTCACGCTCACCCGGCGCTCGCCATTCACACCCTGCTCCATGCGCGCCGCGACGCGCCGGGTCTCGCCGAGATTGCCCAGGGCCTCCAGCGCGGAGTTCCAGGTGCCTCCCGAGATACCGCCCTTCGCCGAGACGAAGCCTTCGAGCTGCACGCTGGCGTCTTCGGGCAGTGCCTTGACCATCATCCAGGCACCGAGGTCGTGGGGGATGCTGTCGAAACCGCAGCAGTTGACCACCCGCACCTGCTGCTCCCGGGCGCTGGTGCCGCAGTGGTCCATCACCTGATCCACGAAGGCCGGCTCCCCGGTAAGGTCCGCGTAGCTTGTGCCCGCCTCGACGCAGGCCATCACCACCGCCTCGCCGTAGCGGATGTACGGGCCCACCGTGGTGGCGAGCACGCGGGTGCGCCGCGCCATCTGCAGCAGCGTGTCGTAGTCGCCGACGTCCGCGCGGATCACGCCCGGGCCGCCGCCCAGTTCCGCGGCCAGCGCCTCGAGCTTGTCCGCGTCCCGGCCGGCGATGGCCCAGCGGAAGTCCTCGTCGGTCTTCTGCGCCAGATAGGCCGCGGTCAGCCGGCCGGTGTATCCGGTCGCCCCGAACAGAACGACGTCGTATTCCCGGTTGTCAGCCATGAGCATCCTCCAGGCACACCGTGTCCCCCACCCCGATCTCGCCGGCGGCAAGCACCCGGCAGGTCACCCCGCCGCGCCAGTCCGGCTCGAGGGCTTGTCGCAGTCCCTGGCCGGCCTCCTCCATCCGCGAGCACGGATCCAGCTCGCCGGTGATCTCCAGCACCAGGGAGCCGATCACGAGCCGACGGCCGGCGGTCTCGGCGAGCGGGATCCCGTCGACGAGGAGATTGGCCCGGCGCGCCGTCCAGGGCAGCTCGCGCCCGAACTCGCGGCATGCGTCGTTCCAGCCCGGCGCCGTCAGCACCGTCACCTGCCGCGGGCCGGGCCGGCCGCGGAAGTCGCCGGCCACACCGCCGGCGGTGTCGACCAGCGCGCGCTCCAGGACTTCCATGGGCGCGTGCTTGCGCTCCCGCCGTGCGATCCCGATCAGCCTGCCCTCCGTCATGGAGCAGATGGTAGCAGGTAGGAGGGCCTTCAGGCCCGATCCGGCTCTTCCAACCGGCTCACCTTCTATTGTGGCCGCCCTGCGGGGGTATCCATCTTGCTCCCGACAAAAGGTCGCGGCGATGGATACCCCCGCATGACGGCCGTGCCCGCGGTGGCGTAAAGGAAGCGCCAGTCAGCAGCGCCTGCTGACTGGTGCCAAACCTCTCGGCTATGGGCCCGTCAGCGGGTGGACCAAGGTCGCGGGGTCGTCCGGGCCGACTGGAGCCAGGACGGCGGGAAGGAGGCCTGGCCGAAGCGAAGGAGGACAGGACGTCCGACTGAGCGTCCCCGCAACCCTCACCCACCCGATGGCGGGCCTGCGCTAACAGAACGCCGGATCGGGCCTGAAGGCCCTCCTACACAGGGGTCAGAACCAGAACGAGACGAACAGCTGCACTACGTCGGCATCGAAGCCGTACAGGGGTTCCTCGCCGGGGGCGGCGCCGGTCACCCTGAGATCACGGAAGTTCTCGTAGTCGAAGCGGATGCGGTCCCAGAACAGATTCAGCGAACCCTTTTCCACGACACTCCAGCCGTCGCTCACGAACTCCCAGCTCACGCCGGCGCGGATGGTCGCGCTCTCGAACGTGCTGAGCTCCTTGTCCCGCCCCATGAAGTTCTGGGCGCCGGAACGGGGAAACAGGTCGGCGTAGAAATCGGCCTGTTCCTGGGTGTAGTAGCGATAGCGCGTGGAGAACGTCAGCCCGTGCTTCCAGGGATGGACATACCCGATCTCCCCGGTGTGCGACTCGATACCCCAGGTGTCCGAGAAATACCGGTAGCTGCCGTGCAGCGCCGCGCGCCAGGGCATGCGGTAGCGTGCGGTGATCGAGCCGGCGCCGCTGGTACGGGTGTTCGGATAGATCTCGGGCTCGAACTGGTAACCCGCAGGCTGATCCGCGGCCAGGTAGCGCACGGATCGGTAGGGATTGTTCAGGAAGCCTTCGTCGGTGATGGCGTCGAAGGCGAAACTCATGATCAGGCTGCGGGTCACGATCTGCGTGAGCGCCAGGCTGTACTGCTGGCGGTCGACCTCGCGGCGGAACTCCGGATCGTTGGACTTGCCCACCTCGTCCCAGCCGAGAGCGTAGCCGAGCGTCACCGTGGTCATCTGCCCGAACAGGTCCTGGCTCACGCTGAAGTTCAGGCTGTTGGCGGCATAGTCGCTCTCGTCGCTGCGCGTGTAGCCCACGTTCATCAGCGTGTTGCCGTACAGGTAGGTCACGCCCAGGGAGCCCTGCTTGCGCTCCTCGGTGTAGGGGCTCGCCGTGGTCACCACGTCGATGGAGGCGCTGGAGACCATGTCGAGGTAATAGTTGGCCGAGAGCGACAAGCTCTTGCCGACCTGCTTGCGCAGCAGCACCGACGGACCGTCGATGGTGACGCCGCCGCCCTCGTAGCGGTGGTAGAGCACGTCCGCCCGGTCCTCCGGCAGCACGGTGGCAAGCACCGCGCCCGGCAGCAGTGCGAGCAGCACGAGCAAGCTTGCGAGGTGGCGGGCGATCATCATGATGCGGTGCTCAGTTACAGCCGCAGCCGCCGCCGGCGCCGCCCGTGCCGCCACGGGCGCCCTCGCGGGCATCCCAGACGTGCATCTCGTAGGCACTGGCCACCGGATGCATGTCCAGCGCCATGATCGGATCGGCCAGATGGTCGCGCTCGTAGGGCTTCACCCAGGGCTCGATACTGGAGCAACCGGCGCTCGCCACGAGTAACGCGCAGGCCGCCGCCATGCGGATCAGTGTCTTTTTCATCGTTCTTGCCTCCCTCCCCTGCATCAGAAGAAGATCGTGAAACCGATATGCCCCTCGATGTTGTGGGCGGTCTTTTCCTCGCCGAGGATGTCGATGTCGAACAGGTGGTCACGGACGTCGGCGTGCAGCGCGATCATGTCGTTCAGCAGCAACCGGTAGCCGAAACCGAAATTCACCGTGAAGCGGTCGTCGCCCGCGAACTCCGTGCTGCCTATCCCGGCGATGAGATACAGCGCCTGGGAGAAGGCCAGGTTGCGGCCGACGAAAGCTTCGCCCGGTAGCACGTTGTACCCGATCGATGCGTTGTAGTATGTGAACTCGCGCTCATCGTCGGTCAGAATCTCCGCCGCGCCGCTGAGACGCTCGAAACTGGTCTCCTCGGTGTCGGTACGGCCGTAGGCGGCCTCGACGAACAGGCCCTCGGTGATGTGATAGGCCAGGCGCACCCCGTAGACCGGGTTCACGCCGAAGTCCTCGACACTCATGAGTCCGGTGTAGGCGCCTATCTCGAAATTCTCGCTGTCGATCTTCGGCGGTTCGACGTCGCGGCGCTCCACCTCGGGGTCGATCACCTGCTCCGGCACCTCGGCCACGGCATCGCCGGGCCCGTCACCGCCGATGAACGGCAGGCTACCGCAGCCAGTCAGCGCGAACGCGAGCAGGGTCAGAAAAAGAACCCGAATCCGACTTTCCATTCTTCGATTTCCTCATTCTCGTCGCGGCTGGTGAATACGACATAACTTTTGTATTCGGCGCGAAAAATAAAGCGTCTCGTCACCCAGGCCCGTACGCCGGCGCCCACGTGGGCAGTCTGGTCGGTACGGTCGATCGGCTGCACCAGGGTGGCCACCGGCTCGATGCGCAGCACGCCGGTGCCGAGGGTGAAAAACGGCGAAACCCGCCAGTGCGGCCAGGTCTGGTGCACGATGCTCACGTTGGCCATCCAGCCGTCGGAGAAATTGCCGAGCAACTGGGTGCCCCACAGCTCCAGCGACAGGTTCGGCGTGAACGAGTAGCCGAGATAGCCGCTGATGACGTTGGCACCACCGAAGTCACCGGTGAGCCCGCCGGACTCCCAGCGCCGCACCAGGTATTCCTCCCGGCCCGTGGTCTCGAACTCGGCCGGCGTACCCGCCTCGTCCAGCGTCATCAGCATCTCGCGCTCGTGCACCCAGCCCTCGCGACCGCGTGCATCGCGCACCTTGAACCATTCGGTGCGCCGCTTCAGCAGTTCCACGGCATCGCCGCGCTCGACCACGTTGAACACGGGATAGCCCCGCCCCGGCCCGGTGTGCATCTCCAGAAAGGGCTCGGCCACGGTGACCTGACGGTAAAGCTCCTCCGCCTGCGCGCCCGTCGCGAGCGCGCAGCAGAGGAGCATCGAGAGCAGTACCGCCAGCGGTCTCATGGCATCAGTTTTCCGGCGCGTCGAACGGGTTGTTGTAATACTGGGCGCCGACGTCCAGCCACTCCGACAGCAGCTTCAGCTCGGCAGGCGTGAGCCAGCCGGCGTGGCTGCCGCCGGCGGCAAAGCGGTCGAAGAAGCGCCCGGAGGCATTGGCGCCGGCGGTGCGCATGCTCGCCGGAACCGTTACCGGCTCGAGGATGGGATCGCCGGTCTCGGGGTCGATGCCCACTTCGACCAGTCGGTCCACCAGCGCGCCCATGTCGAGGATCTGCTCGTTGTCCGCGGCCAGCAGCTCGCGATACGCGTTGAAGTGATCCGGCTCGTCCGGTGAAGCACCGTCGGTCAGCTCGAGCTGGCCGTCCGGCACCTTCAGCTGCCCCATCGCGTCCGTGCGGGTGTGACAGGTGATGCAGGTGTTGTCGGCCTCCGGGATGCCGTCCTCGTCCACATCCACTATCCGCGGCTTCGACCACAGCGGATGGATGTGCGCCTCGTAGTTGATCACCGCGCGGCAGGTCGCGCTCCAGTCGCCGATGCAGTCGGGCGTGGTCGGCGCCAGGGTCTCCAGACCGGACTCGCCGGGTATCACGGTGGGGCCGTAGCGCCAGGCGAACGCCTCGTCCTTCGCCCGGCCGGCCGCGACCTCGTCGGTCCAGACGTCCTCGTAGACGATATCTAGGGACGGCTCGATGGCGGCGCAATCGGTGGCGCAGCTGCTGCGCGCCCGCACTTCGGCCATTGTCTCGCCCACGTCGGCGAACAGTGCCGGATCGGTGTTGGGGAACGGCTGCCCGGTCACCTCGGCGCCTTCGTTCAGCACGGGGTACGCGTCCGCGCGGCCGTGGGACTCACCACTGGACGGGTCGTGACAGCCGGCACATTCCATCAGCTGGCCGGGCCGCAGCTGCAGCCAGTTGTTGTGCCGCGGTCCGATGCGCCGGCCCTGACCGTCCACGATGCTGACGCCGAAGGCCACGTTGGCCGGCACCTTGATCATCACCGAGCCGTCCGGCTCCACCTCGGCGTAACCGACAATCTCGCGCATGCCCTGGGCGGCGGAGACGCCGAAGGCACTGTTGTCGAAGTCACGCACGTCCTCGTCCGGAATGGAGACGGCCTTCACCACGCGCAGGAAGCGCGCTGGCCGCTCGCTCGCGGTCGTCTGCGCCGGGTCGGCGAGCACGTCGATGCCCGCCCCGGAGGCGTCCTGGCCGGCGACGTCGTAGACGCTGCGGATGTGGATCACCGCCGCACCCTCGGCCGCGATGTCCGGATCCAGGGTGAAGGGCTCGGAGTCGTCGAAGATCACCGGCGGCGTGCCGGTGCCCGGCTCGGCGGCGACGATGTCCGTGTACATGAAACCCTCTTCGGGGGCGACGACCGGCTGCTGGGTGTCCCCGCTGCGGTCGTAGATCCAGATGCCGTACAGCGGCGGCGCCTCGACGAGTGCCGGGTCCACCAGGTTGTCGTCGGTGCACGGCACGATCCTGAGATCGACAGGATCCTGCAGGCGGCACTGGCTCCAGCTCACCAGCAGGCGCTGGGTGCCGTCGCGCAGCGGGAATACGGAATTGTAGCGGCCGCCCGGTGAGGGGGCGTCGTCGTCGATCAGCACCTCGTTGATGGTGGCCGCCGCCTGCGCCGGGCCGGACAGCACGCCGATGTTGTCTCGGTTCGGCTGGGTGTTCTCGATGTAGTTGGCGACGTCGATCTCTATGATGTCGCCGCCGCCCCCGGCACCGTCGAAGGGGCGCAGCAGGGCCATGACGTTGCCGTTCGGCAGCTCGCGGGGACGCAGAAACTGCACGGACTCGCCGCCGCTGCCGGTATCGTGGCTGTTGGCGCCGTACAGCAGCTCCAGCGCGGCTCCGTCCGGATTCATGCGGTAGAGATGGATGCCGTCATTGCCCGGCGCGTTGTCCCAGCGGCTGAACACTACCTGGCCGTTGGAGAGCACGGCGGGATCGAGGTCGTGGCTCTGGTTGAAACTCACCTGTCGGATATCGGTGCCGTCTTCGTTCATGACGTGCAGCACCAGCGCGGGTACGTTTCGGTCCTCGTCGAGTGCCGCGAACTGGGGCTTGCCCTCGTCCAGCAGCACGGCGCCGGACTGGCGCTGGCGCGTGGACGAGAAAACGATGCGCCCGTCCGGCAGGTAGGCGGGGGCGAGGTCGTGGCCGGACTCCGCGACGATGTCCGAGGTGATGATACGCCGCAGCGTGTCGCCGGGTATGTCGTACTCCCAGACGTTCCAGGTCGGCTGGTCCTCCTCGTCGGCGCCCTCGATGAACTGCGCACGCATCGCGAACAGCACCCGCGTGCCGTCGCGCGATACTTCCAGGTCGCGGATGTCGCCCAGGCCTTCGGTGATCTCTCCGGTAACGTTGACGTCGGCGGTGCTGGGCGAGGCCCGGTCGCGCACGTAGAGATCGGCACCGATATCGAAGGTCACCGGTTCGCGCACGTCGAAGTCGGTCGGGTCGCCGTTGTCGTCGACCGGGACCGGCCGCTTCACGTAGGCGATGGGGAAGTCGAGCACGACAGGGTCGGGATCCTGCCCGCTGCCGAAGCCGATACGGCCTTCACCGCTGCCGCCGCCACCGCAACCCGCGGCGGCCACCACCGTGCAGGCGACGGCGACGAGAGCCGCCTTGGCCGGCGCTCTGCGATCATCTGTCTGCGTCGTGCTGTTCATGGGACATCCTCTTTCCTGCAGCCGTCACGCGATGCACTCCTGCGATCACTGCGGGAATGCTGCAGGCGCCCTGCACCGCCGGTCTTCCGACACGCGGCCCGAAGACTCGCGGCCGGCCGTGACCAATGGTGGACAGGGGCCTCACTGCATTCTGTTAACAAGATCACAAATCCATGGAGATCGTTGCGCGCGCGTCCTGATACTTGACGAGCGGCGGAGTATAGGGACGCCTTCGGCACGCGCGTAATGTGGAATTTCGGCGACAGCGAAAGCACGCCGGCACCCGTGCAACGACTGCCGCGAGGTGACACAGGCCCTGTCACACGGACGCGCCCTGTCGTCGTTCGGCGACAAGCCGAAACGCGCTTCTAATCAAGCAGTTGCCCTCCGGACGTCGCCGAAGTGTCGATTTCCGCCGACAAGCGGTTGACATATGTCGGCCGGGAGCCGCTTCCCGAAGCATGCGCAAAACCCTGTTTCGTATGGATAAAGCACTTTGTCGTGAATTGCGCCGCGAACTGGCACGCCGCTTGCAACCCCTCTTCGCGACAGTAGCCGGCCGCGGGGGAGCACACGTGACCGGAGTCCCGAAGGACTGCGGGACTTGTGAATGGAGTCACGGTGGCCCTGTCGGCGATCTGCGAGCATCGGACGCTTCGAATAGCGCGACGCGCACGCAGGGCTTCTGAAAAGGGCAAACCCGGCGAAAGGCGGGGACGCAAAGCCAGCGGTCTACGGATTCACGTCCAGGACGGCGAAGCTGCCAGGAGCGACAGCTGACGATCAGCAGGGATGATCCCGCAGGGACGTCCTCCGCTCCCGACGGTCTTCGCCCCCTGGCAGGAAGGGAAGACGGAAACGTATGAGCAGGATCGTCATGAACGCACCCATGAACGTACAGAAGCAGTTCGCGCACGCGCTTCCGCGCCGCGCCCTCCTTGCCATCGCCTGCCTTGCGCTCGCGCTGGCTGCCACGGCCGAAGCGGGTCCGCGGGAACAGGCCAAGCGGCTGCACGACCGTCTCGCCGGCGTACCGCCCACCGAGCAGGTGCTGGCCGGCATGGAAGCCGACATTCTCGCCGGCAACCCCATCGCGGCTGCGGAGACGGCCATGGAGAACAGCGCCTTCTATAACGTGACGCTGAAGAACTTCGTGACGCCCTGGACTAACCGGGACCAGACGGTGTTCGCGCCGCTGAACGACTACACCGCCACGGTCATCGGCATGATCCGCGACGACGTGCCGTTCAATACCGTGCTCTCCGCCGACATTCTCTACGTCGGCGACAGCGGTCTCGGGCTGCCCCCCTACTCCATGTCCGACAACGCTCATTACGAGGCCATGGAGCAACAGGGCATCGACCTGAAGACCGCGCTGGTACAGACCAGCCAGTCCGCGGTGACCGACCTGCCGGCCTCCGCCACCGCCGGCGTGGTCACCAGCCGCGCCGCCGCCGAGGCCTTCTTCATCGCCGGCACCAACCGGGCGATGTTCCGTTTCACGCTGATGAATCACATGTGCAACGACCTGGAGCAGGTGAAGGACGGCTCGCGCTCGCCGGACCGCATCCGCCAGGACGTCTCGCGCAGCCCGGGCGGCGACAGCCGCGTCTTTCTGAACAACTGCGTGGAGTGCCACGCGGGCATGGATCCGCTGGCGCAGGCCTATGCCTACTACAACTTCAACCCGGACACCGGCCGCATCGAGTACACCGAGGGCCAGGTGCATCCCAAGTACTTCAATAACGACGCCAACTTCCCGTTCGGCTTCCGCACCCCCGACGACCGCTGGGACAACTACTGGCGCCAGGGGCGCAACGCCGGGCTCGGCTGGGATCCGTCGCTGCCGGGCAGCGGCAACGGCGCCAAGTCACTGGGCCGGGAGTTCGGCGCGAGCGACGTCTTCGCCGAATGTCAGGTGAAGAAGGTGTTCGAGGCCGTGTGCTTCCGCCAGCCCCAGGACGCAGCCGATCGGGCCGCTCTGGACAGGATCACCGGCGTATTCCGCGCCGACCAGTACCGCATGAAGACGGTGTTCGCCGAGACCGCCGTGCACTGCATGGGCGAATGAGGAGTTCGGCAATCATGGATAGGAACAATATGATCTCTCTGCCCGCCCGCGCTCACCTCGTCGTCGCCCTGACGGCGGCCGCCGCACTGGCCGGCTGCTCCAGCGGTGCCGACGTCGAGGAGAATCCGGTAACGAGCGTCGCGCCGTCACCGGACTACACGGGCCCGGCGCCCGCCACCGACGACGTGCAGTCGTTCAAGATCGAGGTGTGGGACAACGTGCGCACGGACAACCGCTGCGGCGCCTGCCACGGCACCGGCGGCCAGACGCCCACATTCGCGCGCACGGACGACGTCAATCTGGCCTACGAGGAGGCCAACACCATCGTCGACCTGACCTCGCCGGCCGACTCGCGCCTGGTGACGAAGGTAGCTGGCGGCCATAACTGCTGGGAATCCAGCGACGCGGTCTGCGGCGAGATCCTGACGACCTGGATCACCAACTGGGCCGGTGATGCCGCGGGCGGCGGCAAGAACATCGATCTGGAAGCACCGGTGGAGAAGCAGCCTGGAGCCAGCAAGAGCTTCCCGGACGACAGCGGCGCCCTGTTCGGGCAGACCGTGCACCCCGTCCTCATGGAGTACTGCGCCGGCTGCCACACCAGTGCCGCAGCCACGTCCCAGTCGCCGTTCTTCGCCGAAGCGGACGTGGCCGCCGCCTACGATGCCGCCAAGTCGAAGATCAATCTGGACGACCCCGCAGCGTCCCGCTTCGTCGTAAGACTGGCCAGCGAGTTCCATAACTGCTGGAGCGACTGCTCGGCGAACGCGGCGGAGATGCAGTCGGCGGTCGAGGCCTTCGCCAATCAGGTGACCCCCACCGAGGTGGATCCGGCGCTGGTCCTGAGCCGCGCGCTTGCACTGACCGACGGCATCGTCGCCTCCGGCGGCAACCGCTACGAGCGCAACGTGATCGCGCTGTGGGAGTTCAAGACCGGCCAGGGCGACACCGCCTTCGATACCAGCGGCGTCGAGCCGGCGCTGAACCTCACCATCAGCGGCGACTACAACTGGGTCGGCGGCTGGGGCATCGCGCTGCGCGAAGGCAAGGCCCAGGCTACGACCACGGCCAGCCGCAAGCTGCACGACCTGATCAAGGGCACGGGCGAGTATTCGATCGAGGCCTGGGTGGTACCTGCCAACGTCGTGCAGGAAGAGTCCCGGATCGTCAGCTATTCCGCCGGCACGACCGCGCGCAATTTCACGCTGGGTCAGACCCTGTACAGCTACGACTTCTTCAACCGCTCGGATGCCACCGACGGCAACGGCGACCCGGCACTGACCACCTCCGCCGCCGACGAGGACTTGCAGGCCACCCTGCAGCACGTCGTCGCGAACTTCGACCCGGTGGAAGGCCGCAGCATCTACGTGAACGGCGTCCACACCGACGACATGGACCCGCTCGGCACCGGCGGCAGCATCGCCGACTGGGACGATACCTTCGCCTTCGTCCTCGGCAACGAGGTCTCCGGCGACCGGCAGTTCGCCGGCACGTTCCGCATGGTCGCCGTCCACAACCGGACGCTGACGCCGGAGCAGATCGTGCAGAACTTCGACGTCGGCGTCGGCGAGAAATTCTTCCTGCTGTTCGGTGTGAGCCATCTGATCGACGTGCCCGAGGCCTATGTCCTGTTCGAAGTGGCCCAGTTCGACAGTTACTCCTATCTGTTCACCAAGCCGCACTTTCTGAGCCTGGACGATACGGCCACCTGGAGCGGCATCGCGCTCGAAGGCATGCGCATCGGCCTGAACGGCGGCGAACCGGTCGCCGGCCAGGCCTACAAGACCGTCTCCGCGACGCTGTCGAGTGATGCGGCCACCGCCGACCTCGGCCAGCCGCTGGCGGACGTGGGCACGATCATCGAGCTGCAGAAAGGCCCCGAGTCGGACGAGTTCTTCCTGACCTTCGAGGTGCTCGGCGCGAATACCAACGTGCGCACCGAGCCGACGCCGCTCACGCCGGCCCCGACCGACCGCGAGCCGTCGCCGGACGTGGGCGTGCGGGTCTTCGACGAGCTGAACGCGTCGATGTCCCAGATCACCGGCGTGCCCACGACCCACCCGGACGTGGCGCAGACCTTCGAAACCGTGAAGCAGCAGCTGCCCACGGTGGAGAGCTTCGGCGCGTTCTCGTCCTCCCAGCAGGTGGGCGTGTCCCAGCTCGCCATCGAGTACTGCAACGCACTGGTCGAGGACACCGGGCTGCGCGCGCAGGTATTCCCGGGCTTCAATTTCGACGCAGCCGTGACGACGGCCTACGGCACGCTGGCCGCGCGCGACCAGTTGCTGGACCCGCTGATCACGCGGATCAACAACACCAATGTCGTGAGCCAGCCGCACCCGGACGACGTGAAGGCCGAGCTGAACAGCCTTATCGACCGGCTGACCGCCTGCGGCGGCGGCTGCGAGTCGGGTCGCACGGCGACGGTCGCAAAGGCGACCTGTGCCGCGCTAATCGGTAGCGCGACCCTGACCGTCCAGTGATCGACGAGTCACAGACAACGCATCAATCGAGGCAATGACCATGTCAAACAAGTTCGCCACCACCAATCCCGATGCGCCGCTGTGCCATCCGGATCACCCGCGGCCCATCACCCGTCGCCAGCTGCTCTCCCAGGGCTTCATCGCCGGCACCGGGAGTCTGATGGGAGCGGGCGTGATGAGCCTGTTCGCCAACCCGCGGGCCGCCTATGCGGCGCTGAGTCCCGACCTGCAGGCCCTGGCGCAGTCCTGCGGCATCGCCGTGCAGGGCGCGGGCAAGATCCCGTTCATCTCCTTCGACCTGGCGGGCGGCGCCAGCATGGCCGGCTCGAACGTGCTGGTGGGCAAGGAAGGCGGCCAGATGGACTTCCTCTCCACCGAGGGCTACGCCAAGCTCGGCCTGCCCGGCGACATGGTCCCGCCGGTCACCAATCCGCAGACCGGCACCAACGACTTCATCAATACCGATCTGGGACTCGCTTTCCACTCCGACAGCGCGTTCCTGCGCGGCATGATGATGCATCTGTCGCCGACCACGATAGCCAACGTCAACGGCTGTGTGATCCCGGCGCGTTCGGAGAACGACACCGGCAACAATCCGCACAACCCGATGTACGGCATCGCCCGTGCGGGCGCCGACGGCGAGCTGCTGACGCTGATCGGCTCGCGCTCGTCGGATTCCGGCGGCAACTCCATGGCACCGGCCATGCTGATGGACCAGTCGGTTCGCCCCACCAAGGTAGACCGGGCGAGCGACGTCACGGGCCTCGTGGACACCGGCAAGCTGGTCGGCCTGCTTGCGCAGGAGGACGCCGTCGCGGTGATGGAATCCATCCAGCGCATCAGCGACATGAAGCTCGGCCGGGTGGACACCCAGCTGGAGATCACCGCGGACGACGTGCTGAAGGACCTGGTGAACTGCGGCTACGTGAAGGCCGCGGACCTCGCAGACCGCTTCGGCGAGCCCGGCATCCTGGACCCGGACGCCGACCTCGACATCGTCGGCAACGACCTCCAGAGCATCTTCACCCAGGCGGATTACCAGGACGAGCGGGAATTTCGCAAGACGGCCGCCGTCATGAAGATGGTGGTGAACGGTTTCGCCGGCGCCGGCACCGTGGCCATGGGCGGCTACGACTACCACGGCGGCGCGCGACGCACCGGCGAGGTGCGTGACTTCCGCGCCGGCCGCTGCATGGGCGCATGCCTGGAATACGCCGCGCGCAAGGGTCTGCCGCTGATGCTGTACGTGTTCAGCGACGGCTCGCTGTCGGCCAACGGCACCATCGATAATTCCGAGGAAGGCCGCGGCAAGTTCGAGTGGACCAGCGACAACCAGTCCACGGCGGCCTCGTTCTTCCTCGTCTACAACCCCACCGGCAGACCGCAGCTGCTCGAGAGCAACGGCGGACCCGAGCGCCACCAGCAGATCGGCTGGTTCCAGGCGGACGGTTCCGTGCAGAACGCCTCGACCCCGGCGGCGAACAACGTCAACCTGCTGGTCGAGACGGTGATCCTGAACTACATGGCGCTGCACGGCGAGCAGGGCCTGTTCCCGAATGTGTTCCCGGGCCACGGCCTCGGCAACAACCAGCTGCGGGACAGCCTCACCGCCTTCGCGCCGATCGTGAGCGGCACGATCTAGACCCTGTCTCCCTGACCGGCCCGACCCTGCCGGCGAGCCACGGGGACAGTTAACTCGATTCGTGCGAGTTAACTGTCCCCGGCACTTCTTCGGCCCGCCGCCATGCGCGCCTCCATGAAGGCGGCCATCTCCAGGATGGCCTGCTTGGCCTCCGGCATGCGGCCGACGAAGAAATGCCAGACGTGCCACATGGCAGGCCAGACCCGCAGCGTGACGTCCACACCCGCTTCCCGCGCCTTCTCGGCCACCCGGGTCGAATCGTTCAGCAGCACCTCGTGGTCGCCCACCTGCAGCATCAGGGGCGGCAGCCCCTCCAGCGAGGCGTACAGCGGCGATACCAGCGGATGGCGGGGATCGGTGTCCTGGTGGTAGTGCCGCGCCATCGGCGCGATCTCGTCGGCATCGAACCAGGGATCCTTGTCGTTACGGCTCTTCAGCGAACCGCCGGTCGCGGCCAGGTCGGTCCAGGCCGAGATCAGCGCGGCGGCGCCGGGCAGCGGCATCCCCTCGTCCCGCGCCGCCACCATGACCGCAAGCGCGAGCCCGCCGCCGGCCGAATCGCCCGCAAGGATCACCTTGTGCGGATCCGCTCCCCGTTGCAGCAGCCACCGGTACGCAGCGAGGCCGTCCTCCAGGGCGGCGGGGAACGGGTGCTCCGGAGCCAGCCTGTACTCGGGCATGAGCAGCCGTATGCCCGCGGCACGGGCGATGTGGGACACCGCGTTGCGATGGCTGGCGCAGGAGCCGGCCGTGTAGGCGCCCCCGTGCAGGTAGAGCACCACTTCGTCCTCGGCGGCGCCTTCCGGGACGAGCCACTCCGCGTACAGGCCGTCTATCTGCTCCGGGGCGATCTGCACGCCGTCCGCCGCGGCGATGGCGCCGCCCAACCGCTCCAGCCGTGCGCGCCGCTCGGGCATCGGCGCGTCCGGTTTCCGGAAACGCACGCGCAATCGCAGCAGCGCCCGGGTGAGTCTCGCTCTCAGGCTGATCATCGGAATCCCGTCACCTTTACCGTCACCGTCCGGTCAGCCGGGCTCGCCGGCAGCCCGGGTTCGCTCCTCGAATCGCCGGCCGAACCACAATACGAGCCGGGGGAAGTAGCGCTGCAGCAGGTGCAGTCGGCGCGCCATGGGGTCCGGAAACACGTACTCGCGGTCTTCGCGGATGCCCTTCAGTATCGCTCGGACCACGTCGGCCGGCTCCGTGACGATGTCGTCGGGCACCTTGCGCGGCGGGTCCTCGCCGAACTGTATCGAATCCAGGATGGGCGTGCGGCTGAAGAACGGGAACACCGTGGTCACGCGGACGCCGGTCTCCTCCAGGTCCCGGGTGAGGCTGTCGCCGAAACCGCGCACGCCGAACTTGGAGGCGGAGTAGACGGACATGCCTCCTGCGGCCACCCAGCCGGCGATGGAGGAGACGTTCACGATGTGGCCCGAGTCGCGCTCGAGCATGGGCGGCAGGAACAGTGCAGTGAGACGCATCACCGAGAGCAGATTCACCTGCATGAGCGTCTCCCACTGCTGCCAGGGGATCCGGTCGATGCGCCCGCTCATGCCGATGCCGGCGTTGTTCACCAGGATATCGGGCACGGCGACTGCCCTGACCTTGTCGTAGAGCCGCTCGCAGCCGTCCCGGGACGAGAGGTCCGCCTCGGGCACCGCAAGAATCTCGCCCCGTCCCCCGGCCTCGGCCTGGATGGCCCGGCCCGCTTCCGCCAGCGCCGCGGCGTCCCGGTCCGTCACGATCAGCCGGCTGCCCGCGGCCAGGAACTGGCGCGTCATCTGCCGGCCGAAACCGCCGGATGCGCCGGTCACCAGCACCGTCGCACCGTCGAGGGTCGTCATTGCGCATACTCCGCCGTCGTCCAGCGGCGTAATGTACCGGAGCCGACCCTATAATGCCCACGGTGAGTGACCCGAGCGACAATCCGAAAGGCGTGCCGGCAGCCCACCGCGGGCGCCGGGATACGAGCCCCGGCAATCCCCGCCATATGGCAATCCTCGCCGCCGGTGCCTGCGCCGGTATCGCGCTCGCCGTCTACGGCCTGCTGGCCACCGACGCGCCGCGGAAGCTGCCGGACGATGCGGCAGCGCGGGTCAACGCTCGCCTCATCGCCAATACCGAACTCGCCGACGCCCTCGCCGCACTAGGCAGCGATTCCCGCGACGCCCTCGACCAGGCGGACCGGGACTGGATACTGCGCCGCCTGGTGGAGGAGGAATTGCTCGTGCAGCGCGCGCTGGAACTCGACCTGGGGCACACAGACCGGGCGGCGCGGGACGCGCTGGTGGACGCCATGATCCGGCGCATCACCCGGGATGCCGCGGCCCGTCGGCCTTCCGAGGACGAGCTGCGCGCCTGGTACGCGGACAACCGTTCCCTGTTCGCCGGCGCGCCGCGGCTGCGGGTGCAGGCGCGTGTGGCACCGGATGAGGCAGCGGCCCGCGCCCTGCGGGAACGACTCGCGAGCGGCGGCGACGGCGGCGAGTCGGCGGGTGCCGCGGCGGGCGGATCGGTGGCCGGCCTGCCGGATGCCCTGCTGCCGCCGGCGAAATTGCGCGACTACCTCGGTCCCCGCGTCACCGCCGCCCTGAGCACTGCGCCAACCGGCGAATGGCTGGCGCCGCTGCCTTATGCGGGGCGCTGGATCGTCGCGCGGGTGGCCGGGCGCAGCGAGGCCGCAGCACCGCCCTACGGCGAGATCCGCGACCGGGTGGAGGCCGCGTGGCGGCGCGCGCAGATGGACGTCGCCCTGGCCCGCTATCTCGACGAGCTGCGGGCGCGGGCGGATATCGACACGGCGGAGACAACGGAGCGGTGAGCCGCGCCGCCGGCACCCTCCTGCTGCTGTGTCTGCTCGCCGGCACCGCGGCAGCCCACACCCGCAGCGAATCCTGGTCGGAATGGCACACCGGTGCCCGGAGCGCCACGGGCATCGTGACCGTGCCGGCGCGCGAGGTGACCCGCCTGCCCGAGGTGACCCGGGACGGCCGCCCCCTCGGCCAGGTCTTCGCCGACTATCTGGCGGGCCGCGTCGTCGTGCGCTCGGCGGGCGGCCCCTGCACGCTGACCGCCGTCGAGCCCCTGACGGCCGAGGCCGGCTACGTCAGGGTGGAACTGCGCTACGACTGCGAAGGACCGCCCGCAACCGTGCGGGCGGGTGTGCTGTTCGACCGGGTGCAGGGCCACACTCACTTCGCGCGCCAGGCCGGCACGCTCACCGAATCCCTCATACGCGAGGGCGATCCGGAATTCCGTCTCGGCGGAAACGGCGACGCACCCGCAGACGGCAATGCAGGGTTCGGCGATTATCTTCGGCTCGGCACCGCCCACATACTGAGCGGGCCGGATCACATCGCTTTCCTGCTGGCCCTGCTGCTCGCCGCCGCGCACTGGCGCAATGTGGTCATCGCCGTAACCGGCTTCACCATCGGACACAGCGTGACACTGTCGCTGGCCGTCACCGGGCTGGTGCAGGCATCGCCGCCCCGCGTGGAGGCCTTCATCGGCTATACCATCGCCCTGGTGGCGGCGGAGACCGTCGCCCTGAGAGACGGCTACTGGCGCCGGCTCGCCGTCGCCGCCGCGCTCGTGGCCGGCATCGCCGGCCTCGCCGCGTGGGCGACGGCCGAACTGCCGGCGCGGGGTCTCGCAGCCTACACCGGTCTCGCGCTCTTCTCCGGCTGCTACCTGACCCTGGCCGGCGAGGCCGACGACCATACCCGGCGCAGCGGTTTCCTCGGCGCCGTCGCCGTGCTGTTCGGCCTCATCCACGGCCTGGGCTTCGCCGGCTTCCTGCTGGAGACCGGCCTGCCCGAGGACGCCGTCGCCCTGCCGCTGGTCGCGTTCAATATCGGCGTCGAACTCGGCCAGCTGGCGCTGGTGGCCGCCGTGCTGACCGCGGTGGGGGTCGCGGCCCGCCTGTTCCGCGTGACCCGGGCCGAACCGGCCCGGACCCTGCTGGCGGCCGTCCTCTGCGGCCTGGGCCTGGCCTGGTTCGCGGGACGCAGCCTCGGCTGAGAAGCTCCTCCGAGAGCCTCGTCCGGGAACGCAGGCGCTTGCGCTCCGGGTCGGCGGAACCGGACAATGAAGACACGCCAGCAGGGGAAACCGCCATGAAAGCCCTGAAGACACCGCCGGAGCGATTCCGGGATCTGCCCGACTATCCGTTCGGCGGGCACTGGACCGAGGTCGGCGGACTCGCCCTGCACTACGTGGACGAGGGACCACGGCAAGGCCGGCCGGTGCTGCTGCTGCACGGGGAGCCGAGCTGGTCCTATCTCTACCGTCACATGATCCCGGTCATCGTCGACGCCGGCCATCGCGCCGTGGCGCCGGACCTGATCGGTTTCGGCAAGTCGGACAAGCCGGCGGCGGTGGCCGACTACAGCTACCAGGGCCACATGGACTGGCTCACCGCTTTCCTGATGGAGCTGGACCTCACGGACGTGACCCTGGTCTGTCAGGACTGGGGGTCGCTGCTCGGCCTGCGGCTCGCCGCCGAGAACCCGGAGCGTTTCAGCGGCATCGTACTGGCCAACGGCGGCCTGCCCACCGGCGACCAGCAGCTGCCGGCCGCGTTCAAGGTATGGCAGCTGTTCGCGCGCTGGAGCCCCTGGTTCCCCATCGGCCGCATCATCGACAAGGGCACCACCACGCCGCTCCCCGCCGAGGTGGTCGCCGCCTACGACGCGCCCTTCCCCTCGCCGCGCTACAAGGCGGCCGCACGGGCTTTCCCGCCGCTGGTACCGACCCGGCCGGACGATCCGGCGGCGCCGGCCAACCGCAAGGCCTGGGAAGTGCTCGAGCGCTGGGAGAAGCCGTTCCTCACCGCCTTCAGCGACAAGGATCCGATCACCCGCGGCATGGACAAGGTGGCCCGGGCGCGCATCCCCGGCGCGGCGGGACAGCCGCACACGACCATCCGCGGCGGCGGCCATTTCCTGCAGGAAGACCGCGGGCCCGAGCTGGCCCGGGTGGTGGTGGAGTTCATGCAGGGGACCGGCCCGGCTGCCGGCACCGGCTGAGGCGGCTCAGGCTTCGCCGTCGTCCGGCGTGCCGGTCTCGATCAGCCGCTGCAGCCGCAGCAGCTGCTCGGCCAGCACCCGGTCCACCGCCGGCGCGATCTGGTCCAGCCCGCGGGGGTCGTAGCCGCCCACCGCGTAGTCCAGGGCGATGCGGGTGCGGCCTTCGTCCGCGGCCAGACTCCAGGTCATGTTGCCGTTGACGCCCATCAGGCCGAGGGGCCCCAGCCCGCCGGTCAGGCGCAGCATGCGGCCGGGCTCGACAAAGGTGACGGTCATGTGCACCACCGCGCCGTCCTCGCCCAGCTTCTCGCAGAAGCAGCCGTTCGGGCGAGTCTCGATATAGAGATTGTGTGCCTCGCCGGAATAGGTATGCGCGCCGCTCCACCATTCGCTCACGTGCGCGGTCAGCATGCGCCACGCCGTCTCCGGTGGCGCCTCCACGGCGGCCTCGACATGCACGGTGAAGCCGTGTGCTGCTGCGGCGGTCACCTCGGCGCCCGCGGGCGGCGGCGCGGCCGCGACGGCGAGGAACAGGACCATGAACGGCAGCAGCATACGCACGGCCCGCATCCTCACAGCACCAGCTCGATGAGATTCGGGCCGGGCTCCGGGACGAAGTCGGCCAGCGCCCGGTTGAACTCCTCCAGCGTCGTCGCCCGCCGGGCAGTGACGCCCATCCCCTCGGCCAGCGCCACCCAGTCCAGGTCCGGCCGGCCGATGTCGAGCATGTCCCGCGCCTTCGGTCCCGGTTCGCCGGCGCCCACCCGCATGAACTCGATGTTCAGGATGCGGTACTGGCGGTTGGCGAAGATGACGTTGGTGACGTCCAGTCCTTCCCGGGCCTGGGTCCAGAGGGACTGCAGGGTGTACATGCCGCCGCCGTCGGCCTGCAGCGCCAGAACCTTGCGGTCGGGACAGGCAATAGCGGCGCCGGTGGCCACGGGCAGGCCCTGGCCGATGGAGCCGCCGGTGAGCATCAGCCAGTCGTGGGGCGGCGCGGTGGCCGTGGCCGGCAGCAGGGCGCCGCCGCTGGTGGCGGATTCGTCGGAGACGATGGCGTTCTCGGGCAGCGCAGCGGCGATGGCGAGTGCCAGCGTCTCGGCACCGAGGTCCCCGCCGGGCGGCCCGGGCTGGCGGGCCGGCGCCAGTTCGGCCCGGTCCGCGCCAGCGCCGAGTTCGTCGGCCAGCACCTCCAGCGCGCCG
This sequence comes from Lentisalinibacter sediminis, assembly GCF_040706615.1. NCBI lineage: Bacteria > Pseudomonadati > Pseudomonadota > Gammaproteobacteria > Woeseiales > Woeseiaceae > Lentisalinibacter > Lentisalinibacter sediminis. The sequence continues at coordinate 117,229 of NZ_JAPDRF010000007.1, read as the reverse complement.
ATGCCGTCCTCGCCCGGTTCGGCCAGGCTCACGATGTCGCAGCCGTCCGGCGCGATGCGGCTCGCTACTCCCGGATAGGCGAAGAAGGTGACCGGTTCACGCGTGTTCACCAGCACCAGGTGGCGGATGCCGGCCAGTGCCTCCCGCGCTTCCTCCGCGAAATAGGGCAGGCGGCCGACGACCGCGCGGCCGGCGCCGCGCTCCTGGCGGCCGACGAAGGTATCCGTCAGCAGCCGCGCCCCGCTGGCGTTGGCGATACGGCTGGCGAGTTCCAGTCCGCGGCTGCGCAGCACGGGCCCGTTCACCAGGATGGCGGCCGGTTCGCCGCTCGCGAGCGCCCGGGCCACGGCCCGGATACGGTCGCCGTCGACCGGCGCGGGTGCGGCCGCCGGCAGGGCATCGCCGGGCGGCGGGCCGTCCTGCCAGGCAAGGTCCGCCGGCATGATCAGCGTGGCGATGCCTCCCGGCGGCGCCGTGGCGGCGGCTACGGCCTCGGCGGCATCGCCGGCCAGCGCAGTGCCGTCCTCGCAGGTGCGCACCCAGTCCGAGACCGGCCGGGAGACGCCTTCGATGTCGGAGGTGAGCGGCGCATCCAGCTGGCGATGCCAGGTGGCGTGTTCGCCGATGATGTTGACGATGGGCGTGTGGGCGCGCCGGGCATTGTGGAAGTTGGCCAACGCGTTGCCCATGCCGGGCCCGAGATGCAGCAGGGTGGCGGCCGGCACGCCGCGCATGCGCCCGTAGCCGTCCGCCGCGCCGGAGACAACGCCCTCGAACAGGCCCAGCACGCTGCGCATGCCCTCCACCCGGTCCAGCGCAGCGACGAATTGCATCTCCGAGGTGCCGGGGTTGGTGAAGCAGACTTCGACCCCGGCGGCGAGCAGCGTGCGCAGCAGTGATTCGGCACCGTTCATGGCGCCGATATTAGCAGACCCGATTGCGGACCCCGATTGCGGACGCCGATTGCGGACGCCGATTGCCGAGGCCGATTTCGGCTCAGGCGGAATGCTGCGGCAACCGTGCCGCACGCCGGCCCGCGACCCAGCGCTGGACGTCGGTCATGGCCAGGTAGCTCGCCGGCACCAGCAGCAGCGCGATGGCGGTGACGAACAGCACGCCGAAGCCGAGACTGATGGCCATGGGGATCAGAAAGCGCGCCTGCAACGAGGTCTCGAAGATGATGGGCGTGAGGCCGAAGAAGGTCGTCAGGGAGGTCAGCACCACCGGCCGCACGCGGCGCACGGTACCGGAGATCACCGCGTCCTGCAGTTCCACCCCCTCCTTGCGGAAATCGTTGATGGCGGTGATCAGCACCAGCGAGCCGTTGATGACCACGCCGGACAGCGCGACCAGACCGAGCACGCTCACGAAGCTCATCGTATAGCCCATGATCGCGTGGCCGAGCACGGCGCCGATCAGGCCGAACGGGACGGCGAAGAGCACCAGCAGCGGCTGCACGTAGCTGCGGAACGCCACGGCCATCAGCGCGTACATGGCCAGCAGCGCCAGCACCATGCCCCGCATCAGGCCGCCGATGGACTCCGCCTGCGCCTCCTGCTCGCCGGACAGGCTCCAGGTGAGCCCCGGCAGCTCCTGCTGCATAAGCGGCAGCACCTCGCCCGTCAGCGCGGCGGTGATCTGCCCGGCGTTGGCGACGTTCTCGTCCACGTCGGAACTGACCTCGATGACCCGCTTGCCGTCCTCACGGCGGATCTCCGTGAACGAGCGTCCCTCCGTCACCCGGGCGGCCTGTCCCAACGGGATCTCGCCGCCGCCCGGCGTGCGCACGATGAAGGTCTCCACGGAATAGAGCGTCTCGCGCTCGGACTCCGGCAGCCGCACGTACACGCGCAACTCGTCGCGCCCGCGCTGCTGACGCAGGGACTCGGCGCCGAAAAAGGCGGCGCGGATCTGGTTGGCGAGATCGCTCTCGGTGATGCCGAGGCTGCGGGCCGCCGGCTTCAGCTCCAGGTCGAGCTGGGGCTTGCCCTGCTCCAGGCCGCTGTCCACGTCGAACACACCCGCGTAATCCGACAGCTCCCCGGCGAGGCGGGCAGCGGCGTGCTCCAGGGTGAGTACGTCCCGGTGCGAGAGCTGGATGGCCACCTTGGCGCCGGCGGCGGGGCCCACAGAATAGTTGTAGGTCATGCGCTCGGCCGCCGGCGGCTCGCCGACCTCGCGGCGCCAGCGGTTGGCGAACTCTTCCGCGCTCACCTCCCGGTCGCCGGCCGGCGCCAGGTAGACGGTCACCAGCGCCCGGTGGCCGCCGGTCTGAGTGCCGATGCTGATGTCGCCGCCGCCGGTGTTGGGCTGGCTCTTGCCGATCTCCGAGTAGATGCCGGTGACCAGCGGCTCGTCGCCGGTGACCACGTCCTCGCCGCCGAGCTCCTCCTCCACTTCCCGGGCGGCCGCGATCATGCGCTCCATGACGCCGTGGGTCTCGTGCACCGGCGCGCCGAAGGGCAGCTCGACGCCCGCCGAGACGAAGTCGGCCTCCACCCGGGGGAAGAAGGTCAGCGGCACGCGCCCGCTGGCCAGCATGGCCCAGGCGACGATGAGCACGCTGAGCGCCGCCGACAGCGCCAGGTAGCGGCGCTCGGCCACCCGCTCGGCCATCGGTCGGAAGCGATTCTCGATCCAGTTCTCCAGCCCGTTGGAGAACTGCTTCTGCCAGCGGTAGATCGGCCGCATCACGGGATTCGGCCGGAACTGGCCCGAGCGACGGACGTGGGCGAGATGGGCCGGCAGGATCAGCAGGCACTCGACCAGCGAGAGCAGCAGGATCGGGATGACGATCATCGGGATGTTGATGAAGAACTTGCCGATGATGCCGGGCACGAACAGCAGCGGCATGAATGCCAGCACGGTGGTGAGGACGGCGAATACCACCGGCGTCAGCACCTCCCGGGTGCCGGCAACGGCGGAGGTGAGAGGATCGTTGTAGCGGCTGCGGTTGGCGAATACCGCCTCGCCCACCACCACCGCATCGTCGACCACGATGCCCAGCGTCAGGATGAAGGCGAACAGGGAGATGATGTTGATGGAGATGTCCGCCATCGGCATGAACAGGAATACGCCGAGGAAAGAGATGGGCATGCCGAGCGTCACCCAGAAGGCCAGGCGCGGCTGCAGGAAGATGCCCAGCACGATCAGTACCAGCAGAGCACCGAGGCGGCCGTTGTCGATCAGCAGCCCGATGCGGTCGCGGAAGGCCTCCGAGGAGTCGTCCGTGACCACCAGGTTCACGGTCTCGGGCAGGTCGCCCTGGCGGGTGTCGATGAACTCGTGCACGGCGTCGGCCACGGTCAGCGGCGACTCGTCGCCCACGCGAAAGACCTTCAGCCGCACGGCCGGGTGGCCGTCGTAGAAGGCTTCGGTGTCGGTGTCGCGGTAGCCGTCGACGATGGTCGCCATCTCGCCCAGCGTGACCCGGGAGCCGTCCGGATTGCTGATGACGGCGATATCTTCGAACTCGTCGCCGAACTCGCGCCGCTCGGTGGTGCGCACCAGCACGTCGCCGCCGGCCGTCTTCACCGTGCCTCCGGGCAGGTCGATGGAGGCGGCGCGCACCCGCCGGGCGATCTCCGGCAGCGTGAGGCCGTAGCGGCGGAGCTGCTCCTGGGGCACCTCGATGCTGACCTCGGGCGGTGGCAGGCCGTCCACCTCGATCAGCGTGATGCGGGGGTCGTCCAGGAGCTCGCCCCGCAGCTGCTCTGCCAGTCCGTCCAGCTCACGCAGCTCCAGGTCACCGTAGACGATCAGGTTCAGCACCTGCTCCCGGTTGGTCGCCAGGGAGATGACGGGGCGCTCCGCGTCCTCGGGAAAGGAGGTGATACGGTCCACGGCGCTCTTGACGTCGTTCAGCGCCTGGTCGGCATCGGTGTCGAGCAGCAGCTCGGCCAGCACCACGCCGCGGCCCTCGTTCACGACCGAGCTGACCTCCTTGATGCCGTCGACGCCGCGCACGGCCTCCTCGACCGCGAGCACCACGCCTTCCTCGACTTCCTCGGGGCTCGCGCCCGGGTAGGAGACGCTCACCGTGATGATGTCGAGATCGATCTCCGGGAAGACCTCCTGGCGCACCTGCTGGGCGAACAGCAGCCCGCCGACGATGAGCAGCAGCATCAGCAGGTTCGCCGCCACGGCGTTGCGGGCCATCCAGGCGATGGGGCCCCGCATGCTTGTGGGATCGGCGCTCATCCCGTCACGGGTTCCCGGCAGTCTCTTCCGCCCCGACCGGGAGTTCGTCCTGCAGCCTGAGCTTCATGCCCGGCACCGGCGAAGCGAGCGGACTGGTCACGACCAACTCGCCGGCCTCCAGGCCGCCGGTGATCATCACCTGATCCGGCTTGCGCCAGCCCACTTCCACCCGACGGATGTCGAGCCGCCCGTCCTCACCGTAGACGTAGACCCGGTCGCCGGCGTGCAGCCAGGCACGCTCGAGCGCCACCACCTCGGTGACCCGGTCGCTCTCGATCTCGACGTCGACATAGCTGTCGAACAGGAGCGGCAGGCCGCCCGTCTCCAGCGCCAGCGGATCGTCGATGCCGACCAGGACCCGGGCAAGCCGTCCGGCCGGGTCCAGATCCCCCAGCAGCCGCAGCACCCGGCCCCGACGCACGGCGGTGTCGGCACCGCTGTCGTAGCGGATCTCGACCGTCGAGCCGCCACGGCCCTGTGCGTCCGGCAGCTCGAGGGCGCCGAGCCGGTCCACCGGCACGGCCGCGCGCACCCACGCCCGGTCGGTACCGGCGAGAGCGGCGGCCTGGCTCTGCGGCGTAAGGGTCTGCCCCGGGTCGACGTTCTCGGTCAGGACAAGTGCATTGAAGGGCGCCGTCACCCGGGTACGCTGCAGGTTCAGTTCGGCCTGGCGGAGTTGCGCCCGGGCCGCCGCCACCGCAGCCTCGGCGACGGCCAGCTGTGGCTCGCGCAGCGCCAGCGACGGGTCGGCGGCCTCGTCCCGTTCGTCGGCGAACAGCCGCCATTCCCGCTCGGCGACCCGCCGCCGGCCCTGCTCGAGCGCGAGCCTGGCCTCGGCATCCGCCAGCCGCGTGCGGGCCGTCTCCACCGCCAGCTCGTAGTCCTCCGGCTCGATGCGGAACAGCAGCTCGCCGGCCTCCACGAGCCCGCCGGGCACCAGCGCGTCGTTGAGTTCCACCACGCGGCCCCCCACCTGGGGCTGCACCACGACGCGGCGCGCCGGTGTAACCACCCCCTGCGCCGGCACGGTGAAGCGTTCGGTCCGGCTCTCAGCGGGCCAGGTCTCCACCAGGGTGCCCCGATCCACGCGGGGCGCCTTCTCGGGCTCGGTGCGGGTGGCCAGCAACACGGCCGACAGCGCAATGCCGCCGACCAGTACCACGACCGCCGCGAGGGCTTGCCGGCGGCCGGGGCTCATGCGGCCTCCTCGCGCAACAGCGAGACGCCGAGCGCCCGGCACAGCTGGATGCGGCCGCTGTACTGGTCGCGCCGGGCGCCGACCAGTGACTGCTCCAGGCTCTGCTTCGATTGCAGCGCGAGCAGCACGTCGAGGAAATCCACCTGCCCTTCCTGATACGCGGTGCGCGTCAGCGTCAGCACCCGCTCCGCCTCCGCCAGCTGGCGGCGCAGGCTCGTTACCAGGTCGTCCCCGGACTGGGTCTGCGCCAGGGAGACGGCCACTTCGGTCCAGGCATCCAGCAGCGCGCCCGCGTACCCGATCAGCGCTTCCTCAGCCTCGGCGTCGCGCAGGTCGATGTTGGCGCGGCGCTGACCGAAATCGAACAGGTTGGTGGTGACCTCCGCGCCCGCCTGCCACAACGTGTCGGCGAATAGATCCGCCAGCATCGTCTCCACGGAAATCAGGCTGCCGCTCAGCGACAGGGACGGGAGCCGCTGCGCGATACTGGCCGCCAGCCGGCGGTCGCTGGCGGCCAGCGCCAGACGGGCGGCGCGGACGTCGGGACGAGCCTCCGGCAGGGCGGCCGGCACGCCGGGATCCGGCAGCGGCGGCACGGCCGGCAGTCCCTCGTCGTCCGGCAGCGGGACGGTATCCGGCGGGCTGCCGAGCAGGGCGGCGAGCTGATGCTCCAGCACCCGCCGCTGACCGCGAGCGACGCCCAACTGGCCGTCCAGCCGCTGCAGCTGCTGGCGCTGGCGTCCAACGTCGGCGGCGCCGCTCTGGCCGAGGCCGAACCGCAGCCGGGTGAGTTCGAGGAACTTCTGCGAGGTCGCCACCTGCTCTTCCAGCAGGGCCACCAGTTCACGCTGCGCGAGCAGCGACGCCCAGGTGTCCGCGAGCTGCGCGCCGAGGCTCACCTCCAGCGCCGCCAGCGACTCCGCGGCCGCCTCCGCCTGCAGTGCTGCGGCCCGGTACTCGTTGCGCACCCGGCCCCAGACGTCCACCTCGTAGCTCGCCGCAAGCGACCCCTGGTACTGCTCCGACACGCCGCCGGCGGGGAACCCCGGGGGCAGCGCGTCGCCGGGGATCTGCGCCGCGAGGAAACCCGCGCCAACCGCATCCCCGCGGCTGCCCTCGATGGCGAGGTCCAGACGCGGCAGCAGCGGCGAGCGGGCACCCCGGGCCAGCGCCTCGGCCTGGCGCAGCCGCGCCACCGCCCCCCGCAGCTCGAGGCTGTCGGCCGCCAGGCGCGATTCCAGTGCGGCCAGGGAATCGCCGCCGAGATTCCGGCAGACCGCCTCCGCCGGTGCGCCCGGTGCCGGGGAGTCCGGCCAGGCGGCCGGCACGGGCAGGACGTCCTCCGCGCCCTCCGGCGCGTAGCGGGGAGTCGAGCAGGCCGCCACACCGAGGGTGACGGCCATGATTCCGAGGAGGCGCAGGGACATGGTCAGCTTCGGCCAAGAGGGATGCCAATGATAACGCAGGCGTAGTCGCCAAACGTGAGAGCGCAGGGTATTCGGGATGCCCCGCCGCCCGGATGCGGCGGCGCGAGCCGTGGCGGACGACGCTAGTCCTGCAGCTGGAAGTTGATGCGGGTGGAAACCCGCTGGTCGATGGGCCGGCCGCGATAGACACGGGGCCGGAACCGCCACTGTTCGACCGCGCGCAGGCTGGCACCCTCGAATACCCGTTCGGGCTGCGCCTCGATCACCTCCGCATCGGCCGTGCTGCCGTCGGCGAGCACCGTGAACTCCACGTCCACCCAGCCCTCCTGCTCACGGCGGATCGCCGCACGCGGATAGACGGGCGGGACGATATCCGTGGCCAGCATCTCGCTGCCCGGCAAGACCCGGGCGGACTCGCGCCGGATGAAGGCAAGATCCACCTCGTCCTGCAGTGCTGCGACGGTCGCCTCGGCGGCCTCCAAAGTCTGCGTTTCCAGCAGCAGTTGCTCGGCCTCCTCCAGCGCACCTGCATCGATGCGGTCACGGATGGCCACGGAGATGGCGCTCACCAGACGCGCACGGAACGCGGCGACGCCCGGATCGTCCGCCAGGGTGGCTTCGGCCTGCGCCAGCCACGCGAGGGCGTTGTCGTCCGGCGGCGCCACCAGGCGGCCGGCGGCGAGGCTTTCCCGGCCCAGCTCCAGCGCGTCCGGCTCGGGTGGCGGTGCCGGTTCTCCGGCATCCGCAGCCGCGACTTCACCGGCGACGGCCTCCGCCGGGGCGGCGGCCGCGCTGGCCGCCTCGCTCTCCTCCGCGGCCGCGGCAGCCGCTGCGGCCGCCGCCGCTTCCTGCCGGGCGCGCCGTTCGGCGGCCTGACGGCGGCGTTCGGCCTCGCGGGCGGCGGCAGCGCGCTCGGCCCGGATGGCGCCGATCTGCTCCCGCGCCGTTTCAACGAGCGCATCGTCCACCTGCGGCAGCGCCTCTGCGACAGCGAGGCGATTCGCCGCCGTTCCGTCGTCACCGTCACGGGCCGCCTGCACCGCCTCCATGACCAGCCGCTGCTGCCGCGCGATGAGAGTCTCCTGCACCTCGACGATGACCGGATGGCCCGGCGTGACACTCGCCAGTTTGCTGGCCAACCGGGCCGCCTCGCTGAACTCGCCTGCCTCCATGAGAGAGCGCACCCGGCCGGCGACCTCACCGGCCACCTCGGTCAGCTCGCTCGCGGCCTCGGCGTGCTCGGGCTCGGCATCCAGCACCAGGGAGTAGAAATAGAGCGCGTTCTGTCCCGCCGGCTCCACCAGCATGCCGGCACTCGCCGCCATCCGCGCCTTGCCGAGATTGACGTCGGTGGCCTCGCCGGCGGCGGCACTGACGGAGAGGCCGGACGCCGCACTCTCGCTCGACGGCGACGCCGGTGCCGGCGCCTCGAACAACTGCTCCTCTTCGCCGCCGAGCCGATCCGCCAGGAACCACGCCGCCGCCAGGCCGACCACGACGAAACCCGCCACCACCAGCAGGATGTCGGCGGTGCGGCGGTGGCCGCCCGCGGAGGAATCCGCGCGCCGTGTCACTGCATCATTCATTCAGCTACGCACCCACAGTCTGCGCATCCCCCGGATGCGGCTCACGAATTGCGCCAGCATCGCCGCCCCATGCCGTGGCGGCCGGTCTGGGACCACGGAGTGGCGTCGTGCGAGCTCCGGGTTCTCCAGCAGCTGGATGTGGCGCAATACCGCGGCGTTCACGTTCTGTACCAGCCGCGCCTCGTCCATCGGCTTGGACATGTAGCGGAACACCTGACCATGATTGATCAGCGAGATCATCTCGGCGGCATCCCGCTCGTCGCTGACGACGATCGTGATGAGTTCCGGCAGATAACGCTTCAGCGTCGACAGCATGTTGCGCAGCATCGCGCCGTCGGTGCAGAAGTCCGTGACCAGCACGCCGGCACCGTCATCGGAGAGCATCTCCGTGACCTGCACCAGCGTGGACGCACGGGTGACCCGGTAGCGCTCTGCGAGTATGCGCTCGACGCTCTCCGCGAACGTGGCATCGGCGGTAAACAGCGCCACGCCCACATTGTCCATGTCTTCGCAGGCGCCGCCGCGCCGCGAACCCGGCGCCTCGTCGCCGCCGATCACGATGGTGTCGACGAACTCCGTCCCCGAGTCGCCGGCCAGGATGATCTCGGTCTCCGCCGGCTCGTCCTCGGCCGGCTCGTCCTCCGCCATGCAGGCGGTCACCTCCTGACGCGGCGGATCCTCCCTCTCCAGCTCCAGGGCCAGGTTCGGGACCGTCGCCGCATGATCCTCCTCCCGGACTGCGCGGGGCGCCGGCTCCCCGGCTGCCGGCGGGATCGGCTCGGGCGCGAGTTCGGGCTCGGGTTCCGGCTCGGGCTCGGGTTCCGGCCCGGGTTCCGGCTCCGGCGGCACGGGAGCCGCCTCCAGGACGGTCGCTGCACGGGCCGCCGCCCCCGACTGGCGCGCGGCCTGTACCGCCTCCGCCAGCGTCTCGCGCAGCTCCTGCGGCGGGCAGGGCTTCGACAGGAAACGGAATACCTCGCCGATGTTGATGGAGCCCTCGATGGCGTCCAGGTCCGCATAGCCCGTCAGCAGGATGCGCACCGCCGAGGGCACGCGACTCCGCACCTCTCCCAGCACCTCCACACCGGAGAGCCCGGGCATGCGCTGATCGGCGATGATCACGTCCACGTTCTCCTGTTCGGCGATGCGGATCGCCTCGGCTCCGTCGGTCGTGAGATGCAGTTCGTAGTCGCGGCGGAACAGTGCCCGCATGGAGTTGAGCACGCGCTTCTCGTCGTCGACGAACAGGACCTTCGGCTTGCCGCCGGGTTCGTCGTCGGGCCTGTCGATGCGCGCGGTCTGGGCCATCCCTTGCCGATCCCCTACATCGCCGCGGCGCGTGGCCGCGCCGTGGCCTGGTCCGTGGATTCGTTCGCGGCGTCGGCGTCTCCCATCGCCTCCACCGGCAGCTTCACCGTGAACACGGAGCCCTGCCCGGGCTCCGACTCGATCACCAGTTCTCCCATGTGGGCCGTGATGATCTTGTCGACGATGGACAGGCCGAGGCCGGTGCCCTGACCCACTTCCTTGGTGGTGAAGAACGGGTCGCGGATCTTCGTCATGACGTCCTCCGGTATGCCGCTGCCCGTATCCGCGATGCTGACCAGTACGTGTCCGTCCTCGTGGCGGGTGGAGAGCGTGATCTTCCCCTCGCCCTCGATGGCGTCGGCCGCGTTCTTGATCAGGTTCAGAAACACCTGGTTGATCTGGGACGGAGCGCAACGCACCGTAGGTACGTCACCGTAGTCCTTCTCCACGTTGACCTTGTGCTTGAGCACGTTCTTTGCGATCAGCAGCGACTTGTCGAGACCCTCGTTGACGTTGAACTCGCCGACCGTGGCACGGTCCAGCCGGCTGAAGTCCTTCAGGCTCTGGGCCATCTCGGCGAGCTGCTCCAGGCCCTCGATGCTGTCGCCGACGAGGTCGACGGACTCTTCCAGGTCGTCCCGGAGGCCGTCCTGGTTGAGCTGGCGATCCATGGCGCGCAGGCTGGCGACGAAGGCCTCCCGGTCCTGGCGGCCGTTGCGCAGCTGCTCCAGCAGCCGGCCCGCCTCCGCCGCGAACTGATCGAAGTGCTCCAGCCGTTCCTTCAGCAGGGTCGCGTTGCTCAGCAGGTACCACAGCGGCGTGTTGATCTCGTGGCTGATGCCCGCCACCAGCTCGCCCAGCGAGGACATCTTCTCCGCGTGCACCAGCTGGGACTGGGATTCCTTCAGCTCCTCATAGGCCTTCGTCAGCTGCTCGGTCCGGGCCTCCACTCGCTCCTCGAGCGAGGCGTTCAGCACCTCCAGCTCCGCGTTGGCGCTGTTCAGCACGCGATAGCTCTGATGTAGACGCCAGCCGACGAATGCGATGCTGGCCAGCAGCAGCAGGCTCAGCACGGCCAGCATCAGCCGGGCCCGGTCCGCACTGCCGACCACGGCACGATTGTGGGCGCGCAACGCGGCGAACAAGGCCTGGGCACGGTCGCTCGCCTGCGTATCGGCGAGCGCGGCGAGTGCGGCACCCGTCGGGTCACGCACGGCCGTGAGCGTGCGCGCCGCCTCGGCGAGGCGGTCGAGCTTGCCGGGCACCCGATCCATGGCCGCCGGGTCCGATTCCAGTTCGGCAATACGGCTCCGGATCGTCTCGGCGGTCGTCTCGCCGCCGCCACCGGCGAAGTCCAGCGCGCCGACCGCCAGTGCGAATACGTCCTGGGACAGCTCCTCCAGCCCGAAACTGCGCAGATCGCGCACCAGCAGCGGGGATTCGCTGCGGATGACCGATGCCGACTCTGCCAGTTGCGCGTGGCTGTCGAGGAAGCGTCGAGCTGCCGCCAGCGACTCATCGAGCGCCGACGTGTAGCCAGACAATGTCGATGCGATCGCCGCATCATCCGCCGCCGGCACCGTGGCCGAAAGCTCGTCGCGTCTGGAGGCCAGACGCTCCACCAGGCCGGCCGTGGCCGCCGGCACGGGGCGCCCCTCGCGGAAGGCCGTCTGCAGCCCTTCCTCGAGGGTCGCGAGTTCGTTCTGGCTCTGACGCAGCAGGTTTACGCTGTTGCCATAAGTCACATAGTATTCGGAGTCGACTGCGCGGGACTGGACGACCAGCATCGCGAGCACCCCCACCAGAGCGAGCGCGGCGACGGCGGCAAGAGCGTTTCTGAGCATCGCAGGGGCTCCCCTTACATAATGCGCGCAAGACTATCCCGGCAGCCGGACGTGCGCCGTGATGCCTATCACAGCGTGGCCATTGCGCCGACCGCGGTCCGCGCGACGGCCCAGCCGGGCCGGCAGCGCAACCGGCCGGTGACGGTCCATGGTAGGGAGCGCACGGAGACGCGAAAAACCGACAATGTCTCGTTTCAGACAAGAAATCCCGGAGACCGAATCGCCGGAAGGTGCCGGCACCGAGGCGCTGGCCCGTTTTCTGGGGCGCCATCCCCGGCTGTTCGTCCTGACCGGCGCCGGCTGCAGCACCGCTTCGGGCATCCCCGACTATCGCGACCCGGCCGGCGAATGGAAGCATGCCCGGCCGGTGCAGTACGCGGATTTCATGGCCCGGCATTCGGTCCGCCAGCGCTACTGGGCGCGCAGCATGGTGGGCTGGCCGCGCATGGCGGCGGCGCGGCCGAATGCCGCGCATCATGCCCTCAACGGACTGCAGGAACGGGGTCGACTCGAGCGCCTCGTCACCCAGAACGTGGACGGACTGCACCAGAAGGCGGGCACGGCGGACGTGATCGATCTGCACGGGCGTATCGACACGGTGGTCTGCATGCAATGCCGGACCGAGCTGTCCCGTGCCGACTGGCAAGCTGAAGTGGCGGCTCTGAACCCGGCCTGGGAACGGTACGTCGGCGCCGCCTCCGACCGCCCCGACGGTGACGTAGATCTCGCGGACGCCGACTACACCGGCTTCGTCGTGCCGCCCTGTCCCCGCTGCGGCGGGGTGGTCAAACCCCACGTCGTCTTCTTCGGCGAGGCCGTCCCGCCCGGCAGGGTCGCCGACGCCCGCGCCGCGCTCGGCCGCGCGGATGCGCTACTCGTCGTCGGCTCCTCGCTCATGGTCTTCTCGGGCTTCCGCTTCGCCCGCTACGCCGCGGAGGCCGGCAAGGCCGTGGCCATCGTCAACCGGGGGCGTACGCGGGCCGACGAGCTGGCGGCGCTGAAGGTGGACGGGGATTGCGGGGAGGTGCTGGGGGCCGTGTTGGAGGGGGATCGGGCCTGAAGGCCCTGCTACGGCGCGAAGAGGTCGGGCCTGAAGGCCCTCCTACCGTGGGAAGAGAAAGGCCGCCCCAACCCGCGGGGCGGCCTTGCGGTCGGGGACCTGTCAGAGGCGGTACTGGAAGCTGATCGCGAAGGTCGAGCCCGGGTCTTCCTCGAAGGTCACCACACCCTCGCGTTCGATCTCGATCTTCTCCTGCAGGAGGTTCTGCACCTTGGCCTTCACCGTGATGGTGTCGGTGGGATACCAGGAGTAGACGAAGTCCAGCGAGTGGAAGGGCTGCTCGTAGCCGTCCGGCGCGCCGTTGCGGCCGGCGACGTAGAGCCGCTCGCCGAAGACGTTGTAGCCGATCGACGCCGTGTGCTGACCGTTGGGCGAATCGTAGCCCAGCGACAGGTTCGCGACGTACTCGGAGGCGCCGGTCAGAGGCCGCACATCGTTGGTGGGCGCATCCGCCTCGGGCCCGGCCACCAGCTCGGAGTCCTGCAGCGTCACGTTGCCCTGGACGAAGAACGAGGACATGAAGTCGCCGAGGAAACCGAGCTCCTTCAGACCTTCGAATTCGATCCCGTAGACCTCCGCCGACTCCGCGTTGACGATCTCGCGGGCCGTCGTGGTGTCACTGGCCGCCGATTCGAAGAACTCGATGGGGTTATCGATGTCCTTGTAGAACAGCGTCACGGTCAGGTTGTCGCCGCCACCGAAGAACCACTCGCCGCGGACGTCGTAGTTGGTGACGTCAGCCGGGATCACACCGGGATTGCCGTCCACCAGGTCGCCGGTGCGCGGATCGATGTAGCTCGCATCCGTGATCTCGCGGAGATCCGGCCGCACGGAGGTCTCGCTGAAGCCGAAGCGGAGCTGGAAGGTGTCCGCCCACCAGGAGCCCATGTAGGTGACCGCCATGGAGGGGAATATCTCGTCCTTCTGGAAAGCCTGCTCAGCAAGCTGGTCGGGATCCGTCGTCACCTGCGGGTTCTGAATGGAATAGCTGAGGGGGTTCCAGTCCACGGCCACCTGCTTGTAGTCCTCCCAACGCAGACCGCCTGCGACGCGCCAGGTGTCGTTCCAGGTCCAGTCGAGCTTGCCGTAGAACGCGTCGGTCATGGTCGCGGCGAGGTAGCTCTGGTTGTTCGTACCCTGGATGGCGAAGATGAAGTCGTTCGCAGGATCCAGCAGATTCGAGGTGGAGAAGATGGAGCCCAGGTCGTCCGGACCGCCCTGCAGGATGTCGAAATCGCTGATACCGCTGCCGGGGCCGATGCTGAACTGGCGCTGGTCGTAGGTGCGCGCCTTCTGGTCGTGTTCGTAGCCGAAGCCGACGTCGACGAAGGAGTTGCCGAAGGCGAGCGGGTACGTGAGTCCCCAGCCATAGTTCTCCACCCTGTCGTCGAGGTCGGTGAAGCGATAATCGGCTGCCCGGTTGTTCAGGGCCACCGCCGAGGACAGCACATCGCCGGTCTCCGGGTCGGTGACCGTCTGCAGCTCGATGTCCACCTGGTTCGGGATATCGGTGCGCGCGCGGGAATCCGACCAGTGCCACTCTAACTCCGCGTCGGTGGGAAGCCAGCCCACCAGGCCCACCAGCCCTTCGGGCAGCACGTCGCGCGTGTCGTCGCCGATGCGGTGGGTGCCGCGGAGCTGGTTGACCACCATGTTGCGCTCCTCGAACTCGTAGCGCACGTTCTGGAATCCGAGTCCGTCGGACTTCTCCCGGTTCTCGTTGAAGAAGTTGCGGATGGCGGTCTCGTCGTCCGTGTTGCGCAGGAACAGGGTCGTGCCGGAGATCTCGTGATCGTCTGCGAACTGCAGACCGAGATTCAGGTTGCCGGTGATGCTGACATTGCGGGTGGTCTCGTTCTCGATATCGGTGCGTTCCTCGGGGAACTGGAAGTTGCGCGCTATCCTGCGGGTCTCGCGCCACTGCGTCTCGTAGCCGGCGCCGACGAGAAAACCGAGATTCCAGAGTTCGCCCAGAGCGTAGTTGCTGCCGATGCTGCCGCGCACGTCAATGTCCGGGTGCGGGTCCTTGCGCTCCAGTCCAACCCCCCGGTTCAGCAGGGTGGCGAGCTCCCGGTTGATCTGGTCGGCTTGCTGGAAGGCCTCGGCCGCGCTCAGGCCGGGATTCTCCGCACGCAGGGTGCTGGCGATGCCGTTCACGCTGACGTCGCCGTTGAAGCGCGCGATCTGCTGCGACAACTCGGCGGGCAGGCTGCGCGCCCCGCTGTCGGTGCCGAAGTCGTCATCGCTGGAGCCGGGGTAGGTCAGCACGTCGCCGCTGACCTCGGTGTTCGTGCCGGTACCGAACTCGAACTCGACGGTGAAGGCATCCGGGACGGTCTTCGTGCGGATGTCCACCGCGCCGCCGCCGAAGTCGGCCGGCAGCTCCGGTGACCAGGCCTTCTGCACGCGGATGGACTCCACGATGGACGTGGGGAAGATGTCCAGCGGGATGACGTTGCGGGTGAGATCGGGCGACGGAATCTGGCTGCCGTTCAGCGAGGTGGACGAGTAACGCTCGCCCAGCCCGCGCACGTAGATGAACTTGTCGTTCACCAGTGTGAGGCCGGGGACGCGGCGAAGTGCGGCTGCCACCGTGGAGTCGCCGAGGCGGCTCATGGCCTCGGCGCCGAGCAGGTCGACCACCACGGAGTCGTCCATGCGTTCGTTGATCAGATCCTCCGCCGCGCTCAACGAGCGGCCGACGGCGACGATCTCGTCGATTACTTCGTTGTCGGCGGGCGTCTCGATAGCGGGACGCTGGGGCGCTCCGTCTTCACCCACCTCCTGCGCGAGTGCGCTGCCCTGGTGACCCGCCAGTATCAGCGAGATGGCGAGCGCCAGCGGTGTCCTGGCGATTGCGGCTTTCTTCATGACTGTGCCTGTTGTCTGGTTTCCTGCAAATTGCTGCGTATAGGCAGCTGCGAGGCTGCCGGAACCCTGAAGGGGCGCCACCTCCATTCAGGAAGTGGCGCCCCGGGGTCCGACTCAAGCGGCGGAAGCGCCTGTCACTCGAACCACAGCGCCTGGGCGCGGTTGTCCGGATGGATGCCGTAGGTCCAGTTCTGGGTCCAGTCCGGGATACCCAGCGACACGGCGCCGATGAAATCGCCGCTCTGCGGGGCGCCGGCCGGCACCGCGCCGTCGACGGACATCGTGGCATAGGGGATCGAGAAGACTGGTATGCCGTCGGTGTCGCGCTCGAGGAGCTGCAGGTCGGGGTCGGCCGCCGCCGTGGCGTCCGTCGCGCCCGTGATCGTGGCGGAGACGCCGCCCTCGGCAGCGAAGAAGCTCTCCTCGGTGGTGGTGCCGTCCGGGAAGGTCTGGCCGCGGAAGGCCTCCTCGAAAGCCATGATCACCGAGTTGAACTCGAGGTCGCCGTCCAGGGCCGCCTGCTGGGTGCGGTTGTCGATGCGGATGCCGTAGTTATCGTTACCGCTGGTGGTGTCGGCGTCGGCGAAGGAGCCGATCAGCAGGGAATCGTTGATCCGGGCAAACAGGCCTTCGCGCAGACGCCAGCCTGCACCCGGGTCGTGGGTGGCCGTGCCCTGTCCGTTCGGCGACACGATGCAGGTGAGGTTAGAGATGGTGAAGTTGCTGTTCAGGCCCCGGGCGATGAAGTCCTCGACCACGGCCGAATCGAGGTCACTGAAGGAACCGATGCCGTCGGACTCGATGCAGTGGTTGCCGTCGGTCTCGGACTGGATGACCAGCGCGTTGGTGATGGAACCGTTCCAGCCCTCGTCGATGTCGATGGAGTCGTCGCGGACGTAGACGCCGACGAAGTTCTCGAAGCTGACCGAACCGCCGAACATCTCGATGCCGTCGTCGAACGTGGAGTAGACCTGCAGGTTGCGCACGACCGTGTTGCGGCCGACACCGCCGAAGGAGATGCCGTTCAGCTCGTCGCCGTTACCGACCGTGGCGCCGGTGTGCTTGACCACCACGTACTCGAGGCGGCCGGAGCTGTCGTCGTCGTTGTCGCCGCCGTACACGGACTCGTCGAGGCCCGCCGCGCCCTCGGCGTCGACATGGCACTCGCCGTCCAGCTGCAGGTCGACGTCGCGCGTGCCCGTGTAGGAGCACTTGTTGGTGACACCGAAGCCGTTGATGACCATGCCGCCCCACTGCTGCACTTCCTCGGGGCCGACCGTGCCGAGCACGTCAGACTCCGAGGTGAAAGTGATGGGCGCATCCTCGCGGCCGACCGCAAACAGCTGGGCACCGCGGTTGATGATTAGGAAGTTCGCGCTGGTGCGCCAGGCCAGCGTCGCGCCGGGCTCGACCCTGAGCACGGGGCCGTCACCGCCCTCGGCGATGCCGGCAGCGGCGAGTTCGGCATCGCTTTCCAGGCTCTCGCCCACGAACAGGCTGCCCTCGAAGATGTGGGCGCCATCGTTCGGGAGGTCGGGGACAATGAGGTCGACGGTGAGGTTGTTGCCCGCGTCGGCGAAGGCCGGCGAGTAGGTGCAGTTCGTGCCGTCGTAGCTGCCCTGGAGTGTCTGACCACCCGAGGTCACGTACGAGGCGCAGGGGTTGGTCGTGCCGCCGCCGGGATTCGACACGCTGTTGTCGACGCTGTTGTCGACGGTCTGCGGCGAGATGTTGATGTCTCCGCTGTCGCAGCCGGCAAGCGCGACGCCGGCGAGGACGGTGGCAAACAAGACTTTACGATTCATCAGTTTTCTCCAGGCGTAGGGTTCGTTCATGCGCTTCACTGCGCGTCGTGAATTTCCGATGTGAGTCCGGGCCGGGTACGGCGCCGCTCTTCCTCTGCGTTGTTGTTTTCATCGGCGAAGCAGCGGACCGGGCCGCCGAGGGCATGCAATCTACGCCCGGAATGCTCACGTTTTGTGACATCTCTGTTACAGATTGATGACGACTCCCGGAGGCTGATCGAGCACCCGCCCGTAATGTCTTGATCCGACAACACGAAGTCGTTCCCGCATCAGCTGTCGTGCAACGAGAACCGGTAACCGCTGCCGCGCACGGTCTGGATGTAGTGAGCAATACCGTAGGGTTCCAGGATCTTGCGCAGCCGCCGGATGTGGACGTCCACCGTGCGCGGGCCCACCTGGGTGTCCCGGTCCCAGACGTAGATCAGCAGCTGGCTGCGGCTGTACACCCGGTCCGGGTTGGAGACCAGGAAGCTCATCAGCCGGTACTCCCGCGGCGCGAGTGCGGCGGGCTTGCCCGCCACGGTAACCCGGTGGCTCGACTGGTCCACCAGGATCTCGCCGGCGCTGAGGACATTGCTCGCTCCCGAGCTTGCCGGTCTGCGCAGGCAGGCGCCGATACGCGCCATGATCTCCTCGATCACGTAGGGCTTGCCGACGAAATCGTCGGCGCCGGACTCGAAGGCGCGGACCACGTCCCGGGAGGCCGGCGCGCGGGAGGTCATGAGGACGCGAAGGGGCCGCAGCCGGTCGTTGCGGCGCACGTCCTGCAGCACCTCGACGCCGTGGATGTCCGGCAGCAGCGACTCGAGCACCATGAGGTCCGGCAGACGGTCCCGCACCTCGCGCACGGCCTGGCCGGCCGTGTCGGCCTCGCTGACCTTGTGTCCGAGTTCCCGCAGGTGCCGGGCGAGTTCAGCGCGGCATGCGACGTCGTTGTCGACCAGTAATATGGTGGCGGGGTCCATGGCAGCGCCGTCTTTGTTGCTTTTTTCCCGGCACCAAGGAGATCACCCCGTTTTTAAAGTGACGTTAAGGATTCATTGCCGTTTTGTTACGACGCGCCGTCCTGCCAACCGAACCCCGTGTCGACGCCGATGCCGACACCGAGGGCTTTGTAGACGCGCACCAGCGCGAGCAGCGTGCGGATCTCGGCGCGCACCCGCTCGTCGTCGGTCTCGGCGAGGCGGCGCTCGGCGTCGAGCACGGTCAGGAAATCGCCGAGCCCCTTCTCGTACAGCCGGGCCGCGATGTCCGCTGCCTGCGCGGCTGCCGCAGAGGCCTGCCTGAGTTCCGCGAGGGTGCCGCGCTCGCCGGCCCAGGCGGCCAGGGCCGACTCGGCATCGGCCAGCGCGCGCAGCACCGCGCCCTCGTAGCGCGCCAGCGCAGCGCTCTCCCGCGCCTCCGCCGCCCGCAGCTCGGCCCGCAGCCTGCCTCCCTGGAAGACCGGCCAGCGCAGGAAAGGCACGATGCCGACCGTACGGCTGTCACCGGTGGCGAAATTCGATACGTCGCCCGCCTCGAAACCGCCGCTGGCGCCGAGCGCCAGGCGGGGGAAGAACGCCGCGGTCGCGCCGCCCACCTGTGCCGTGGCGGCGGCGAGTTCGCGCTCCGCCACGATCACGTCCGGACGGCGACGCAGGATCTCGGCGCGCAGGCCGACCGGAAGGCTCGCCGGTGACTCGGGCAGCGCCAGTTCGCTTTCAAGGGCGGCCCGCACTTCGCCTGGCGTACGACCGGTGAGTACCGCGAGCCGGTCGGCGCTCGCGGCAGCTGCGGCCTGCAGCGCGGGCAACCGAGCCCGCGTCGCGCGCAGCTCGGCTTCGGCCCGCAGGGCGTCCAGCTCCCGGGCCAGCCCGATCTCGACTTTGGAGCGCGTGAGCGCGAGCGTCTCGGCCTGGGCGTCGACGCTACGGCGCGTGACCGCGAGGCGCTTGCGGGCGCCGCGGTATTCGATCCAGGCGCTGACGGTCTCCGCGACCACGGAGAGCGCGGTGCCGGCGGCGGCGGCGGCCGCCGCGGCGCTGCCGGCATCCGCCGCCTCCAGCCGCCGGCGGGAGGCGCCGAACAGGTCCAGCTCCCAGCTCGCGTCCAGACGGGCGTTGTAGAACTCGCCGTCCCTCGGGGCCAGCCCGGCGCTGATGATCTGGGAGGCGGCACCGGGCGAGTTCAGGCTCTGCTCATACCAGGTATAGCTGCCCTCGGCGTCCAGCCGGGGCCACAGCGCGGCCGCGGCCACACCGCGAAGCGCCCGTGCCTCCTGCACCCGGGCCACGGCCGCGCGCAGGTCCCGGTTTTGGGCCAGCGCCGCCTCGACGTAGCCGCTGACCTCGGGCTGCCGCAGGAGAGACCACCATTCCGCCGGCAGGCTCTCCGTCGTGACGCCGTCGGGCGTGGCCAGCCATTGCCCGCCGTCGCTCTCCGGCGGCTCGTAATCCGGTCCCACCGCGCAGCCGGCGAGGCCCAGTGCACCGGCCGTCATGAGCACGGCAAGCCCGGCGCGTTTCAGGAGGCGGTTGCTCATGCCGGCACGCTCCCGCCGGCCACCGCCGCGGCCTCGGCCCGACGCCACCGACGCCGGTGCAGCAGGCGATAGACGGCCGGCGTGAAACCGAGCGACAGCGTGATGGAGAAGAACACGCCGCCGGCGATGACGATGGCCAGCGGCGGCCAGAAATCCCCGCCGGTGAAGACGAGCAGCGGCACGAAACCGCCCACGGTCGTCAGCGTGGTGCTGGCAATGTGCCGGGTCGCACCCACTGTCTCCTCCACGATGGCATCCGCGGCGCCGGAGCGGGCGCGCGGATTGGCCCGGATGCCGGCCAGCACGACGATGGTGCCATTGATGGCCACGCCGATCAGGCCGGCGCTGCCGATGATGGCGTTGAAGCCGCGCGCATAGCCGCCGGCCCACAGCGAAAGCATGCCCAGACCGACCGAGAGTACCGCGACCACGCCAATGAGCGCGGCCAGCGTGACGCTGCGGAAGGACAGGATGATGGTCGCGGCCATCAGCAGCAGGAGTACGGGCATGTAGGCGAGCAGCTCGCCGAATGCCTCCGACTGTTCCTCGCTGTCGCCCGCCACGGTGAGCGCATAGCCGGAAGGCAGGGTGAAGCCGGCAGCGTCCATGCGCTCGCGCACGGCATTGGTGACGTCGATGGCCAGCGCGTCGCGACGGATGTAGCCGTATACGTTGTTCACCCGCTGGCCGTCGCGGCGGCTGATGCTGGCGGCCTCGGGTACCAGCGTGATCTCGCCGACGGCATCGGCGGGGATCCACTCGCCGTCGAGGGCGGGCGCCAGCAGCGAGAAGCCGGCGATCGCCGCCGTGGTCTCCTGGGCTTCCCGCGACAGCCGCACCCGCACGGGCAACTCCTCCAGATCCTCCAGCACGGTGCCGCCGGTCGCGCCTTCGAGGTTCGCCTGCATCTGCCCGGCCACGTCGCTGAGGCTGAGCCCGGCGAGCCGCACCGCGTACTCATCGGCGCGGAAGGCGAGTTTCGGCTCGCCCCCGGTCACGCTGGCGCGGGTCTGCAGTATCCCGGGCACGGTGTGCATGATGCGCCTCAGTTCGTCGCCGAGGCGCTTCAGCGCGGCGACGTCCGGACCCGTGATGCGGAAGCCCACCGGCGCGGCCACCGGCGGCCCCTGGGCGAACGGACTGACGATGATGGAGGCTTCCGGAAAGCGGTCGGAAAGCGCGCGCGGCAGTTCCCGGGTCAGGCGCTTGGCGCTCGCCAGCGTGTCCGTATAGACCATCGCATGGGCGTAGGCGGCGTTGCCGTCCTGGCGCATCACGCGGTTGTAATAGATGGTCGGATAACTGCCGCCCACGCGCCAGTCGACCCGCTCGACACCGGGTTCGCGCTGCACGGCTGCCTCGATACGAGCAGCCAGGTCGGCGGTGCGGGCTATCGCGGCATCCGGCGGCAGCCAGGCCTCGATCTCGAAGTGGTCCCGATCCGCCGGCGGGAAGAACTGCTGGCCGAGGGTGCCGGCCAGGACGAAGCCGGAGACCGGCAGCACGAGGCAGGCGCCGGCGGTGACCCAGGGACGGGCCACGGCGGCGGTGAGCAGGCGGCGGTAGCGCGCCGCCAGCGGTCGGGACCGGAAGCCGGCATCCCACCAGTGATAGGCCTGCTCCTGCCGGCGCCGCCGCAGATTGATGCCGGCGAGCACCGGAATGAAGGTGGTCGCGATCAGGAATGAGGCGGTGAGCGCCAGGACCACGGCGATCGCGATCGGCCCCACAAAGTCCCCCATGGGGCCCGGCAGCAGGAAGACCGGCATGAAACCCAGGATGGTCGTCAGCGTCGAGGCCAGCAGCGGCACGAACAGGTGAGAGAGTGCGTGGCGGACGGCCTCCGTGCGTTCCTCGTCGCGGTCGAGCTTCTTTTTCACCTCGTCGGTCATGACGATCGCGTTGTCGATGAGCAGGCCGATGGCGATGATCATGCCGAAGATCGTCATCTGATGGATCTGCTGGCCGAGCACATTCAGGCCGAACACCGTGAGCGCGGCGGACAGCGGCAGGGCCGCCCCCACGATCAGCGCGGCGCGCCAGCCCATGCCGACGAAGACCACCAGCATGACCAGCAGCGCGCCGGCGAACAGGTTGCCGCCAAGGGTGGACAGGCGCTCTTGCGTATAGCGGCTCTGGTCGAACGCCACCTCGACGCCGATGCCCTGCCCCACCGATTCACCGTAGTTCTCGACGGCGGCCCGTGCCCCCTCGGCCCAGCGGTCCACCCGGATCTCGGGTCCGGTGCGCGCGGCGACGAGGATGCTGCGAGCGCCCCCTGTCCGGGCGATCTCCGCCGGCGGCTCCTGCCAGCCCCGCGTTACCTCCGCAACATCTCCGACGGTCACCAGCGCCCCCGCGCGGTTGCCCTGCAGGGGGATCGAGCCCACGCGGGCGACGGAGTCGAGCTCGCCCGCCACCTCCACGAAGAGCTGGCGTTGGCCGCTGCGCAGCGCTCCTGCCGGCTGCTTGGGATCGGCCCCGGCCACCCGCGCAGCGGCCTCGGTGGCGGTCATGCCCAGCGCGGCCAGGCGGTCCCGGTCGAGGGTGACCGCAATCTCCTCGGCTGGCTGGCCGTAGAGCCTGACCAGCTCGGTCCCGGGCACGTTGCGCAGCCTGTCGGCCAGCTCCTCCGCCAGCCGGTTCATCAGGGTGAGCCGGGGCTCGCCACCCTGCTCCCAGTTGATCGAGGCCACCAGGCTGAAGGCGGTCGCGCTGAACTCGTCGTCGAAGTCCAGCCGGGCGCCGGGCGGCAGTTCGGCGGTCACGTCGTTCAGGCGGTCGCGTATGCGCGAGAAGATGCGCTCGTTCTCGCCGGGACCCACGCGATCCTGCAGCTGGATGTTGACCACGGAAACGCCGGCCCGCGAATTCGAGTCCAGCTCCGCGATCTCCGCGATCTCGCGCAACGCATCCTCGACGGGGTCGGTGACCAGCGCCTCCATCCTCGCCGCCGTGGCACCCGGCAACAGCGTGATCACCTTCGGATTGCGGTTCGTGATCCGGGGATCCTCGATGCGCGGCATGCTGCCGATGGCGGAGAGGCCAGCCAGCAGGATGACGATGACGCCCAGCACCAGAAGGTGGCGGTTGGCGAACAGCGCAAGCGCCGGCCGGGCGGCCGTCGGGACGTGGCGGCGCTCCATTACTCGACTTCCGTCCGGGGCTCACCCACGACGTCACCCATAACCTCGCCCATGGCCTGGCGGACGCCGACGCGTACCGTCTGGCCGGGCACGATGCGGTGCAGTCCCTCCACGACCACGCGCTCGCCGCCGTCGATGGCGCCGCGGACATAGACCCGGTCGGCCTGCTCGTGCAACACCTCGACCGGTCGCGCCTCGATGACATGGGTCGCCTCTCCGGCGGACTCGCCCGCAGGCAGCGGCACGGCCACGTAGTTCGTCCATACGCCACGGTCGCCTTCGGCCAGGGATCCCAGCGGCACCCAGAATCCCGGCGTCTCTAGGGGCAGCTCCAGCGCGAGCCGGGCCAGGTCGCCGGGCAGTACCCGGTGTCCGCCGTCGAGTTCGAAGATGGCGTCGACCGTCCGGGTAGCCGCATCTCTGAGCGGCAGCACGGCACGCAGGCGGGCGGTCATCTCCCGGCCGTCCACCTGCAGGACGTGCTCGTCCCGCGCCCGGATGGCGTCCAGCATGTCGCCGGCCACGCCGATACGGATCCGGGGTGCCGTGCGCTCCTGCAGCTCGAGCAGGACCTGGCCGGCGGCCAGCACCTCGCCCTCGTCGGCGGCGCGGCGGGTCACCGTCGCCTCGAACGGAGCCCGCAGCAGCGACTTGTCGAGGTCGACCCGCACGCTGGCCAGCCGTGCCCGGGCCGCCTGCCGGGCGGAGCGGGCCGCCCGCTCGGCACGCACGGCTTCGTCGTATTCCTGCCGCGAGACGCCGCGGAATTCGAGCGCCTCGCCGGTGCGCGCGAGGGTCGTCTCCGCCAGCGACAGCGTGGCCTCGGCCTGGCCCAGCGCGGCCTCCGCCTCCGCTTCACGGGCCTCGAGGCGCCCGGTATCCAGACGGGCAAGTGGCTCGCCCGCCGCCACGGTGTCGCCCTCGTCCACCAGCACCGCCGCCAGCATCCCGCCGATCTCGAAGCCCACGGCGCTGTCCCGCGCCGCCTCGACCCGTCCGGCAAACTCCCGGCGCACCACGTAGCCGTCGGCCGCCGCGACGCGTGCCACCGGCACCAGCAGCGCCGGGTCCCGCGTCCGGTCATCGCCGCCATCACCACCGCAGGCGACCAGTGCCAACAGCGCGGCGAAGACGACGCCGTACCGCGAAGGCCTCGTTCCCTGGCCTGTAATTTGTCTCATCGACCGGACTCCCCGAGGTGTTCCATCCTGTGACCGTGTGCACTAAACTAGACTGTGCAGTTTGATCTTAAATTACCTATACGGAACTGTCCAGTTTGATAACTGAAGCGACACACGGCCGGCCCGGACGGCCCAAGAGCCAGCAGAAGCGCGACGCCATCCGGCAGGCGGCGGTGCGCCTGTTCATGTCGGAAGGCCTGCAACGCACCTCGATGGATGCCGTCGCCGCCGAAGCCGGCGTCTCGAAGCAGACCGTCTACTCCCATTTCGACAGCAAGGACGCCCTGTTCCGCGAGTGCGTCCGTACCAAGGTTACGGACTACGGGCTGGAGGGCGAGGCCATGCCGCCGGGGACGACGGCCGCGGAGGCGTTGCACGCGTTCGGGCGCCAGTTCATGGAACTGCTGCAGGATCAGGAAGTGCTCAGCATGTTCCGCCTGCTGGCCGGCGAATGCCCGAGCTATCCCTCGATCGCGCGCGTGTTCTACGAAGCGGGTCCTGCCCAGAACTGCGAATTCCTGGGCGCGCTGTTGTCGAGGTTCGCGGCACGGGGCGAGCTCGTCCTGGACGACCCCCTGGAAGCAGCCTCGCTGCTGGTGGCCATGTTCAAGGCCCACTACTTCCTGGAGCTGCTGCTGCGCGTGCGCGAGACCATCGAACCGGAGGAGCTGGAGCGTCACCTTCAGCGGACGGTGCAGCGCTTCCTGTCGCTGCACGGCGGCGCCGGATCGCCGCGGGAATAGGGTTTGCCGACGCGGGAAATCCGCTGACTACGGGGGAGAAAGCACCGAACCGCCCGCGCCGGCAACGATCGTGCGCCCCGCCTGCACCGGCGGACCGCCTGTCGATTTCCTACTAGCAAGTCCCGTGCCAGGAAGCGCCCTCACCGCCGATCAAGCACTTGCGCTGCACACGCGGCCACGCTCCCCCGCCGGCTGCACCGCCGCGGTGCCGCCGGTCCACGCGTTGCCCAAATTTCGCGCATGGCCGGCACGGCAATTGCGCTTGAATAGTCGCAGGCGCGGCCCGACTCTTTGTAGATGACAGAAGAAGAACCCGTGGTCGTGTTCGAGTCCCCCCGGCCCCGGGAGACCGGGGAGCGCGCGCTGGTGCTGCAGTCCGTCGGCATCCGCCACGAAGTGTTGAGCGACGGCCGCAGCTCGCTGCTCGTGGTCCCCGCCGCCGAGGCCGCCCGTGCCCGGCAGGAACTGGCAGAGTGGCGGCACGAGAACCGGCACTGGCGCCCGCCCCGGCCGATGCCCGTGTTCCGCAAACTGAATCCTTGGCCCGGGCTGGCCGGCTATCTCCTGCTGGTCTGCGCGCTCGCGTGGGCCTCCTCGCAGAGCCTTTGGGGGCTGGACTGGTTCGGCGCCGGTCGGGTGAACGCCGCGCTGGTGCTGGACGGGGAATGGTGGCGCACCGTGACCGCGCTCACCCTGCACCTGGATCTCGGTCATATCACCGCCAACCTGGTCTTCGGCCTGGGCTTCGGGCTGTTCGCCGGCCACTATCTCGGATCGGGCGTCGCGTGGTTTGCCATCGTGGCCGCCGGCGCGTTCGGTAATGCCGTGAATGCCTGGATCCAGCCACCGGACCACAATGCCGTCGGCGCCTCCACCGCCATTTTCGGCGCGCTGGGACTGATCGGCGCATTCGCCTGGCGCCGCAGGCTCTACCCGCAGGACCGCTGGGTGTACCGGCTGGGGCCCATCGTGGGCGCCATCGCGCTGCTCGCCTACACCGGCAGCGGCGGTGAGCGTACCGACGTGGGCGCCCACCTCACCGGTTTCGTCTGCGGCGGTGTGCTCGGCCTGGCCTGCGCGCGACTGGATACGGACCGGCTCGCAGAGCCGCGCATTCAGCTGTCGGCGGGCCTCGTCACCGTCGGCATCATCGCGCTGTCGTGGGCGCTGGCGTTCGAGCACTGGTCCTGACCACCCGCTCAGCTTGATCCCGGCCCGCCTTGCTCTAGAATCGGCGGCATACAACAACCACCAAGCGGAGCGAAACCCCATGGAATTCGATCTTGAGCAGCTGGGCGCGAAGGCACAGACCCTGGCCACGGAGTTCGGCGTCGACATCATCGCCGCACTGGCGATATTCATCATCGGTCGCTGGGTCGCGAACCTCATCACAAAGGGCTTGCGCCGCCTGATGGAGCGGGCGAACGTCGACGCGACGCTGGTCAAGTTCCTCTCCAACATCGTGCGCGTCCTGCTGCTGATCTTCGTGATCCTCGCGGCCATCGGCCAGCTCGGTATCCAGACGACCTCTCTGATCGCCGTCCTCGGTGCCGCCGGCCTCGCCGTCGGCCTGGCGCTGCAGGGTTCGCTGTCCAACTTCGCCGCCGGCGTGCTGGTCATCATCTTCCGACCCTACAAGGTGGGCGACTACATCGAGGCTGCGGGCGTCGCCGGCACCGTGGAAGAGGTGCAGATCTTCAACACGGTCATGAAGACGCCGGACAACAAGAAGATCATCGTGCCGAACAGCCAGATCACCGGCGGCATCATCACCAATTATTCGGCCCACGAGACGCGGCGGGTCGACTTCACCTTCGGCATCGGCTATGCCGACGACATCGACAAGGCGAAGAAGATCATCGAGGAGGTGCTCACCTCCGACGAACGGGTGCTGGCCGATCCGGCGCCGCAGATCGTCGTGGCCGAACTCGCCGACTCCAGTGTCAACATCGTGGCACGGCCCTGGGCCAATGCGGCCGACTACTGGGGCCTGAAGTTCGACGTCACGGAGACCGTAAAGAAGCGCTTCGACGCGGAGGGCATCAGCATCCCGTTCCCGCAGCGCGACGTCCACGTGTACTACGAGACGCCGCAGAAGAGCTGAGGTGAGACTCGACGACCCGCAACTCGAGTCGGTCGCCGCCTCCGAGCGGGTCGTCGTCTTCCACTCCGGGCTGACGGATACCCGCCGCGTCAGGGAAGCGCTGGAGTCCCGACAGATTCCCCATCGCTTCGAATCGATGCCGATGGGGGATTCTGCCATGCGGGAACGCTTCCACCGGCTGCAACAGGGGACCGGCTGGCCGACGCTGCCCATGATCTTCGTCGACGGTGAATTCGTCGGCGGCGAGAACGAGTTCATGGCCCGCCCGCTGATCGCGGACGGCCCGCCGGGCGCCGCGACCTCGCCGGCCCGCTGGATGGGCTACGCGGGACTCGTGCCGTTCGCCCTGCCGGTGGCCGCCATCCTGGCCGGTGCCAACGACGCCTGGTTCCTCGACTGGCTGACCGGCTACGGCGCGGTGATCCTCTCGTTCGTGGGTGCCCTGCAGTGGGGGCTGGCGCTGGACGAGCGGCGCGAGCGCCGCGGCGAGCGCATCCTGGTGAGCGTGGTGCCGGCAATGGTCGGCTGGCTCGCCCTGCTGATGCCTCACGGCGCCGGCATCGCGCTGCTGATTGCCGGCTTCGTCGGTATCTACAGCTACGAGCGCATCACGCTGTGGCCGGGCGGCTATCCCGTCTGGTTCCGGCGGCTCAGGACCCAACTCACCGCCGGCGCCTGTCTGCTGCTCGGCGCTGGTCTGCTCGCCGCTTTCCTCACCGGCTGACCCGGCCGCCGGGCTCTGGCCAGCGGCTGCTTGATACTGTATTTTCATAAGGGGTATCCATTCAGCTCCACCTGGCACAAGATATGGGGATGCCGGATACCCCCGAAATGCCTGTTGCAGGCCGTGATTATCCACGGACCTGGGGGGAGTTTCTCGATTGGTTTCCGGATGATCAAGCCTGTCGTGAGTATCTGGAGCGGATTCGCTGGGGCGAGGGCTTTGTGTGTCCGGCGTGCGGGGAAGCGGCTGCGGCGTTTCGCGCGAGCCGGGGTCGCTGGATCTGCGCTCCCTGCCGCCATCAGTGCACGGTGACGGCGGGGACGGTGTTTGAGAAGACGCGCACACCGCTTCGCAGCTGGCTGGCTGCGGTGTGGTACCTGGTCAACCAGAAACAGGGCGTCAACGCCCTCGGCCTGCAACGGGTGCTGGGGCTGGGCAGTTACCAGACGGCCTGGGCGATGCTGCATCGGCTTCGCCGCGCGATGATCCGCCCCGGGCGCGAGCGCCTGCACGGCGTGGTTGAGGTGGATGAGACCATCGTCGGGCGTTCGCCGGCCAACCGGGTGCGCGATACCGAGGAAAAACAACGCGTTGCCGAGAAGCGAGCCGCAATGCGCTCGATCATTATGGTTGCCGTCGAACTGAGGGAGCCGACCGGCTTCGGGCGCATAAGACTGCAGCGCGTGCCGGACAAGTC
Source organism: Lentisalinibacter sediminis (assembly GCF_040706615.1). Taxonomy (NCBI): domain Bacteria; kingdom Pseudomonadati; phylum Pseudomonadota; class Gammaproteobacteria; order Woeseiales; family Woeseiaceae; genus Lentisalinibacter; species Lentisalinibacter sediminis. Next base: position 88,814 of record NZ_JAPDRF010000007.1, on the reverse strand, counting down.
CGCGGCCGCCGTGGTGCCGTTCGTGCTGGAGGCGATCGAGCCGGGTTCTCTGGTACGAACCGACGGCTCCGAGGCGTATCGCCGGTTACCCGAACTCGGCTATCGTCGCGAGAGGGCGGTCATGCTGGGCGCCGAGGATGCCGCCCACGTAACGATGCCGGGCGTCCACCGGGTTGCGGCCCTGCTCAAGCGCTGGCTGATGGGAACCCACCAGGGTGCCGTTCAGCCGAAGCAGCTCGACTACTATCTCGATGAGTTCACCTTCCGCTTCAACCGGCGCACCTCGGGTTCCCGCGGTCTGTTGTTCTATAGGCTCATCGAACAGGCCCTGGTGACCGAGCCGGTCACCTATGCTCAAATCACCCACAACACCACATCTAGGGGTAGGTGGAGCTGAATGGATACCCCTTATTTTCATACAGTATGAACAAGCCGACCCCGCAACCCGGCCGCGGCGCCGTATCCAGCGCGCCGGGACGTTTCGCAACCCGTTACAACGAGCCCGAGGACGCCGCGGGACCGGCGCCGGACACGCACCTGCACGACGAACGCGCCGTGTCCATTGTCAGCCGCAACCGCTCGCCGGACGTCCCTTTCGAGCAGTCACTGAACCCGTACCGGGGCTGCGAGCACGGCTGCGTGTACTGCTACGCCCGTCCCACCCACAGCTACCTGGACCTGTCGCCCGGTCTGGACTTCGAGTCGGAGATCTTCGTGAAGACGAATGCGGCCGACCGCCTGCGCGAGACCCTGATGAATCCCCGCTACGAATGCCGCCCGATCACCATCGGTGCCAACACGGACGCCTACCAGCCGGCGGAGCGCAGCCGTCGCGTCACCCGGGGCGTCCTGGAGGTGCTGGCGGAATTCCGCCACCCCTTCAGCGTCATCACCAAGTCCGCGCTCATCGAGCGGGACCTGGACATCCTCGGCGAGATGGCAGCGGACGGCCTCTGTTCGGTGGCGGTCAGCGTGCCGACGCTGCAGGACGATGTGAAGCGCCTGCTGGAACCGCGGACGCCCTCGGCGGCCCGCCGCCTTCGCACCATCGAGCGGCTCGTGGCTGCCGGCGTCCCGGTCACCCTGATGCTGGCGCCGGTGATCCCGGCACTCACCGATCACGAGATCGAACGGATCCTGGCCGCGGCTGCCGCAGCCGGCGCCGACCGGGCCACCTGGGTGCTGCTGCGCCTTCCCCACGAGGTCGCGCCGCTGTTCCGGGAGTGGCTGGAAGCTCACTATCCGCAGCGGGCCGCCCGTGTCATGAGCCTGGTGCGCCAGTCCCGGGGCGGCCGGGATTACGACCCGGCCTGGGGACGCCGCCAGCGCGGTACGGGCGAGTACGCCGCGCTCATCGCCCGTCGCTTCGCCGTGGCCCGCCGCCGCGCCGGCTACGGCGAGGGCGAGCGGCAGCTGGACACCTCGCGCTTCCGGCGGCCGCATCCGGCGGGCCAGCTCGCGCTCACCCTCTGACGGCTACCAGGTGTAACGGACCCGGTAGGTGACCGTCTTCTCCGTATCCGCCGGGATCGTGACCGGGAAACGGACGGTACCTGCGTCCGCCTTCTCCCATTCGTCCGAGCTCGACAGGATCTCCCAGTTGATCCAGCGATAGAGAGGCTCCTGCACAATGACCTCGACGGCCTCCTCCTTGCGGTTGGCCACGGTGATCTCTATGTCCTCCTCGAGCCAGTGGGCCCGGGTATCGATGCGGAAGTCGCGCTGCACCCGCTCCCCGGTAACGTCGAAGGCCGAACCGAGCCGGATGCGCACGTCCTCGTTGCGGGGCGTGTGATCGATCACATCCTCGCCGATGAACTCGAGGCTGCCGTCGGCCTTATCCACCTGGGAGACGCGGATGCGCCCGGCGGGCAGCGGCACGCCGAGGCCGTCGGTCTGCCGGTTGGTGAATTCCACGTAGACGTCCACCTTCGGGTTGGAGGCCACCCCGTACTCCCGGGCCGTGCGCGGCTGGCCGTAGGCCGCATAGCCGCGGGCACCCTGATAGACCAGCACCTTGCGCGCCGGCACGCCTGCGGCCGCAGGGAAGAGCTCCAGCTGTTTGGTGGAGCGGTCCGGGAGGCTCGTGGCACGGCCCAGCGTGTAGAGGTGGAATTCGAAGAACGCCTTCTGCTCGAAGCCCGCTGTGTCCGCCATTGCCATGGCGAGCGCCTCCGTGCGCATGCGTTGCTGGTAGCCCGGCGCCTGACCGCGCTGGACGTCGCCCGCGATCAGTTTCAGGCGGGCATCTTCGTAGCTCGCGCCGGACTGGTTCACGATACTGACCCAGGCATTGACGTCCAGCCTGCCGGAATTGGCGTCATCGCCCTCGTTCCAGGTGAGGTTGTAGTCCGCCCACCAGGTGATGCCGGCAGTCTCGTAGGCCACCCGGGTGCGATGCCGGCCCGCGCGCTCGCTGAGGACGTCCCAGATCAGGGTCGGGCGGGTGATCAGCCCGCCCGGCAGCTCCGGGAAGCCGACGCGCTGGTACTGACTGACCACCTCGACGGTGCCGTCGGGCATGCCGAGCACCAGCCCGCCCGTAGTACTCATCAGCGTGCCCGTGAGCACCTCGGACTCGCTGCCCACGCCGCGGTGGACCGTGACGGGACGGTCGAGGTAGCGCTCCAGCAGCCGGTCGGTGCTGACCAGGTCGAAGCGGAAGTCCTGCTCCAGCACCCGGGTCCCGTCCGGGTCCGTCAGCGAGCGGAATCGCACCGTGGTAGGGTCGATGAGCGCGGCCACGTCGGTAAACTCCAGCGTGCCGCGGCCGCGGGCGAGGCCCACGGTGCGGTCCTGGCGGACGATGGCGTAACCCGGCACCGACGGGCCCGACCAGCCCCCGCGGCCGGGCAGCGGCCGGTAGAGATCCGGCGAGACGGCACCCGGCCGGGCCTGGCTGTATATGGTGAGGCTCGTCGAGGGGTCGGCGGCAGCCGCCACGCCGCCGAGCAGACTGAGGATGGAGATACAGATGGGGATCAGGGTCCTGGTCACGGCACATTCTCCGGATGTCTGGGTTCCGGCACTGTAAACGCAACGGCAGGCCGTGCGGGGTTCGGCCCCGGCCCGGCCGTCATCACGCGGCGGCGAACTGTCGCCGCCATCGCCGGTCTACAGGTCTTTGACCGGGACGCCGCTCCGTCCATAATCGATTGCCATGACGTCCGCCATGAAAGATCACAGCCGTTCGGACTCGTCCCCGCCGCCGGGCGCGGCGGCGCTCCTGCCGACCCTCGTGGGCGCGCTCGCCGCCGTGATCTTCGCAGTGTTCGCCATGGTCGCGCCCGCCACGGCCGATGACGACGCCGACGCGATGCCCGAGGCCGGCGACGCGGATAGCCTGCCCATAACCGCGGCCGAGCCGGAAGACGAACTCCCGGGCCTGCACCGCGAACTGGACCGGGCTTTCCGGACCTACCGGCGCCTGTATGACAGCGGCCGCTATACCAGCGCCATCGAGGCCGGCAAGCGGGTGGTGGTGCTTTCCATCGAGGTGAACGGCAGGGATGACCTGCAGACCGCCCGCGCGCTCACCAACCTCGCCATCGCCCAGCAGCAGAACGGCGAGTACGAGGCGGCGGTGCAGAACTACGAGGCGGCCATCGACATCGTCGAGCGGGTCGAGAGCCGCCTGAGCAAGCACCTGATCAATCCGCTGCGCGGCCTGGGCAACACCTATCTCGACGCGGGCCGGCCGGACGAGGCGATCCGCGTCTACGACCGGGCCGTGCACCTCACCCACGTGAACTCGGGCCCCCAGAATCTGGATCAGGTGGACCTCCTCGACGCGTTGGCGGAATCCTTCGTGCGTCTGCAGGATCTGGAGGAGGCGAGCGAGATCCAGGACCTGTCCTATCAGCTCTACGCCCGCCGCTTCGGCGAGGACAGCACGGCAATCCTGCCCGCGCTGCAGCGCCGGGCCCGCTGGCTGCACCGGCTCGGCCTGTTCAGCCAGGAGCGTGACGTGTGGAACCACGCCATCGACGTCATCGAGGCCGAGTACGGAGAGGATGACCTGCGCCTGATCGAGCCCCTCAACGGCCTCGCGCGCACCTATCTCTACGACATCGAGCAGACGGTCAGCAACCGGGGCGAATGGGCTCTGCGACGGGCGCAGGAGATCGCGGAGGATCACCCCGAGAGCACGCCGTCGCTGGTGGCCGAGGGCTTTATCGACACGGGTAACTATCACACGCTGCGGGGCGAGGCGCAGAAGGCGCGCCGCGCATACCGGCGCGCCTGGGAACTGCTGAGCGAGCACGAGAGCCTGGCAGCCATGCGCGACCGGCGCTTCGACCGGCCGGTGCTGATCCGGCCCGCCCGTGCGCCGGCCTACGCGGACGAGGAGACCAACCCGGTGGTCAACCCGGTGTACCGCGGTCGCGAATTCGACCGGGGTGTCGTCGTGGCGGCTTTCAGCGTCAATGCCCGTGGCCGCACGGAAGACATCGACGTAGTCGAATCCGAGCCGCCCGGCCTCATGGACGACGAGGTCAAACGGGCGGTGCGCCGGATGGTGTACCGCCCCCGCTACCGGGACGGCCAGCCGGTCTCGACGCCCGGCCAGACGTTCCGCCATCGTTTCTCCTATATTGCCGAGCGCCTGCCGGACGACATCGCGGCGGTCATGGAAGAGCGCGAGCAGTCGGCCGGCACGGATTCCGCCGCGGATGCCCCCGGCAAGGAGCCGGCCGACTAGGGGCTGTTAGCAGGCCCTACCCGCCCGCCGGAGGCGCCGCACGGTCGAAGCGCCGGGCGATGCCGAGCCCGGCCAGGATCAGGAGCATGGCGGCATAGGCCTCCGGCCGCAGCCGCTCGTCCAGCACCAGCGCGCCGGTGATCACGGCCCAGGGCGGCACCAGGAAACTCTGCATCGTCATAAAGCCCGCGCCCGCCTGGGTGACGAGGAAGAAGAAGATCACCGCGGCGAAACCGGTGGAGAGCATGCCTAGTGCCGCGACGGCGGCCAGCGGGCCTGGCGGCAGGACCCAATCCTGCATTACACCGCCGTCCACCGCGAAGTACAGCGGCAGCAGGATGAGGCTGCCGGCGACGGTCACTGCCGTCGACATCACCAGCGGGTGATGGGACGGCCCCAGCCGCGTGATCACGGCCGTGGTGGCATAGCACAGGGCACCGCCCAGCACCGAGAGCAGTCCGATCAGCGAGCCGTCACCCGCGCGCCCGCCCAGCAGAAATTCCGGGCCCACCAGCAGCGCGACGCCGACGAAGCCGGCCAGAAAGCCGGCGATGCGCCCGGGCGTGAGCGGCTCGTCGGGCAGCAGGAAGTGGGCGAGCAGGATCACGGCCAGCGGCGTCACCGCCATGGCGATGCCGGCGAGCCCGGATGGCACGCTCTGCTGGCCCCAGCTGATCAGGAAGAACGGCAGGCAGTTGCCGATGACCGACAGCAGGACGAAGAACGCCCAGGAGCCCCGGTCGGCCGGCAGTCGCAGGCCGGCCAGCCGCATGACGGTCCAGAGCGTGGCGGCGGCCAGCACGATGCGCCCGGTGGTGATCGCGAGCGGGCTGAACGCCGTCAGCGCAATCTCCATGGCGAGATAGGACGAACCCCACACGGCCACGAGGCCCGCCAGGCCCGCCCAGTGCAGCGGGCCGGGTCTGCCTAGCGGGAGCACGACGGGGGCACGAACGTGACGATGTCTGGCAGCGTTCCGGCGGGCTCGGAAAGGCCGGCTCAGTAAGGCCGGCTCAGTAAGGCCGGCTCAGGAAACGGCCGGCGGGCTCGCCGACCACCTCGCCGTCGTGGTAGACACGGCGGCCGCGGAGGTAGGTGCTCTTCACCCGCGCCGTCAGCTCGACGCCCTCGAAGGGCGAGTAGCCCTGCTGGGACTCCGATGCCTCCGCCTGCACCGTGTACGTCTCGTTCGGGTCCACCAGCACCAGGTCGGCGTCCAGGCCCACGGCGATGTCGCCCTTGCGGTTCAGGCCGTAGCGCCGCGCCGGGTTGAAACTGGTGAGCTCGGCCATGTGGTTGTAGGACATGCCGCGCCTCGAACCCTCGGTGATAAGCCCGGGCAGCAGGTACTCGGTACCGCCGAAACCGGATTTCGCCAGGAAGATGTCGTCCGGGTTCTCCTGGCTCACCTTGAACTCCTCCTTGCAGCAGGCATGGTCGCTCACCACCCAGTCGAGCTTGCCGTCCAGCAGCTGCTGCCAGAGGTATTCGACGTCCTCCCGGGGGCGGATGGGCGGGTTCACCTTGGCGTACTTGCCGCAGGGGGAATCCACGTCGAGCACCAGGTGGCCGATGGTCACCTCCCGGCCGAAGCTGATATGGGGGAAGGCCTCCGCCATCTTCAGGGCCGCCTCCACCGCCTTGCGCGAGCTCAGATGCAGCAGATTGATGTTCGGCAGCTCGGTCTCGTGGGCGAGATAGGAGGCAATGAAGATCGCGAGCCCCTCGGAGTGCGGCGGCCGCGACGCGTTGTAGGCGTGCAGGCCCGTGAGCTTGCCTTCCGCCTCCACCATCTTCGTGTAGGCCGCCATGATCTCCGCGGTCTCGCAATGCAGGCTGAGACTGATCTGGTCGGCTTTGTCGGGATGGCTCTCCATCGCCCGGCGGATGCCGCGCATGACGAACTCGAAATGCGCGATGTCGTATTTCTCGTCCTCGCCGATCATCAGGAACTCGGCCTGGGAGGAGGAGCGCCCGTGCAGGCCGTAGCCGCCGTAGAACATGAAGATCTTGAACGAGGTGACGCCATGGGTGTCCACCAGGTACTCGATCTCGTCGATGTGCTCGCGCATCATCGGCGCCAGGTGGTAGGCGTAATCCACGTGGAAGCGGCCCTCGGAAAGTTCCAGCACCTCGGGGAAGAACTCCCGGTACGGCCCGCTCTTGTTGAGGTAGTACTGGCCCGTGCGCATGTAGTTCAGGCTCGAGGTCACTCCGCCCATGGCCGCCGCGCGGCTCTCGGTGACCGCATCCTCGGCCAGTGGCGAGTAGATGCCGGTGTGCATGTGGGCATCGACGACGCCCGGGAAGGCGAGCAGGTTGCCGCCGTCGACGACTTCCCGCGCCGAGGAGGCGTCGATGCCGGGAGCCAGCTGCGCAAACTTGCCGTCGCTGACCGCGACGTCCAGGGCGTCCACGCGGGTGCGATTGGGCCGCACCACGCGCACGTCCTTGATCAAGAGATCGTAGGGGGTCTGTTCGCTCATCGTCACTCCTCGCTGGCTGTCGGGCCGCGCGGCGAGCTGATGATAGCGATAGACCGCGCCGGCAGCCCGCAAGCATACTGCAGTCGGGCGCCGAATCCGACTCCGCGGCGGCGGTATCCTGTGTCTGCTCCGCCAAGCGAACCCCGGGCCGGACGCGAGGTCTATAGCCGCTGATGAGATCCGTCGTCACAGCAGTACTGCTCTTCGCATTCTGCGCCGGCACCCGTGCCGGCGACTGCGACGGCGAGTGGATCTGCGTGGAGGTGGAGGAGTCCCCGTCGGGGGTGGTGCTGTCCGGGCGCAACCTCACCGAGTTCCCGCTGACGCTGACGGTGCGGGTGCGCGGCCACGGCCTGGCGTCGGCGGCCCGCACGGTGACCCGGACCCTGGACGGCGGCGATCTCACCGAGCTGCTGCGCATGCCGGCGGAAGGCGGGACCCGCTATCGCTACCGCTACTGGTACGACTGGACGGTGGGGGACCAGCGCGCACAGCACGACGACGCCCACCTCTACCGGCTGCCCTACGCCCGCGGCGAGAGCTATCCCGTGCTGCAGGGCTACGGCTCGAGCTTCAGCCACACCGGACTGGAGCGTTATGCCGTGGACTTCGACATGCCGGAAGGGACGCCGGTGCACGCGGCCCGCGGCGGCGTCGTGGCACGCGTCGAGGAATCCCACGACATCGGCTGCTGGGAGGAAGGCTGCGGCCGCCATGCCAACTACATCGTGATCCTGCACGACGACGGCACCACCGGCGAGTATTACCATCTTCGCCGCCAGGGCGCGCTGGTGGCGGCGGGCGATCGGGTCGAGGCCGGGGACCGCATCGGGCTGTCGGGCAATACGGGCCACACGACCATGCCGCACCTGCATTTCGCCGTTTACCGGGCGGGCGCCTGGGGCCGGACCCAGTCGCTGCCGGTGCGCTTCGCCCACCGCGACGGCATCAGCGAGCGCCCCCGCCGCGGCGAGCGGCTGGTGGCGGAGTGAAGGTGAGCCGGACCGGGCACAAACCCCCGCCTTCGGTTATCCTCAAGGCATGAGACCCGCTGCTGTCATGGCACGCTCCGCCCGACCCGCACGCGCCGGCGGGGTCGGCTCGCTCGCGCCGCTCTGGCTGCTCGCGACCCTCGTGCTGCTGACGACCGGTTGCGCCGTCAACCCCGTCACCGGCGAGCGCGAGATCCGGCTGGTCTCCGAGGCCCAGGAAGTCGCTCTCGGCCAGCAGAATTATCTGCCGATGCGCCAGTCCCAGGGCGGCGACTACGTCCTCGACCCGGCACTCGAGGACTACGTCCAGCAGGTCGGCCAGCGTCTCGCCGCAGTGAGCGACCGACCGCTGCCCTACGAGTTCCACGTACTGAACAATTCGGTGCCGAACGCCTGGGCCCTGCCCGGTGGCAAGATCGCCATCAACCGGGGACTGCTGACGGAACTCGAGTCCGAGGCCGAACTGGCGGCCGTGCTTGGCCACGAGATCGTCCACGCCGCCGCGGGCCATTCCGCCGACGCCATGGAACGGGCCATGGTGCTGCAGGGCGCGGTGCTGGCGACGGCAGTCGCCACCAGCGACAGCGACTACGGCAGACTGGCCACCGCGTCGGCCTCGATCGCCTCCCAGCTGATCAACCAGCGCTACAGCCGCGGCGCCGAACTGGAGTCCGACCTCTACGGCATGCGCTACATGTCCCGCGCGGGCTACGACCCCCAGGGCGCGGTGGACCTGCAGGAGACCTTCGTGCGGCTGAACGAGCAGCGCCGCAGCGACTGGCTGAGCGGTCTGTTCGCGAGCCACCCACCGTCGACCGCGCGGGTGGAGGCGAACCGGCAGACGGCCGCCGGCCTGCCGCCCGGCGGAGAGATCGGGGCCGAGCGCTACCGCGAGATGCTGGCGACGACGCGCAACGCGCTGCCCGCCTACGAGGCCTACGATGCCGGTCGCAAGGCGCTGGCGGAGGATAAGCGCGGCGTCGCCCTCGAGAAGGCCAACGAGGCCATTCGCATCGAGCCCGGAGAGGCCCACTTCTACGCGCTGCGTGGCGACGTCTACCTGCTGGACGAGAAATACGATCGCGCGCGCAGCGAGTACACCCTGGCGCTGGAGCGCAACGACGGCTTCTTCTACTACTACCTGAAGCGAGGCCTGACCGCCGAGCGGCTGGGCGACGATGCCGAGGCCCGCCGCGACCTCGCCGCCAGCCTCGAGCTGCTGCCGACGGCGCCGGCCTATCTCGCACTGGGCGACATCGAGCGGCGGGCCGGCAACCGCGCGCAGGCAGTCGAGTATTACCAGAAGGCGAGCGGCGAACAGGGCGAGGTGGGCGCGCGCGCGCAGGCGGCGCTGATGCGGCTCGATCTGAGCCAGAATCCGGAGGCGTATCTGCGCAGCCGGACGGGCCTCGCCGACGACGGTCGCCTGCTGCTGCAGATCGACAACCCGACCCGCGTCGGCGTCACCGACGTGGTGGTCGCCATCCGCTACCTGACCGGCTCCGGTTCCGCCTCCGAGACCCGCCGCCGGATCTCCGGCGTACTCGAGCCCGGCAACAGCGTGCGCCTGGACACGGGGCTCGGGCCGTTCACATCGCCGGACCAGTACCAGGTGCGTATCATCGAGGCTGCGGTCGCGCGGTGACGCCCGGCCGCGGCGCCACCCGAGACCCTTGATCGCGCACTTGATCGCGCACTGGCCGGACGCATATCCGCCGGACAGCCACAGGAGAGAGCCATGTTCGGTCTGAACAAGAAGACGTCCCTGCCATCCGCGGACGAGGCGCTGCCCGGCCGCGACACGCCGATGCCGGTACCGGAGTGCCACTTCGTCCTCGACGCGCCGCTGCAGCCGCCATTCCCGGAGAGCTGCCGGCAGGCCGTGTTCGGCCTCGGCTGCTTCTGGGGCGCGGAGCGGCGCTACTGGCAACAGCCGGGCGTGTACACGACCGCCGTGGGCTACGCGGGCGGGCGCACGCCCAACCCGGACTACCGTGAGGTCTGCAGCGGCATGACCGGTCACACCGAAGCGGTACTGGTCGTCTACGATCCCGCGAAGGTCGCCTACGAGGAGCTGCTGCGGGTCTTCTGGGAGTCCCACGACCCGACCCAGGGCATGCGCCAGGGCAACGACGTGGGCACGCAGTACCGCTCGGCCATCTACGTCTTCGATGCCGACCAGAAAGCGGCGGCGGAGGCCTCCCGCGATGCCTACGCGCAGGTCCTGGCCGATGCCGGCTACGGCACCATCACCACCGAGATCGCAGACGCCGGGCCGTTCTATTACGCCGAGGACTATCACCAGCAGTACCTGGCGAAAAATCCGGGCGGCTACTGCGGCATCGGCGGCACCGGCGTAAGCTGCCCCACCGGCGTCGCCGCCGCCGGCTGAATCTCAGTCCCCGGCGCCGGCGGCCGCCAGGCGCAGCGCCGCGGCCGCGTCCAGCCGGCCGTGCCCGTGGGTGGAGCGGCGCCCGCCGTCCAGCGCCATCGCACTCTCCTCCAGCAGCCGGCGCAGGCGTGCCGCCGGCAGGTCCGGATGCAGCGACAGCACCAGCGCTGCCGCGGCGGAGACGAACGGCGCGGCGGCGGAGGTGCCGCTGAACGCGTCGTACACCAGCGTGGGCGAGAAACCCCGCCGGCCACGCAGGTCGGTGGTGAGTATCGAGACGCCGGGTGCCAGCAGCGAGAGATTCCGGCCACGGCTGCTGCCCCACCAGTGCTCGCCGTCCCGGGAGCGGCGGGTCTTGCGCCGGTCCCAGGGATTCGAGGCGCCCACCGCCAGCACCTCCGGCAGCGTGGCCGGATAGTCCAGGGCCGACTGGCTGTTGCCGGCCGCGGCCACGATCAGGCAGCCGCGACCGCGGCGGCCGGTCCGCGCGGCCCGTTCCAGCGCGCCGGTAATGGCATCGGCCGGCGGGCCGCCGCCCCAGGACAGGTTCAGGATGTCAGCGCCGCTCTCCCCGGCGCACCAGTCCACGGCCTCGGCGGTGTCGAAATCGTCGGACAGCCAGTAACCCTGCGCGCCACCGCGGGCGATGCGCGCGGCCACCAGTGAAACGCCCGGCGCGAGACCCGTCGCGCGGGGCCCGTCGGCGGCCACGATGCCCGCCACCGCGGTACCGTGGGCGTCGTCGCCGGCGGGGCGGCCGTAACGGTCGTCGGCCACGAAATCCCGCTCGGCTGCCGCCGCCGGTCGCAGGTACGGGTGGGCCAGGTCGACGCCGTCATCCAGGATGGCGACCCGCACCCCGCGGCGTCCGGTGGTGAGCGCCCAGGCCGCCTCTGCACCCACGTCAGCGCCGGCAACGCCTACCTCGCCGTCATTGTCCAGCGCCCACTGGCCGTCCACCAGTGCGATGCCGGCGCCGGCCGAGACCGGCGGCGGCCGATACAGCCGCAGGAAATTGGGATGGGCCACGGCGACGTTACCGCGGCGGTAGAGCCGCCGCGCCGCGTCCGCCGCATGGCGCAGCCGGCCGATACCGGTCGCGTCGCACACCGCGCGCAGCAGCACGCGGCCGCGGCGTCCCTCACGGACCACTTCCAGCGACAGCCGCCGGCAGGCCCAGTCGACCTCGGCGGCGCCGGCGCCCTCCACCACCAGCGTCTCGGTCGGCACCGCCAGCGGGGCACCGACCGCCGGCCGCGTCACGTACAGCGGCAGGTCGGGGAAGCCGGCGAACAGCGGCCGGATCCGGGCGGCCGGCGCCACCAGCGCGTCACGCACCACCCTGCCGCCCGCCTCTACCGAGACGGCCATCGCCCGCTGGTGGCTGTAGTACGAGAGCCGGTGCATGGCTCCTCCCGCGGTTGACGACTATGGGCCGGACTGCAGGCCGGGCACCATGTTAGCCCGGGCCGGCGCCCCGGAGTATCAGTCGCCGGCGTCGGGCTCCGGCCAGCGCTGGGGCACTTCGCGCAGGCCGGAGAGGTCGTAGCCCTCGGACTCGAGGAAGGACAGGATGCGCCGGTACTTCTCGTCGGGTATCTGCGGCTCCCGCGCCATGATCCAGACGTAGTCACGGGCGTTGCGGCCGATGACGGTCGTCTCGTAGCCCTCGTCCAGCCAGACGATCAGGAACTCGGCCTTGAACGGCCAGACGAACTGCATGCCCCAGACGGCATTGCTCGGGTCGTCCCGCACGAAACCGGTGGGCGTGTAGACCTTCAGGGGTCCGTCGAAGCCCTCGTTGCGGAAGCGGAAGGTGGTGGCGATGGTGCCGTCGTCGTTCAGCTCGTAGGACTCGATGGCGTTGTACGCCTGGTCCTCCAGGAAGGTGGGGATGTGCGCGATGACGTACCAGTCGCCCATGTAGCGGGGCAGATCGACCTCGTCGACGACGTGGATCGGGTCTTCGGGAGTGGTGGCGCATCCGGCGAGGGAGGCGCACAGCAGAACGGCGAGCAGTCTCTTCACGTCGGCTCCATACAAACTTCGATGGCCGTTGTATTCGATCTGTCAAGCACCGCGGATGCAGCGCCGGATGCCGCGACCGATCCCGTTCCGGTAGTATGTCGCGACCACCGACCAGGGAGATTCGGACATTGGCGAACAAGAAGACCGGCGTGAAGAAGAAAGCGCGGCGCAGGCCGGGGCGTCGTCAGGCGGAGGAGGCCATCCGCACGCTGCTACTGTGGGCGGGCGAGGACCCGGACCGGGAAGGTCTGCTCGACACGCCCGCGCGCGTGGCCCGCGCGTACGAGGACTGGTTCTCCGGCTACCGGGAGGACCCCGTTCGCTTCCTGAAGCGCACGTTCCAGGAGGTGGAGGGCTACGACGAGATGATCGTGCTGCGCGACATCACCTTCGAGTCCCACTGCGAGCACCACATGGCACCGATCATCGGCCGGGCACACGTCGGCTATCTGCCCACCAACAAGGTCGTGGGCATCAGCAAGCTGGCCCGGGTGGTAGAAGCCTTCGCCCGCCGCTTCCAGGTGCAGGAGAAGATGACCGCCCAGATCGCCAACACCATCCAGGACGTGCTGAAGCCGAAGGGCGTCGGCGTGGTGATCGAGGCCGAGCACCAGTGCATGACCACCCGTGGCATCCACAAGACCGGCGTGTCGATGGTCACGAGCCAGATGCTCGGCACCATCCGCGAGGACGCCCGCACCCGCGCCGAATTCCTGCGCATGATCGGCCACGGCAGCTGACGCCGACCTGGCCGCCGACCGGCGGCGGCCCCACACCGACGCGACATTGAGCGACATCGGCCCCCGCAAGCTGATCGTACTGCTGGCGGCGGCGACCGCCATGGGGCCGCTCGCCATGCAGATATATCTGCCCGCGCTGCCGGCGGTGCAGTCGGCTTTCGGCACCTCGCTGGCGCTGACCCAGCTCACCTTCAGCGCCTTCGTCTTCGCCATCGGCCCGGCCCAGCTCCTCTACGGACCGCTGGCCGATCGCTGGGGGCGGAGGCCGGCGCTGATCGCGGGCCTGCTGCTCTGTTTCGCCGGCAGCGTCGCCTGCTACCTGGCCCCCGACATCTACTGGCTGATCGGCGCACGGATGATACAGGCCGTGGGCGGCGCCGCCGGCCTGGTAATCGCCCGCGCCATACTCAGTGATCTCTACGGCACGGACGAGATGGCCGGCCGGCTCGCCACCCTGGTGATGGTCATGGTGGTGGCGCCGACCCTGGCGCCGCTGGTGGGCGGCTACCTCACCGACTGGTACGGCTGGCGCAGCCTGTTCCTGGTGGTAAGCGTACTCGGGCTGCTCGTGACCGCCGCGGTGCTACGCTGGCTGCCGGAGACACTGCCCGACGAGGACGACGGGGAGCGTGAGTCGCTGACTCTCGGTGTGAAGCGGCTGATGGGCAAGCCGCTGTTCCATGCCTACACCGCCCAGGCGGTGCTGTCGGTGGGCATGTTCTACGTCTTCATCTCCACCGCACCCTACCTGATGGAATCCGTCATGGGACGGCCGGCCAGGGAGTACGGATTCTGGTTCCTGCTGCTGGCCGGCGGTTATACGCTGGGCAATCTGACCTCGACCCGCTACTCGCACCGTCTCGGCGTCGACGGCATGATCCTGCGCGGCAGCCTCGTCGCCGCCGTCGGCACGCTGGCCATGGTGAGCCTGACCGGCGCCGGCTGGTGGGCACCGATGGCGCTGTTCCTGCCGATGACGGTGGTGACCTACTCCAGCGGCCTCGCCGCGCCCAACGCCCAGACCGGCGCCGTGCGCCAGTCACCACGTCGCGCCGGCACGGCCTCGAGCCTGCTCGGCTTCAGCCAGCAGACGGTCGGCGCATTGCTGGTCCAGTTCGTCTCGATGCTGGACAACGACTCGCCGGTGACACTGGCGGTGTTCCTGCTGGTGCTCGGCCTGCTCTCGGTGGCGTGCGCGCTGGCCATTCGCGCACTCGGCGCGCGCGCCGCGCAGGCCGCCTGAGGCTCAGCCCGCCTTCAGCGCGTGCGCTTCCACGCTGGCGGCGCTCTGGGCAGGACGACGGACGTCCGCGAGGTCCGGGCGGCTGTCGATGAAGGCCTGGTAGCCGTGCTTGCGGATCAGCGCCACCTCCGAATCGTGCACGGGATAGAGCTGCAGCACTCGCACCCTGCGCTCCTCGATCTCGAGCCGCTCACCGGCCAGACCGAAGAGGGCAGGATTGTGCACGAGGAAGGCACGCATCGGGCTCGAGCGACTGATCTCGTCGCTGACCGAGACCGTGTCGCCGACCTTGAAGGCGCCCCGGCCGCGGTAGCGCTCCGCGATCACGCCGATGGCACGGGCCCAGGCGGCGTTGGGACTCTTCACCGAGATCATCAGCTCGGGACGCTCGTCCCCCGCCGGCGGTTCCACGCTGGACATGCCGACGGTGAAGGCCGTCAGGTGATCCGCCACCGGGAACTCCAGATAACTCGCCACCAGCACGGGAGGGCCGTCATCGGCCGCCGGGATATAGGTCAGGTTGGCCCTGCTGCCGCAGCGCTCGTTGAGATAGTCGAGTAACAGCTCCTCGGCGGATTTCCAGAACTGCAGTCCCCGGTTGATGACAGGCATGTCGCACGCTCCTTGTCGGTTGATGGCCGGCGGCGCCGTCCTCGCGTATCAGCTTCGCAACGTCGTCCCGATCCGGCCGACTATCGCAGGCGAATGTGTCAGGCTGATGGCGTCACGTGCATGGAGTGCAATATCCGTGCCGCGTCGCTCGCACCACTTTCCGGGGCGGCACGGCGCGATCCTGCACCACGCTGGCGCAGGACCGCCCGCTGCTGCGCCGCGATGGGGCGCCCGTTGCGGCGCGGCAGCGGGCCGGCGCACCGTCAGAGGCCGAGGACCTCGCGGCCCTGCTCGAAGCGCACGTCCACCGGTATGTCTGCCGCATTCACCCGTGCGAGCGCGGCGGCCAGCTCGGGCCGGATGACGCCGAGGGTATCGGTGAACGCCTTCGCGCCCTCGTAATCGCCGTCGCCCTGCAGCGTCAGGATCTTCGCCGAGAGCTTCGTGATCGCCGCCTGCATGGCTTCGAAGTCCACCCGGTAGCGGCCGGTGGCCTCGTCCAGCGTGAATGCGCCCTCGTCGGCGAAGAAATTGAACCGCACCATGTTCGCTTTGCCGTGGGCGCTGGAGGCACCGAAACGCACCGAGCGGAAGATGCCGGCGAGGAACGTGGTGTAGTAGTCCATCAGTTCCGTGTCGCCGAGTTCGCCGCGCTCGTGCAGCTCCGTGATCATGTACAGACCCAGTACGTCGGCCTTGCCCTCCTCGATGCTGGAGGCCACGTCCTTCAGCGCGGCACGCACGGTACCGGAGCCGTCCACCGTGTTCTTGATGCCGAGGCCGTGAGCGACTTCGTGGAACATGGTGTTGGCGAAGAAGGCGTCGAAGGTCACGTGGCCGCGTTGATCCTCGACGATCAGCACCTCGGCGATGGGCTGCATGATCTTCTCGAACTTGGCGCGCATCGCGTTCTTCAGCTGCAGCCGCCGGGTGCCCTTGGCGAGTTGCACCTCCTCGTCGTTCGGCAGGTTGATCGCGATGGTCTTCGCGCCCGCGTTCGCGTCGCCGGCATAGTAAAGGGCGTCGTAGGCATTCAGGTCCGAGTCGCTGCCCGGCTCCTCCGCCTTGTAGCGCTCCGGCACGGGCAGGCCGCGCTGCAGCTCCGGCAGGAAGGCCGTGAAGCGCGACAGCCGGTCGGACCAGGCCATATCCTTCAGCAGCACGAAGGACTCGTAGGCCGCCCGGTAGCCGAACAGCTGGTCCTCGTAGGTCTCGACGGCACCGATGACCACGTCGATCCGGTTCGTTTTCATGTCGAGCCAGGCCATGTCGCTCGGCTGGTAGTCGTCGGTGACCAGTGCGTCGGCCCGCAGCCCCAGGTACCGGGCGAAGCCCTCGTCCTCTGCCAGCGTCGCGGCCTCGCGCAGTAGTTCGGCGGCGCGCTCCAGTGGGTCGGCATACGCCTCGTGGTAGGCGATCAGCTCGAGATCACCGGCCGCATCCCTTCGCACGAGCGAATAGAGACCGTCCTTGCCCGGCTGCTCCCAGGCTTCGAACTCATCCACCGTCATGTCGGGCGGATAGAAATTGGCGCCGGCGGGCCTGGGCCGCACGCCGGTCACGAACGGGCGGTCGTCGGCCAGGCGATCCCAGGGCCCGTAGTTGATGCCGGCGAACTGGCGCACCGGGCCGGCCGGCAGGTCGGCGAGCCATTCCTCGTGGCCGTCGCCCCAGGCCTGACGCCAGAACAGGTCGTCCATGATCTTCGAGGCATCGATCAGCAGCCCGATCATCCTGCGCTGGTCGTCGCTGAGGTCACCAAGGTCGGCGGTGAGCGTGAACGGCGCGTAGTCGGCCACCCGCTCGGCGACGGCCTCGGCGTCCGGCAGCGGTTGCGCCGCCGGCTGTTCGCGCATGCCGGTTTCCGCGCTCACGGTCTCCTCCGGCGGCGCATCGCTGCCGCAGGCGGCGAGAGCCAGGACCGAGAGCAGCAGAGCCGGGACCGCGATCGTGGTAATCGCAGCAATGGGGCGGGTGCGGCGCGTATGGCCTGCGCGGCCGGCATGACCAGCCCGGACGACCGAGCCGAACGGGCGCAGGGATTCGGTACTGAATTTCATCGCTGAGCTCCGTGCAGAAAAGGGGCATTATTGCACGACAGATCGGGGCTCTTGGGGAGGAGCGGCGCCGATGAGAGACAGTGCGATCCGGTTGCCGCCCACCGCGGACGACGAACTCACGCCGCGCAGCGAGGGGCTGATGCTGGCCGTGGACCCCGGGCTGAGCCCGGCGGCGGCAACCCGCGCCGCTCGCCGCGCGGTCGCCACCGCACTGCCGGGGGAGTGGGTGGTCGAACGCCTGCCCCGCTCGGGCGGCGTGTACCAGGCGCTGCGCCGGCGCCCGTCGCTGCAGCCGCTGGTGCGCCAGGTCTGGGAATTCGCGCGCCGCCTCGACACCCACCCCGACGTTATCTGGGCGGAGGCCGCGGTAATCCAGCCGGGCCACGATCCGGACCCGGCCCGGGTCGGGCGCCGTGGCCCCAGCAGCGGTGCCGGTGCGCGGCCGCTGCCCTGCTCCGCCGACAGCGAGTGGAGCCTGACCAATGCGCGTCTTGTCGAGGCCTTCGCTCTGATCGACGGCCCGCCGGGCGGGGGCATACGGGTCGCCCACCCGGATACCGGCTACACCCCACATCCGGAGATCCGCCACCCGGAGCGGCTGGCAGTCGGGCTCGGCTACGACTTCGAGGCCGATCGCCGCGATCCCAGGGATCCTCTGCGCCGCCGCAATCCGGGCCACGGCACGGCAACCGCCAGCGTCATCATGAGCGCCATTGGCGACGACGGGGGCGAAGAAGGGGGCAACGAGGAAGCGGACGGCATCGCGGTAAGCGGCAGCGCGCCGGCGGCGACGCTGGTACCCCTCCGGGTGTCTTCCGGCGTGGTGCATTTCTCCTTCCGGCGGCTCGCCCTCGCCATCGATCACGCCATCGGCATCGACGCGGACGTCATCTCGATGAGTCTCGGTGGGCCTTTCGCCAGCCGCAGCCTCGAGCAGATGCTCGATGCCGCGGCGGCCGGGGGCATCATCAGCCTCGCCGCGGCCGGCAACATCTGGCCCTGGGTCGTGCATCCGGCCCGCTCCTCCCGGGTGATCGCGGTCGCGGCCAGCAACTGCCGCGACGCAGTCTGGCGCTACAGCGCCGCGGGCGGCGACGTGGATCTGGCCGCACCCGGCCAGGACGTGTGGCGCGCGCTGGCTGCGCCCGGCGGCCGCTACAGC
This sequence comes from Lentisalinibacter sediminis, assembly GCF_040706615.1. NCBI lineage: Bacteria > Pseudomonadati > Pseudomonadota > Gammaproteobacteria > Woeseiales > Woeseiaceae > Lentisalinibacter > Lentisalinibacter sediminis. Next base: position 70,397 of record NZ_JAPDRF010000007.1, on the reverse strand, counting down.
GACGCCCGTGGCAGCGGCACCTCGTACGCCGTGGCCACGGTGGCCGGCGCGGCGGCCCTGTGGCTGTCCCGTCACGGCCGTGACCGGTTGCGCCGTCGCTACCCCGGCGCGGCGCTGCCGGGCGTCTTCCGCGACATCCTGACCGGCGCCGGCGTCCGCCGCCCGGACGGCTGGGACACCGGACGCCACGGGGCCGGTCTCCTGGACGCGGTGGCGCTGCTCGAGGCAGCCCTCCCCCGCCGCGGCCCGTCGGCGGTCCGGCCGGAACCGGCAGCCGGCACGGATCTCAACCACTGGCGCGAGTTCAGCCGCTATTTCCCGGACCTGGACGAGGCATCGGTGCGCCAGGCGCTGGCCCGGCTGACGGAAGGCGGCGGCGAAGATCCGGAGCCCTTCCTCGCCCGCTTTGGCGACGAGCTCCGCTTTCACCTCGCGACCAGCCCCGCGTTCCGCGCCATGCTGATGCGCCGCGGTCCCCGCAGCGCACGCCGTCCCCCGGCGGCAGTAAGCGCCCACCTGACCCGCTACGCCTCACGCGAACTCCGCGCCACCCTCCAGAACATGTAGGAGGGCCTTCAGGCCCGACCCGGCTGTGGGAGGGCCTTCAGGCCCGATTCCTTCTTTCCTGGCCGCCCTGCGGGGGTATCCATCTTGCTCCCGACAAAAGGTCGCGGCGATGGATACCCCCGCATGACGGCCGTGCCCGCGGTGGCGTAAAGGAAGCGCCAGTCAGCAGCGCCTGCTGACTGGTGCCAAACCTCTCGGCTATGGGCCCGTCAGCGGGTGGGTAAGGGTTGCGGGGTCGTCCGGAACGCGCTGCAAGCCTCGATGGGCGTGTAGGAGGGGCTTCAGCCCCGATCCGCGCTCGGCCACCTCAGGCGTAGATCGGGGCTGAAGCCCCTCCCACACTGAGCGTCCCCGCGACCTTTGCCCACCCGATGGCGGGCCAACGCCAAAAGAAAGCCGGATCGGGCCTGAAGGCCCTCCTACGGTGGGTGGTCGCAGGGCGAGGGCGGTCAGGACTTCAGGAGGAAATCCGGGACCTCTTCCAGCTCCGGGGCCCGCACCAGGTGCAGCGGACCCGTGCTGTCGGCCGCCTCCCGCCGTGCGAGTTCGCCGTACAGCGCGACGATCGTCTTCGCGCAGTCGGCGGCCTCGGCACCGCTCATCTTGCGGACCGAGGCACGCACCGGCCCTTCCCCGTTCAGTGGCGTCACGCTGTGCAGGCACCGGCGCAGGGCGGAGAAGCGGCCCAGAAGACGCCGTGGCAGCTCCTCGTCGTGGATGCCGCTGAGGTGGTCGCTGTAGGCGCACACCAATCGCTGCTTGATCGGCGCATGACCGGCCAGCGCGAGCACCGCTTCATGAAAGTGCTTGGTCAGGGGCGACATGGGCTCTCCCGATATTGTTCTTCTGATCTCCGCCGGTCTGCGGCGGCCCTCGGAGAGCTGACTGGGCGGAACCCGCGCGGCTCGTTCTCGCTCTTTTGCCGGCTTGTGGCGGTGCCCCACGCCAACCAGTCACTTGGGACCTTTTCTTATAGCAAAATAGCGGAACGTCTTACAACTCCCCTTCGAGATGACAGTTTTATGAAGACCCGTCGCCGCCGCTCACCCGCAACGCGATACGCCACTCCTCGTCGTCCAGCCGTTTCTCGGTCACCCAGGCGTCGTTCATCTCCGCCGGGGCCCACTCGACGGCCAGCGTCTCGTGCATCACGTAGTCCCGGTACTCCGCCAGTGCCTCCTCCACGCCCGGCGTGCCACTGATCGAGAGCGCGATGCGGTCCGAGACCTCGAGACCGGCCTGCTTGCGCGCGTCCTGCACGGTGCGCACGAGTTCGCGGGCCAGGCCCTCGCGCACGAGCGCATCGTCCAGACGGGTGTCCAGGGCCACCAGATAGCCGCCCTCCTCCGCACAGGCAAAGCCCTCGGCAGAGCTGGTCTCCACCAGCACGTCCTCCGGGCCGAATTCCAGGGTCTCGCCGCCGGCCTCGACGGTGAAATCCCGGCCGGCGGCAGCCGCGGCCGCGATGGCCGCACCGTCCGCCGCCGCCAGAGCCTCACGGATGGCCGGCACCAGCTTGCCGTAGCGCTTGCCTATCCTCGGCAAATTGGGCTTGATGCGGTACTCCACCAGCTCCGCGTCCCGGGCGATGAACTCGAGTTCCTTCACGTTGAGCTCCTCCAGGATCTGCGCGCGGTGGCTTCCGGCCGCCTCCGCAGCCGCATCGTCCGGCACCCGCAGCAGCAGCCTGCCCAGCGGCTGGCGGGTGCGGAAACCCGTCTGCGCGCGCGCGGCCCGGCCGAGGCCGACCACCTTCTGCACCACGCCGAACTCGAACAGCAGATCCGGATCGCGCCACTCCGCGGGCAGCTCGGGCCAGGCCGTCATGTGCACACTCTCCGGCGCCTGCGGATACACGTTGCGCACCAGATTCTGGTAGACCTGCTCGGACAGGAATGGCGTGAACGGCGCCATCAGCCGGTGCACCGTATCCAGGCACTCGTACAGCGTCAGGTAGGCGGACTGCTTGTCGTCGCCCGCCGCCGACTTCCAGAAGCGCCGCCGGTTGCGCCGCACGTACCAGTTGCTCAGCTGGTCGATGAACTCCTCGATGGCGACGCCGGCAGTGCGGGCGTCGTAGGCATCCAGCGACTCCCTCACCCGCCGCTCGGTGTCGGCCAGCAGCGCGAGGGCCCAGCGGTCGATCTCCGGCCGCGATTCCAGCGACACGTCGCGGGAAAGGTCCACTTCGTCGAGCCGCGCGTACAGCACGAAGAAACCGTAGGTATTCCAGAAGGTGTTGACGAACGAGCTGGCCACGTCGGCCACGATGTCCACCGAGATCCGCTTCTGCTGGTCCGGCGAGATCCGCGCCAGGAAGTACCAGCGCAGCGGATCGGCGCCAACCTTGTCGAAGACGTCGTACGGGTCGACGATGTTGCCCAGCGACTTCGACATCTTCTTGCCGTCCTCGTCCACGATGTGGCTGAGGCAGATCACGTTGCGGTACGCGACGCTGTCGGAGACCATGGTGGCGATCGCGTGCAGTGTGTAGAACCAGCCCCGGGTCTGGTCGATGGCCTCGCAAATGAAATCCGCCGGGAAGTGTGCCCGGAATGCCTCCACGTTCTCGAACGGGTAATGCCACTGCGCGTAGGACATGGCGCCTGAGTCGAACCAGCAGTCGATGACCTCGGGCACACGGCTCCAGGTAACGCCGTCGGCCTCGAAGGTGACGTCGTCCACCGCCGGGCGATGCAGGTCCAGGCCCTCGAGCCTGCGCCCGGTGAGTTCCTCCAGCTCGGCCAGGGAGCCGATGCAGCGGTAACGGCCCTCGCCGTCGGTCCAGACCGGCAACGGGGTGCCCCAGAATCGTTCCCGGGACAGGGCCCAGTCCACGTTGTTCTCCAGCCAGTTGCCGAAACGACCCTCACGGATATTCGCCGGCACCCAGTTGATGGTGCGGTTCAGCGCCACCATGCGGTCCCGGAACTCGGACGTGCGGATGTACCAGGCATCCTTCGCGTAGTAGATCACCGGGTCGCCGGTGCGCCAGCCGAAGGGGTAGTTGTGCACGTAGCTGCCGGCACGGAACATCCGGCCCCGCTCTTTCAGCAGGTCGATCAGCACCGGATCGGCGTCCTTGAAGAACAGGCCGGCCACCGGTTCCACCTCGGGCAGGAAGCAGCCGTCCAGCCCGACGCCATGCAGCACCGGCAGTCCGTGCGCCTGCCCGAGTTCCAGGTCGTCCACGCCGTAGGCCGGGGCGATGTGCACGATGCCCGTGCCGTCCTCGGTGCTGACGAACTCCGCCGACAGAACCCGGAAGGCGTCCACATCGTCGTCCACGGCCAGGTATTCGAACAGCTGCTCGTAATGCATGCCGACCAGGTCGCCGCCCTTCACCCGGCGGATGACCTCCACCGGCTCGTCGCCGAACACCGCGGGCACCAGCGTCTCGGCCACGATCAGCGTCTCCTCGCGGTGGCCCACGTAGACGTAGTCCACGTCCTCATGCACGGCCAGCGCCAGATTCGACGGCAGCGTCCATGGCGTCGTGGTCCACACCAGGAAGTAGGTCTCCTCCTCGTCGGCCACGGCGAAGCGCACGTAGACGGAAGGATCCTCCACCTCCTTGTAGCCGAGGGCGAGTTCGTGGGAGGAGAGCGTGGCGCCGATGCGCGGATCGTACGGAACCACCTTGTAGCCCCGGTAGATCAGGCCCTGGTCCCAGATGCGCTTCAGCAGGTTCCACACGGACTCGATGTAGCTGTTGTCGAGGGTGTAGTAGGCCTCCTCCAGGTTTACCCAGAAGCCCATCCGCTCGGTCATCTTCTCCCAGTCGCCGATGTAGCGCATGACCGACTCGCGGCAACGGCGGGTGAACTCCTCGATGCCCACCTGGCGCTCGATCTCCTTCTTGTCGAAGATGCCGAGTTCCTTCTCCACCTCGTGCTCGACGGGCAGGCCGTGGGTATCCCAGCCGGCTTTCCGGGGCACGTGATAGCCCCGCATGGTGCGGTAGCGGGGGAAGGCGTCCTTGAACGTGCGCGCGAGCACGTGGTGGATGCCGGGCCGGCCGTTGGCCGTCGGCGGCCCCTCGTTGAAGCTCCACTGTGGCCGGCCCCGGCTCCCCTCCAGGGTCTTGTCGAAGATGCGGTGCTCGCGCCAGAACGAGAGCACCTCGTCCTCGACGGCCGGACCCTCGTAGCGGCTGGCAACTTCTCTCAGCTTCATTTCATCCCGTCCAACGAAAAAACCCCGGGCGCCGTCAAGCGCCCGGGGCGATGTGATTCCTCATGCACCGCGGTACCACCCGGTTTCCGCCCGGCCCTCCCGGGCCGGACCTCGAGGGGTCGTCACGGTCGTTACAATCGTCCGTGGCAACCCGCGGCCGTGTATCGGCAGCCACCCGGTCGAGCCTAGTCGGGGCCGCATGACGCCCTTTCGGTCGACGGCTCCGGGGTGATGTTCACCACCCACCGGCCACGAGGCTCCCACCGTCCCACGCTCGCTTCGGACCGGCGCCGGGTGGCTACTGTCCCCATCGACGCCCCAGACGCGGAAGCTAGCGCCGGGCGCCTGAAAAGGCAAGCCCGCGTGATGCCGCGGTCGCCGTGGCCCGGGGGCTCGGCTACCCTGTGCCATCTCCCGTTCGATCCGCAATCCCGAGCCCAAGGAGCACGGCGTGAGCAGCGACTTTCCGGCACCCCGATACATCGACACCAACGGTATCCGCATGGCGGTCTACGAGCAGGGCCACGCCGAGGGCGAGGCCGTGGTGCTCTGCCACGGCTTCCCCGAACTCGCGTATTCCTGGCGCCTGCAGTTACCCGCTCTCGCCGATGCAGGCTACCGGGCGCTCGCGCCGGACCAGCGCGGTTACGGCGCCACCGACAAGCCCGGGGCTGTCACCGATTACGACATCCGCCACCTGGTCGGGGACATGACCGGCCTGCTCGATGCCCTGGGCCTCGAGCGCGCCTGCTTCGTGGGCCACGACTGGGGCGCGCTCCTGGTCTGGCAGATGGCGCTGCTGGCGCCGGAGCGCATGCGCGGCGTCGTCGCCGTGAACATCCCCTTCTACCCGCGGCCGCCGGCGGACCCGATGATCATGATGCGCCAATTGCTCGGGCCCGACTTCTACATCGTGAACTTCCAGGACTCGGATGAGGCGGACCGGCGTTTCGCGGCCGACCCGGAGCGCTACTTCCGCGCCATGATGCGGCGGCTGCCGGTCACCCGGCAGGCCTTCGAGCAGATCCCCGACGACAAGCGCCGGCCGTTCAGCATGCTGACCGCCATGGACGAGCCGCCGAGGGGCGCGGACCTGCTGGCCGAAGAGGAGCTGCAGGTCTTCGTGGAGGCCTTCCGGCGCGGCGGCTTCACCGGGCCCATCAACTGGTACCGCAACTGGACGCGCAACTGGGAGCTCACAGAGGGGATCGAGCAGCGGGTGCGCATACCGGCGCTGTTCGTCGGCGCCGAGGACGACGTCCTGATCGCGCCCCACCACATCGAGGCCATGCACGAGTACGTCGACGACCTGGAGGTCCGCATGATCAGCGACTGCGGCCACTGGACACAGCAGGAGCGCCCGGAGACCTTCAACGCCATCCTGCTCGACTGGCTGGAGCGCCGGCGCGCGCAGTGACCGGACACGCTGCGGGAGTCTGCCCCGCCGGCCCGGCCCCCGCCGCCGGACTCAGGGCTCGACGACCAGCTTGCCCCGGACGTGGCCTGAGCGGCTCTCCGCCAGCGCCTCGAGCGCCGCGTTCAGGGGGTAGCACCGCGCGACGTGCACCCGCAGTTCGCCGCGGCTCATCATGGCGCCGAGTTCGGCGAGCTGCGCGCCCTCCGGCAGCACGGCGATCATCTCCGCCGAGACCCCGGCCTGCTCGGCCCACTCCGGGTCCGGTACCTCGACGATGCTCACCAGGCGGCCGCCCGGCCGCAGCACGTTGAACGAGCGGCGCAGCGTGTCGCCGCCGACGGTGTCGAACACCACGTCGACCGGCTCCACGGCATCCTCGAACGGGCCGGCCGTGTAGTCGACGAAACCGTCCGCGCCGAGTCCGCGGACGAACTCCTCGTTGCGTCCCGAGGCGGTACCGATCACCGTCGCCCCGAGGGACTTCGCCAGCTGCACCCCCACGGAGCCGACCCCGCCCGCCGCCGCATGGATCAGCACCCGCTCGCCGGCGGCCAGCCGTGCCGTCTCCACCAGCGCCTGCCAGGCGGTCTCGCCGGCGACCGGCACCGCCGCCGCGTCCGCGTAGGAGAGATCGTCCGGCTTGCGGGCGATCTCGGTCGGCATGGCGATGACGTACGGGGCATAGCAGCCGCAGCGCTCGAGCGAGACGTAGCCGAACACGGGCTCGTCGACGGCGAACGCATCCACACCCTCGCCCACGGCGGCCACGTCCCCCGCCAGTTCACAGCCGAGCGTCAGCGGCGGCGCCAGACCGAGGAACTCGCCGAAACCGTCCGCGATTTTCCAGTCCACCGGATTGACCCCCGCCGCAAGTACCCGGACCAGCACCTCGCCGGGCCCCGGCACGGGCCGTTCCGTGGCAGCCAGACGCAGACCTTCCTCGTCGCGGTAGCGCTCCAGGCGCACCGCCTGCATTTCCTCAGCCAAAAAAGAACTCCTTCAGGATTCGTCGACGGCGTCGGTCAGTTGAGAACCCGGTACCCGCGCCCGCGCAGGCAGTTCTTCACGACGCGTTCCTTCTCGCGCTGATTGTACAGTGCCGAGCGCGCGCCGCCGCCGATGGCGCCATAGCCGGCGCCGCGATCCGCGTCGCCGCTGATGGCGCCGGCCGCTGCGCCGACCACTGCGCCGGCGGCCGCCCCTTTTGCGGCGCCCCCGGCAACGCTCACCTCGTCGGCGTATTCGCGGCACTCACGCAGATCGGTCTCGTACTGCGCCATGTTGACCCCTTTCGTATCGACGATGGGATCAGGATGCGACGCGCACCCGGCCGAGAGCGCCAGGGCAACAGCGACGGCAGTGACAGTCATTCTCATGGGATGTTCCTCCAGCAGACCCGTCCGTAACGCCAACGCAGCTGAGCGGCGCCGGTTGACCGGCAGCGGAGATCCCGTCCGGCGGGCGCCGCACGGTCCCGTGCTCAGTGCAGCGTATCCGACACCGTCAGATCGCTGTCCTCGCCGAACATGGCGCGGTCGAAGGCCCCGAGCAAGGTGGCTTCGCTCTGGGCGCCGATCACGAACAGGCGCTTGTTAATCATGTAGTCCGGCACGCCGGTCACGCCGGCCTTGCGAGCCTGCGCTTCCTCCGCCAGTACGATCCGGTCGACACGCTCGTCGTCCAGGTACTGCGCGGCCGTCTCGGGCGTGAGGCCGGCCTCCCTGGCCAGTTCAACCAGCACGTCGTGCCGGCCGATGTCGCGGCCTGCGCCGAAGAACGCCCGGAAGAGCCCATCGGCGAGTTCGTTCTGGCGCCCCTCGATCTCGGCCAGCTTCATCAGTCGGTGGGCCGCCCGGGTGTTCGGCACGCGGACGATGCGGTCGAAGGCCAGCTCGAGGCCTTCCCCGGCGCCGAGGCGGGTCAGCTGCTCCAGGGCGGGCTGCAAAGCCTCGGGCTCGCCGAACTTGTCGCGCAGGTAGTCCTCGAGGGCCATGCCTTCGTCGGGCATGTCGGGGTTGAGCTGGAACGGATGCCAGGCGACCTGGACCGGACCCAGCACGGAGGCGAGCGCCTCGTCCAGCCGATGCTTGCCGATGTAGCACCACGGGCAGACGAAGTCCGCGATGACGTCCACGCGCAGCGCGGCGGGCGCCTGTGTCTCGGTACGATTGACGAGCTCTAGGATGCTTTCCTTCATGTCACCGGGGCGCCATGCGCCATTGCTCCTGCTCTCCACACTCCGCGGACCTTGGGGCTGCCGCGGCGTTTTCAATGCCGGACAGCGCCAGGCCACCGGGCATCCGCGCGGCCGGGCCACCCGAATACCTGTTGGAGTACCAGACAGGCACCACGGTTCCCGGAGACCCCATGACGGATATCCAGCTCGGCAGTTTCGACACTCCCATTGACGTAATGGTACAGGGGGCCAGCCGCGGCATCGGCGCGGCATTCTGCGCCGCGATGGCCACCTCGCCGTCGGTGGCCCGGGTGGTCGCGACCAGCCGGGATCCGGAAGGCTCGGAGCCACTGGCGGCGATCCGCCGGGATATCGGCGACCGGCTGCTCACCGTCCCGATGGACGTCACCAGCGAGACCAGCATCGAAGCCGCCGCCCGCGCCGTCGCGGACCGCGTCGAGCGGCTCTCGCTGATCATCAACTGCGCCGGTCTGCTGCACGACGGCGAGCCACTGCAGCCGGAACGCAGGCTCTCCGAGGTCGCCCCGGAGGCGCTGCAGCGCAGTTTCGCCGTGAACGCGTGGGGACCGCTGCTGGTCGCCAAGCACTTCGCCGGGCTGCTGCCGCGGCGCGGGCGCGCAGTATTCGCCAGCCTGTCTGCGCGGGTCGGCAGCATCGGCGACAACCGGCTCGGCGGCTGGTACGCCTACCGCGCCTCGAAGGCCGCCCAGAACATGTTCACGAAGAATCTGTCCATCGAGTTGCCCCGGCGCCATCGCGGCACCCTCGTCGTCGCGCTCCACCCGGGCACCGTGGATACGGGCCTGTCCGCGCCGTTCCAGTCGCGGGTTCCCGACGAGCAGTTGTTCGACGCGCCGCTGGCCGCCCGGCAGCTGCTCGAGGTCATCGACGGACTCGGGAAGGACGACAACGGCGGTTTCTTCGCCTGGGACGGTCAGCCGATCCTCTGGTGACCGGGCCGCAAAAGAAAACCCCGCCCGGCAGAGCCGGACGGGGTTTTCGCCTCGATGAGGCTACCGGTCGGAACCGGGCGTCGACGTATTACATCATGCCGCCCATTCCGCCCATGCCGCCCATGTCGGGCATCGGCGGGTGGTCCTCCTCCTTCGGCGCGTCCGCCACCATCGCTTCGGTGGTCAGCAGCAGGCCGGAGACGGAAGCTGCGTTCTGCAGCGCCGAACGGCTTACCTTGGTCGGATCCAGGATGCCCAGCTCGACCATGTCGCCGAACTCACCGGTAGCGGCGTCGTAACCGTAGTTACCCTTGCCCTCGGCGACGGCGTTCAGCACCACCGAGGCGTCGCCGCCGGCGTTGCTGACGATCTGGCGCAGCGGCTCTTCGAGGGCACGGCGCAGGATGTTGATGCCGGTGGTCTGATCCTGGTTCTTGCCCTCGAGCTTCTCGATGCCCGTGCGGGCACGGATGAAGGCGACGCCACCGCCGGGCACCACGCCTTCCTCGACGGCGGCACGGGTGGCGTGCAGCGCGTCCTCGACGCGGGCCTTCTTCTCCTTCATCTCCACTTCGGTGGCAGCACCGACCTTGATCACGGCGACACCGCCGGAGAGCTTCGCGACGCGCTCCTGCAGCTTCTCGCGGTCGTAGTCCGAGGAAGAATCCTCGATCTCGGCGCGGATCTGCTCGACGCGACCCTCGATCTCCTGGGTGCGGCCTGCACCGTCGATGATCGTGGTGTTCTCCTTGGTGATCTGCACCTTCTTGGCCTCGCCGAGATCCTCCAGCGTGGCCTTCTCCAGGGACAGGCCGACCTCCTCGGAGATGACCTGGCCGCCGGTCAGGACTGCGATATCCTGCAGCATGGCCTTGCGACGGTCACCGAAGCCGGGCGCCTTCACCGCAGCCACCTTCACGATGCCGCGGATGTTGTTCACCACCAGCGTGGCGAGGGCCTCGCCTTCGACGTCCTCGGACACGATCAGCAGCGGGCGGCTGGACTTGGCGACGTTCTCGAGTACCGGCAGAAGATCGCGGATGTTCGAGATCTTCTTGTCGTACAGGAGGATGAACGGGTTATCCAGCTCGGCCGACTGGCTCTGCTGGTTGTTGATGAAGTACGGCGACAGGTAGCCGCGGTCGAACTGCATGCCTTCCACGACCTCGAGCTCGTTGGTCAGCGCCTGGCCTTCCTCGACCGTGATCACGCCTTCCTTGCCCACCTTTTTCATGGCCTCGGCGATGATCTCGCCGATCTCGGTGTCGGAGTTGGCGGAGATGGAGCCCACCTGGGCGATGGCCTTGTCGTCCTCGCAGGGCTTGGACAACTTGTGCAGCTCGTCGACCACGGCGGCGGAGGCCTGCTCGATGCCGCGCTTGAGATCCATGGGGTTCATGCCCGCGGCGACGGCCTTCAGGCCTTCGCGCAGGATGGCCTGTGCCAGCACGGTCGCCGTGGTGGTGCCGTCACCGGCCACGTCGGAGGTCTGGGAGGCGACTTCCTTCACCATCTGGGCGCCCATGTTCTCGAACTTGTTCTCGAGCTCGATCTCTTTGGCGACGGACACGCCGTCCTTCGTGACGGTGGGTGCACCGAAGCTCTTGTCGAGCACGACGTTGCGGCCCTTCGGACCCAGGGTCACCTTGACGGCGTTCGCCAGCACGTTCACGCCGGCCATCATCTTGTGGCGGGCGTCATCGCTGAAACGGACTTCTTTTGCAGACATTGTCTCTATTCCTCTTTTCGTAAATTCAGTCGGTGTCTCTCGATGATCGACGCGGGGCTCAGCCTTCGATGACCGCCATCACGTCGTCTTCTTTCATCACCAGGTAGTCCTCGCCTTCCACCTTGACCTCGGTGCCGCTGTACTTGCCGAACAGCACCTTGTCACCGGCCTTCAGGTCGAGAGCGCGGACTTCGCCGTTCTCGAGGATCTTGCCCTTGCCGACGGCGATGACTTCGCCCTTGATCGGCTTCTCGGCGGCCGTATCGGGAATCACGATCCCACCGGGGGTCGTGCGCTCTTCCTCCATGCGCTTGATGATCACGCGATCGTGAAGCGGACGAATCTGCATGGGTGCGTCTCCTTTTGGTAAACTGCTGTTTTTTCGATCAATTATGGAATTCTGGATGGCCGTGCTGTTAGCACTCGCCATCAGTGAGTGCTAATGATAGTGCCGGTCAGCCAAATTTCAAGAGCCGCCGCACCGGTGATGCCATGACAGGGGCGCCGCCGCCCGCTATCCTCGGCGCCGGCCAGGGAGATCCTTATGTCAAAGACGCTGCTCGTACTGTGCACCTGCCCGGACGAAGAGACCGCCCGCAGCATTGCTACCGCGCTGGTCGCGGAAAAGCGGGCGGCCTGCGTGAACATCGTCGGGCCCCTGCGCTCGGTCTTCAGCTGGCAAGGCGAGGTGTGCGACGAATCCGAGCTGCTGCTGATCGCGAAGACCACGGAGGCCGTGTGGCCGGAACTGGAGGCCCGGGTCGTGGAGCTCCATCCCTATGACGTGCCGGAGGTTATCGCCACACCGGTGACGGCTGGCTCCGCGGCCTACCTGGACTGGGTGGCGGCATCGGTCTCGTCCCCTGCGGCCGATGCTTTGGACGATTCTGTGACGGAGAAGGAATAATCCCGCGTCCGGCGCGGTCACACTGTATGGCTGTCCGTCTGCGGGGCGTCCCGTCAGCGGGCCGTCCGAGGCAACGCCGGTAATGAGAGACAGCATGAGCCCGAACAGACATCCCTGCCGCCGCCCGGCCAGCGCGGCCGCCACCCCCGTCGCGGCCCTCCTGACCATGGTCGCGATGATCGGTATCGTCGCGACCGGCTTCGCGCCGCCGGCCCATGCGGTCTCGCCGGAGGACCTGCTGCGCCCCGAGCAGGCATTCCGCTACCAGGTCGAGGACACCGGCGAGGCCCTGCTCGTGCGCTGGACCGTGGAACCCGGCTACTACCTCTACCGGCAAAAGCTCGGCATCGACACCGACAGCGACGACGTCCTGCTGGGCGATCCCGCACTGCCCACGGGCGAGATCCACGAGGACGAGTACTTCGGGCGCCAGGAAATCTATCGGGGCGACTTCACCATGCAGGTGCCCTACGTCAACGAGGGCGCAGGCACCGTGACCCTCGAGCTCCGCTCTCAGGGCTGCGCCGACATCGGGCTGTGCTATCCGCCCCAGCGCTGGACCGCCGAGGTGACGCTGGCGGGCGCCGCGCCCGAGGCCTCGCCAACCGTCTCGCTGTTCGGCAACGGCCGGCCGTCCGGCGGACTGGCCGCGACGGGAGGCGGAGAGTTCCTGCCGCCGGACGTGGCATTCCGGCCGGTGGTGAGCGCGCTGGACCCGTACACCGTCGAGCTGGCATGGCAGATCGAGCCCGGCTACTACCTCTATCGCGACAAGCTGTCGGCCACCGCCGTCAGCGACGGCGTGCAGCTCGGCGCCCTGCAGACGCCGGCGGGCAAGAAGAAGTTCGACGAGTACTTCGGTGAAACCGAGGTCTACTACGACGAGGTCGTCGCGCGGGTGCCGCTGAACCGGGCGAGCCGGCAGGGGCAGAGCCTGGTGCTCGAGCTCGGCTTCCAGGGCTGCGCCGAGGACGGTATCTGTTACCCGCCGCTCAAGCGCGAGGTAAACGTCTCCCTGCCGCCGGCCACCGCCGCCGACGCGCCGCGACCGGCGGACGAGGCGATGACGGCCGCGCCGGTGTCCGAGCAGGACCGCCTGGCCGCACTGATCGGCGAGGGTAATCTCGCGGCGGTGCTCGCCACCTTCTTCGGCGCCGGCCTGCTGCTCGCACTGACGCCGTGCGTGCTGCCGATGATCCCCATCCTGTCCGGCATCATCGCCGGCGAGGGCAAGGATGTGACGCCGGCGCGCGGCTTCACGCTGTCGCTCTCCTACGTGATGGGCATGGCGCTCACCTACACCGTGGCCGGCGCGCTGTTCGCCGCTGCCGGACAGCAGGTGCAGGCGATCTTCCAGCAGACCTGGATACTGGTCACGTTCGCCGGGCTGTTCGTGCTTCTGGCGGCGGGCATGTTCGGCGCATTCGACCTGCAGATGCCCTCGTCCATACAGACCCGCGTGGCCGCCATCAGCGGCAAGCAGAAGAGCGGCACCATGGTGGGCGCCTTCGTCATGGGCGCGCTGTCCTCGCTGATCGTCACCGCCTGCGTGGCACCGCCGCTGGTGGCGGCACTCGCGGTGATCGGCCAGACGGGGGACGTCTTCCGGGGCGCGGCGGCCCTGTTCGCGCTGAGCCTCGGCATGGGCGCGCCGCTGCTCGCGGTGGGCGCCTCCGCCGGCAAGCTGATGGTGAAGGCCGGCCCCTGGATGGTGGCGGTGAAGAACGCTTTCGGCTTCGTGATGCTGGGCCTGGCCATCTGGATGCTGGACCGGGTACTGCCCGGCGCCATTACCCTGGCCCTGTGGGCCGTGCTCATCTTCATGGCCGGCGTATTCCTGGGCGCGCTGACCCCGCTGACGCCGGAGTCGGGAGGCGCGCAGAAACTCGGCAAGGGCTTCGGCGTGCTGGCGATGTTCTACGGCGCCGTCCTGCTGCTCGGCGCGCTGTCCGGGGGCGACGACCCGCTGCAGCCCCTCGCCGGCACCCGCGTGGCGGCGGTGGGCGGCGGCGCGGCCGCGGCCCACGAGGAACTGGAATTCCGCCGCATCAAGACCGTGGCCGACCTGGAGCAGGCCGTGGCCGCGGCGTCGACCCGGGGACAACCGGTGATGCTCGATTTCTATGCCGACTGGTGCGTGTCCTGCAAGGAGATGGAGAAGTACACCTTCAGCGACCCCGAGGTGCAGGCGGAACTCGACGGAGTCGTCCTGCTGCAGGCGGACGTGACCGCGAACGACGAGCAGGACCAGGCGCTGCTGACGCACTTCCGCATCTTCGGGCCGCCCTCGATCATATTCTTCGGGCCGGACGGCGAGGAGCGCCGCCCCTACCAGGTGGTGGGCTTCATGCCCGCCGACGAGTTCGCCGCCCATGCCGCCCGGGCCGTCGCGCCGGCGCCTGCCGCCGTGACCGCACAGGCAGACTGATATGCCCCGTATCCTGATGGTCCTCGTCCTGGCGGCGTCGGTCGCTGCCGGCATGTGGCTGTCCCGCCTGCTGCTGCCGCCGGAGAGTCCCGCCACCGCACCCGTCGACCGGACCGCTGCCGAGATGCGGGCCAGCGCCGTGCAGGCGGAGACGGGGGACTTCAGCCTGCCCGACCTGGCCGGCGAGACGCGCACCCTCGCCGACTGGGACGGCAAGCTGCGGGTGATCAACTTCTGGGCCACCTGGTGCGCCCCCTGCCGGCGGGAGATCCCGCTGCTGAAAGACATCCAGGCCCGGCACGGGGAGGCGGGCATCCAGGTCATCGGCATCGCCATCGACGATGCCGAACCGGTGGCCGACTACGCCGCCGAGATGGAGTTCAACTACCCCGTACTCATCGGCCAGGAGGACGCCATCGCCGCCGCGGAGAGCTTCGGCATCGATTTCCTCGGCCTCCCCTTCACACTGATCGTCGCCCCGGACGGGGAACTCCTGAACGTCCACGTGGGCGAATTCAACGCGGACCAGGCCGAGACCATGGCGTCGGTGCTGCGGGACTTCCTCGACGGCACGCTGCCAGCCGACGCCGCCCGGCAGGCCCTCGCCGATATCTGACCCGGCGGCAATCCCGCCCGGCGCACGCCGCCGCACCCCGCTGGCCGGTGGCTCCCGACGACGCCCGCCTATGGGGATTATTGTGCAATTGCCGGCTATGGGCGTTAAACTCGCCGCTAACTTCGCTGAAAAGGCAGTCTACTGGACTGATCATGCCGCGGCTGCTCCTATTGAACGGGCCCAATCTGAACCTGCTGGGCAAAAGAGAACCCACGGTCTACGGCGACGAGAGTCTGGCCGCGGTGGAGGAGCGTCTGCGTAACCTGGCCGTCGAGTTCGGCCACGAGTTGGTCTGTTTCCAGAGCAACGCCGAGCACGAGCTGGTGGCCCGGGTGCAGGCCTGCACCGACGACGGCACCCGCGCCCTGATCGTGAACCCGGGCGCCTATACCCACTCCAGTATCGCACTGCGCGATGCCCTGCTGGCCGCCGGCCGGCCCTTCATCGAAGTCCATCTCTCGAACGTGCACGCCCGGGAGGGCTTCCGGCACCACAGCTATTTCTCCGACGTAGCCGACGGCACGATCGTCGGACTGGGCGTCATCGGCTACGAACTCGCCCTGCTGGCACTGCACCGCAGGCTGACGGACTCATAAGAGAAGGCAAGCGCATGGATATAAGGAAGGTCAAGAAGCTCATCGAGCTGCTGGAGGAATCCGGCATCGCGGAGATCGAGATCACCGAGGGGGAGGAGGCGGTGCGCATCAGCCGCTACCCGGCCAATACCATGGTGGCCGCACCGCAGATGTCTCACTATCCGATGCCGCAGGCAGCACCCGCCAACCCGTCGCCGGAGCCCGCCGCGCCCGCGCCCGATCCCGCCGCCGCGCCGGCCCGGGAGCCCGAGGAAGAGGGCCACGTGGTCACCTCGCCGATGGTGGGCACCTTCTACGCCGCGCCCGCCCCGGGGGCGAGCCCGTTCGTGCAGATCGGCGACCGGATCAAGGCCGGCGATACGCTGTGCATCGTCGAGGCGATGAAGATGATGAACCCGATCGAGGCCGACGTGGACGGTGTGGTGAAGTCGATCCGGGTCCAGAACGGAGAGCCGGTGGAATACGGCCAGATGCTGTTCGTGATCGACCAGCGCACCGGCTCCTGAGCGGACCATGATCGAGAAAGTCGTCATCGCCAACCGCGGCGAGATCGCGCTCAGGATATTGCGCGCCTGCCGCGAGATGGGCATCAAGACGGTCGCGGTGCACTCCACGGCCGACACCAACCTGAAACACGTGCTGCTGGCGGACGAGACCGTCTGCATCGGCCCGCCCTCCTCCGCCGAGAGCTACCTGGACATGCCGGCCATCATCAGCGCCGCGGAGGTCACCGACTCCGTGGCCGTGCATCCGGGCTACGGCTTCCTCTCGGAGAACGCCGACTTCGCCGAGCGGGTCGAGAAGAGCGGTTTCATCTTCGTCGGCCCGAAGGCCGAGAGCATCCGGCTGATGGGCGACAAGGTCTCGGCCATCCGCGCCATGAAGGAGGCGGGCGTGCCCTGCGTGCCCGGTTCCGACGGCCCGCTCGGCGAGGACGGCGACGAGAACCTGCGCCTCGGTCGCGAGATCGGCTACCCGGTGATCATCAAGGCGGCCGGCGGCGGCGGCGGCCGCGGCATGCGGGTGGTCCACAGCGAAGCCTCCCTGCTAGGCGCCATCAACGTGACCCGGGCCGAGGCCAAGGCGGCCTTCGGCAACGATCAGGTCTACATGGAGAAATTCCTGGAGCGTCCCCGCCACATCGAGTTCCAGGTGCTGGCCGACGCCCACGGCAACGCCGTCCACCTCGGCGAGCGCGACTGCTCCATGCAGCGCCGCCACCAGAAGGTCATCGAGGAAGCCCCGGCGCCGGGCATCGGCGACGAGGAGCGGGAGCGGATGGGGGCGCGTTGCGTACAGGCCTGCCAGGAGATCGGCTACCGCAACGCCGGCACCTTCGAGTTCCTCTACCAGGACGGCGAATTCTACTTCATCGAGATGAACACCCGTCTGCAGGTGGAGCATCCGGTCACGGAGATGGTCACCGGCATCGACATCGTCAAGGAGCAGCTGCGCATCGCCGCCGGCGAGAAGCTCGGCTTCACGCAATCGGACGTGCGCGTCACCGGCCATGCCATCGAGTGCCGCATCAACGCCGAGGACCCGAAGACCTTCATGCCCTCGCCCGGCATGGTCCAGCTCTGGCACTCGCCGGGCGGGCCCGGCATCCGCGTGGACAGCCATCTCTACAGCGGCTATCGGGTGCCACCGTACTACGACTCGCTGATCGGCAAGCTGATCGCCTACGGCGAGAACCGGGAGTCGGCCATCGCCCGCATGCAGATCGCTCTGAGCGAGATCGTGATCGAGGGCATCAAGACCAACGTGCCGCTGCACCAGGAGATCATGACCCACCAGGCCTTCAAGACCGGCGGCACGAATATCCATTACCTGGAGAAGCGCCTCGGTCTCTGAACCGGCGCCGGCGGGATGTCTTGGCGTCAGTTCACCATGGCTCTGGACGGCCTGGACGCGGCCCGGGTGGAGGAGGCCCTGGAGGACCTCGGTGCCGGCGCCGTCACCTACTCCGACGCCGGCGATTCGCCGGTGCTCGAGCCGGCGCCGGGCGCGACGCCGCTCTGGCCTGCCACCCTCGTCACCGCGCTGTTCGATGAGCATCTGGACGAGCAGGTTCTGACAGCCGGCCTGCATGCCGCGCTCGATCTGGACGAACTGCCGGCCTGGCGCGTGGAGACGCTGGCGGACCGCGCCTGGGAGCGGGAGTGGCTGCGCGACTTCCGTCCCATGCGCTTCGGCCAGCGCCTCTGGGTATGCCCGACGGGCGGGGTGGTGGAAGAGCCGGACGCAGTCGTGCTGGACATGGACCCCGGCCTCGCTTTCGGCACCGGCACCCACGCGACGACCGCCCTGTGCCTGGAATGGCTCGATGCGGCCCGCATCGCCGGGCACCGCGTGCTCGATTACGGATGCGGGTCGGGCATCCTCGCCGTCGCCGCCCTGCTCCTGGGCGCCGGGGAGGCGACCGCCACCGACATCGACGCACAGGCCCTCACGGCAACGGGGGCTAACGCGGCACGCAACGACGTCGCCGGACGCCTCGGTGTCGTCGCCCCCGAAGAACTCGTCGATGCGGCATTCGACATCGTGCTGGCGAATATCCTCGCCGCCCCCCTGGCCGCACTCGCCCCGCGGCTGGCCGGACTGACCCGGAGCGGCGGCGAGATCGTGTTATCGGGTATCCTCGCGAGTCAGGCGGAGGAGATCCGCGCCGCCTACGAGCGCTGGTTCGAGATCGCGCCGGCGGTCGCACGCGAGGACTGGATCATGATCAGCGGCAGGCGCCGGGAAGACTGAGACCGTGTACACCCAATGCACCGAATGCCGGACCGTCTACCAGATCGGGCCGGAAGATCTGAAGCGCGCCCACGGGCGGGTGCGCTGCGGCGCCTGCGGGACGGTGTTCGACGCGCTGGAAACGCTGTCCCACGAACCGCCGCCGCCGCAGCCGGCCGAGCCGCCGGCACCCGGGCCGGAGTCGATCGAAGAGCCGGGGCCGGAGAGCGGCCCCGAGGCCGGGCCGGAACCGGAAACGGAGCCGGAACCCGAACCCGAGCCCGAACCTGAGCCCGAACCTGAGCCCGAGCCCGAAGCGGAAGGCGAGCCTGAACCCGGAGGCGAACCCGAATCGGGAGGCGAACCCGCGCGCGAGCCCCAGCGCTTCGACGACGACACGCCGCTGGAGGAAATCCTGGCTTCGTTCGGCGGCGACCTGTCCGCAGAGGCCGACGAGGAGGAAGCCGGACAGCGGCAGGAGGCCGCGGCGGCCGGCCAGCAGACGGACGGCCCGGCCGGGGAGCCGGCAGCGCCGACGCCCGATGCCGGCGACGACGCGGCCGAGACCGGCGATCTCGGCGACGAGGACGAGTGGCGCGCACTGCTCGCCGAACTCGAGCTGGACGAGACCACGCTCGGTGTCGGGCTGGAGCGCGAGACCGGCGACGAGGGCGGCCACGAGGACGGCGTCCCGGCCGAACGGGCGCCGGAGGACGCGCCGCCCGAGGAACTCATGCTCGTCGGGGAACCGGCTGAGACGCCTCACCGGACGGTGGCAGCACCGGATGCGGCCGAGCCGGGGGCCGGGGAACCGCCCGCAGGAAAAGCGGAGACCGAGACCGCAGCGGAGACGCCGGAAGCCGAACGACCTCCGGCCGAAGAGCCGTCGGCGCCCGAGGAACCCGCATTGCCCGAACACGCCGCCGCGGCCGGCGACCGGACGGGCGCAGCGGAGGACCGGGACGACCTCGCGGCGTCCGCGGCCCTGTTCGACGAGATCGTCCAGAGCGGTGAGTTCGCGGCGATCCTCGGTCCCGACAGCGACGCCGCGGCGGCCGCCGTCGAGGAGCACGCGCGGGAGGAACGGGAGGAATCGCAACCGGCCACCGAGGCTCCCCGGGGAGTCGAAAGCAAGACGGCCGGGGGCGCTGCCGGTGAGCAGCCGGAGGAAGACGGCGAAGAAGAGCTCATCGACCAGACACTGCTGCCGCGCCGGCGCAGCCGGTCACGGACTCTGCTGTGGTCGGGGGCGGCCCTGCTGCTGGTCGTGGCGCTCGCGGCCCAGGTCATCCACGGCCAGCGGACCCAGCTGGCGACGCATCCGGAATTCGGTCCCCGGCTGCAGCAGATCTACGGCCTGTTCGGCGCCGACGTGCAGCCGCGCTGGGACATCGGCGCGCTGTGCGTCGAGTCGTCCAGCGGCGATGCCAGCGCGGACTCGCTGCAGATCACCAGCGTCGTCGTTCACCAGGGCGACCGGCCCCAACCCTATCCGCTGCTGCACGTCTCGCTGACGGACCGCTGGCAGAGCGTGATCGGCAGCCGCTCGGTCGAAGCCGACGACTATCTGCCCGAGGGGGAATTGCGCGACGTCCGCATGCATCCGGGCGACCGCGTGCGCGCCCGCGCCCGGCTGTCGGATCCGGGCAGCGAGGCGGCAGGCTACGAGCTGCACGTCTGCTACCGGAGCGCAGAGGGCGACCTGCGCTGCTCCGGCGCCTGCCGCTAGAATCCCGACATGCGCATCGGCACCATCGACATCGCCTCTCCCGTACTGCTCGCTCCCATGGCCGGCACCACCGACCTGCCGTTCCGCCGCCTCGCGCGCCGGTTCGGGGCGGGCCTGGCCGCCACGGAGATGACCACCGCGGACACCTCGCTCTGGCGCTCGGAGAAGTCACGGCACCGGTTGCGCCTGGAAGGCGACCCCTGGCCACGGGTGGTGCAGATCGCCGGCAGCGATCCCGCGCCGATGGCGGAGGCGGCCCGTGCCGTCGCCGACGCCGGCGCCGACATTGTCGACATCAACATGGGCTGCCCGGCCAAGAAGGTCTGCCGCAAGCTCGCCGGCTCGGCGCTGCTGCAGGACGAGCGCCGGGTCGCCGATATCCTCGCCGCGGTCGTCGCCGCCGTCGATGTGCCCGTCACACTGAAGACGCGGACCGGCTGGGATCCCGACAACCGCAACGGCGTGCGGGTGGCCAGACTCGCCGAGGACTGTGGCATCCGGGCGCTGGCCATCCACGGACGCACCCGCGCCTGCCGCTTCGCCGGCAGCGCGGAATACGCGACTATCGGGCAGATCGTCGACGCGGTCTCCATACCGGTGATCGCCAACGGCGATATCGACAGTCCTGAAAAGGCACTCGAAGTTCTGCGCGTAACCGGCGCCGCCGCCGTAATGATCGGCCGCGCAGCGCAGGGCCGTCCATGGATATTCCGGGAAGTGCTGCACTACCTCTGTCACGGCGCCGCGCCGGCGTCTGTCGACGCTGCCGAGCTCCGTGCTATCATCACCGCCCACCTGCACGAGCTGCACCGTTTCTATGGGGAAGAGCGCGGTGTTCGGGTGGCACGCAAACACCTGTCCTGGTACAGCCGCCATCTGCCGGATGGCGATGAATACCGACGCCAGGTGGTGCGCGTTGAGAGTGCCAGGGAGCAGCTGCTCCTCACCGAGCGCTTTCTCGACAGCGCGGACCGGGCCGGTGCTCTAGCCGCCTGATCGCGCTGTTCAGCAACAATAAGTCAACAGGAGCGCTGCGGTCGACGGTCGTGGCGGCGATCTGCGGGGAAACGAATCGACGTGGCTCAATCGACACGAAAGAAGAAACGAAAGCCGACGCTGGGCAACGACAAGTCCCTGAGCGACCACACCCAGGAAGCCCTGAACCAGTATTTCGAGAGCCTGAACGGCTATCGACCGGGGGATCTCTACGAGTTGGTGCTGAGCGAAGTGGAGAAGCCGCTGCTGCGGACGGTGCTCGAATACACCGGTGGCAACCAGAGCGAGGCGGCCTCGATCCTGGGCATAAACCGCGGCACCTTGCGCAAGAAACTGAAGGCGTACGCGTTGCTGCGCTGAGCGGCCGCCGGCGCCAGGACACACACCGGGAGCAGAGCCGATGACGCGATCCCGCCGCGCGCTGTTGAGCGTCTCCGACAAGACCGGGGTGGTGGAACTGGCGCGGGGCCTGGCCGACCGCGGCTACGACCTGCTCTCCACGGGCGGCACCGCCCGCGCGCTGCGCGATGCCGGTCTGCAAGTCACCGACGTCTCGGCGCACACCGGCTTTCCCGAGATCATGGACGGCCGGGTCAAGACCCTGCATCCGAAGATCCACGGCGGGCTGCTGGGCCGCCGGGACACCGACGCCGCCGTCATGGCCGAGCACGGCATCGACGCCATCGACGTCCTCGCTGTCAACCTCTATCCCTTCGAGCAGACGGTCAGCGCGGCGGACGCGACCCTCGGCGACGCCATCGAGAACATCGACATCGGCGGCCCCGCCATGATCCGGGCCGCGGCGAAGAACCACCACAACGTCCTCGTGCTGGTGGACCCGGCCGACTACGAGACCACACTCCGCGCGCTGGAGGAGGGCAGCGTGGACGAGGCCATACGCCTGCGCCTCGCCGCGAAGGCCTATACCCACACGGCCAGTTACGATGCGGCCATCTCATCGTGGCTCACCGAGGGGGCGGGCGAAAGCCGGCTGGGCGAACGCTTCGCCGCAGGCGGACGGCGCATCGCCAGCCTGCGTTACGGCGAGAATCCCCATCAGCAGGCTGCCTTCTACGCCGACGCGGGCGACCTCCGCGGCACACTCGCGGGCGCAGAGCAGGTCCAGGGCAAGGCGCTCTCCTACAACAACATCGCGGATGCCGACGCCGCCCTCGAATGCGTGCGCCAGTTCGAGGGCCCCGCTTGCGTGATCGTCAAGCACGCCAATCCCTGCGGCGCGGCCACTGCGGGGTCGCAGTTCGAGGCCTACGAGCGGGCCTACGCCACCGATCCGGTATCCGCCTTCGGCGGCATCATCGCCTTCAGCGCGCCGCTGCAGAAGAAAGTGGCCCGCGAGATCCTGGATCGACAGTTCGTGGAGGTCATCGTGGCACCCGCCCTGGCCGACGGCACCGCCGAAGTGCTGGCCGCGAAGAAGAACGTGCGCATTCTCGTGACCGGGGAGACCCGACCCGAGCGGCCGGCCGTGGAGCTGAAAAAGGTCTCCGGCGGGCTGCTGGTGCAGGAGCGGGACGACGGTCGCATCGAGGCCGGTAACCTGCGCGTGGTGACCCGCCGCGAACCCTCGGCCGGCGAGATCGCCGACCTGATGTTCGCCTGGCGGGTGGCGAAGTACGTCAAGTCCAACGCGATTGTCTTTGCCCGCGGCGGCGCCACCATCGGAGTCGGCGCCGGCCAGATGAGCCGGGTCTACTCCACGCGCATCGCTGCCATCAAGGCGGCGGACGCCGGCCTCTCCACGAAAGACGCCGCCATGGCGTCCGACGCCTTCTTCCCTTTCCGCGACGGCATCGACTCGGCAGCGGAACACGGCGTGCGGGCCGTGATCCAGCCCGGCGGTTCCGTGCGCGACGAGGAGGTCATCGCCGCGGCCGACGAACACGACATCGCGATGGTGTTCACCGGCATGCGCCATTTCCGTCACTGAGCCGGAGAGTTGCCTTGAAGATACTCATCGTGGGCGGCGGCGGGCGCGAACACGCGCTGGCCTGGAAATGCGCGGGCTCACCGAGGGTCGACGAAGTCGTCGTCGCACCGGGTAACGCAGGCACAGCGCTGGAACCCGGTGTCCGCAACGCCGCCGTGGCGGCGGACGACGTGGAAGGCCTGCTGGCGCTGGCCCGCCGGGAAAGCGTGGATCTCACCATCGTCGGCCCCGAGGTCCCGCTGGTCGCGGGTCTCGTGGACCGCTTCGCCGAGGCCGGGCTGCGCTGCTTCGGACCCCGTGCGGAAGCCGCGAGGCTGGAAGGCTCCAAGGCCTACACGAAGGATTTCCTGGCCCGCCACCGCATCCCCACGGCCGCCTACGAAAACTTCACCGAACTGGCGCCGGCTCTCGACTACATCCGCGAGCAGGGCGCGCCACTGGTGGTGAAGGCGGACGGCCTCGCCGCCGGCAAGGGAGTGGTGGTGGCGCACACCGTCGAGGCAGCGGAGGAGGCAGCACGGGACATGCTGCAGGCCGGCGCGTTCGGCGGTGCCGGCCGTCGCATCGTCGTGGAGGAGTTCCTGCAGGGCGAAGAGGCGAGCTTCATCGTCATCACGGACGGCCGCCACATCCTGCCGCTGGCCACCTCCCAGGATCACAAGGCCCGCGACGAGGGCGACACCGGCCCGAACACCGGCGGCATGGGCGCCTACTCCCCTGCGCCGGTGGTCACGCCCGCGATAGAACGGCGCATCATGGACGAGGTGATCCGGCCCACCATCGACGGTCTGGCAGCGGACGGCGTCGACTACCTGGGGTTCCTGTACGCAGGGCTGATGGTCGACGACAGCGGCGCGCCGCGGGTGCTCGAATTCAACTGCCGCTTCGGCGACCCCGAGACACAGCCGATCATGGCGCGACTACAGAGCGACCTGGTCGAGCTCTGCGAGGCCGCGCTGGACGGCCGCCTGGCCGACGCGAGGGCCGAATGGGATCTCCGCGCCTCCCTCGGCGTGGTAATGGCCGCGGGCGGCTACCCGGAGGACTATCCGAAAGACGATGCCATCGAGGGCCTGGACCGCGCCGCCGCCCTGGACGGCGTCAAGGTCTTCCATGCCGGCACGCGCATGGATGGCGACCGGGTGGTGACCGCCGGCGGGCGCGTGCTCTGCGTCGTGGGGCTGGGCGAGAACGTCACGGCGGCGCGGGACTCGGCCTATCGGGGCGTCGCTTGCATCCGCTGGGACGGTGCTTATTTTCGTCGGGACATCGGCCACCGCGCCATCGCCCGCGAAATCGCCGCGGCGGCCGGCGGCTGAGACCTCGTGATTACCGCCGGCGAAGCCTGGCGGCCTATCGAAGACGCCCTGCCCGACTACGGCATCGAAGACGCCGCCTCAGCGTTTCCTCAACGCTTCATGGCCTCGAAGAACTGGGCGTTGGTCTTGGTGTCCTGCAGTTTGGAGAGCAGGAACTCGACGGCGGCGAGTTCGTCCATCGGGTGCAGCACCTTGCGCAGCACCCACATCTTCTGCAGCTCGTCCGGCTGGGTGAGGTATTCCTCTTTCCGTGTGCCGGAACGGTTGATGTTGATGGCCGGGAACACACGCTTCTCGGAGATGCGCCGATCCAGGTGGATCTCCATGTTGCCGGTGCCCTTGAACTCCTCGTAGATGACGTCGTCCATCTTCGAGCCGGTGTCGATCAGCGCCGTGGCGAGGATGGTGAGGGAGCCGCCCTCCTCGATGTTGCGCGCCGCACCGAAGAAGCGCTTCGGCCGGTGCAGGGCGTTGGCGTCCACGCCGCCCGTCAGCACCTTGCCGGATGACGGCACCACGGTGTTGTAGGCACGCGCCAGCCGCGTGATGGAGTCGAGCAGAATGACGACATCGCGCTTGTGCTCGGTGAGCCGCTTGGCCTTCTCGATCACCATCTCCGCCACCTGCACGTGCCGGCTGGCCGGCTCGTCGAAGGTGGAAGACACGACTTCGCCGCGCACCGTGCGCTCCATCTCCGTGACTTCCTCGGGCCGCTCGTCGATGAGCAGCACGATGAGGTCGCACTCCGGGTAGTTGGCCGCGATGGCGGAGGCGATGTTCTGCAGCAGCATCGTCTTGCCGGCCTTCGGCGGCGAGACGATCAGACCGCGCTGGCCCTTGCCGATGGGCGCCACCATGTCGATGATGCGCGCCGTCAGGTCCTCGGTGCTGCCGTTGCCCTGCTCGAGCTGCAGCCGCTCCTTCGGGAACAGCGGCGTCAGATTCTCGAACAGCACCTTGCTCTTGGCGTTCTCCGGCGCGTCGAAATTGATCTGCCCCACCTTCAGCAGCGCGAAATAGCGCTCGCCGTCCTTCGGCGGCCGGATCAGGCCGGAGACGGTGTCGCCGGTGCGCAGGTTGAAGCGCCGGATCTGGCTCGGCGAGACGTAGATGTCGTCCGGCCCGGCCAGGTAGGAGCTATCGGAGGAGCGCAGGAAGCCGAAGCCGTCCTGCAGGATCTCCAGCACGCCGTCGCCGTAGATGTCCTCGCCCTGCTTCGCATGCGCTTTCAGCATCGCGAAGATGATGTCCTGCTTGCGCGAGCGTGCGAGGCCTTCCAGCCCCATCTCCTCGGCAAGCACCACCAGCTCCGACGCGGGACACGTCTTGAGCTCGGTGAGGTTCATCACGTTCTTGTTGTCGGCGAGCTGCTCCGGCGTTATGACCTCGAGATTCTCCTCGTCGGCGGGGAGATCCTCGTAGCCGTGCTGCGTATTGCCGCTTTTCCGCCGGCGCGGTTTGCGCGGCGGCCCATTCTGATTTTTCGGACGGGAAGATTGCTTCGACCGTCCTCTTGCTTGATTACCCAAGTAGCCTCTCACAAATTGGCATCCAAAAACTCGACAAGTTGCGATTTCGACATCGCACCCATTTTCTGTGCCTGCACTGCTCCGTCGCGGAACAGCATCAGGGTAGGGATACTGCGGATCCCGAATTTCGGCGGCGTGTTAGGATTCTCGTCGATGTTTATCTTCGCCACCTTCAATCGATCGCCGTACTCGCCGGATACGTCATCGAGCAGCGGCGCGATCATCTTGCACGGACCGCACCACTCCGCCCAGAAGTCCAGCAACACCGGACGATCGGACTGCAGCACGTCCTGCTCGAACGTCGCGTCACTCGTATGAACGATCTGGTCAGTCACCGCTGTTAACCTCCCCGCAGTATCGAATGATTCAGTGTCCAGAGTCGGAGCTACCCCGACGGCGCATATTTGTTTCGGCGCCGGACCGGGCAGGTGACGGCGCGTTCCCGATCAGGCAATATGTCGCAGCTTTCTCGCCGGTCTTGTGCGGCTTCTCTTGAGATTTGGTGGTAGCGAATTCTGGCAGGTGCGACGGCTGTCGCAGCGAACTGGGGTTAATTTGAACCCTTCGCGGCCGAATTTGCAAGCCTTACATTCACTTTTTCCCCACGGGAACCCATGTCTGAAAATCATCTGAGCGAACTGGCCTTCAGGGATCTGGAGCTGCCCGACGGCATACGCGAAGGCATCGAGGATGCCGGTTTCGAATACTGCACGCCGATCCAGAGCCGGACGCTGCCCATCGCCCTCGCGGGCCGCGACGTCGCCGGCCAGGCGCAGACCGGGACGGGCAAGACGGCCGCGTTCCTGATCGCCCTGTTCAATCGCCTGCTTGCGAGTGAGCGACCGGACAGCAAGCAGTCAGCGCCGCGTGCGGTCATCCTGGCCCCCACCCGGGAACTGGCGGTGCAGATCGCCGCCGACGCCGAGACCCTGGGCAGCCACACGGGTCTCGAGGTCGCACTGGCCTATGGCGGCAAGGACTACGACAAGCAGCGCGACCACATCAGCGCCGGCATCGACGTGTTGATCGGTACGCCGGGGCGCCTCATCGACTACTACAAACAGGGTGTGTTCAATCTGAACCACGTGGAAGTGATGGTACTGGACGAGGCCGATCGCATGTTCGATCTGGGCTTCATCAAGGACATCCGCTACGTGCTGCGGCGACTGCCTCCGCCGACGGAGAGGCTGAACATGCTGTTCTCGGCCACCCTGTCGCACCGGGTGATGGAACTCGCCTACGAGCACATGAACGATCCGGAGCTTATCCGCATCGAGCCCGAAAAGGTGACGGCCGACCGCGTGCGTCAGGTCATCTACTACCCCTCCAACGAGGAGAAGCTGCCGCTGCTGATCAAGTTGCTGCGCGAGAGGGACGCCAAGCGCACGATGGTGTTCGTGAACACGAAGCGGGAGGCGGAGAGACTCGAGGACACGCTGCGCGCGAACGGCATCAACGCCCAGGCCATCTCCGGCGACGTCCCCCAGCGCAAGCGCGAGCGCATGCTCTCCGACTTCCAGAGCGGCGAGCTGGCGGTGCTGATCGGCACCGACGTCGCCTCCCGCGGCCTGCACGTGCCCGACGTGAGCCACGTTTTCAACTACGACCTGCCCCAGGACCGCGAGGACTACGTACACCGCATCGGCCGCACGGCGCGGGCCGGCGCATCAGGTGACGCGATCAGCTTCGGCTGCGAACAGTACGTGGTTTCGCTGCCCGACATCGAGGACTACATCGGCAACAAGATCCCGGTGGCGAGCTTCGATCACGAGGCGCTGCCCGAGATCGAGCGCCCGCCCCGGCGGCCGCGCAAGCGCCTCGGTGACCGCCCCGGCGGCGGCGGCAGGCCGTCCCGCGGCGGCGGGCGCAGCGGCCGGAGTGGTGGCGGCGGTGGTAGCGGCGGTGGCGGCAGGAAAGCCCGCTCCGACGACGGTGGCGGCAAATCGAAATCCGGCGACGGCGGCGAGAAGAAGAAGCGACGCCGGCGCAGGCGCACGAAGAAGTCCGGTGACGCCGGTCAGTAACGCGGAGGACACGTGCAGAACCGACAGCAGCTCCTGAAGAACGTGGTGGCCATCACCCGGGATGCCGGTCAGGCCATCCTGGAGGTCTACGAGACCGACTTCGACGTGGAGAGCAAGCAGGACGACTCGCCCATCACGGCGGCCGACCGTGCGGCCCACGACGTTATCGTCCAGGGTCTGAAGCAGCTGACGCCCGGCATGCCCGTGCTGAGCGAGGAAGACGGCATACCACCCTACGGCGAGCGCCGCGCCTGGCAGCACTACTGGCTGGTGGACCCCCTTGACGGCACGAAGGAGTTCGTCAGCCGCAACGGCGAGTTCACCGTGAATATCGCACTGGTGGAGGGCCATCACGCGGTGCTCGGCGTCGTGCACGTGCCCGTGCAAGGCAAGACCTACACCGGCCTGCACGGCTACGGCGCGCGCCGTCTCGTCGACGGCGCGAGCAGCGAGGCCATCCGCGTCGCGGAGGAATCTGCATCGCCCGTGCGCGTTGTCGGCAGCCGCTCGCATCGCGGCGCGAGCCTGGACGCGTGGCTCGGGGAACTGGGCGAACACGAGCTCCTGCCCATGGGCTCCTCCCTGAAATTCTGTGTCGTCGCCGAGGGAGGCGCGGACGTCTATCCCCGGCTCGGTCCGACGTCGGAGTGGGATACGGCCGCCGCCCAGGCCGTGGTGGAGGCCGCCGGCGGGCGCGTCACGGTGGCCGGCGGCTCGCCGCTGGCCTACAACGCCAAGGCGGACATCCTGAACCCGCACTTCCTGGTGACCGGCCCGCAGGATCGCCCGTGGCCGCCTATAGGCTGAGGCCGGGAAAGACTGGACAAGCGCCGGATTTCGGCTTACTAAGAAAGCGTGGACGGCGAGATCACCGACAACAACAACGTCGAGAACGACGTATTCCGGGACCTGGAGCGACTGCGGGAGCTGCGCATCAGCCACAGGGACCTGGACGACCTCATCGACCGTCTGTCGGAAGACCCCCTGGTCGACCAGCTGCGGCTGCGCCGCCTGAAGAAGCGCAAGCTCCAGCTGAAGGACATGATCTCCCGGCTCGAGAGCGAGCTGATCCCGGACCTGAACGCCTGAACTAACTACTCCTCTTCGGTCCCGCCGTAGACGGCGCCGATATGCCGCTCGCCGCGCGCCTCCGCCAGCTCCACCTGGCGGCGCCGTTCTGCCAGCCGCTCGGCGCGGTCGGAATCCACGTCACCGTGGCAGTGAGGGCAGCTCACGCCGGCGGCGTAGAGCGGCGATGCCACGTCCGCAGCGGACAGTGGCCGGCGGCAGGCGTGGCACTGCACGTAGTGGCCGGGAGCCAGACGCCGGTCCACCGCCACCCGACTGTCGAAGACGAAGCACTCGCCCTCCCAGCGATTGTCCGGTGACTCCGCCATCGCGTCGAGATAGCCGAGGATTCCGCCTTCCAGCTGGTAGACCCGCTCGAAGCCCATCTCACGCATCATGGCCGTCGCCTTCTCGCAGCGGATGCCGCCGGTACAGTACATGGCGATGGGTCGGTCGCGCTCGCCGGCCAGCCGTTCGTCGACGAAACCCGGGAAATCGCGGAAGCTGTCCGTGCCCGGATCGACGGCGCCGGGAAAGCGCCCGACGTCGATCTCATAGCGGTTGCGCGTGTCGATCACCAGCGTCTCCGGATCCGCGATCAGCCCGTTCCACTCCGCGGGGCTGACCCGCTCGCCGGTGAGCACCGATGCGTCGACGTCCGGTCGCCCGAGGCTGACGATCTCCCTGCGCAGGCGCACCCGCAAGCGCCGGAACGGCGGCTCGTCCGCGCGCGACCATCGGCCTTCCACATCAGCCAGCCCCTCGATATCGCCCAGCCAGTCCAGCAGCGACGCCAGTGCGTCGCGCTCTCCGGCGAGCGTCGCGTTGATACCTTCCGGCGCCAGCAGAACGGTGCCCAGGAGGTTGCGTTCGCGCCCGGCCGCGAGCAGCGGCCCGCGCACCTGCCGATACGACGGCAGAGAGACGAAACGGTAGAAGGAGACGACGTCGCAGGCGTCGCCGTCCGAACTGCGAGACGCGTTATTCATGAACGCAATTGTACGCAACGCGGGGCGCCCGGAGTGCAGACACAGGCGCCTCAGGCGTGCTCCCGTTCCGCCTCTTCGGGCGGCAGCTCGCTCACGGTCGTGCTGAGGATGTGGTGGCAGAGTTGTTCGCCGAGCACCTGGCGGGCGTCTTCCTCGACACGCACCAGGTCCTCGCCGAACGCCAGCCGGCCCTCGGCATCGACGGAGAGGACGCCGCCCTTGCGCAGCGTGCGGATGAATTCCTGAAACAGCTTGCGGTCGAAGAAGTCCGGTGAGCGCAGTCCGGACACCATCGACAGGCGCTGCGCGGAGAGTTCGCAGATGCGCTCCAGCCGCCCCTGGGTGAGACGCCCCGACCCGTAGCGCTCGAGCAGCGCGATCGTCATGTAGTAACGCTGCAGCATCGGCAGCATCAGGCGGCCGAGCTGGACCAGCTGGAAGGCGGCCGCGCCGCCCGCGCGGGGCCGGCGCAGCGTCTGGCCGTCCTGCGACAGACGCAGCAGACCGAGCCCCGTGAGCTGACCGATGACGTCGCGCACCAGTGCCTCCACCTCGCCGCCCCGCCAGCGCAGGAACAGCTCCGCGCGCACGTAGGGATAGGTGAGTCCAATCAGGCGCACCACCTCGGCGAGCGCGAGCCGCCGGCTCTGGATGAAGCAGGCGGCCACCAGGCCCGGGATGGCCAGCAGGTGCAGCACGTTGTTCAGGAAATAGGACATCAGCACCGCCTCGCTCTCCCGCATCAGGATGAGATCGCCGAGCGGATGTTCCTCGCGCCGGATGACGCCCATCTTCTCGCCGTGGGCGATGACGGCTTCGGGCCCGAGCTCGGTGACCGTCACGGCGTCACTGTAGGGGAAGCGGCGCAACAGCTCGAGCAGCAGCGTGAGCTGGCGGTGCAGCGTGGACTCCGGCATGGTCTGGCGTGGCGTCGCCAGCAGCGCCAGGGCCAGCAGGCTGATCGGAGTGACGGCGGCGGCGGCATTGATGCGCCACATGATGCGGCGCTCCAGGTCGCCGATCACCTCCGGCAGCCAGGCCGGCCGCTCGCCCTCGACCGATTCCTCCTCCCGCCAGCCGGGACGGTGCGCGTCCAGCAGGGCGGTGAGCTCCAGCGGCTCGCCCACGTTGACGTACACCTCGCCGAAGTAGTCGCGCAGCGTCCGCAGCGAGCGGACCAGGCCGAGCACGGTCTCCTTCTTCTTCTGCTCGCCGGAGAGCTCGCTGACGTACGCCTTGCCTTCCACCAGCTTCTCGTAGCCGAAATAGACGGGCACGAAGACGACCGGCCGGCGGGGGTCCTGCAGGAACGATTCCACCGTCATCACCAGCATGCCGCCCTTCGGTTTGAGCAGCCGCCCGGTGCGGCTGCGCCCTCCCTCGACGAAGTACTCGATGCTGAAGCCGCGCGTGATCAGCGCCCGCAAGTAGGCATAGAAGACTGCGGCATACAGCCGGTTGCCGCGGAAACTGCGGCGCAGGAAGAAGCCGCCGCCGCGGCGCAGGATGGAGCCCACCACCGGCAGATTCAGATTCACGCCGGCGGCCACGTGGGGCAGCGACAGGCCCTGGTGGTACAGCACATAGGACAGCAGGATGTAGTCCATGTGACTGCGGTGACAGGGCACGTACACCAGTTCCCTGCCCTCGGCCACGGATTGCACCCGCTCGATGCCGTTGAGGCGGATGCCATCGTAGAGCTGATGCCAGGCCCAGGTGAGCACCTTGTCCAGGAAGCGCACCATGGGGTAGGACATGTCGGCCGCGATCTCCCGGGCGTACTCCCGGGCCTTGCGCCGCAAACGCTCGCGCTTGCGCGCATCGCCACGGGACTCCTGGCTGATCACGCCGCGCACGCTGGCGCTGCGCACCACCCCGTTCACCAGTGTGCGGCGATGGGAGAGATCCGGGCCCAGGGTCGCGACCCGGCGCTGGCGGAAATGCACGCGGAGTATCCGCGAGATCTTCCGCGCGGCCAGCCGCGCGCTGAGCCCTTCCGCCGCGACACGGCGCACGGACAGCGGCTCGCTGAAATGCACCAGCGTGGCGCGGCCGTAGAGGATCGTGCTCAGGAACTTGCGCGTGCGGCCGCCGATATCCCACTGCTCGCTGAACAGCACCTTGAACCAGGAGCGTTCCTTCTCCGGCGCCCGACCCCAATAGACCGCGACAGGGACCAGCAATAACTCTTCGTCTTCGTCGCCGTCGCGCGCGGCGGCGGCCACCAGGCGCTCGAGCCGCTCCGAGATCTGTTTGCGGCGGCGGCCGAACAGCAGACTCCGCCGGGTGCGCAGCACGATCAGCGCCGTGGATTCCTCCTGCCCCGCGAACACGACACCCTCGCCGGCAAGCGGGAGGTCGTGACGGATGCAGGCCTGCTCGAGCGCCAGCCGATCCGCCAGCCCGCCGTACTCGAGGACGTAGCAGACCCGGGTGCCCGCCGGCGCCATCAGCTCCGCGGGCTCCTCCGGCAGCACGGCCGGTCTGATCCACAGGCGGGTGATGCGCGCGAGCAACCAGATCCAGGGCTGACGCAGAAATCTCGGGGCGATCATCCGGCGGATTCTACCGAATACCGGCCGCTCGGGTGTTTGCAAAGCGCGCCGCGGTGCGCAATGCTCGCACCGCCGTGACAACGACAGCAAAGAACCTGAAACCTGCGCCGCCACTCGGCGACCCCCGGCGCTGGGCACTGTTCCTGGACGTGGACGGGACGCTGCTCGGCTTCCGAGACGACCCCTCGGCGGTGGCTTCCACCGCCGAGCTGAACGCCCTGTTGTCGCGCCTGGCCGAGCGGCTGGATGGTGCGCTGGCCCTGATCAGCGGGCGCCCGGTGCACGACATCGACCGGGTCTTCAGCCCGCTGGTACTGCCCGCCGCCGGTGCCCACGGCCTGGAGTTACGCCGTCATTCCGGCGACCCGGTGGAGTACCGCGAGGGCACGCAGCTGCCGGACGGCGCGATGGACCGCCTGCAGACATTCGTCGCGGGCCGCCCCGGCGTGCTGCTGGAGCACAAGCCCCAGGGCGTCGCGCTGCATTACCGCCGCGCGCCGGCCGCGGGCCCGGCGGTCGTGGAGACCATGCGCGCCATCGGCGAGGACCTCGGACCCGGCTTTCGTCTGATGGAAGGCAAGATGGTCTGCGAGCTCATGCCGGCCGGGCGCAGCAAGGGCAAGGCCATCGAGGACTTCATGACCGTGGAACCCTTCGCCGGGCGGCTTCCGGTTTTCGTCGGCGACGACATCACGGACGAAGCCGGCTTCTCGGTCGTCAACGAACTGGGCGGGCACTCCATCCACGTCCGCGAGAGCGCCCGGCAGACAGGCACGCTGGCGCGCTGGTCGCTGCCGGACATCGAGGCGGTCTACGCATGGCTCGCCGCGCTGGCGGACTCTTGACCGCGCCCGCCCGTCCATCATTATCGGAATTGTCGGAGTCATCGGAATCCACGACGCAAAGGGGTCGCGCATGACGGATCTGAATCTCGGGGTCATCGGCAACTGCCAGATCGCCTCACTCATCGACAGCCAGGGGGTGATGGTCTGGGGCTGCATGCCCCAGTTCGACGGCGATCCGGTCTTCTGCCGCCTGCTGCGCAGCGAGGAAGACCGCGAGCAGCCCGGCTACTTCGAGATCGAGCTGCAGGACTTCGAGCACGCCGAGCAGGAGTACGTGCCGAACACCCCGATACTGCGCACCACGCTGTACGATCGCCACGGCGGCGCCATCGCGATCACGGACTTCGCCCCGCGCTACCCCTACATGGGTCGCATGTTCCGGCCCATGATGCTGATACGAGCGATCGAGCCTCTGAGCGGGAGCCCGCGTATCCGCATCCGGCTGAACCCGGCGCGGGATTACGGACGCAAGGCCTGCAAGACCCGCCGCGGCAGCAACCACATCCGCTATCTTGGCTCCGGCATGCGGCTGCGTCTCACCACGGACGTATCGATCACCCGGGTGCTGGACCAGTCCAGCTTCGTGCTCGACCGGCCGGTGCATCTCATACTCGGCCCGGACGAGTCCATCCCGGAGGCCGTCTCGGACACATACCACAACCACCTCGAGGCCACGGAGCGCTTCTGGCGCGGCTGGTCGAGAGGTCTCGCTATCCCGTTCGAGTGGCAGGAAGCCGTGATCCGTGCGGCCATCACGCTGAAGCTGTGCACATTCGAGGACACCGGCGCGGTGATCGCCGCGATGACCACCTCCATTCCGGAGGCCGCGGGGAGCGGGCGCAACTGGGATTACCGCTACTGCTGGCTGCGCGACAGCTACTTCGTGGTGAACGTGTTGAACCGACTCGGCGCCACGAAGACCATGGAGGAGTATCTGCGCTATATCATCGACGTCTCCACCGAGGCCGGTCTGGAGGAACTGCAACCCGTCTATGCCATCAGCGGCCGCGCCGACCTCACCGAGAGCGTGGTCGAGTCGCTGTCCGGCTACCGGGGCATGGGACCGGTGCGCCTCGGCAACCAGGCCTACGAGCAGAACCAGCACGACGTCTATGGTGCGGTGGTGCTCTCCTCCACCCAGATGTTCTTCGACCAGCGCCTCACCCATCCTGGCGGTATGGCCGAGTTCCAGCTGCTGGAGCAGCTCGGCGCCGTCGCGGTGCGACTGTACGACCAGCCGGATGCCGGCCTGTGGGAGTACCGCGGCCGCAAGAGAGTGCACACCTTCTCCTCGCTGATGTGCTGGGCGGCTTGCGACCGCCTGGCCCGCATCGCCACACGCCTCGGTCTCGCCGACCGCGCTGCCTACTGGGGCCGCCAGGCGAGCCACATCCACAAGGTGATCTGCGAGGAGGCCTGGGACGACAAACAACAGGCTTTCACCGAGAGTTTCGGCCGCCCGGAGATGGACGCGAGCCTGCTGATGATGCACTACCTCGGTTTCCTGAAGGCCGACGATCCCCGCTTCATCGGCACAGTGAACGCCATCGAGAAGCAGCTGCGCCGCGGCCATCACGTGTTCCGCTACGCCGCCGCCGACGATTTCGGCGAACCGGAGAACGCGTTCAACATCTGCACCTTCTGGTACATCGACGCACTGGCGTCCATCGGCCGGGAGGAAGAAGCGCGGGAACTCTACGAGCACATGCTGAGCTGCAGGAACTCGCTGGGCATGCTCTCCGAGGACATAGACCCGCGGGACAATTCGTTGTGGGGCAACTTCCCGCAGACCTACAGCATGGCCGGTATCATCGACGGTGCCATGCGCCTCAGCAAGAGCTGGGCCGAGGCAATCTAGGGAGCAGCAAATGAGCGGCAACGGACGTCTGATCACCGTCTCCAACCGGGTGGCGATGCCCAATCCCAACCGACCCGCGGCGGGCGGCCTGGCCGTCGGCGTGCTCGCGGCGCTGGAGGACGAAGGCGGCGTCTGGTTCGGCTGGGACGGCAAGCTGACCGCCAGCGACAGCCACGACGCCCAGCATGTCACCCGCGGCAAGATCACCTTCTCCACCATCGACCTGAACGAGCGCGAGTACGAGCTGTACTACAACGGCTTCAGTAACCGGGTGCTGTGGCCGCTGTTCCATTACCTCCTGAGCTACATGCTCTACGACCGCCGCGAGTTCGAGGCGTACCTGCGGGTGAACGCGCTGTTCGCGCGCAAGCTGAAGCCGCTGCTCGAGCCCGACGACATCATCTGGGTGCACGACTATCACCTGATCCCGCTCGCGGCCGAACTCCGGAATGCGGGCGTGGATCAGCCCATCGGCTTCTTCCTGCACGTGCCGTTCCCCGGCTACGACGTGCTGCAGGCGCTGCCCGACCACGAATACCTGCTGCGCTCGCTGTCCGCCTACGACGTGGTGGGCTTCCAGACCGAGCGCGACCTCGCTTCCTTCCGGGAGGCGATGACCCACCCGATCATCGGCGGCGAACTCGCGGAGGGCAACCGCATCGACGTTCCGGGCGGCTCGCTGATTGCCGACGTCTACCCCATCGGCATCGACGTGGACGGCATCGCGACCCTGGCGGAGGCCAACAAGGACACGGAGAACGTGCAGCGCATGCGCGCCAGCCTGGGCAACCGGGAGCTCCTGATCGGCGTCGACCGCCTCGACTATTCCAAGGGCCTCAGGCGAAGATTCCAGGCCTACGAGCGCCTGCTGGAGCGGTATCCGTCCAACCAGGGCAACCTCGTGTTCATGCAGATCGCGCCGCCCACCCGGGTGGGCATCCGCGCCTACGAGGAGATCCGCGCCCAGCTCGAGCGCACCGCCGGTCAGATCAACGGCCGCTTCGCCGACATGGACTGGGTGCCCATCCGCTATCTCAACAAGGGTTTCGATCGGCCCACGCTGATGGGCATGCTGCGCAGCGCCCGGGTGGGGCTGGTGACGCCGATCCGCGACGGCATGAACCTGGTGGCGAAGGAGTATCTCGCCTCCCAGGATGCCGAAGACCCGGGCGTGCTGGTGCTGTCCAAACTCGCCGGCGCCGCCCACGAACTCACGGAGGCGGTACTGGTGAACCCGTACGACACCGAGGACGTGGCCGATGGCATCAACCGCTCCCTGCACATGCCGACGGAGGAGCGCCGCGAGCGCCACGAGGCCATGCTCGAGACGATGCGCCGCAACGACATCACCGCCTGGCGCACCCGTTTCGTCGCCGACCTGAGGAAGAAGCGGCGATGATTGCGGCAGGTCCCGACCGCTGGCTGATCGCGGACATCGGCGGCACCAACAGCCGCGTCGGCTGCTGGCGCCGCGGCCAGCCCCACCACCAGATCGAGCATCCGCTGGTGATGGAGAACGCGGCCTTCGAGAGTCTCGAGGACATGCTGCGCCACTACCTGGACGGCCTGGGCGGCAAGCCGCCCGAGGCGGCCGGACTCGCCGTCGCAGCGCCCGTCACGGGCAACGAGGTCGATCTGCTGAATATCGACTGGGCGTTCCGGCAGGACCGCCTCGCCGCGGACTTCGGCTTCTCCGAGCTCTACGTCATCAACGACTTCGAGGCCATCGCCTGCGCGCTGCCGTCGCTGCCCGCGGAGGACTGCATCGACATCGGCGGCGGCGCCGGCCTGCCGGGTCGCAGCGTAGCCGTGCTGGGCCCGGGCACCGGCCTCGGCGTGGCCGGGCTGGTCATGAGCGACGCCGGCTACATCCCGGTGAGCGGCGAGGGTGGCCACATGACCCTGCCCGCCGTCAACGACGACGAGATGCGGGTGATCAAACGGGTGCGGGACGAACTCGGCCACTGCTCGGCGGAGCGCATACTATCCGGCTCGGGCATCGGACGGCTGCACCAGGGACTGCACGGCGGCGAGCGCCCGGCGGCGCGGGAAGTCAGCGAGGCCGCTCGCGCCGGCGACGAGGCGGCCATCCGTACCTTCAATCTGTTCTTCGACTTTCTCGGCACCGTCGCATCGGACGTGGCGCTCGTGTTCGGCGCCCTCGGCGGCGTCTACATCGCCGGCGGCATCGTGCCGGCGAACCTGGGTCTGTTTCGCCGCTCCGGCTTCACCGAACGCTTCGTGGACAAGGGCCGTTACCGGGAGTACCTGGCGGGGATCCCGCTGAAGCTGATCACCGCGGCGACGCCGGGACTCACCGGCATGGCGGCATTCTGCGACCCCGACTCGAGTATCCGCACGCAAAGGACGCGGTGAGTCACGGCGAGGACGGGTCCTCGCGTTCGCTGGCCAGCCGGAGTAACAGCTGGCGCTGGCGGTCCTTCCAGCCGAGCATCACCGAGGCAAGAAGACTTGCGCCGACAGGTATCAGCAAGGCAGGGTTCACGCAGCGACACGCCGGCACGTCGAGACTTGTCGGGTAAGACGCGACCGCACCATAGACCAGCATGCCCGCTCCCGCGATCAACAGAACGTAGCGGCCGTATCTCCAGAACGATTCCTGCCAGCGTGCGCGATCGACGATCGCGCGGTCCTCATCGGCGAGCTGCAACATCGTCCTCCTCGTTACCGCCGGCAGGGCGCTGCCTGTGCGCGACAGACCAATGGACCTGATTCTCTATCGTGACAGAGGAGGCCGTGCAACGTCAGGCGCGGAATCACCCGCCGCCCAGTCCGCCGTTTCCGGCCCTCCCGCGGCTCCGGATGCGATCTCGTCACGCAGCAGCGCCATCAGCCGGGGCTGGCTGTCCGCCATCAGGTTGCGCATGATCCGCAGCGCCTCGGCTTCCAGAAGGGGCTGACGCTCGATCATCTTCCTGCCGACCGGCGAGCGGTAGAAATCGATCAGCTGCCGGAGATCCGCCTCGTCGTAGACGTTCGTGTAGGCCTGGACGAACTCGGGTTCAACGCGCTCCCAGGACATCTCGCGGTCGATGAACTCCTTCGCCAGGCGGAAGCACCGCTCGAACCGCTCCCGATTCTCAGCGCGGATGCCGGCCGATTCCATCGACTCCATGATCATCGACAACGTCTGCGCCTGCGAGCGCTCCATCATCTCGCGGGAACGGGTGACCTCCAGCAACTCCGTGGCGGCGGCCGCGTGGCTGGCTGCATTGCCGGTAGCCGTCGGACCGTCCCCTGCTCGCTCATTGTCCAGCGTGGCGCAGGACGGAACAGCGAAAAGGACTACGAGGGCAATAAGCAGGAACTGACGCAACATCGTCTCCTCCATGATGGGCGGAGCAGGTAACCGGCCGACCGGCGGTGAAAACGGGGCCTCGCTGCCGCCGAAGCCGCGGACCAGCGCCACGAGCACCGGCGTTACGAACGCATCAGGAAACCGATGTCCGACGCCCCCGACGTCCCCGCCTGTCATATGCGGGAATAAATTACCGCAAATTGAAGAGGGAGTCACGACCGTCGACCCGAAGGCGTGGCGGCTGTCGGTTGTCCGGGCCGC
This sequence comes from Lentisalinibacter sediminis, assembly GCF_040706615.1. Taxonomy (NCBI): domain Bacteria; kingdom Pseudomonadati; phylum Pseudomonadota; class Gammaproteobacteria; order Woeseiales; family Woeseiaceae; genus Lentisalinibacter; species Lentisalinibacter sediminis. The sequence goes on along the minus strand of NZ_JAPDRF010000007.1, from coordinate 31,638 downwards.
TCAGTCCGCCTGCAGCGACCGCAGCGTCTGCTCGTACAGCGCCGCGTCGGAGTCGCTGAACAGCACGAACCGGACGTGCTTCACGGCAGAGAGCTTCGGCAACGCCTCCAGGACCGCGCCCAGAGCGATACGCGCCGCCGGTTCCGCCGGGAAGCCGAAAGCCCCGGTGGAGAGCGCCGGGAAAGCAATGGACGCCACCGAGTTTTCGTCCGCCAGCGCCAGCGCGTCGCGATAACAGGAGGCCAGCAATTCGTCGGACGGCTCGTCGCGACCGTAGACCGGCCCCAGACAATGGAGGACGCAACGGTTCGGCAGATCGTGGGCGCCCGTCATCACCGCCTCGCCAGGCTCGATCGGCGCGTGCTGCCTGCCCTCCTCGGCCAGGCCCGGTCCGGCGGCGCGATGGATAGCGCCAGCGACGCCGCCGCCGGTCTGCAGCTGCGCATTCGCCGCATTCACGATCGCTTCAATGTCGGGCTGGTCGGCGATGTCGCCGCGGACGATCTCTATCGTGATGTCATTGATGGTCGTCCTGCTCATGGGGCCAGTCTAGGGAGACGGCTCTCCGGCGACAACGACCGCCATGCGCCTCAGTGGCCGATGACGGCCTCCGCGAGCCGCGCCTCGATCTCTCCCATGAGTTCGCTGTCCGGCTCGGTGAATCCCGTGTCGGTGTTCACCTGGAAGGCGATCGTCACGCCGTGATCGGCGTAGTGGCGCAGGCTGGAGCTGTAACCCGGGATCCAGCCGGCGTGGCCGTACACGTCGCCGAAATGCCCGTCGCGGAACTCCGCGACCCCGAGGCCGTAGCGCACGGCGGGCCGCGACGGGTCGATCGTCGCCGAGGCGAGCAGCAGCGGCAGGTAGTCTCCCGGCATCGCGTCCCCGCCGAACAGGGCGGCACCCCAGTGCGCGAGGTCCAGCGAGGTGCTGACGAAGCCGCCGGCGGTCCATTCGAGCCCCGGATGGAAGACCAGCAGCCCTTCGTCCGTCAGTGTCTTCGCCGGCAGCCCGAAGGGGTTGTCAGCGGCCAGATAACCGGGCACCAGCCCGGCCAGGTCGCGACGATCCGACGGCGACGTCTGCGCGAGACCGATCGGCTCCAGGAACCGCCGGGCGACCGCCTCGTAGTAGCTCTCGCCCGCCGCCTTCTCAATGACGAGTCCGAGCAAGACATAGCCCGTGTCCGTGTAGGCGAATCCCTCACCTGGCGGGAACAGCGGTTCGTCGTCGAGGACGTAGCCGATCAGCTCCCGCGGCGCGAACAAGCGGCCAGTCGCGAGCCGTCGCGCGAACTCGGCGCCGAAGGCCTCGTCGTAGACGTGGTCGGGAAGTCCCGATCGATGCCGGAGCAGGTGGCGCAGCGTGATGGTGTCGTGGTTCGGCAGCCGCTCGTACCAGGGCTCCTCACCCAGCCAGTCGGCCAGGGGATCGTCGAGTCCGAGCCTGCCCTCGCGCGAAAGGGCCAGCGCCATCGCACCCGTGAAGGTCTTGCCGATGCTGGCTGCCAGCATCCGGTCGTCCGGGCGCATCGGCCTGCCGGCGTCCACGTCGGCAAGTCCCGTCGCCGCGACCAGCACCGAGCCGTCGGGCAGGACGCAGGCGGCCGTGGCGCCGGGGAATCCGTGTTCGGCGTGCAGCGCTTCCAGCGCGTCCCGGAATGCTGCTGCCGGATCGGCCGCGGCCGGCAGAGAGAGGGCGATGGCGGCCGCGAGCCCGAGCGCGGCCGCGGACACTGCCCTTACGCGAGCCCTTATCCTAGGCATAACGGTTCGTGATGACGCCGATGGCGGCGCCCTGCCGGCTGAACATCGCCTCCCGGTTCAGCCAGACCACGACCACGGCCGCCGCGCAGAAGAGATACATGTCCCAGGGCTGGGCGTCCGGCCACAGCGGGAAGATCAGCCAGAAATGGAAGAAAACGGGCAGGAGAATGCTGCCGCGGGAGGCGTTGAACAGCGCCGTCACGATCAGGGCGGCCGCGACCGAACCCAGGAAGAAGGGGGTGAACGACCACGCGCCCTGGGGTGTACCGCTCAGCAGGAAGGCCGGGAAGTGCCACAACGCCCAGACGATGCCCACCGCGAGGCCGGCCCAGAAAGGGACGAGCCTGCGCTGAGCCAGCGGCAGGGCCAGCCCGCGCCAGCCGAACTCCTCGATCGGACCCTGGAACAGCATGACCAGCAGCGCCGTGCCCAGCGCGCCGGCCGTCCCCGACCATCCGGACCACTGGTCCAGGTCGCCCTTCAGTGCCGCGCCGGCGACGAACAACACCGGAATGCCGAGGATCACGAAGGCGTACCAGGCGGGCGAACAGCGCCAGAGGGTGAGCCGGCGAAGGTAGCCTTTCAGGCCGGGCAGGCCGCCATATCGCAACACGAGCAAGAAGGCGGCGATGCCCGGCGCCCAGACCGCCAGGAAGAAGAGCGGGTTGCGGCCGCTGATCTCACCAAAAACTGCCGTCACGGCATCGGGGACGAAAAGGAAAAGGGAGAGCACGCCCCAGGCGATGCCGAAGGTGATCAGGACAAACGGGACGAGTGCCGCAACGGGCACGGCGTCGACGTTCTGCGCGGCCGGGGCGCCTGTCATGACGGCATCCTCGAGACTGACCAAACCCCATTGTCGGGACGGCGCGGCGCGGCGTCCATTGGTGCTTCGCGCAACAACACCCGTTAGCATCTGCGAACTTCCTGGACCAGACCGGCGGCCTGCGGGCGAACGGCAAGCGGGTCGGCAAGGTCGGCAGCCGCACCCCTTCGGAGAAGGAACTCACGATTGCGCGCTTCCAGGGAGAGCACGTCGCGGAGATCGCGAAGAAGCTCGTCGCCCAGCGGCGGGCGTCAGCCGGTCACGGTCACTCGGGGCCCTCCCCGTCGGCCTCCTCCAGCGCCTCGTCCATGGCCTTCTTGCGGTCCTTGCCCATCTCCTCCACTTCCTTCGCGCGATCGATCGTGTCGGTCATCGGGTCGAAGACGGTCTCGCGATCCTCATAGGGTTCGTCGGACTTCGTCGCCTCGTCGTCCGCGCCGCCGCAGGCGGCCAGCACCAGACAGGTGCCGATCAGGAACAGGTTGCGCATCTCAGCCTCCCCTCTTTGCCATCACGCGCCCGACGAACAGGCGCAGCAGTTCATTGATGATATCGATGTTCTCCGTCAGTCGGTGATCGCCATCGACGATGTGCAGCGACGCCAGCGACTCCCGGGCAAAACGGATGCTGTTCTCCACCGGCACCACGTCGTCGCGCCAGCCGTGCACGATCTCGAGCGGGCAGTCCGGCGGCGGCGGCGTCAGCTCCTCGTAGCCGGGCATGAAATAGGCCGGGGCCAGCACGAAGACGCCGTCGACCGGCTGGACGGTGCTCGCCGCGGTGGCGACGTGGCCGCCCATGCTGGAGCCCACCAGGATTATCGACCGCGCCGGTCGCTCGATGCCGCCGAGCACGCCCACGAGCTTCTGCACCCGCCGGGTGGGATCTTCAATGCCCTGGTAATCCACCGAGTCGGCTCGCGCGCCCATCTCCCGCACCATCGCGGCCATCGCGGTGATCTTGCTGCCCCAGGGGCCGCTCTCCTGGCCGTGGGAGAAGACGACGTCGAAATTGCCGAGGTTGCCTGTCACTGGGTGTCCTCCCTGTTGGCGTCGGCGGCCGGCGCCGCCCTCCAGATGAGTTCGTCGAGGTCCGGCTGCCAGCCGAACCGCGGCATGGAAATACGGCCCCGCACCACGGTGACGCCTTCGTCGCGCAGGCGGTCGCGCTGGCGGCGATAAGCGTCACTGCCCGGCGGCAGCGAGATGCGGCCGGCGGCGTTGACCACCCGGTGCCAGGGCACGTCGGTGCCATCGGTCAGCGAGCCCATCACCCGCCCCACCAGCCGTCCGCCGCGGGGCAGCCCGATCAGCCGGCCTATCTGGCCGTAGCTGGCCACGCAGCCCGGCGGTATCGAGCGCACCATCGCACAGATGCGATCCCGTCGCTGGCGCGCCAGCGCGTCGGGCTCACTGCGGCGTCCGGCCAGCCTCATTGCGCCGCCCGCAACCGCTGGCGGATCTCCTCGCGAGCCTCGCGCAGGATCGTGTCACGGTCGAGGCTGGCCAGGATTTGCGCCACCACCCGCTTCGGCCCGCCCTCGCCCCAGGACTTGCCCTGGGCGAGATACTGATCGGCGACCCGGCCGACCACGTAGGTGCTGTAGTACGCGATCGCGCCCTGGGCGCCGGCCGTGACGAGCGTGGACAGCCCGCCGGTACCCACCTTCAGCGCGCTGGAGACGAAGTGCACCGCCCAGACGGTGCCCATCAGCGCCGCCGCCTCGGTCATGATGACCCGTATCAGCGAGCCGGCCTCGCGGCGGGCGACGGGCAGGTCGTAGATACGGGACAGGTGCACGACCATGCCCACGTCGACGAAGGCGACGGCAAACAGATCCGCCACGGGCACCGGATTCAGCGCCACCGTAGCGCCCTTGGCGATGCAGTAGGTCCGCACCACCCGCTCGGCCACCCTGCGCCGGGCCTGCACGATGCGGTGCCCGACCTTGTCGGTAAGATCGGCCGCGAAGATGGACGCGTTCAGCGCGGCCAGCGTCTTGCCTTCCCGGTCCAGGATGTCCCAGAGCCTGAGACGAAGCGCCTCCACATCCGCCGGCGGCCGGCGGCGCGTCTCGTTCTCCGCACCGTCCGGCCCGCGGGTGATCACGGTCCGTGGCGCCGGGTCGGCCGCGGCTGCGATCACGTTGCGCGCATCGATCAGCCCGTCGACGCGGCTGCGCAGCGCCGCCAGCAGCGCGTCGCGCTCGGCGTCGTCGTAGCGGTCGGCCTTGTTCAGCACCAGCACCACCGGACGGCCGAGCCGGACGATCGTGCGCAGGGCATCGAATTCCGTCGCCGTCATGTCGCCGTCGACCAGGAACATCACCAGGTCCGCGCGAGCCGCGACTTCGCGGGCCAGGGCTTCGCGCTCCTCGCCGCCGGCCTCGTCGATGCCCGGCGTGTCGATGACGAAGACACCGCCCGCCTCTTCCTCGCGCAGGGCGTGCATGGCGCTCTCGCGGGTCTCGCCGTGCAGCGGACTGACGGTGAAGCGGGTCTCGCCGATCAGGGCGTTCAGCAGCGAGGACTTGCCGGTGCTGACCCGGCCGAATGCGGCGATGTGGAGGTGGCCGTGCTCGAGCTTGTCCAGCATCGCCCGGACCTGCCGGTAGTCGTCGGCCAGCGCCTCGCGCACGCCGCCGGGCAGGCGCCGGTCGCCGAGCAGCTCGCGCAGACTCTCCCGGGCCAGATCGAGATGATCGCCACTCGGGTCGGCCGCGAGGGCTGCTGCGGGATCTGACCCCGTGCCGGCCCTACTCTTCCCGGCGTCTTGCCTGTTCCCGGAGGGCGATCTGCGCCACGCGCCGAACACCCGTTTCCAGATACTCACTCAGATTTTCCTCGAACTGCTCGGCGGCCGCCTCCGGCGAGAACCGTCCCCGGGCGGCGAGGGCCTGGACCAGACTGCGGCCCAGGGCATCGAAGATGAGGCCATAGGCTACGGCATGCACCAGCCCGCCCGCCACTGTGCCCACACCGGGGAAGGCCTTCAGCCCGTTGCCGGCCACGGCGAGCGTGAGCGGCAGCGCCCGGCCCACGCGGCTCTGGCTCAGGTTCAGGAACTGCTCGATGTCCAGATCCCGGGGCGAGATACCGTACAGCGCGGACAGGGCGCGGGTCATGGCGGTGCCGAGATAACCCTGAATGACGATGTCGGAGCCGGGACTGACCGCCGCCAGTGCGCCGATCACGGCCTTGCGCGTATAGGAGCGGATGATCTCCTCGGCCCGTCGCGCCCGGTAGGCGGTCTCCGCCGCCTGCAGCTTCTCGGTGGCGAGCGCGAACACGGCCGCATCGCGGCGGCGGTCCATGTCGTCGCGGCCGCGGGCGAGCTGCTCGTTCAGCGCCAGCACCAGCTCGGCGATATCCGGCTCGCGCGCCCGGCGACGCTCGACCAGTTCTCCGTCCGGGCTCTCTTCCATAACGGCCTCGTCCTCGCGGGCGCTCACGCGTACCGCGACGGCCGGCGCCTCGGGCCGCAGATCCTGCAGGCGGGCCTGCAGGCGTTCCATCACCTGGTAGAGCTCCTCCTCCGTGTACTGATCGGTCTTGTTCAGCACCAGGATGGTGGGCTTGCCGACGCCGACCAGCTGCCCGAGCGCGTCGGCCTCCTGGCGGCTGAGATCGCCGTCGCAGAGATAGAGCACGACGTGGGCGCGCAGTGCCTCCTCCCGGGCGACGGCATCGAACTCGCCGCCCACGGCGCCGGTGCCGGGGATGTCGGTCAGCACCACCTGCTCGCCGTTCGGGCTGTGCCACTGATAGCGGGCGATCTCGCGGGTGGAGCCGCCCACCGGACTCGTCTCGACTTCCGCGCCGGGCACGAGCGCGCGGATCACCGAACTCTTGCCCGTGCTGATCTCGCCGAACAAGGCCAGATGGATGCGCCCGGCGGCCCGTCGCTCGTCCAGGGCGGCGAGTTCGCCGCGGGCCGCGGCCACATCGACGCCCGCCGTCTCCGCCGCGGACAGCCGGTCCTTCAGCGCTTCCTCGGAGAACACCGGCTGCTTGTGCTCCTCGCGGCGCGAGCGCCGCGGCAGCAGGAAGCGCCAGACGATCCAGACGGCCGCGAGGGCGATGGCGAGCAGGACCCCTGCATAGGAGACGACCAGCCATGCCGGCGCCTCGCGCAGCCGGTCCCAGACGTTGAGCGCGGACTCGGTGATGAACAGCATGCCCGCGATCACCGCCACGAACAGCAGGATCACTGCCAGGATCAGCGCGGTACGCAGGATGCGATCGACCTTCATAGGCGGCACAGTCTAATTGCGGTGACGATCAACGCACACTCATCGCGTCAGTCGCTGCCCGAGTGGCGAGAAGCCCAGGCTATCGTGAGCGCGACGACGAGTGGCACCAGCCGCTCGGCGGCGTCGCCCGGCGTGTGCGGCAGCCAGTGCAGGATGACCGTCAGCCCGAAGCCCGCAAGCAGGGTGGCGAGTGTGCCGCCCGCGCCGACGCGATAGCCAAGCACGCGCATCAGCAGCAGCGGGCCGAAGGCCGAGCCTACCGCGTGCCACGCGAACAGCACCCGGGTGAAAATGTCCTCCGCGACGAAGATCGCCAGCAGGGCCGACGCGATGCAGAGCAGGACCACTGTGACCCGGGACACCGACAGGCGCGAAGTGCGCCCCGGCGTGCCCGCGTTCCAGTCGTGGGCCGCCGACGAGGCCGCCACCAGCAACTGGCTGTCCGCGGTGGACATGATGGCCGACAGCACCGCCGCCAGGACGATACCGGCGACGAAGGGCGGCAGCACCTGCGCCGAGACCTCGAACAGCACCTGCTCGCCGTCGGCGATGTCGTAGAGCACCCGGGCGCAGAGTCCGAGCAGCAGCATGCCCGCGTAGACCAGCACCGCCCAGGCGATCGCGATGACCCGTGCCCGCCTGAGCGAAGGCTCGTCGCGCAGCGCCATGAAACGGTTCACCACGTGGGGCTGGCCCGGATAGCCGAGGCCAATGCCGAGCGTGCCGAGGACGAACGCCACGCCCATGGCGCCGGTGAACGGACCGGTCAGCGACAACTCGACCGGCGAGGCGGTGGCAGCGAGCCCGGATGCCAGTTCGCCGACGCCGCCGAGGGTCACGAGCGCCGCCGCCGGCACCAGTACGGCGGCGGCCACCATCATCAGCCCCTGCACCAAGTCCGAGACCGAGACGGCCCAGAACCCGCCGAGGAAGGTGTAGGCCAGCACGATCGCCACACCGGTCAAGATGGCCGCCTCCCGTGGCCAGCCGAAGTGCGACTGAAAGGCCTTGCCCGCGCCTTCGAACTGGGACGCGATATAGAAGATGAAGCAGAACAGCACGATCACGGCCGCCACCCGCAGCACCGTCTTGCGCGCCGCGCCGAACTCGGCCGGCGCGATGATCTCCGCCAGCGTGATGGCGCCGGTCTCCCGGGACAGCACCCGCAGGCGCGGGCCGATCAGAAACCAGTTGATGAGGAAGCCGCTCAACGTCGCCGGGAACAGCCACAGCGCGGACAGCCCCCAGGAATACGCCGCGCCGCTGACGGCCAGCAGGGTCCAGGCCGAAGACGAACTCGCCGAGCCGCTCAGCGCCGCCAGCCACGGCCCCAGGCGACGCCCGCCCAGGAAGTAGTCGGTATTGTCCCGGTTACGGCTCTGCGCCCACACGCCGATGCCGACGAGCGCGATGCCGTACGCCAACAGCGTCCAGAGGATGACGTCGTTCTGCTTCATGCGCCGGCCATCTTACTGCACCCACCGGTAGGAGGGCCTTCAGGCCCGATGAGGTTCTCTTGACGTAGGCCCGCCATCGGCCGGGGTGGACTGCTGGGCCCGTAGCCGATACGTCCGGCACACGTTAGCTGACGCTTCTGACCGGCAGGCCCTTCACGCCACCCCGAGGCGGCCGTCATGCGGGGGTATCCATCGCTGCGACCTTTTGTCGGGAGCAGGATGGATACCCCCGCAGGGCGGCCAGGAAAGAACGAGAGGCGGGCGGGACGGTACACTCTGCCGGATGCATGACGCCGGCTGGCAATTCTGGATCGACCGTGGCGGCACGTTCACGGACGTAATCGGCCGCTCGCCCGCGGGCGACCTGGTCACCGCCAAGCTGCTGTCCGAATCACCGGGGCGCTACGACGACGCGGCCGTCGAGGGCATCCGCCGTCTGCTCGCCGCCGCCGGTGAGACCGGCGCCCGCGTCGACGCCGTGAAGATGGGCACCACCGTCGCCACGAACGCGCTGCTCGAGCGACGGGGCGAGCCCGTCGCGCTGGTGGTGACGAAAGGCTTCCGCGACGCGCTCGCGATCGCCTACCAGAGCCGGCCTGACATCTTCGCGCTGCACATCGAGAAGCCCGCCCCGCTCGAGACGGAGATCATCGAGGCCGACGAGCGGGTCGGCGCGGCGGGGACGCTGCTCCGGGAACTGGACGAGTCGGCGCTGCGCCGGGACCTCGCGGCGGTACGGGAGCGGGGGATCGCCGCCGTCGCGGTTTGCCTGGTGCACGGCTATCGCTGGACGACGCACGAGCAACGCGTTGCCGCCATCGCCGCGGAGCTCGGCTACACCCAGATCTCCGTGTCCCACGAGACGGCCCCGGTCATCAAGTTCGTAAGCCGTGCCCAGACGACGCTGGTCGACGCGTATCTCTCCCCGGTGCTGTACCGCTACGTCGAGCGCCTCGGCCGGGCGCTGGAACCGGTGGCGGCACCGGAACGGCTGCAGATGATGCAGTCGAGCGGCGGGCTCATCGACGCGGCGCGCCTGCGCGGCAAGGATGCCGTGCTGTCCGGTCCCGCCGGCGGCGTGGTAGGCATGGTGCAGACGGCGAGCGCGATCGGCCTCGAGCGGCTGATCGGCTTCGACATGGGCGGCACCTCCACCGACGTCTCGGCCTGGGCCGGCGAATACGTGCGCACGCTGGACTCGGAGGTGGCCGGCGTCCGCCTGCGCGCCCCGATGATGGAGATACATACCATCGCCGCGGGCGGCGGCTCGGTGCTGACCTATCGCGACGGCCGCTTCCAGGCCGGCCCCGAATCCGCCGGCGCCGACCCCGGACCGGCGTGCTACCGACGCGGCGGGCCCGCCACCGTCACCGACGCCAACGTGACACTCGGGCGCATCCCCGTGGCTCACTTCCCCGCCGTATTCGGCCCCGGCGGCGACGAGCCACTCGACCGGAGCGCGAGCCTGGCGGCGCTCGAGGCGCTGGCGGAAGCTGCCGGCGCCGACACCGGCCGGACGCCGACCACAGAGGAGGTGGCCGAAGGGTACCTTCGGATCGCCGTCGAGAGCATGGCGAACGCGATCCGCCGCATCACCGTGGAACGCGGCGAGGACGTGCGCGACTTCACGCTGTGCTGTTTCGGCGGCGCCGGGGGCCAGCACGCCTGCCGGGTGGCCGACGTCCTCGGCATTCGCTCGATCTGGCTGCATCCGCTGGCCGGCCTTCTCTCGGCCTACGGCATGGGGCTGGCCGACCTGATTGCCTCGCGCACGGAGAGCATCGAGATGCCGCTCGAAGCCGCGCCGGACACGGCCGATGCGGCACGGGACAGGCTGGTGGCGGATTGCCGGGACGAACTCGCCGCCCAGGGCCTGCCCGGCGACGCGCTGGAGGTGGCAGTGCGCTACGGCCTGCGGGTGGCCGGCAGCGACACCATACTCACGGTGCCCGGCGGCAGCCCCGATGAGGCGGCCGCGGCCTTCGCGGAGGCCCACCGCAGCCGTTTCGGCGTGGCACCCGGCGACGAACCCCTGGTGCTCGCCTCGCTCACGGTGGAGGCGCGGGGCCGTGACGAACTACCGCGCGGTTTCGCCGGCCCGGACGCCAGCGACGGGCCGCCCGAGCCCATGGAGCGCACGGATGTCTGGCTGGATGGCGGGTACCGCCGCGTGCCAATCTACGACCGCGCCGAACTGGGCGCGGGCCAGCGTATCCCGTCGCCGGCGATCGTCATCGAGGACAACGCGACCACGGTGATCGAGCCGGGATGGGAGGGTGTGCTCAACGAGCACGGCCATCTGCTGCTGAGCCGGCGCGAGGCGCCGGCCGCCGAGCGGGTCTCCCGGGAAGCGGATCCGGTGATGCTGGAGGTCTTCAACAACCTCTACATGCACATCGCCGAGCAGATGGGCACCGTGCTGCGCCACACCGCCCATTCCGTAAACATCAAGGAGCGGCTGGACTACTCCTGCGCGGTGTTCGACCGCGCCGGACGGCTCATCGCCAACGCGCCCCACATGCCGGTGCACCTGGGTTCGATGGGCGACAGCGTCGCCGCCGTCATCGATGCCAACGCGGGCGACGTGTGTCCCGGCGACGCCTGGATGCTGAACGCGCCCTACAACGGCGGCACCCATCTGCCGGACATCACGGTGGTCACGCCCTATTTCCCCGGCGCCGACGCGGCGGAGCCGGCATTCTGGCTCGCCTCGCGCGCCCATCACGCCGACGTGGGCGGACTCACGCCCGGCTCCATGCCGCCGGCAAGCCACCGCATCGAGGAGGAAGGCGTCCTGCTGGACAACGTGCGTCTCGCGCGCAGCGGCGAGTTGCAGACGGAGGCGGTACTCGAGCGCTTCCGCAGCGGCGACTGGCCCGCCCGTAACCCGCGGCGCAATCTGATCGACCTCAAGGCCCAGCTCGCGGCCAACGAGGAAGGCATCCGTCAGCTCGACCGCGCCATCGACCGCTACGGCGCCGAGACCGTGCACGCCTACATGGACCACGTGCGCGAAAACGCGGCCGCCAGCGTGCGCCGCCTGCTGGCGCGGCTGCACGACGGCGAGTTCGCCTGCGAGATGGACAGCGGCGAGATCATCCGGGTGAGCGTCAGAGTCCGGGACGGCCGCGCGCTGGTGGATTTCACCGGCACCAGTCCCCAGTCACCGAGCAACTTCAACGCGCCGGAGTCGGTGACCCGCGCGGCGGTGCTGTACGTGTTCCGCACACTGGTGGCCGAGCGCATCCCCCTGAACGCCGGCTGCCTCGAACCCCTGGACATCCGCGTACCGCCGGGCACGCTGCTGAGCCCGTGCTATCCGGCGGCCGTCGTGGCCGGCAACGTGGAGACCTCCCAGTGCGTCACCGATGCGCTCTACGGCGCCCTCGGTGCGCTGGCCGCCTCCCAGGGCAGCATGAACAACCTCACCTTCGGCGACGACGAACACCAGTACTACGAGACCATAGCGGGCGGCGCGGGTGCCGGCCCGGACTTCGACGGCGCCGACGCCGTGCAGACCCACATGACCAATTCCCGCCTCACGGACCCGGAGGTGCTGGAAGGCCGCTTCCCGGTGCTGGTGGAGGAGTTCTCCGTCCGCGCAGGCTCGGGCGGCCGCGGCCGGCAGCGGGGCGGCGACGGCTGCCGGCGCGTCATCCGCTTCCTCCAGCCGATGGGCGTCTCCATACTGTCCGGGCATCGGCGCGTGCCGCCGTTCGGTCTTGCCGGCGGCGGCGACGGCGCGGTGGGCCGCAACCGCCTGCGCCGCGCCGACGGCAGCATCGAGGAACTGGCCGCGGTGGACACGCGCGAGGTCGGCGTCGGCGACGCCGTGATCATCGAGACCCCCGGCGGGGGCGGTTACGGGGCACCGGCACAAGAGGAACCGGATCATGACGACTGAGACTTCCGCGCTGCGCATGTGGCGCCGGCTGTCGCGCTGGCCGCTGGGCCGCTGGCTGTTCACGCGCGCGGTGTGCCTGCGGGCACCCTACTTCTCGTCCCTGTCGCCGCTGATCCTCGAGATCGAGCCGGATCACGTCACCGCAAGAGTGCGCAAGCGGCGCAAGGTGAAGAATCACATCGGCACGGTGCATGCCCTTGCCTGCGCGAACCTCTGCGAACTCTGCGCGGGCGTGCTGATGGAGGCGGCCATCCCGGCGGACCGGCGCTGGATCCCGCGCGGCATGCATATCGAGTACCTGGCCAAGGCGGCCACGGACGTGACGGCGACGGCCCGCCTGCCGGAGACGCAATGGGACGACGGCGAGGACGTGGCGGTGGACGTATCCGTGCGCGGAGAGGACGGCACCGAGGTGGTGCACGCGGTGATCCGTATGTACATCACGGCGCGGCCCGCCCGCGCCTGATCCGGGTGGTCTTCAGCCCGCCGCGGCGCTGGCGCCGGCGCCGGCGAAGGCCGCCGGGCTGATCCGGGCCCCGGCCGGCTCCTGCACCAGAGACCACACCAGCATCTCCGTCTCGCCGACCGGCCGAAAGCCGATGATGAGGCCGACCGAGGGCCTGCCCTGCTGGGCGGCCGTATTGGTGGACGAATTGCAGCGCACGAACCAGGCGGCGCCGCCGCGGCCGGCGAAGGCACCGTCGGCCTCCAGCGCCTGCATGAAGTCGCCCACGCGGCGCTCGATCGCGTGCCACAAGGCGCGCTCACTGTGCCGGAACAGCACCCAGCGCGTGGATCGCTCGACGCGATGAAGCACGAACTGGATCAGCCGCTCGGTGCCGAGGCGCCGGGCGCCGCCGAACACACTGCCGGTAAAGGTGACGTCCCCCGTCGGCCGCACCCGCCGGTCGGCGCCGCGGCGCAACGTCTGCACACCGTGGCGATGCAGCGCCGCCGCCTGCGCGTCGTCCAGCTCCAGCGCCGGACGCAGATCGCGCAGGAACGCCGATCCGGTGGCCGGGGACTTCCAGACATGACCGCTCTCGTCGTTGCGGGCCAGGATGCCGGCGAGCGCGCCGCCGGCCGGCACGAGTCCGTCGTCCGGGTGGCGCCGGTCGGTCATCCGGGGGAAGTAGGTCACCAGGTGCGGGCTGCGGAAGCCGTCCCGCCGCAACGCCAGATCCAGCTCGGCGAAACTCCGGCAGGAAGCCGGCGGATCGACGATGAGCATGGCGCCGCGGCGCTGGCAATATCGCTCGGCCGCCATCAGGAAAGCGGGCCCGGGATCGCGACCGCCGCCCATCGGCGGCGCGTAGAGGAAGCTGAAGTGCGCCGCGCCCTCCAGCGCGAACAGTCCGGTGTAGTCCCGTGCCGAGCCGATCAGGTCGTAGTCGCTCAGCGGCTGGCCGTCCGTGCCGGCCTCGTCGGCGGGCACGTAGGAGACCACCCGGTCCGCACCGCCGGACCGGGTGGCGTCGGGACGGCGTTCGGGCAACGGCCCGGCCACGCGCACGAGCCGCGAGGTGAGGAGACGATCGCGGACATTGCTCTCGGCGCCCTCGGCGCAGCTCAGCCCGCGGAAGATCTCCTGGTCGTCGATGAGGCGCGTGCGCGGCGAGAGCCGCTGCACCGTCAGGTTGAAACGGCTGCCGTCGGTGCCCGGGCGGCCATCGATGCCGTCGTAGTCCACGGAGGCGCGGAACGTCTCCCCGGCGCCCGGGCTGAGCGCCGCCAGCGTCAGGCCGGTATCGCCGGCGGGCAGCGTGAGCCTGGCGCCGCGCGCGCCGTTCGCCACGCGGACGACAATCGCGCGACGCCCGCCATGAGCGAAGAACTGCTCCACGGCCGGGCCGAGGCTGCTCAGCCGCCAGTGGCCGCCGAAGCGGCGCGAGAATTCGGAGAAGGAGCTGACGGCGACGGGGTGGTTGACGGGGCCGCAGAGCGCGCGGCCGATGAAAGCGGCGGTGGTATCGGGATCAGTCGGTATGGACTGATCCTCGGCCGGCATCTCCCCCACGGTGATGCCGGTGTCGGTCGAATCGCTCAAATGCCGATCGCCCCTGTGGCCCCTGGTGCCTCAGCGTCCAGGGCCTGATTCTACGGCCTGGCGAGGGGAGTTACCATGCCGGCTGGCATCGACCGGTCCCGCCCATGCAGACGCCGCGCGGCTACAGCCATCTCGAACAATCCCATGGCGGGCTCAACCGTCTGCCGCGGGAGTTCCTCGGAGTCTTCCCGACGCCGCTGGAATGTCGCCGGACCGACCGTCTGCCGCTCTGGATCAAGCGGGACGATCTCACCCATCCCGACTATGGCGGCAACAAGCTGCGCAAACTCGAGTATGCCCTCGGCCAGGCGATCGCCCGGGGTCATCGCTCGGTCGCCACCTTCGGCGCGGCGGGCTCGAACCACGCGCTGGCCACGGCCGTGCATGCCACGAGCCTCGGTCTCGGCTGCATCTGCCTCCTGGGGCCGCAGCCGGGCGGCCCGGCCGTGCGGCGCACGCTGAACCGGCATCTCGCACTGGGCACCGAGCTGGTGCCCTGGGGCGGCAGCCGGGCGCAGCGCCTCGCGCTGTACCGGGACCTGTTCCGCGGCCCGGATGCGGCACACCGGCCCTGGATCATCCCCATCGGCGGGTCCACCTGGCACGGCACGGTGGGCTACGTGAACGCGGCTTTCGAGCTCGCCGCCCAGGTCCGCGCCGGGCAGGCGCCGGAACCGGAATTCGTCTATCTGCCCCTCGGCACCATGGGCACGGTGGCCGGGCTCGCGGCCGGACTCGCGGCCGCCGGCCTGTCCAGCCGCGTCGTCGCCGTCCGCGTGGTCGTCGAGAAGATTGCCGACGAGGCGCGCACGCGGCGTCTCGGCGCGAAGACGGCCGCGTTGCTGCATCGACTCGACCCTGCGTTTCCGCCGCTGCGGGAGGATGCGCTGAACCTGGAGGTGCGCGACGAGTTCCTCGGCGAAGGCTACGCCGTACCCACTGCGGCGGCCCGCCGGGCGGTCGACTGGGCAGCCGCGGAACTCGGCCTCACACTGGAGACCACCTATTCGGGCAAGGCGCTGTCGGCCCTGCTAGCCGACACGGACGCGGGCCGTCTCGCCGGCCGCCCGGTGCTGTTCTGGAACACCTACAGCTCGGCACCGACGGACGCCCCCGCCGAGCACCCGATCCGCCCGGGCCTGCCGGAGCCGCTGGCGCGCTATTTCGAACTCAACAGGTAGGAGGGCCTGAAGGCCCTCCTACAGTCCTTTTTGCTGGCGGCGCGCCATCAGGGTGCGCCAGTTATCCAGCGAGTGGAGGTGGGAGTAGAGGCAGGACAGCTCGCCGGAGCGGTGCCATGCGTAGATCGTGTCCTTGTCCAGGTCGGTGAGTTTCTTCGCATCGACGCAGACGTAGCTCGCCAGGGTCTGCGTCTGCTGCTCGCTCGCGCCCGTCGGCGTGTAGGTCGCCTGCTGGGGCGTCAGCAGCTCCAGGTCGCGGAGCCGCTCGCAGAGTTCTCGGGTACGCGCGCGCTCGGCATCGTACTGGGAGCAGAACTGCACCATCTGCTTCGTCTGCTCGGAGACCTCGCCGCCCTCGAAGAACGGGTAGCGGGGTTCCGCGGTGACGGCGGCCGACTTTCGGTCGATGAGCAGCGCGCCGCGGCCCTGGTCGTCCATGGCGAGGCCGAAAGGATAACAACGCAGGTACGATGGCACATAGCACATCGGGTCCCATTGGCCCTGCTCGTCGACGAACAGGTTCGTGTCGTCCAGGACCGCGGTAACGACCAGCGGCACCGGGTCGTCCACGGACGCGAAGACGATCGGATAGTGGCGCTGGGCGATGGCGAACTCCGCCAGCGTCACCGGAATGGCGCGCACGTTGCGCACGAAGTCATAGGGGCGCTCCGGCGGCGTCAGCCCCAGCGAGCCGTGTTGCTCCGGAGTCAGCAGCTCCGGCTGCTCGTACAGGAAGGCACTGCCGGTCAGCACCGGTTCGGCGCCCCGTTGCGGTTCATCCGTCATCCTTCTTGTCTCCTGCGTCGTTGCCGCCCTCGCCCGGCCGCACCGGCACGCCCTTCTCCTTGTCGTCCCTCGCCGGCCCCTGGTCCGCGGCGGATTCGCGGGATTCCTCTTCCTTGCGGTCGATCTCCTCCAGCATCACCTTCAGCCATTCACTGATGTCGCTCACTCGACCCCGGCCTCCTGTTGTGTCTCGCCCGCGTCAGCGTCGGGGTCCGATTCGATCATCATCTCGTCGATGAGCTCGGCCACTTCGGCCAGCGTGGGTGCGTCCGGATCCGGCTCGACGACATTCGCCACCAGGCGCACGCGGCGCGCCAGCTCGTTGTCGTCCCGGCTCAGCACGCGGATGGGGACGCCCCTCGCATCGGCGGCCGCACGCCGCGCGTTCGCGCGCTCGTGTTCCTCGGCGAACGCACCCGATTCCTGCCGGGCCCGCTCCATCAGTTCGTCGAGGAGCGCGTCCGCATCACGCTCGTCCTCCGCCAGCATCGGATGCGCCTCCAGATAGAACTCCCCCGCCCGGCGGCCGTAGAGCACGGGCTGGTTGACGATGGTGACGGGCGTGCCCCGGTCCACCTGTTCGTACAGGGTCTCGATGTTCTCGGGGTAGAGCCGCACGCAGCCGTGACTCACCCGCATGCCCACGCCGTACGGCTGGTTGGTGCCGTGGATCAGGTAGCCCGGCATGTCGAGCTGCAGTACCCGGTTGCCCAGCGGGTTGTCCGGGCCCGGCTCCACTACCGCCGGCAGCGGATTCCCCGCCTCGGCGTGTTCCTGGCGCACCGACCAGGGCGGATACCACACCGGATCCCGGGCCTTGTCGATCACCTCGGCCGCGCCGGTCGGCGTCTCCCAGCCTTCGCGGCCGATGCCGATCGGGTGAGTGATCACCGTCTGCGCCCCGTCTTCGTCCGCCGGTGGAAAGTAGAACAGGCGCTTGGCGGCGATGTTCAGCACGATGCCCTCGCGGGGCGCGTCCGGCAGCACGAACTGGGTGGGCAGCACGACGATCGCGCCTTCGCCCGGCAGCCAGGGGTCCACACCCGGATTGGCCTGCACGAGTTCGTCGTAGCCCAGGCCGTAGGCACGCGCGATGTCCGAGAAGGTGTCGGACTCCCGGGCCTGAACGATCTGCACCTCGCCGACTACGCTCTGCTGTGGCGACGCCAGCTCGAAGCGCTCTGCGGCGATCGGCTCGCGCTCCTCCAGCGTGTCGATCCAGCGCACGTCACCCTCCGCGCTCTCCTGGCCACCGGTCGCGGCGCAGCCGGCCAGCACCAGGCCCATGGCGGCGGTAACGAGCGTGCCCGTCATACGGCGAACTGTGGGGCGGCGGGTGGTCATCGCGGGGATTCTAGCGGATGGCGGCAGCGGCCGCCTCAGACCGCCAGCCCGAGGTAGTACAGCGTGGCCAGGAACGCTAGCACCATCAGCGCGAGTGCGCTCAGGTTCAGCGCCGTCCGCCAGAGGGACCGCCGGCGGCGCACGTCCCGCCGGATGGACTCCGCGTCAGCGCCGCCGGGTCCGGCCGGATTGAGACGCCAGCGCTGCCCGCCCTGACGGGGCACCGGTGTGAAGTACTCCCGCCAGCCCTGCAGGATGCGCTGGGTGCGGCCCATGTCGACGGCGGCCGCACGGGCGATGCGCAGTACGGAAAGCCCCTCCGGAGGGGCGTCGTCGAGGACCGCTGCGATGCGCTGGATGTCCGACGACAGGCGGCGGTCGAAAAGCAGCGGGAAGGAAGAGGATCGGTTCATGACGGCATGGCTGTGTCCGTGTATGGCATCGCGCCGCCGGGAGACGCTTCAGCCGCGCGGCGGACGCCGGCAGGCCCGCAGCGCAAGTGGCCAGCGCACCCGGCGCGGGCCCGGACCCCAGAGCGCTTCCAGCCGGCCGGCGATATCGGCCAGCGGATCGGTGCCGGTCGCCTTCCGGCACCGCGTGAGCGCGGACCAGGTGGACAGATAACCGATCATCTGCGCGGCCTCCCAGTCTGCCTCCATGTGGAATGCCGGCGTCTCGAGCTCCGGCCACGGCATCCCGATGGTGCCATAGCCCGCGTGGATATGCCGCCGCTCGGGCGGCCACCAGGGGCCGAGCGGCCCGCGGTAGAACTCCATCATCAGCGCATCGATGGCGGCATCGACGGTGCAGAGCTCGTAGCACCAGGCGGCCAGCAATCCGCCATCCGCGAGCACCCGGTCCGCCTCGGCGAAGAATCGGTCCGTGTCGAACCAGTGCAGCGCCTGGGCCACCGCCACCAGGTCCGCGCAGGCCTCCGGCAGCCCGGAGTCCTCCGCCGTCGCCACCCGGAAACGCACGCCCGCCAGCGCCGGCGCCCGGCGGATCTGCTCCTCGCTTGCGTCCGTCGCCTCCACCCTTCGGAAACGCGGTGCCAGGCCGGCGGCCGCCTGCCCGCTGCCGGTGGCGCAATCCCAGGCCAGGTCGCGGCCGGGGGC
This sequence comes from Lentisalinibacter sediminis, assembly GCF_040706615.1. NCBI lineage: Bacteria > Pseudomonadati > Pseudomonadota > Gammaproteobacteria > Woeseiales > Woeseiaceae > Lentisalinibacter > Lentisalinibacter sediminis. The sequence continues at coordinate 12,960 of NZ_JAPDRF010000007.1, read as the reverse complement.
CGCGGTCGCCAGCCAGTCGAACAGCGCCTCCGGATAGCGGGGCCGGTAGCGGGAGTAGTCGCCGGACACGCCGGAGAAATGATCGCGGAAGCTCATGCCGCGGTGTCCCGTATCCAGATCCAGCCTTCCCGCTCGGCCAGCGTCCGGTCGCACGGCGGCGCGCAGCGGCCGGCGAGGAAGTCGGCGCCGGCCAGCGCCGCCAGCGCGGCGTCGAGCACGTCCGCTGCGTCCAGCAGCAGCCCGCGATGCTCGCCAGGGTCGAGTTCCGCGCCGAGGCCGTCGAGTATGGCCGTCCGCAGCTCGCGCGCGGCCGCTGGCTTGTATCGACGTGCGGGCAGGCCGCGGCTGAGCAGCACGGCGGCGGGATAGACCTCGATGGCTGCGCTGGCGGCGAGCGCCGGCGACCAGGCAAGCGGCAGGGACTCCGCCCGCAGTTCGCGCAGCGCGCCCAGCACACCCAGGGCGGCGACCGCCGTGCGGGCGATGCGGTCGGCGCCCACCTCCAGCGGCTGCTTGCCGAGCCGCTGTCGCACGAACTCGTCGGTGGCGCGGCGAAAGAGACGATTCGGCTCGGTCTGGCTCAGCGCCCCACCGGCCCGATGGGGCGCGAGCGTCTCGCCGAGCGCGGCCGGCCAGCCCAGGGGCGCGTCCAGGCAGAACAGCGCCGGCCCGTCGCCTGCAGCCGCTGCGGCGAGGCGAGCGACGGAACCGGGGCCCTCGCCCAGGGCCGCATGAATCACCCGGTGGCGCCCGCCTTCCCTCGTGATGCCCACCACGCCGGTCTTGCGGGGGTCGGTGGCACAGTCGATGCCGACAATGGTCCGCACCATCGCGGTCCGGACCATGGTGTCGTCGCCGGCGGTCACAGCGCCACCACGGCATCGGGGCCCACCGCGAACACCCGGTCGCCCGGCGCCGGGCGGATGTTCTGTCCGCCGGTGAAGGTGCCGAAGGCCGGCAGCACGGCGTGATCGTCCCGGAACCAGAACACGGGCAGGCGCAGCCGATCGGCGCCGTTGCGCAGGCGCACCGCCGGATGCAGGTGTCCGCCGAGGCCGTAACCTCGGCCGTCGGGCTCCGGCTCGTGCTGCAGCACGAAGGGCGGTTCCGGCCGGGGCCCGGTGAACCAGCGAATCCGCGGATCGAGTCTCTGTTGTGTCGCGGGCCGATCATGGTTGCCGGCCACGATGCTGACGGTCGCATCCACTTCGTCGAGCCAGACAGTGATCGCATCCAGCCACCGATCCGCTTCGCCCGGCGGCGCGTGGGTGAAGTCTCCCAGCACGACGAGCTCGTCCGCGCCGAACCGGGCCACCAGCCGGGTCAGGCGCTGCAGGTCCGATTCGGTCACGCCGCCGGGCACGGCCAGACCCGCCCGGCCGAAGGTCCATTCCTTGCCCAGATGCACGTCGGCCACCAGCAGCATGCGGCGCCGCGGCCAGTACACGGCCCGGTCATGGTGCAGCAGCAATCGCTCGCCGGCGCAGTCGACCGGCAGGGCGCAGGCGCACGCATCGGATGCCGCCGCGCTCATGCGCTCTTCCGCCGCCGCTCGGCAGCCCGCTCGAGGCTGGCGGCCATGCGCTCGACCCGGTCGCGCCAGGTCTCGCTGGAGAGGATCTGGCTCTGCAGGCGCTCCGCCCACAACGGGAAGGCGAGCGGCGTCAGCCGTTCCGGCCGCTCGATTACGATGCGCTTGTCGCCGATGGCCGCCAGCGTCTCGCGCATGCGGCGGGTCTCCAGCTGGTTCTCCAGCACCTCGCGGCGGGCCTGATCCAGCAGCAGGTTGTCGCTGTCGTAGCGCTCCAGCACGTCGAAGATCAGTCCACTGGAGGCCTGGATCTGGCGAGTCGATTTGCCGCGGCCGGGATAGCCCTGGAAGACCAGGCCGGCGATGCGGGCGATGTCCCGGAACCGGCGCTTCGCGATCTCGCTGGTGTTCATGCAGTCGAGCAGGTCGGCCTCCAGGTCGCCAGGCGATAACAACCCGGCGAGTCGCTCCTCGTCGATGGCCGGCTCCTCGCGGCAGAGCAGCTCCAGGCCGTAGTCGTTGGCCGAGAGCGTGAATGTGGCGGGCTTCTGCCGGGACAGCCGCCACGCCAGCAGGGTCGCAAGCCCCTCGTGCACCAGCCGACCGGCGAACGGATAACAGAACAGGCTGACGCCTTCCCGGCTGCGCGTGACCTCCACCAGCAGCTCGGCGGGCACCGGCAGCCGGGACCAGCGCCGCTGCAGATCCAGCAGGCCGGCCACCGCGGCCACCTCCGCCGGTTTGTCCGCGCCCGAACCGGACGTCTCCAGCACTTCCAGCACGCTGTCGGCCAGCTCGGTGGACAGCGGCATGCGCCCGCCCTGCCAGCGGGGTACCGTGCGCTTGCCCTTCTTCGCGCGCCGCACATAGGCGGTCATGTCGCGCACCTGGGCGAGCTCGACCAGGCGGCCGGCGAACAGGAAGCGGTCGCCCCGTTGCAACCGGGACACGAAGGACTCCTCGATGGTGCCCAGCGAGCCCCCGGTCAGCCAGCGGATATTCATCGCGGTGTCGCTGGCGATGGTGCCGATACCCATGCGGTGGCGCTGGCCGATGCCCCGGTCGGTCACCCGGTAGCGCCCGTCCACGGCCTCCACACGCCGGTACTGCGGGTAACCCTGCAGCGCCTGGCCGCCGCGGGTGACGAAGTCCATCACCCAGCCCCATTCGGTATCCGAGATGCCGGCGAAGGCGTGGCTACGGCCCACCTCCGCGCGCATGGCCTCCGCCTCGAAGCCGCCGCCGAGCGCGACGGTGACCAGGTGCTGCGCCAGCACGTCCAGCGAGCGGACCAGCGGCCGGCGTGCCTCAATGCGCCCCTGCTCCGCCGCCCGGCGCGCGGCCGCGATCTCCACCAGTTCGAAAGCGTGGGTGGGCACGCACAGCACCTCCGATACCGCACCCGGCCGATGACCGCTGCGACCGGCCCGCTGCAGCAGCCGGGCGACGCCCTTGGGACTGCCCACCTGCATCACCTGATCCACCGGGCTGAAGTCCACGCCCAGGTCGAGCGACGAGGTGCACACCACGCAGCGCAGCTCGCCCGCCCTTAGGCCGTCCTCGATGCGCTGCCTGAGCTTGCGGTCGATGGAGCCGTGATGGAGCGCGATGCGGCCTACCCAGTCGGGGCGCGCGTCCACCAGGCCCTGGAACCAGAGCTCCGCCTGGGAGCGGGTGTTGGTGAACAGCAACGTCGAGCCCTTCGACTCGATGGCCTCGACCACCGCCGGCAGCAGGCGGATGCCCAGGTGGCCGGCCCAGGGGAAGCGCTCGAGCGTATCGGGCAGGACGGAGCGGATGCGTACGGCCTTCGGTGCCTGCCCGCGCACCAGGCGGCCCTCCGCCCCCGGCCCGAGCAGCACCTCGCGAGCCTCGGCCAGGTTCGCCAGCGTGGCGGACAGGCCCCAGGTCCTCAGCCCCGGCGCGATGCTCCGCAGCCGCGCGAGGCAGAGCTCCAGCTGCACGCCGCGCTTCGTGCCGAGCAGCTCGTGCCACTCGTCCACCACCACGCAAGCGAGTCGCCGGAACCAGCTGGCGCCGTCCGCATAGCTCAATAGCACCGACAGGCTCTCGGGTGTCGTGACGAGGGCCTCGGGTGGCCGCCTGCGCTGCCTTGCCCGCACGGACTGGGGCGTGTCGCCGCTGCGCACCTCCACCCGCCAGTCGCTGCCGAGTGCGGCCGCCGCGTCTGCCAGGTTCTCCCGCGTATCGACCGCCAGCGCCCGCAGCGGCGTGATCCAGAGCACCCGCGGTCCGCCGTCCGCGCGGCCCGCCGCCGCAGCCTCCGCCAGCGGGCCGAGCCAGGCCGCCAGCGACTTGCCGCTGCCGGTCGGCGAGTGGATCAGCCCGGACTCGCCGGCGAGGTAGGCGTCGCGGGCCTGCCGCTGGAAGTCGAACAGGCGCCAGCCGCGTTGGTCGAACCACGCCTGCAGCCGCGCATCGAAATCGCCTGTCACACTTGCCGTCAAATTATCGCTCACGAGGGCACCAGCGCCCTGACGCTCTCGATATCGTCGGCATCATCCACGCCCAGATCCCGGCGCCAGCGGGCGATGCGGGGGAACCTGAGTGCCACGCCGGACTTGTGGCGGCGCGAGGCGTTGATGCCCTCGAAGGCGATCTCGAAAACCTGTTCCGGCCGCACGGAACGCACCGGCCCGAAGCGCTCCACCGTGTTGCGCCGGATCCAGCGGTCCAGCTCCCGGATCTCGGCGTTGTCGAGCCCGGAGTAGGCCTTGGCGATGGGCACCAGGTCGCCGTCCCGCCACACCGCGAAAGTATAGTCGGTGTACAGGTTGGCCCGCCGCCCGTGTCCGGGCTGTGCATAGATCATGACGGCGTCGACGGTGTGCGGCGCCACCTTCCACTTCCACCACAGACCCCGCTGGCGGCCGGTGCCGTAGGGCGAGTCCAGCGCCTTCAGCATCATGCCCTCCACCCGTCGCTCCCGGGACTCGCCGCGCAGCGCGGCATAGTCCGCCCAGTCGCCCGCTTTCACGACCGGCGAGAGCCTGAGTGTCTCGTGTGCGGCCGGCACGACGTCCGCCAGTGCCGCACGGCGCTCGGCCAGCGGCCGATGCCGGAGGTCATCGCCGCCCTGCTCCAGCAGGTCGTAGGCGAGGAAGACCACGGGCACCTCCGCCAGCAGCTTCGCACCGACGCGCTTGCGGCCGATACGCCGCTGCAGCGCCGCGAAGTCCATCACGCCAGCCTCGGCGTCCCAGGCCAGGATTTCGCCGTCCAGCACCGTGCCGTCGGGGAGCACTTGCGCCGCATCTCGTACCTCGGGGAAACGGTCGGTGATCAGATCCTCGCCCCGGGACCAGAGAAAGCCGCGGCCGGCGCGGCGCACGAGCTGGGCGCGGATGCCGTCCCACTTCCACTCCACCTGCCAGTCCGCCGGCGTGCCCGGCAGGTCCGTGGGACGGGTGTCGTCCAGCGGCGCGGCCAGGCAGAAGGGATAGGGCCGGGAGACATCCGCCTCGCCGTCGTCCGGCGACATCAGCCGCTCGAAAAACCCGGCGTCCGGCTCCCATTGCCCCATCAGGCGATGCAGGATCACCGGCCGCGGCAGGCCGGCGGCCTCGGCCAGCGCGCGCGCCGCGAGCGTGCGGGAGACCCCCACTCGGAATGCGCCGGTCAGGAGCTTGTTCAGGAGGTAGCACTGCTCGTAGTCCAGGGTGGCCCACCAGCGCTTCACCCGCTCGCCCTGCTCGTCGGCGTCCAGCCCGCGCAGGGGCAGAATCTCCGTCTCCAGCCAGTCTGCCAGCGAACGATCGTCGGCGGGTGCCGCGCGGCCTGCGTCGGTCAGCAGCGCAATGGTCTCCGCCAGGTCGCCCACCGATGCGTAGGTGTCGTCCACCAGCCAGTCCGGCAGGTCCACGCTCTCGTACAGCCACTGCCGCAGGCGGGCCGGTCCCACCAGGCGCTTCATCCGGCGGCCGGAGAGGAAGTAAACGGCCCAGGCCGCGTCCGCCGGCGGCGCACTGGAGAAAAAGCGAACCATCGCCGCCACCTTGAGGTTGGTGGAAGTGGTCTGGTCCAGCTCCTGGTAGAGGCGGCTGAAATCACGCATGCCGGTGCCCCTGGTGCCGACCGTGATGCCGACCCTGGTAACGACCCTGGTAACGACTCCTGCGCCGATCCTTACTGGTCATCGCCGCTGCCCTCATACAGCGTCTCCAGCGCGGCCGCGTCGACGCCACGCTCGCGCAGCAGGCGCACCAGCGCATCCGTGTGGCCGTGGGTGGCCAGCACGCGGGAGGCACCGGTCTCCTCGATGGTCCGGAGCAGCGACGGCCAGTCCGCATGGTCGGAGAGCACGAAGCCCCGGTCGTAGCCCCGCCGGCGGCGCTGGCCGCGGATGCGCATCCAGCCCGAACAGAAGCCGGTGCTGGCCTGGCGGAAACGGCGCATCCAGGTGCTGCCCGCCGCGCCGGGCGGGGCGATGATCAGCTCGCCGGCGTAGTCCCCCTTGCGGCGGAGGTCCACCTTCTCCGTCGGCAGCATGGCGACGCCCGCCTCCCGATAGACGGCCACCAGCGCGTCCACGGCACCGTGCACGTAGACGCGCTGGTCCGTGAACGCGGTCAGCTCGGCCAGCACCCGCTGGGCCTTGCCGAGCGCGTAGCAGAACAGCACCGACGGTCGTCCGGAGGCCGCGTTGCCCTGCCACCAGTCGTGGATCTCGGCGGCGGTCTCGCGGCCCGGCCTCCAGCGGTACACCGGCAGTGCGAAGGTGGCCTCGGTGATGAAGGTGTCGCAGGGGACGACCTCGAAGGGCATGCAGGTCGGATCCGGGTCGCGCTTGTAGTCACCGGACACCACCCACACGCCGTCCTCGTCCTCGATGCGTATCTGGGCGGAGCCGAGCACGTGCCCGGCGGGATGGAACGACACCGTGGTATCACCGAACGCGATGGGCGCGCTCCATTCGACGGCGCGGATGTCGGCGTCGGCGCCGAGGCGCTTGCGCAGCAGGCCGACACCGGGCGCGGCGGCGTAATAGACCTGCGAACCCGGCCGCGCATGATCGGCGTGGGCATGGGTGATGAGCGCCGTCTCCGCCGGGCGCCAGGGGTCGATGTGGAAGCCACCGGCCGCGCAGGCGAGGCCGGTGTCGGTGGCGCGGACCAGCACGCCCCGGGTCAGGACTCCGGCTTCTCGACGGCCGGCTTCGCGCCGCAATCGGGAGCCTTGCCGGCGACACGCGCCTCGTTGTACAGCTTCAGCGCCACCGGGTAATGCGCGACCAGCTTGTCGATGCGGTCCTCGCTGGAGGGGTGGGTGGAGAGGAACTCGGGCGGCTCGCCCTTGTTCTTCTCGCGCATGTTCTTCCACAGCGACACGCTCTCCCGCGGGTCGAAGCCGGCGCGGGCCATGTATTCGATGCCGACGATGTCCGCCTCGCGCTCCTGGGTGCGGGTGAACGGCAGCGTGATGCCGAGCTGGGCGGCCATCTGGATCGCCGTGGATGCGCTGCGGTTGGCCATGGCCGTGCCGCCGACGATGGCACTCAGGAAGCCCACCGTGTAGCCGGTGGCCGTCGCCCGGGAGGCGCGCTCGTTGGGATGACGGGCAGTCACGTGGGCGACCTCATGGCCCATGACGGCGGCGAGCTGGTCGTCGTTATCGGTGACGCCGAGCAGACCGGTGAATACGGTGATCTTGCCGCCGGGCAGCACAAAGGCGTTCACCTCCGGCCGCTCGACCACTGCCAGTTCCCAGTTCAGCGCCGCCATCTCGCCTTCGAGCTGGCCGACGATGGCGTTGGCGACGCAGGCGACGAAGTCGATGGTGGCCCGGTCGGTGGAAAGCGGCATCTCCGCCCTGAGCTGGGTGAAAGCCGCCTCTCCCTGGGCCGCGAGTTCTTCGTCGGACTTCAGGATCAGCTGGCTGCGGCCGGTCGGCGAAGTGGCGCAGGCGGTTGCCAGCACGATGCTCGCAGCGATCAGGCCGGCGGCGGTCAATCGGAGCAATTGGAACGAACGGGTCTGCTTCATGGCGCGGCTCGTGGGGTCTCGGTGTTCATTCAGACTGGCGGCGCCCGGCCGAGTTCCGGCCGCGGCGCCACGGGGCAGGCTCCGGAGAGCTTCCCGCCGGATTCTAAACCAGGCGGGCGCCGGCCGCTCAGCGCAGGTAACGGCTCTCCTGCAGGCGCCGCCACAGGATGTCGGCAGCCCGCTCGGCAAGGGCGTCCATGGAGTGCAGCACTTTCTTCGGCAGCGGCTGCTTGATCTCGTAGGTGACCTTGTACACGTCCCGGTCTTCCACGGCCTTCACCAGCAGCTCGTCGCTGGTGGCGAGCTCGTCGGCCAGCGACAGCGCGATCGCCTGGGTGCCGTACCAGTGCTCGCCGGTGGCCACCTTCTCCATGTCCAGGTCCGGCCGATAGCGGCCGACGGCGTCCTGGAAGAGCCTGTGCACGTCCTCGAGCTCCTGGCGCAGCTTGTCCCGATCCTCCTCGGTGTTCTTGCCGAACATCGTGACCGTGCGCTTGTACTTGCCGGCGGCGATCTGCTCGAACTCCACGCCGTGGTTGTCCAGCATGCGGTTGAAGTTCGGCAGCTGCGCCAGCACGCCGATGGAGCCCAGAATGGCGAACGGCGCCGCCACGATGCGCTCGGCGATGCAGGCCATGAGGTAGCCGCCGCTGGCGGCCACCCGGTCCACGGCCACGGTGAGCGTCACCCCGGCCTCGCGCAGGCGCACCAGCTGGGAGGCCGCGAGACCGTGCTCGTGGACCATGCCGCCGGCGTTCTCCAGCCGCACCAGCACCTCGTCGCCCTCACCGGCCACGGCGAGCACCGCGCTCACCTCCTCGCGCAGGGCGGCGACGCCCGTCGCCTTGATGTCTCCCTTGAAGTCGACCACGAAGGTGCGGGGGCGGGATTCGTCGCTCTTCGCGGCGCTTTTAGCCGCCTTCTTCGCCGCCGCCTTCTCTGCCTTGGCCAGCGCCTTGGCCGCCTTGCGGTTAACCACGCTGCGCTTGAGCGTGCCCGCCAGTTTGCGGTACCGCTCGTTCAGGTTCTCCACCTTCAGGCCCTCGCCACCCGAGACCTTGCGCGACGCGGCCGCGCCGGCGGCAATGATTACCAGCACGGCGGCGACGAAGGTGATTGTCTTGGCCAGAAACAGGCCGTAGTTGGCGAAGAAGTCTTCCATCCGGGTCCCCGCGTCAGGAGGCGGCCGAGGCCGCCCCGCTCGCTTCTGTGGCTATGCCCACGTTGTTCTGCTCCAGCACCCGCTCGGCCCGGTAGCTCGAGCGCACCAGCGGCCCGGCCACGACCTCCAGGAATCCCCTCGCCAGGCCGGCTTCCCGGTAGCGGGCGAATTCCTCCGGCGAGACAAAGCGCTCCACCGCCAGGTGATTGCGGGTGGGCTGCAGGTACTGGCCGAGTGTGAGGATGTCCACGCCGATGGCGCGCAGATCGTCCATCGTCTCGTAGATCTCCTCGTCGGTCTCGCCGAGGCCCAGCATCAGGCTGGTCTTCGTGAGCACGTCGGGGCGATAGCGCTTGGCGTGCGCGAGCACGGACAGGGTCTTGTCGTAGCCGGCGCGGGGGTCGCGCACGGGATGGGTGAGCCGGCGCACCGTCTCGACATTCTGCGCAAAGACTTCCAGTCCGGAATCCACCAGCAGCTCCACCGCCACGGTGTCGCCGTCGAAGTCCGGCGTCAGGGCCTCCACCGCGGTCTGCGGCCTGAGCGCCTTGATCTCCCGCACGCAGGCCGCGTAGTGGGAGGCGCCCCCGTCCGGCAGGTCGTCCCGGTCCACGGAGGTGAGCACCACGTAATTGAGATTCATGAGCTCGACCGCGCGGGCGGTGTTGGCCGGCTCCTCGGGGTCCAGCCAGCCCCGGGGGTTGCCCGTATCCACGGCACAGAAGCGGCAGGCGCGGGTGCACACCGACCCCATCACCATGATGGTGGCGGTGCCGGCGTTCCAGCACTCGCCGATGTTCGGGCACATCGATTCCTCGCAGACGGTGCTGAGCCGGTTGTCGCGCACGGTCTGTTTCACGGCGGAGTACTTTCTGCCGGCGGGCATCCTGGCCCGCAGCCAGCGCGGCTTGCCGCCGCGGGTCACGGGCTGCTCGTCACGGCCGGTCTTGATGCCGTTCTTGATCGCGGTGAAACCGGCGTCCGTCCGGTACTTCTCGCCGCTGCGGGCGCCGCCGCGGACATTGTCCTGGACGATGGGGATGCCGCGGAAACCTTCGGTCTTGTCTGTCATGGGTCCCTGGCCTTCTGGCCATCCGGAAGCTGACCGGCTATTGTCGCATGCCGCACCGCGGCATCAAACTCTGTCGCACTTGTGTCGTCACACGCTCTGGTCGGAGCCGCGTCATGCCATTGCAAGGACACCTCAGGAAACTGCGCGCCGAGCACAGCGCGCCCGTGAGCTACCGGCTGCCGCTGGGCGACGCCGAGGAGCCTCTGAACGACCACCTCGGCCGGGAGATCACTCTTGCCCACACCGGCGCCATCCACTGTGTGGCCTGCGGGCGCAAGACGTCGAAGAGCTTCAACCAGGGCTACTGCTTCCCCTGCGCCCGGGGACTCGCCCGCTGCGACATCTGCATCGTGCGCCCGGAGCGCTGCCACTTCCACGAAGGCACCTGCCGCGAGCCGGACTGGGGCGAGACCAACTGCATGCGCTCCCACGTCGTCTACCTGGCCAACTCCTCCGGGCTGAAGGTGGGCATCACCCGTGCCTCCCAGGTGCCTACACGCTGGATCGACCAGGGCGCCCGCCAGGCGCTGCCCGTCCTGCGCGTGGCAAGCCGGCGCATCGCCGGCCTGGCCGAGGTGGCCATCGGCCGCCACGTCTCCGACAAGACGGACTGGCGGCGGATGCTGAAGGGCGACCCGGAGCCCCGCGCGCTCGCGGACAGCCGGGACGAGTTGCTGGAGCTTGCGGGGCAGGAACTCGATGCCATCGCCGCCGAGTTCGGCGCCGGCACCATCGAGCAGGTCACGGATGCGGTGGAAGTGGTGATCGAGTACCCGGTCAGGGAGTACCCGGACAAGGTGCGCGCACTGAATCTGGACAAGACGCCCGCGGTCACCGGCACCCTGCTGGGGGTCAAGGGGCAGTACCTCATCCTCGACAGCGGCGTGCTGAACATACGCAAGTACGCCGGCTACGAGGTGATGTTCGAGGCCTGAACCGGGCGGGCGGCAAAAAAAACGCCCGGGCAAGCCGGGCGTATCAACGGGAGGCTCGGAAGCCTGGAGAGAAACGTTCGCGGCCGCGCCGCGTCCTACCGCTAATCAGTGCACTCTGGCCCAGCGCAGCAGCTGGACGCAGTCGGCGTCGAGTTCGAAGTTGTGCGCCAGCAGGGCCTCGATGTCCTCGGGCTCCACGTCGGCGCCGGCCGGCCGGCAGAGTTCGACGATACCGCTGTACTCGTCGGCATCCCGGCTGCCGCCCTCCCTCAGGACGAATTCCGCGTAGTACTGGGCACAGTGTCTTCCCATGTGCCCGAGGATAGGCACCCGGCCCGGGGCGTTTCTGTGAGCCGCTGCACAGAATCGCCCTTCATCCCCTTCTTGATCCCCTTCGGCATACCCAAGGGCCGCATAAGCGGTCCCGGCGGGCAGCGCCCGCGCCGTTGCTCCCGGTCCGCTATCGCCCGACTCCGCTGCTGCAGATGATTCATGATCGCGCTCCCCCTTCCGTTGCGCCGTTTCGCGTCAATTCGCTTTGCTCTTGTATTACTGGATGCAGCCGCGGCCGAATTGGTTGCAACGACTCTCACCCAACGTAACACTATCGGGATACTCGTTACCCACAGATGCCGCCGGCAACCGGCCGGGCTCCCCAGGAAGAACCCATGCCCCACTCCGTTATGCGCCTTGCCTCCCTTCTCCTGTGCTTGCTGACCCTGGCCGCCGCGGCCGCGGGCGCCCAGGAGCTCCGAGCCGCCCTGTTCGAGGACGCCGACGCCGCGCGCGCGGCCGCGGAGGAACTCCAGGCGTCCCTGTTCTCGCCCCGGCACTGGGAACGGGGCGTCAGGGACTACGAGGCCGCGGAGGCCGGCCTGGAGCGAGGACGCAGCGTCGACTACATCCGCGGCAAGCTGGCCGACGCCGAGCAGGAGTTCCGCGAAGCCGCCGAGGCGGCGGAACTCGCCCGCATCACGCTGGCAACGGTCATCGAGACTCGCCAGGATGCGCGCAAGGCCGAGGCTCCCGCGCGCTCCGCCCCCATCTGGGAAGACGCGGAAGAGCAGTTCGGCGATGCCATACGGGAGCTCGAGAGCGGCGACCTGCAGGACGCGCAGGAGCGAGCCGGCGAGGCCGAGAGTCTCTATCGGGACGCCGAACTCTCCGCCATCAAGAGCCGCTACCTGAGCGAAACCCGGCGTCTGCTGGAGGAAGCCGACCGTGCCCGGGTCGAGCGCTACGCGCCGATCACGCTGGCACGCTCCAAGCGCCTGCTGCAGCAGGCCGAGAAGGAGCTGAACGAGAACCGCTACGACACCGACCTGCCCCGCAGCCTCGCCCGCCAGGCCAATTACGAGGCCCGGCACGCCATCCGGCTGGCCGACGTGGTCCGCGACGTGCGCGACGACGAGCTGACCGTGGAGGAACTCATCCTCTCCTGGGAGCGCGCCCTGACGGCGGTGGCCGGTGCCGCCGACATCGTGCCCGACCTGGTCGACGGCAACGAGAAACTCACGGCCGAGCTGGTCGCCTACGTCGAGAATCTCCGCTCACGAAATCAGTCGCTGGAACAGGATCTGGCGGACAGCGTCTCGCGGGTGGCGGAGATGGAAGAGGAACTCCGCATCCTGGACGAGCGGCTGGGCGGCGCCACCGAGGAACGCCGTGAGCTGATGGAGCGCCTGCAGGCCCAGAACCGCATCCGGGAGCAGTTCGCGCAGGTGGAGAAGATGTTCGAACGCGACGAGGCCCAGGTCTTCCGCGAGGGCAACGACGTGACATTGCGCCTGGTCGGTCTGAGCTTCCCCAGCGGCAGCGCGTCACTGGAAGCCGAGCACTACCCGCTCATGGAGAAGGTGGAAGCCGCCATCAACGTCTTCCCGCGCAGCCAGCTGACCGTCGAGGGCCACACCGACAGCTACGGCGGCGACGAGAGCAACGTACGCCTGTCACAGGCGCGCGCCGATGCCGTGATGCAATACATGATCAACGCGCTGCGCGTGCCGAGCTATCGGCTGAGCGCCACCGGCTACGGCGAGACCCGCCCGATCGCGAGCAACGAGACCGCGGACGGGCGCGCCCGCAACCGCCGCATCGACATCGTCATCAGCCCCGAACTCGACGACATGTAGGAGATTCTATGGCGCTTGGCTATAGGCGATCTCCTGTTTCTGGAAGGTCTGCTGACGGTTGATCAGGGTGAAGGCGATGCGGGCGAGTTTTCTCGCCAGGATGCAGTTGGCGGCGATCTTCGAGAG